>NZ_LGDW01000347.1 GCF_001280005.1 Streptomyces sp. NRRL WC-3618 | reverse complement strand
GATTCTGGAGCTGAAGAACACCATCAACACGATGGTGGATCAGTTGTCCGGCTTCGCCGACGAGGTCACCCGGGTCGCCCGCGAGGTCGGCACCGAGGGCAATCTGGGCGGACAGGCCATCGTCCGGGGCGCGTCGGGCACCTGGAAGGACCTGACGGACAACGTCAACGTGATGGCGTCGAACCTGACCGGCCAGGTCCGTTCGATCGCCCAGGTCGCCACGGCCGTCGCGCGCGGCGACCTGTCCCAGAAGATCACCGTCGAGGCCAAGGGCGAGGTCGCCGCCCTGGCGGACGTCATCAACACGATGGTCGACACGCTCTCCGCCTTCGCCGACGAGGTCACCCGCGTCGCCCGCGAGGTCGGCACCGAGGGGCGCCTCGGGGGCCAGGCCCATGTGCCGAACGTCGCGGGGACCTGGAAGGACCTGACCGACAACGTCAACTCGATGGCCAACAACCTCACCGGCCAGGTCCGCAACATCGCCCTGGTGACGACGGCGGTGGCGGGCGGCGACCTGTCGAAGAAGATCGACGTCGACGCCCGCGGCGAGATCCTCGAGCTGAAGACCACCATCAACACGATGGTCGACCAGCTGTCGTCGTTCGCCGCCGAAGTCACCCGCGTCGCCCGCGAGGTCGGCAGCGAGGGACGCCTCGGCGGACAGGCCGAGGTGGAGGGCGTCGAGGGCACCTGGAAGCGGCTCACGGAGAACGTCAACGAACTCGCCGGGAACCTCACCCGCCAGGTCCGCGCGATCGCCGAGGTGACCAGCGCCGTTGCCGAGGGCGACCTGACCCGCTCGATCACCGTCGAGGCCTCCGGCGAGGTCGCCGACCTCAAGGACAACATCAACTCCATGGTGGAGTCCCTGCGGGAGACCACCCGGGCCAACCAGGAGCAGGACTGGCTGAAGACCAATCTCGCCCGGATCTCCGGCCTGATGCAGGGCCACCGCGAGCTGCCCGTCGTCGCCGAGCTCATCATGGACGAGCTCGCGCCGCTGGCCTCCGCGCAGTACGGCGCCTTCTACCTCGCCGAGGACACCGAGCGCGGTCCCGAGCTGCGGCTCGTGGGCTCGTACGGCTATCCCCACGACACCGACCGGCCCGAGCGCATCCCCGTCGGACGCTCACTGGTCGGGCAGGCGGCGCGCAACCGCCGCGCCATCATCGTGGAGGAGCTGCCGCCGGGCTATGTGACCATCTCCTCCGGGCTCGGACAGGCCGTGCCCAGCGCCCTGGTGGTGCTGCCCATCGTGGTCGAGGACCAGGTCCTCGGTGTCATCGAGCTGGGCTCGGTCACCGCCTTCACCCAGATCCACCAGGACTTCCTCACCCAGCTGATGCCGACCATCGGCGTCAACCTCAACACCATCGTGGCCAACGCCCGCACCGACGAACTGCTCGGGGAGTCCCAGCGGCTGACCGCCGAACTCCAGGCACGCTCCGAGGAGTTGCAGGTCCAGCAGGACGAACTCCAGCGCTCCAACGCCGAACTGGAGGAGAAGGCCTCCCTGCTGGCCTCGCAGAACAGGGACATCGAGGCCAAGAACCTGGAGATCGAGCAGGCACGGCAGGAGCTGGAGACACGCGCCCAGCAGCTGGCCCTGGCGTCGAAGTACAAGTCGGAGTTCCTGGCGAACATGAGCCACGAACTGCGCACCCCGCTCAACAGCCTGCTGATCCTCGCCCAGTTGCTCGCCCAGAATCCCTCCCGCAACCTCACGCCCAAGCAGGTCGAGTACGCGGGCATCATCCACTCGGCGGGCTCGGACCTGCTGCAGCTGATCAACGACATCCTCGACCTGTCGAAGGTCGAGGCGGGCAAGATGGACGTCACTCCCGAGCGGGTCCCCCTGCGCAAACTGCTGGAGTACGTCGAGGCGACGTTCCGGCCGATGACGACGCAGAAGAGCCTGGACTTCACGGTGGCCACCGCCCCGGGCACCCCCGCCGACCTGCTCACCGACGACTCCCGGCTGCGCCAGATCCTGCGCAACCTCCTGTCGAACGCGGTGAAGTTCACCGAACACGGCGGCGTCGCGCTGCGCATCGAGCCCGCCGGGGACCGGGAGGTGCCGATGGGCGTCATCCGTGGCGGTCCCGTCGTGGCGTTCCGAGTGAAGGACACCGGCATCGGCATCCCCCAGCAGCAGCTGGAGACGATCTTCGGAGCCTTCCAGCAGGCGGACGGCACCACCAGCCGCAAGTACGGCGGCACCGGCCTCGGCCTGTCGATCACCCGGGAGATCGCCCATCTGCTGGGCGGCGCCGTCACGGTGGACAGCACACCCGGTCAGGGCAGCACCTTCACCCTCTACCTCCCGGTGGCCCGCGCCGACTTCGAGGAACTGCTCGACGGCGGTGGCCCGCCGACGGAGCATCCGCACCCCGCCGGCCGGGAGCTGACGCCGGCCTCGCGGCCGGACGCCGCTTCCACCCCGGCACCCGAGCCGCGCCGACGCCGCCTGCTGGTCGTCGAGGACCGCCCGCGCGGACTGCTGACCCTGGTCGCCGAACGCGCGGTCGCCGACCTCGATCCCGGCGGCGACCAGCTCGGGGCGATCGACATCATCACGGCGATCGGCGCGCAGGAGGCGGCGAGCACCCTGGCCGCGGCGCCCTGCCACTGCGTCGTCCTGGAACTAGGGATGCCCGACGACGAGGGCACACGTCTGCTGGAGGCCATGGAGGGTGACTCGGCGCTGGCCGGAGTACCCGTACTGGTGCACACCGGTCACCGCGTGGACCTGGCGCAGGAGCAGACGTTGCGCACCCGTGCGGACGGCCGCCCGCTCGCCTTTCTCTCCAGCCTGGACGAACTGCGCGAACGCATCACCCTGCACCTGTCCGCCGAGGAGCCGGGCGACGTGCTGTCACTGGTCCGCGCCGAGGAGTCCCAGCGTCCGGCCGCCGTCGTCGACGGCGCGTTCCTCGGCTGTACGGTGCTCGTGGTCGACGACGACGCGCGCAACCTCTTCGCGCTGAGCGGGATGCTGGAACTCCACGGCTTCCATGTCCTGCACGCCGACAACGGCCGCAAGGGCATCGAGATGCTGCTCGCCCATCCCGACATCTCGGTGGTCCTTATGGACGTGATGATGCCGGAGATGGACGGCTACACCGCCACCGCGGAGATCCGTGCGATGCCCCGGTACGCCCATCTGCCCATCATCGCCGTCACCGCGAAGGCCATGCCCGGCGACCAGGAGAAAAGCCTCGCGTCGGGCGCGAACGACTACGTCACCAAGCCGGTCGACACCGACGACCTCATCGGCCGCGTCCGGCACTGGCTGTCCGTATGACGGTCACTCCCGCCGCCGTACGCACCCGCCGACCGCGTGGCGTCCCCGGACGCCCGAGCCGAGGAACAGATCAACCGTGAGCAATCCCCACGCGCCGGACCGGCCGCCCGCGCCGGACCCGGCGCCCGTCGCCGGAGAGGACGCTCAGGCCGTCACCCGTACGAAAGAGCCGGACGAGCCGGACAGCGAGGGGCAGGAGCCGCCGTCCCCCGTCGGCAGACTCGCGGCGACCGTGGAGCGACTGCGCCGCGAGGTGCAGAAGGCCCAGGCGGAGGCGGACGGACGTGCCCTGATCGAGCTGGCCAAGGGCATCCTCGTCGAGCGGCTCGGATGCGGGCCCTCACAGGCGGCCCGGCAGCTCGCCGAGCTGACCGGACAAGCGGGTGTGACAGCCCTCGAGTTCGCCGTCGAGGTCATCAACCAGGCCGCGCGCGACCGGCTCTCCGACGTGACGACCGCCCTCCTCGAGACCACGGACCACAGCGACGCCACCGACCCGCCAGGAAAGGGCTCCTTCGCCGTACGGCTGCGGACCGCCGAGAGCGGCGCGCTGGCCGCACACGACACCCAGGCCGTGGCCGACTCCCTGCTGGAACACGCGCTGACGCCGCTCGGCGCGGAAGCCGTGGCCATCTGGGCGCTGGGCGCCGACGGCTCGCTCGCCCTGGCGGGCAGTGCCGGATTCCCTGCCGCGGAGGCAGCGCGCTGGCGCTATGTGCCGCCGGGCGTGGTGACGGTGGCGCGGCGTGGGCTCGGCGAGCGAACCGGCCAGTGGATCGGCTGCCTGTCGGAGACCGGCCTGCCCTCCATCGGCCGGAGCCACCACCCCGACGGCGGCCGGGTCGCCGTACCCGCGGGCGCCGGCGGCCGGATCCACGGCGTGCTGGAAATCGTCTGGCCCACGCCGCTGGGACCCCAGCCCCCGCAGATCGTCCGTCAGATCGAGGCCCTGGCCGAGCTGTGCGCCCACACCCTGGAGACGTACGCCCCACCTCGTCCCGACGGTGACAGCCAGCCGGGGACACTGCCGGACCTCACCGAACTGATGGACCTGGCCGACGGCCTCCACGACCCCGCGCTGGTGCTCGTTCCGCACCTGGACGCCGTCGGGGAACTCGTCGACTTCCGCATCCACCACGTCAACACCCCCTTCCTCGACCCGGCCGGCCGGCCACGGGGCGCCGTCAACGGAGCGCTGTTCCTGGAGACGTATCCGATGGCCGCCGGCGAGAGTGAGCTGTTCGAGCAGATCGAACGTGTCTATGCCACGGGCGAGCCGTTCCGCGCCCGCCGTATGCGGCTCACGGCCCTGGTGGACGACGTCCCGCTGGCCGCGGTCGCCGACATCAGCGTCAGCCGGCACCGTGGCAGCGTCCTTCTCGTCTGGCGTATGGAGGACGAGACCGCGCGGCTGGCGAACCTGCTCCAGCACGCCCAACGCCTCGGCCGTATCGGCGGTTTCGAGGAGAACCTCCTCACCGGCGAGATCACCTGGAACGGCCAGCTCTACAGCCTCTACGGCAAGCCATCCTCCAGCGGCCCGGTACCGCTGGAGGAGCTGCCCGCCCACGCCCACCGCGATGACGCCGTCGCCATCGGCAGGTTCCTGCGCACCCTGCTGCACCACCGCCGGCCCGCGTCCGCGGCCTTCCGGCTCCAGCGGCCCGACGGTGTGACCCGGCACCTCCGCGTGGTGGCCGAGCCGGTCCTCGACTCCGACGGCCGGCTGTTCGTCGTCCGGGGCGCCTACCAGGACATCTCCGCCCACCACTGGACGGAGGTCGCCCTCGCCGCCACCCGCGACCAGCTCGCCCACTCCGAGCAGCGGGCGAGTGAACGCAACCGGCTCACCCTCCAGCTCCAGCACGCGATCATGCCCCCGGCGCAGGCCCCGCTGGAGGCTCCGGGACTGCGCGTGGCCGTTCGATACCGGCCCGCCGAGACCCAGCACCTGGTCGGCGGCGACTGGTACGACGCGGTCGTACTGCCGTCCGGCCTGGTGCTGCTGTGCGTGGGCGACGTCGCCGGACACGGCATCGAGGCCGCCACCAGCATGGTCGTCCTGCGCAACGCCCTGCGCGGACTCGCCGTGACCGGCGCCGGGCCCGGCCAGTTGCTGTCCTGGCTCAACATGGTGGCCCACCATCTGACCGGGGCCGTCACCGCCACGGCCGTCTGCGGCCTGTACGACCCCGACCGCCACACCCTGCGCTGGGCCAGGGCAGGCCATCTGCCGCCCGTCCTGGTGCGCGGCGCCGAAGCGACGCCGCTGCCCCTGATCAAGGGCCTGCTGCTCGGTGCCCTGCCCGAGGCGACGTACGAGGAACAGGAGGTCCAACTGGCCGTCGACGACACCCTGTTGATGTACACGGACGGCCTGATCGAACGCCGTGACCGGTCCGTGGAGGAGTCGCTGGCCCAACTGCTGCTGGCCGCGCGCACGGTATCGCCCACGCTCGACCAGCAGCTGGACCGCCTGCTCACCTACAGCAAGTCCGACACGGACGACGACACCTGCATCGTGGGCGTCCGGGTGACGTAGGCCGTGGCCGCAAAGTCCCGCCTGCCTCGCGACGCCTGGCACGCCCTCTCGCCGCACCGGGCGAAAACCCACGGACATCCCGTACGAGGGCTTCCGCGCGGTACCCCGAGAGCACGCACCAGACGCCGCGGGGCCCGCCCTCCGGGCGGACGACGCGACCTTGCGGACACGACCTAGCGGCCGGCTCGTACGGCAGGGACCGGTCTCCGCTGTGTCTGCGATCGACGACGGCGGGCACACGATATGTACGAGTCGGTTCGTTTCGGACGGGAAGAAGGATAAGCCGGTGGCGATCAAGGCGATGGGCTGGGCGCATTCGTTTCCCGTTTCAGGAGGCGTGCGCGCCGGACGGTCATGGACACGAAGGCAGTTGGAGTCCCTGCCCTGGACCGCCGCCGAGCCCGAGACGGTGGACGCCGTCGTCCTGACAGTGTCCGAACTGCTCACCAACGCACATGTCCACGCGCACAGCGACGCGCGTCTGATCCTCACCTGGGACGGCGACTGCCTCCATGTGAGCGTCCACGACGAGGACCCGACCCTGCCCCGCCAGCGTGACCCGCACATGGGCGAGACGTCCGGTCGTGGAGTGGGGATCGTGCGGATGCTCGCGGACGAGATGCAGATGAAGTGCCAGCGACACGGCAAGACAGTGGTGGCGTGCTTCCGCCCCGCCCGCGCCGCCCCGCCGGGTGGAACGTGAGCGCTGGGCCTCCACCCGTCAGGCCGAGAGCCCCGCGTCACGGGCAAGCAGGGCCGCCTGGACGCGGTTGGTGACCTCCAGAGCGGTCAGAATGCGGCTGACGTGGGTCTTGACGGTGCTCTCGTGCATGACGAGCCGGGCTGCGATATCGGCGTTGGTGTCGCCCTGCGCGAGAAGGGCGAGCACATCGCGTTCGCGAGGGGTGAGCCGCTCCAACCGGGCCTTTGCAGCGGTCGCTTCGGGCTGGTTGGCCGCTCCCCGCCGCCTCACTGCGCGCAGCGGCGGGGCGCGGCCTCGGGCCAGTCCCCCCGGCGTGCCCGCCCCGCTCTCAGCGGACGGAACTCGCCAGTCTGGTGGTGGCGTTGAGCAGGTACTCCAGTGGTCCGCGGCGGAAGAAGCGGGACCAGATCGCCGCGAACAGCGTGGCCCCGGCGATGGAGCAGGCCGGCAGCCAGGCGGAGTTGGAGTCCGGCGGGGTGGCCGCCTCGCCGGGCAGGGCCAGGATGACCAGGATGTGGCCCACGTACAGGGTCAGGGACATGGTGCCCACGGCGATGACCGGCGCCGCCAGTCGGCGTAGCCACGGCAGACGGGCCGGCGCCACCGTCGCGCACAGGATCACGGTGATCGCGATCCCCAGGCTGCCGATCAGGTCGAACGTGGAACCGGTGTGCGGCTCGGCCCCCAGCAGCCCCCATGCGTCGGACTCGCCCAGCGCGTCGCCGACGGGCGAGTCGAAGGATCCCCCTGCCGCCCCCGGTGAAGGACCCCGGGCGCCTGCCGTCATCTGTGCCGGAGCGCGGTGACGGACGACGCAGTGGCGTCCCATGTGTGTGCCCCCCCCGGGATGTCCGCCCGCCCGGATGTGCCGCCACGGGAGGTGGCGGCACATCCGACAGGCGGGCCGCCGGCTCAGGACGGTGTCAGCTGCCATTGCTGGTTGGTGCCGCTGTTGGCCGTCCACTGCACGATTTTGGCGCCGTCGCTGGTCGACTGGCCGTACACATCGGCGGCCAGGCTGCTGGCGCGGCTGACGATGGTGTAGTACCCGTCACCGGTGGGCCGGAGGTACCACTGCTGGTTCGTGCCGCCGTTGGCGGACCACTGCTGCAACTGCAGTCCGGCCGTGGTGGAGGAGCCGTTGACGTCGAGCATTTTGCCGCTCGCGGTGTAGCGCAGGGTGTAGGCGCCGTCCTGGGCGGAGCCGAGGGTCCAGGTCGCGTTCCCGGTCTGCTGGACGGCCAGGGCGCCGTCGGCCGTGGAGTTGCCGGTGATGGCGAGCGGTTTGCCGCTGTTGCGGTTGACGATGCGGTAGGTGCCTGGTGCGGGACCGGTGCTCCCGCCGCCGCTCAACGTGAAGTACTCGACCGCGTCGCTGAACACGGTCGTCCCGGCTTTGCTGGTGGACAGGACGAGGTAGACCCGTGAGCCGCTGGGCGGCGCGGTGAACGACACGGTCTGCGTCGCCTTCGAGCCGAGCGGGACGGTGAGGGTGGTGTTCCCGGAGGCGATCACCGGGCCGGTGGCGCTGTCGAGGCGGGCGCTCCAGGCGAAGCCCACGGCGGTGCCGGTGAAGTCGTCGTTGAACACCGAGATCGTACGGTTCACGGTGCTGTTGGCGGCGTAGCCGGGGACCGCCTGCGGCAGGGGGAAGGTGCCGTTGGAGTCCGACACACCGGAGGCCGACCAGTAGGGCAGGTCGATCGCGGCGACCGGGTTGAAGGCGGCCTGCACCCGCTGGAACTGCGGATTGCTCCACGGGTCGGAGAGGTTGTCGGCGCCGTAGACGGGATGGCCGCCCTCTTCGGGGGTGAAGTCGGTGGTGCGGACGCCGGGTATGACGCCCGCCCAGGCGGACAGCAGGGTGTAGGGGCGCAAGTCGCTGGCGTCCTTGCCGCGCTTGGCCACCATCGTGGTGGCGAACCACTCGAAGCCCTGCTTGGTGTTGCACTTCGGCCAGATGTACTCGCCCTCGCCGTCGGGCCGGCCGGGCACCGACACGACCTTCTCGCCGTAGGCGCCGAAACCGTCCAAGTAGTGCCCGAAGACATCGAAGTTGGCGTACGTCATGGTGGGGTAGGGGTTGGCCGGGGCGCCGACCCACGCGTCGACGCTGACCGGTCGGGTGCCGTCGTTGCCGTTCATCGCCGCGTACAGGTCCTTCTCGAACTGCTCCGAGTCCATACCGCTGCTGCCGGGCTCGTTGCTCTGGCTCCAGCGGATGATCGCCGGGTGGTTGCGGTCGCGCAGGGTCAGCGCGCGGGCGTGGTCGACCATGTTGTCGTGCCCGGCGACGAAGTCCTGAAGGCTGTTGGAGCCGCGGATGCCGGTCTCGTCGATGATCATCAGGCCCATCTCGTCGGCCACGTCGAGCATGTAGGGGCTGGCCGGCTCCTGATGAATGCGGACCACGTTGTAGTTGAGCCGCTGGTAGTTGTCGACCGCCTGCGGCCAGCCGCCGTTGCCCGAGGAGGGCGCGAGGAAGCCGGGCAGGGTGTCGTAGGCGTCGCCCTTGCCGCCGTTGTTGATGCGGTCGAAGTCCGCGCCCTGGAGGTTGTCGCCGCGGAAGTTCACCCGCACGCCGTTGAGGTAGTAGTACTCGCCGTTCTGGCTGCTCTCCCGGAATCCGAAGCGGTAGGTCGCGTCGCTGGTGCGGCCGTCGTCGGTCGCCGCGTGGACCGTCAGGCGGTGCAGTTGGGCGCGATACCCCTGCCGGTAGGGGACGTTGGGCCACCAGTACGAGGAGGAGCCCAGGTTCCACGCCACCGGCCCGACCGTCACCTTGACGGTCGAGTGGGCGGCCACGGTCACCGTGCTGCTCGGCAGCGCCGGGTAGTTGAACGACGTGGCGTTGTCGGAGGCGAGCGAACCGGTCAGCGTCACTGTCCGCGCGGCGCCGGAGGTGTTGGTCACCGACGCGTCGTAGGTGAGGGTCTGATTGGCCACGGACGTACGGACGAACGTGTCGCTGGCGTACACCGCCGGATACACGCGCAGGAACGCCGAACGGAAGATGCCCTGCGGTACGGCCTCGGCCCAGTCGGCCGCGTCGGGCACCAGATACCTGCCGTTCGCGGGGTTCTTCAGGGCGCCCCTGCCCTTCACATCGACCGTGATGGTGTGCGTGGTACCCGGTGCCGCGTACGCGCTGATGTCGAAGTTCGACGGTGTGAAGGCGGTGGTCCTGGTCGCCACCGTCTGCCCGTCGACCGACAGGGTCGCCTGGTGGTTCACCGCGCCGAACTCGATCCACGTCGACTGCGGTTGCCCGGAGTTGGGCACGGTGATGGTGCGGGAGTACACCGCCTCGTTCACATCGGTGAAGCCCTGCTTGTACCAGCCGCCGCCCGGCACGGTGATCGACGTCGCCGACCGGCCCGCCGGGGTGAACCCCCATGTGCCGGCCAGGTCGACCGACGAGATCGCGGCGTTGCCCGCGGTGAAGCCGTTGACGTCCGCCGCCGACGCGGCGGGGACGGCCGCCGTGGACGCCGTGGGTCGCGGACCTGCCGCCGTGGCCGGGTGCATGCCCACTACAGCGGTGAGCAGCACCGCGGCGGCCGCTGTCACCGGCGTGAAGCGTCGACGGCGCCACAGCCGAATGTGTTGTCGCATGACGCGAACTCCTTCGTTGACGGGGTGGGGGGAGACCGCACTGCCTGCTTCGTGCTGTGCGCGGTGCGACCCGGCCGAGGTGCGCGCCCGAGGTGGATGAGGTGTTGTCGCAGTGCGGGACGTCGCACGGCTACCGGTCGGTGAACGAGTTCCGGCTCGCCACCACGATCCGGTTCTGCCGGGGCAGCCTCCGGCGCGGGAGGCTTCGTTGTTCTCCGAGCACAGACGGTGGTGCCTGCGGCTGCATGTCGAAGGGTGTGCGGTACAGCGGTGGGTGGGTGCCCAGGTCGAGATGCGGGGTGCGGACGGGTGGGGCATCCTCCACCCGGGGGCCAGGAACAGGCGATACGAGTACAGCCCGCGCCTCCCTCAGCGGAAACCCCGCACCGCCATGGCCGAGCGCCCGCAGTACGGATCACACGGCCGGGCGGCGCGGGGTTCGCTTCACGCCATGGCGCAGGCGGTGCCGTTCAGAGTGAACCCGCCGGGTGCGCTGAAGGCACCGTTGTAGGTGCCCTGGAAGCCGAACGTCTGGCTGCCGCCGGGGGCGATGCTCGCGTTGTGCGGCAGGCCGGTCGCCGTGACGGATCCGGAGGACGGGGAGACGGAAGCGCTCCAGGCGCTGGTGAGTTGTTGCCCGGAGGGCAGCGTGAAGGCGAGGCGCCAGCCGTCGACGGGTGTCGAACCGGTGTTGGTGACGGTGACGTTCGCCGTGAAGCCGCCGGGCCACACGTTGGTGGCGTACGACACCGCGCAGGCCGTGCCGCCGCCCGGGCCACCGGGACCGGGACCGCCACCGCCACTTTTGTTGACGGTCGACGAGAACGAGTTCACGGACAGTCCCGTGCCGTTCTGCCAGGGCTCGAAACCGGCCTGAACGCTGGTCAGATACCAGTTGTTCTGCGCCATGCCACGGGCCACGGCCTGCCGGGCGAAGTCCATGACGTCGAAGCTCCAGCCGCTCATCGCCGACGGGGCGACGAAGGACAGCACGTCGTTGGTGCCGTTGCCGCCCGCCCACACCTGCCAGTTGCGTCCGCCCACGTTCGCCGTGCCGACCTGGGAACCGATGGGCTGGATCGGGCCCACCTTGTTGAGCCAGATCATGATCTCGGTCCGGTTCACGCCGTCGGTACGCGGCGTCGGGTCCAGCCAGATGTCGTACGAGGCGTTGTACACGGCGTCGCCGACGAAGCCGTAGGAGATGCTGCTCGGCGCGCTGGAGATGCCCGAGAGCTGCGCGGGAAGGCTGGTCCCGGGCGAGCAGTTGGTGTAGTGACAGCCGTTGAAGACGGAGGGGTACGACTTCGGCCCGCCGTTGGTCGGGACGGAGCCGTCGGCCCGGGTGACCCGGAAGCCGGTGTCGGTGGCCGTGACGCACTGGGGCGCGGTGGTGCCCCAGCGGTTGTTCTGGACGACGTAGCGCCCCTGGATGACGGCCGAGCCGAACTGTTCGCAGACATTCGTGTCGGCCTGACTGGGCGGTGTGGCGGCGAAGAGTGCCGCGATGGTGGCGAGCGTGGTGACGAGAACGCCCAACACGCCACGTACGGTGCGCCGAAGGTGCGGTGACGGTCGCAAGGGGGACCTCTTTCGGAGGTACGGCCGGGAGTCGGAGGTGTTGCAGGCGCTCCCGCTTCCCCGCTTGGGAGCGCTCCCATTTCCGTTCTGTTTCGGACTGTAGAGCGCAGGCATGCCCCTGACAACCCGTCGGGACGGCTGCAAGAAACGAACCCCGGCGGGATCCCCGCACCGGCGGGAGGAGCTCCGGCCCCTCCTCCCGCACGCACGCCTCCTCCCGCACGCATGCCTCCTCCCGCGCTCACGAGGTCTCTCCCTCCACGAGGGGGACAGAGCACCAGGCGTCTTTTGAATTTTCGGAGTCCGTGGACCGCGACGGCGCCAGCAGTCGCTCGAAGGCGTCGGTCACCGTCGCCAGATCGCGCGGCTCCGCCAGGGCCGCGAGATACCGGTCGGGGCGGACGACGGCGATGCCGCCCCCGTGCCGGCCGTGCTTGGCGAACCAGTCCCGCAGGGTGCCGTCGACGTCCTCCACCGTCACCGAGCCGGTCGTCGACGTGCGCCGCTCGGTACGGGAGCGACCGGAGCGGGATTCGACGACGGTGAGGTAGCGCGTGCCGACGCGGTCCCAGAAGGCGCGGCTGGCGGGATCCAGATGGACGAGCGGATCATGGCCGTAACCGATGAGGGCGAACCAGTCGCCGAGCGTCTCGTCGAGCGGCACCACCCGCCCGTCGGGCGTGGTCTCGACCCTCGGCTGGATGAACATCCGGCCCACCGGTGAGGTCCTGCGCGCCGCCCGCCGACCGTGCACCATGATTCCCTCGGCGTACCGGGGGACGGGCTTGAACCGCATGTGCACCAGCCAGTCGCGGACCGGCGGCGCCACCGTGAGGCCGCGCACCAGACTGTCGCGCGCCCGCGCCACCGCGGGACGCGTCGGGGAGAGCAGCCGGCCGATGGTGTCCGACAGGTTCACCATCGCCCGGGCGTGCTCGCGCCGTTCGGTGTCGTAGGTGGCGAGAATCCTCGGATGGGCGCGACCGGTGACGACGGCCGCCAGCTTCCAGGCGACGTTCGTCGCGTCCCGTACGCCGGTGTTCATGCCCTGGCCCGCCCAGGGCGGCATGAGGTGGGCGGCGTCGCCCGCGAGACAGATCCGGCCGTCCACGAAGCGGTCGGCCACCCGCGAGTGATGCGTGTACACACGGGCTCGGATGATGTTGAGCGCCGTCGGATCGGGCACGTGCCCGGTGAGGAGTTCGCACACCTTCTCGGGCCGCAGCATGGCGTCGGCGTCCTCGCCGGGGAAGAGCATGAACTCCCAGCGGCGGTAGTTGTACGGCAGGTCCAGACAGACGTACGGGCGCGTCGGATCGCCGTGCAACCCTGTGTACGGGGCGTCGAGCGGATCGTTGTCGCACTCGATGACCACCCACTTGCGCGGGTGGGTGTCCCCGCTCAGGGGGATGCCGAGCTGCTCGCGCACGGTGCTGCGGCCACCGTCGGCGCCGACCACGTACTCGGCGCGCACGAGCGCGCGTTGACCCTGGGCGCCGTCGAGGTGCAGCCGTACCTCGGTGCCGTCCTGCTCCAGACGGACGAGTTCGTGACCCAGCAGGTTGCGGACATGGGGATAGCGCCCGAGGCCGGCGCGCAGGGTGCGCTCGGCGATCTGCTGCATGAAGATGTTCCGCCGGGGCCAGCCGTACTCCTTGCTGTCCGGCCGGATGTCGGCGAGGCAGCGGCCGTCCGCGGCGAACATCTTCAGCGGAACGTTCTGGATCATGTCGGCCAGCATCTCGTCCGCGAGGCCGATGCCCTGGAAGCTGCGCAGACACTCGTCGTCCATGCCGACCGCGCGCGGGTAGTCGACGATCTCCTCGCTGCGGTCGATCAGTACGGTGCGCACCCCGTAGCGGCCGAGGTAGTTCGCGATGGTCACGCCGACGGGTCCGGCGCCGACCACGGCGACCTGGGCGCGATGTTCGACCGGTTCGGTCATCGGACGACCTCCGCGCTCCTGAGGAAACCGGTGAGGTGGTGGTGGAAGAGATCCGGGGCGTCGTCGTGCACGTAGTGGCCCGCCCCGGGGATGTCCACCGTGCGGATCAGCGGGTTGCGCCGGGCCATCTCGGCGGCGGTGGCGGCGGGGAGGAAGTCCGACCTCCCGCCCCGGACGACCAGGGCCGGACAGCGAAGGGCCTCGACGCAGGGCCACAGATCCACCTGGCGGGCCGGATCCGGGTCGAGCCGGGCCGCCGCGATGCCCGCCAGGTCGAACTTCCAGCGCCAGCGTCCGCCGTCGCCCGGAGCGAGGGTGTGCCGCAGCCTGGATTCCAGGGCGTCCTCGGAGATCTTCGGACGGATGCCGCGCCAGTACGCGCGGGCGACCTCCCGACTGGGGAAGTCACCGGGCGTGTCCGCCACTTCGCGTCTGATGCGCTCCGCTCCCGCGCCGCTCAGCGAGGAGCCGGGCCCGATGTCCTCGACGACCACCGCGCCCACCCGCCCAGGGTGGCGGGCGGCGTAGACGTACGTGGTGGTGCCGCCCATGGAGTGGCCCAGCAGCAGAAACCGCTCCAGGCCGAGGCGGTCGGCGAACTGCTCCAGGTCGGCGACGTAGGACTCCGTGTAGTACTCGCCTCGTGGATCCCAGTCGCTGTCACCCCGGCCCCGCGCGTCCGGGGCCAGGACGCGGTAGTGGTCGCCGAGCCGCTCGGCCAGCGGCTCGAACGTCCGGGCGTAGCTGCGCAGTCCGTGCAGCATGACGAGGGCGGGCCGGTCCGCGTCGCCCCACTCGACGTAGTGCGTGCGCAGACCGTTGAGCGTGACGAAGCGGTCCCGCCCGACCGGGGTGGTGTCCTGGCCCATCTCAGCGCAGCCCGTCCTGGCCCTGGACCTCGTCGGCGCTGATACCGCCCAGCCGGGCGTGCAGCCGGCCGCGCGTGGCGAACGCGAACACCACCACCACCTCGTCCGGATTCGGGGCGTCGGAGAAGCTCACCGTGATGGTGTCGTAGTGCGAGCGGACGTAGAGAGCGTCCTTGTGTGCCAGCGGAACGTCGAGGACGGTACCGGGCCCGCCTCGCTTGCCCGTCGAGGGCACCCAGGCCGCCCCGCCGCCGACCGCCGCGCGCACCGGGTCCGCGAAGACGGCGGTGAGGAAGGCGTTGCCGTGCTCGTACTCGCCGGCCGTGCCGACGAGACAGGCCTTTCCGTAACTCTGGATCGTGAGACCGCCGGCCGCCTCCTGGATCCGCCGGCCGAACTCCTCACCCAGCTTCGGCGAGTCGGAGACGATGTCGCCGAGGTCCTGGCTGAACCGGCCGGCGTAGGGATTGTGCACCGCCGCCGCGATGACGATCTTGCGTACGGGCTCGCCGTCCGCGAGGGCACCGGTCTCGTTGGCGAGGGTGTCCTCGGTCTGGGTGAACCACTTGCGGATGTGGTAACCGGCGAAGTTGGGCTGGGGCATGGCTGTTTCCTCCGGATGCGCGCGGGGAGAGGCGGGGTGGGACACAGGTGGGAGCGCTAACCGCGGAGCGGTTCGAACTCCACTGGTTCACTGGGGGCGTTGTGCAGGCCGAGGATGCGTTTGCCCTCCTCGTCGTCGGTGACCGTCTCGTGGAAGAACTCGAAGCGGTTGCCGTCGGGGTCCGTGAAGTACAGGCCGAAGCCGATCTTGTGGTCCGTGGTCTTGACCACGGGCACGTTCTTGGCCAGGAGCATTCCGTACAGCCGTCGCCACTCGTCGAGGTCGCCCTCCACCTCCAGCCCGTAGTGCTGCAGGCCGATGCCTCCGGCGACGGCTCCCTCCTCGGCGCGGATCAGGGCGATGTCGTGGTGCTTCCTCCCGAACGACAGGAACACCCACTGGGGCCCGCGCGCGGTGACCTCCATGCCGAGCACGTCCTCGTACCACTCGGCCGAGGCCGCGGGATCGCGGACGAACAGCGACAGATGCGTACGGCGCACTCGTGGCCGCACAGTGGGACCGGCGGGGATCGGCGTGGGCTCCTCGTCGGGGCCGAGCTCGCGCTCGTCGTGCTCCATCGTCAGTGTCCTTCCGTGGTGGCGGCTACTGCGGGGGTCCAGGTCACGTCGGTGATCTCGCTGAACTCGCGCCACTCCTTGCGCCAGGTGCGGCCGGCGTCGGTGGAGCGCAGGAGATGGCCGTACTTCGTTCCCGCGAAGACCAGTTCCGGGTCGGCGCCGTGGGTCCCGAAGGCCCAGACGGTCGAGTTGGCCGGCGTGTCCAGGACGGTGTCCTGCCAGGTGCGTCCCAGGTCTTCGGAGCGCAGGATCCTGGTCGTGGTGCCGGGCGTGCCGTCGCCGATGCCGAGCAGCAGGTCGTTGGTGCCGGGGAGCTGCCTGACCAGCCGGGTGTAGTAGATGCCGAACGTCCTGCGGGAGTCGGTACGAGTCCAGGTCACCCCGTCGTCCTGGCTGACGAAGAGCGCGTTGACGACGGCGACGACGATCGTCTTCGGCGGCCCCTCGAGGACGAGCACGCAATGGATGTCGGAGTTGGTGACGCCCTGCGGCAGGGCGGCGGGTGTGCCGTCGATCCGCTCCCAGGTGTCGCCCCGGTCACCGCTGCGCCACAGGCCGCCCTCCTCGATGCCGAACCACATGTTCTTGGGGTCGTAGCGGTCGACGGTGCACGTCAGGATCCTGGGCCGGTTGACGCCCGCGCAGAACTCCGGTATCTGCGGGGGCAGTTGCTCCCAGGTCGCGCCGCCGTCGGTGGTGCGGTACACGGCTGCCCTGGCGGGGGCGCCGGTGCCGGCGAGCATCGTGTCCGGGTGGGTGGGGTCGATGGCCAGCGACCAGATGGTCCGGTCGTTCATGGGCGAGTCGACGCGGTGCCACGTGACGCCGGCGTCATCGCTGCGGACGAGTCCCGCGTCGGCGCCGGCGAAGACGACCTCGGGCTGTTCGGGGTGGACGGCCAGACAGCGGACGACGGCGTCGAATTCCAGGGCCTGACCGAGTCCGAGCCGGGACCAGGTGGCGCCGTCGTCGCGGGAGCGCAGGACGCCCTGGCCGGCGGTGGCGACCAGGATGGTGCCTTCCATGTCGTGGATTTCCCTTCGGAGCATGCGAGAGAGAGGGGGGAGAAGCGGGGGGAAGGGTGGGGGAGGGGCTACGCGGGGAGGTGGCGCCAGGGCCTAGGGCGTAGCGTCGTCTGCCCGAAGGGCAGACGGGACTTTCGAAACACGCCCTAGAGGAAGATGCCGCGTGTGAGACCGCCGTCGACGCCCAGCGACTCGCCGGTGATCGCGGCGGCCCTCGGGGATGCGAGGAAGCACACCGTCTGGGCTATCTCGACCGGTTCCAGGATCCGGCGGACCGGCGTACGGGCGACGAAGTCCGCCTCGACCTCCGCCGCGGTGACGCCACGCTTGACGGCCTCCTTCTCGTACAGCTCATGGATGTGTTCGGTCTCCACCACACCGGGGTGCAGCGTGTTGACGGTGATGCCGGACGGGCCGAGCTGGTCGGAGAGGGACTTCGTCAGATGGACGATCGCCAGGTTGCGCAGGCCGGACAGCGCGTGACTGGAACGCCCGGTCAGTCCACCGATGTTGACGATGCGGCCGTAGCCCCCCGCCCTCATGTGCGGGGTGACGGCCTGCGCGCAGCGGAAGTAGCCGACGACCTTGGTGTTGATGTCGGCCAGCAGCAGTTCGGGGTCGGCTTCCTCGACCGAGTTGCGCACCAGCCCGGAGGGGGCCGCCGCGCCGTTGACGAGGATGTCGATCCGCCCCAGGTCGTCGGCCACGCGCCGCACCATGGCCCGTACGGACTCGGTGTCGTCGGTGTCCGAGACGTAGGGGACGACCCGGCCACCGGTCTCGGCCTCGAGTTCCTTCGCGGCGCGTTCCAGCAACGGCAGCCGACGGGCGGTGATGACGACGGTCGCGCCCTCGGCGGCGAGTTCACGGGCGGTGGCCCGGCCGATGCCCATGCTGCCGCCGGTGACGATGGCGGTCCTGCCGCCCAGTTCCAGGTCCATGCGGGTCTCCGTAGAGGTGATCGGGACAAGGGATCCAACGGGTCACGGAGGTCAGCCGAGGTTGACCCAGACGCTCTTGACCTCGGTGTAGTGGTCGAGCACGGTCCGGCCCATCTCCCGGCCCCAGCCGGACTGCTTGAATCCGCCGAAGGGCGACGCGGGATCCGTGAGGTTGTAGCAGTTGATCCACACCGTGCCGGCCTGCAGTGCGTCGGCGATGCGGTGGGCGTGGCCCAGGTCCGAGGTCCAGATGCCGGCCGAGAGCCCGAACGGCGAGTCGTTGGCCCGCGCGACGAGATCGTCCACGTCGTCCCAGCGCATCGCCGACAGCACGGGACCGAAGATCTCCTCCCGGACGATGCTCAGACTGTCGTCGGGAGCCACGAAGACCGTCGGCTCGACGAAGTAGCCGCCGTCGTACGCCGCGTCGAGGCCGGGCCGGCCACCGCCGGCCGCGAGTCGGGCACCCTGCTGCCGGCCGGCGGCGATGAACCCGGAGACCCTCTCGTGGTGTCGCGCGGAGACCAGCGGCCCCATCTCGGTGGCCGGGTCGCTGCCGGGCCCGACCACGATCCGGCGGGCGCGCTCCGCCACCGCGTCCAGCACCTCGTCGAAGATCTTGCGGTGCACGTAGAGCCGGGAGCCGGCGGTGCAGACCTGGCCCTGGTTGAAGAAGACGGCCTGGGCGGCGGCCTCGGCGACGGCCTGCGGATCGGCGTCCGGAAGCACGATGTTGGGGGACTTGCCGCCGAGTTCGAGGGAGACCTTCTTCAGGTTCCCGGCGGCGGCCCGGACGATGGCGCGGCCCGTCTCGGTCGATCCGGTGAAGGCGATCTTGTCGACTCCGTCGTGCGCGGCGAGGGCGGCGCCCGCCGAGGCACCGCGCCCGGTGACGACGTTGACGACGCCGTCCGGCACGCCCGCCTCCTGGAGCAGCTCGGCGAGCCGCAGCGTGGACAGCGGGGTCTCCTCGGCCGGCTTGAGGACGACCGCGCATCCGGTGGCCAGCGCGGGCGCGAGCTTCCAGCACGCCATCGACACCGGGAAGTTCCACGGCACGATCAGACCGGCCACGCCCACCGGTTGCCGCGTGGTGTAGTTCAGCACCCGCAGTCCGCCGCGCGGCGAGACGGGGATGGTGCTGCCCTCCAGCTTGCTCGGCCAGCCCGCGAAGTAGCGGAACAGCTTCACGCTGGTGCCCACGTCCACGGCCCGCGCCACCGAGACCGGCTTGCCGTTGTCGCGTGACTCCAGCAGGGCGAGTTCCTCGGCGTGCGCCTCGATGACGTCGGCGACCCGGTTCAGCAGGGCGCCCCGGTCCATGGGGCTCATCCAGCGCCAACCGGGGTCCTCGAAGGCGCGGCGCGCCGCTGCGACGGCCCGGTCGATGTCGGCGGCGTCGCCGTCCGGAACGGTGGTGAGAACGGCGCCGGTGGCGGGGTCGACGCTCGCGAACGTGCGGCCGGAGAGTGCCTCGACCCAGTCGCCGCCGATGAACATGGTCCGGGGTTCGGACAGGAAGCGGCCCACCGCTTCCGGCGCGTCCGTCACCGGGTCTGCCGCACTGTGCATGGTGGCTCCTCTCACAGGGCCATCTCGATGAGCTGAGGACCGTCGGCGGCGAGCGCGCGGCCGAGTTCGCGCCGGAGTTCCTCGCCCGTCTCCACCCGGGTCCCGGGCACTCCGTAGCCACGGGCCAGCGCCGGCCAGTCGAAGGCCGGTCCGTCCAGGCTGGTGAGCGCCGCCGCGACGGGCCCCGGCCGGTTCTGTCCGTGCCGGCCGAGCTCGGTGCGCAGCACGTTGTAGGCGCGGTTGGAGGCGATGAGGGTGATGACGGGAAGCTGTTCCCGGGCCATCGTCCACAGCGACTGGATCGTGTACTGCGCGCTTCCGTCGGACTGGAGGGCGACGACCTTGCGGCTGGGAGCGGCGATCGCGGCGCCGAGCGCGGCGGGCAGGCCCTGGCCGATGGCGCCGCCGGTGTTGGTGAGCGTGGTGTGGCGGGCGGCGCGGGACGACGCGGTGAAGAAGGGGTAGCCGCAGGTGCCGCCCTCGACGGAGACGATGGCGTGTTCGGGCAGCAGCCCGGCGACGATCCGGCCGACGGCGCCCGGTGTCAGCGTGCCGTCCGGCAGCGGTTCGTCACTCGGCACGGTCCGCCGCGCGGGCTCGGGAGCACCGAGTGTGTCCGCGAGGACTTCCAGCGCGAGGGCGCCGTCCTCCTCCGGAGTGCTCAGGACCTCCACGGTGCCGGGGGGAGCCAGAAGGCTGGGAATCCCCTCGTATCCGAAGTACGACACCGGCTCCAACGCCCCGGCCAGCACGACCAGTTGTGCACCGGCGAGGGCCTCGACGGCCACCTCCGGGAAGTACGGGAGCCGGTCGAGGTCCGGCAGGCCGCCACCGCGTTCGGCGGCGGCCGGGAAGGTCTCGCTGTACAGGACGGCCCCGGTGGCGGCGGCGATCCGGGCCGCGGCCCGCTGGCCGCGTTCGCCGAGTGCCGCGCCGCCCAGCAGGAGGACGGCACGCTCCCCGGCGCGCAGTCGCTTGGCGATCGGGTCGATGATCTCCGCCGTCACCTCACGCGGTCGCCGGACGCCGGGCAGTTCGACGTCCACGGGGGCCGTGAGCACCTCCTGCTGGAAGTCGGCGGGGGCGATGAGGGTGGCCCCGCAGCCGGGCGGGGCAGTGGCGGCCCCGATGGCGTGAGCGGTGAGCTGGGCCAGGTCCGCGCCGGAGGTGGCGGTGCCTACCCAGCCGGAGACGGGGCGTGCGAGCGAGACGATGTCCGAGGTCAGGGGAGCGTCATGGGCGAGGTGCCAACTGGCGTGGTCCCCGATGACGTTGAAGACGGGGGAGTGGGCGCGCCGGGCGTTGTGCAGGTTCGCGATGCCGTTGGCGAAACCCGGGCCCAGATGGAGCAGGGTCATCGCCGGGCGGCCGGTGACGCGGGCGTAGCCGTCGGCCGCGCCGGTGCACACGCCCTCGAAGAGCCCGAGCACCGCACGGGTGCCGGGAACCGAGTCCAGCGCGGCGACGAGGGGCATCTCCGTGGTCCCCGGATTGGCGAAGCAGACATCGACTCCGGCGGCGAGCGCGGTCTCGATCAGTACCTCGGCCCCGGTCAGACCGCCGGAGCGGTTCGCCCGCCAGACGGTGGTGGCATGGGTCATGGAAGCTCCTCTGTGCGCTATGTGCACCGTCCGTGCGTATAGTGCACAGCATTGGCGTGAGGCGGCTCCGGCGTCAACCCCCGGGGCTCCACGGGCCCGTGTCATACGCTGAACGCGTCAGCGGAACTCGGAAGGCGGTAGGGCGTGCGGGCAGAGGCCGCGAACGACGTGGAGAACGGCGCCGGTGACGACGACGGGCGGGCGGAGAAGCCGAAGCGCCCCAGCCAGCCGCCGTCGCAGACACTCGTCCGGGGCCTGGCCGTTCTGCGGGCCGTCGCCCATCAGCCCCGTGGTCTGACGGTGGCGGAGATCGCCGCCCGAACGGGGCTGCACCGGACCGTCGTACACCGCCTCGCGGGCACGCTCGCCTCGGAGGGATTCCTGGCCCGGACCGCGGACGGCGCCTATCTGCCCGGCGGGGAACTCCACACGCTCGCGGGCGCCTCGCGGCCCACCCTCGCGGAGTTCGTCCAGCCACTGCTGCAGCAACTCGCGGACCGGTACGGCGGTACGGCGATCCTGTTCTTCCCGGAGCCGGACTGTGTCGTCGCCGTGGCCACGGCGGTTCCCCAGGACTCCGACTACCACCTCGCCTACCGCAAGGGCTCTCGCCAGCCGCTGGACCGGGGGGCCGCCCCCTGTGCGATCCGGGCCGGCCGGGCACCCGCCGAGGACGACACGGACGCCGTCCGCGAGGCGCGCCGCCGGGGCTGGGTCACCAGCCATGGCGCGGTGGAACCGGGGGCCCACGCCGTCGCGGCTCCGCTGGCCCAGGACGGGGACGTACTGGACGCGTGCGTGATGTTCGTTTCGCACCGCCAGGACCGCGTCGACGAATCCACCCCGGAAGTGGTCTCCGCCGCGCGAGCGGCCCGCGCGTTCCTGCTGGGCTCCCAGTAGGGCCCGCCGGTCCGCACCGCCGGTCCGGACAACTCTCGCCCCCGCTGAAGGATTTCGGCGGGGGCGGAGTTCTGTCCGTCGGGCGGGGACGGGCGGCCCCGTGGATCGCGCGATTGCGGAGGTGGGGCCTTGACACCCGCCCCGGGTCACCACAACATGTGCTTTCAACAAACGTACACCGTGTACGAATATCGCACAGTGGTGAACTGGAGGCTGATCGGGATGACTAGCCCTGATCGCACCACCCTGGCTCAAGGCCGCCTGACGTTGATCGGCGTCCTCACTCAATCCATCGGTTTCATGGGACCTGTGTTCTCGGTCGCGGCCCTCCTGCCCCTGGTCGTGGGGCTGTCGGCCACGGGGCGCGGGGCCGGAACCGCCACCCCGATCGCGATCGCCATCGCGGGCATCGGCATCTGCGGAGTGGGCTGGGTCATCGCCCAGTACGCGAAACGGATCCACCTGTGCGGGTCGCTCTACGAATACGTCAGTGACAGTGCCGGCCCACGCATGGGCGTGATCGCCGGATGGCTCTACTACGGAGCCATGATGGTGCTGGGGGCGTCGACGTTCCTCGTCCTGGGCGGGCTCACCCAGACGTGGCTGCTCAACTCCCTGTCCGTGGACGTACCGTGGTGGCCCCTGTCGCTGGGATACGCCCTGCTCGTCGTCGCCCTTCTCGTGGTCGGCGTCCAGGTGTCCATCCGTACGCAGCTCGTCCTCGCCCTGGTCACCATCGTTGTCGTACTCGTCTTCTCCCTGGTCATCGTCTTCCGGGTCGGCACCAGTGATCAGGGCCTGTCCGCCGAACCCTTCAACCCGTTCTCCGTGGGGAGCCTGGACCTTCTCTACGGCGTTCTCTACGGCATCAACATGTTCGTCGGGTTCGAATCGGCGGCCAACCTCGCCGAGGAGACCGCGAACCCCAAGCGCCATGTGCCCCGGGCGGTCATGTGGTCGATCATCATCGTCGGGGTCTACTACCTGATCGTCGCCTACGCGCAGGACGTGGGCTTCGGCCTCGACGCGCAGGCGTGGAAGGCCAGCGTCTTCCCGCTGGAGGCCCTCGCCTCCGGCAAGGAGTACGGGTCCGCCGGCTTCGGGACCTTCATGGGCATCCTGATCATCTTCGACGTCCTCGCGGTGGCGATCGGCGTCGGCGTCGCGTCGAGCCGGGGGATGCTCGCCATGGCCCGCACCGGCCGACTGCCCTCGAAACTGGCGGAGTTGCACCGCCGGTTCCACACACCGGTATGGGGCGCCGCCCTGTTGGGCGCCTTCGCGTGCGTCGTCATCGTCGCCGTACGCCTCGGGGACGGCATCCTCTCGCGCGAGACCGCTCAGCCCGGTGTCCTGCAACCGCAGTGGTCCCCGGCGTTCAGCTGGATGGCCGGCTTCGGCGGCACCGGCCTCGCGCTGATGTACTGCGTCGTCGCGGCCCTGGGCGTGAAGGGCCTGTGGCCGTACGTCAGCCACGCCAAACTCCTCGCCGCCGGCAGCGTCGGCGCCGTGGTGTCGGCCGGCGCGGTCTTCGGCGCCGTCTACAAGGCGCAGAGCCCTCTCGACACCGTCCCCTGGGCGCTGCTCCTCTGGATCGCACTCGGCGTGGCGTGGTCGTTCGTCATAGGCCGCCGCCCGTCCCCCGGCAGCAGCGTGCCGCCCAAGAGCCTGACCGCCGTTTCGGAGACCTGACCTCCGTGACGTCCCCAGTACCCCCCGCTCCCTCCCCCCTTCCGACGCACTCCCCGCACCCCGCAGGAGGAATGGCAGTGACCACCGCCGTACCGCACCCGTACGATCCGCTGACCGCCAAGGAGATGGAGCAGGCCGTCGGCGTGGTGCGTTCCGGTCAGGCCCATCGACAGGCGATCAAGTTCCCGCTGATCCGACTGGACCTGCCGGACAAAGAACTGGTGCGGGAGTTCGACCCCTCGCGCCCGATCCCCCGCGTGGCGTTCCTCGTCGTCTACGACCCCGAGGCCAGTGCCATGTTCGAGGCGCGGGTCGATCTCACGAACGACACCATGGTCTCCTGGGAGCACCGCCCCGGCATGCAACCGCCCATCATGATCGACGAGTTGATGGCGCTCGACGAGATCATCAAGAACGACCCGCCCTCGGCGGAAGCCCTGACCCGGCACGGTGTCGACGATCTCTCGCAGGTGCAGTTCGACCCCTGGTCGACCGGCACGCTGCCGATCGAGGGCGTGGACGCGCGACGACGCGTGATCCGGGCGAGCGCGTACGTCCGGCACTTCACCGCGGACAACGGCTACGCCAGGCCGGTGGGGAACCTCGTCTTCGTCATCGACTGCGACGCCCGTTCGGTGGTGGCCATCTCGGAAGGGGACCCGCTGCCGATTCCGCCGGAGAGCGGGAACTACGACCCGGTCAGCGCCGGACCATTGCGCGACGACCTCCGCCCCATCGAGATCACCCAGCCCGAAGGACCCTCCTTCACGGTCTCCGGCAATGTGATCGAGTGGCAGCGGTGGCGGCTGCACGCCCACATCGACGTGGTGGAGGGACTCGTCATCAGCGATGTCTCCTACCAGGACGGGGGGCGCCGGCGCCCGATCGTGCACCGGGCCGGTATCAGCGAGATGGTGGTGCCCTACGGCGACACCAGCGACGACTTCTACTTCCGGAACGTCTTCGACGCGGGCGAGTACAGCCTGGGGAAGACGGTCGGTTCGCTCAGCCTCGGGTGCGACTGCCTCGGCGAGATCAGGTACCTCGACGCGGTGCTCTCCGACGAGTCGGGCACCCCGCACACCGTCACCAACGCCATCTGTCTGCACGAGGAGGACTACGGGATCCTCTGGAAGCACTGGGACTTCCGCTACGTGCAGCAGGCGGAGGTCAGGCGTTCCCGGCGGCTGGTCGTGTCGTCGATCCACACGATCGGCAACTACGAGTACGGCTTCTTCTGGTACTTCTACCTCGACGGGACGATCCAGTTCGAGGCCAAGCTGACCGGCATCGTCCAGACGCGGGCCGTGGCTCCCGGCGAGAAACCCGCCTACGGAACCCTCGTGGCACCGCAGTTGGACGCGCCGAACCACCAGCACCTGTTCAACATGCGGCTGGACATGGAGGTCGACGGACCGGGCAACACCGTCGTGGAGGTCGACGCGGTGGGCCTCCCGATGGGGCCGGACAACCCGTACGGCAACGCGATCGTCGCCCGGCCCACGGCGATCACCAACGAACGCGACGGCCGCAGGATGTGCAACCCGCTCACCGCCCGTACCTGGAAGATCACCAATCCCCAGGTACGCAACCGCTTCGGCGAGCCCGTCGCCTACAAGCTGGTCCCGTTCGTCGGCCCGACCCTGCTCGCCGCTCCCGAAAGCGATCTGGCGCGCCGCGCCGAGTTCGCGCGGGCGCATCTGTGGGTGACCCGGTACAGCCCCGACGAGCTGCACGCGGCCGGCGACTACCCGAACCAGCACCCCGGGGACGGGATCGGCAAGTGGGTCGAGCAGGAGCGCGATCTGGTCGACACGGACGTGGTGCTGTGGCACACCTTCGGGACGTCGCACCTGCCCCGTCCGGAGGACTGGCCCATCATGCCGTGCGACTACGTCGGGTTCTCGTTGAAGCCGGTCGGCTTCTTCGACCGCAACCCCTCCCTGGACGTACCGCCCCAGCCGGGGCACGGCACGGCCCACTGCCACTCCGCGGAGCAGCAGGGGTGACCGGCTCCTAACGCTCGACGGCTTGCGGGCCGGCCGCCCCCACCAACTGGGTGGCGGCCGTCCTGGCGGCCTCCGTCACCAGGTGGGGAACGTGTTCGTCGACGAGCTTGAGACCGAGCTGTACGACGCCGAGGCTCGCGGTCGCCCAGTCCGAGACCTGGATGGGGGCCGCGATGCCCACCGCGCCCTCCTGGATCGAGCCCACACTGACGGCGTAGCCGCGGCGACGCGCCTCGCGGACGTCGGCGGTGTCGTCGTCGCTCTCGGGGCGGCCGGCGAGGATGGCGACCCCGTCCGCGCCGAGGGTCAAGGAGTGGCGGGCGCCTTCCCGCATGGCGAGGTGCATGGTGGAGTTCGGGGGCTCCGCCGTCAGCAGGATCAGGGCCTGGTCGCCGTCGGCGACGCTCAGCAGCGCCGTGCTGTTGGTCTGTTCGCTGAGCCTGCGCAGGATCGGCAGGACGGTGGCCTGCAGCCGCGGTTTGAGCTGCCCGGCCAGTTCGGCCACGCCGAACCCGAGGATGTACCTCGTGCCGAGCCGGGCGACGAGACTGTGCGCCTCCAGCGTGCGCAGCAGGCGGTAGACGGCCGCCCGGGCGATGCTCAGCTGCTCGGCGAGCTCTGCGGCCGTCAGACCGTCGGCGTTCCTTGCGAGCAGTGACAGCACCGTCAGCCCGCGGTCAAGAGTCAGGGACGTTTCCCCGCCGGTCACCGCCACGATCTTCTCTCGCCTCCAGCATTTGCGTGCCGCACATCATGTCACGGCGGTGAGAACGGCCGTATACCGCTGACCCCTTGACCCGGCCTCACCGACATCCCTATGGTTTCAAATATCGTCCACATAGAACGGTAATCGTACTCATGCTAGCACGCACAGAAGCTGAACGGCTGGTCAGCACGGTTCCGACGGAGCCCTACTTCGCCGGGCGCTGGGACAGCAGCCAGAGCATCGACACCTTCGACGTGATCGATCCCGTGACCGAACAACGGCTCACCACGGTGGCCGCCGCCGGGGCTCGCGAAGTGGACCAGGCCGTGTCCCACGCCCGGTCCGCACTGGACGAGGGCGCGTGGGGAAGGACCGACGGAAGCGACCGGGCGCTCCTGCTGCATCGACTCGCCGATCTGATCGACGCGCGCAGCGAGGAGTTCGCGACGCTGGAGTCACTGGACATCGGCAAGCCCGGTTTCGAGCCACGGGTGATCGACCTGCCCCAGGCGATCCAGGCGTTCCGCTACTTCGCCGGCTGGGCCGACAAGCTGGAAGGCCGTTCCGTCCCGACCGGCCCGTACATGGGCAGGCCCACGCACAGCTACACCGTGCGCGAGCCCGTCGGAGTCGTCGCGGCCATCACGCCCTGGAACTCGCCGACCATGATCGGGGCATGGAAGATCGCGCCGGCCCTCGCCGCGGGCTGCGCCGTCGTCCTGAAGCCTCCGGAGGACGCGCCCCTCACCTCTCTTCTCCTCGCGAAGCTGGTCGAGGAAGCCGGGTTCCCCGCAGGGGCGTTCAGCGTGCTCCCAGGACTCGGGGCCGTCACGGGCCAGGCACTCATCGACCACCCCGGCGTCGACAAGATCTCGTTCACCGGAAGCCCCGAGACGGGCTACAAGGTGGCCGTGGCCGCCGCGAAGGGATTCCGACGCACGACGCTGGAACTCGGCGGCAAGAGCCCCCAGATCGTCTTCGGCGACGCCGATCTCGACGAGGCCACGCAGGGAGTGGCGGCGGGCATCTTCGCGAATCAGGGCGAGGTGTGCGCCGCCGGCAGTCGGATCCTGGTCGCTCGTTCCGTGTACGACGAGTTCGTCGAACGGCTGGTGGCCCGCGCGAGCGAGATCAAGGTCGGCGACCCGTTCGACGAGGGCACCACGATGGGCGCGTTGATCAACGCACGGCAGCTGGAACGGGTGTGCGCGTACATCGCGGCCGGGACGAGCGAGGGCGCCCGTCTGGTCACCGGGGGCGGCCGACCGTCCGGCAAGGGGTTCTTCGTCGAGCCGACACTCTTCGCCGACGTCGACAACGCCATGACCATCGCCCGGCGGGAGATCTTCGGACCGGTGGGCGCGATCATCCCGTTCGACTCGGAATCCGAGGCGATCACGACAGCCAACGACAGCGACTACGCCCTGGCCGCCACCCTGTGGACCTCCGACGTCAGCAAGGCCCATGCGGTCGCCCGCGTGGTGAAGGCCGGCGCGGTCGCGATCAACGGCTGGGCGCCGCTCGACGCCCGGCTGCCGTGGGGTGGTTCCAAGCTCAGCGGTCAGGGGCGGGAACTCGGCTGGGCCGGAATCGAGGCGAACACCGAGGAGAAGACGGTCACCGCTGTCCTCTCCTACACACCGGCCAAGTGAACAGGCGCCCTCGGGCGCCCTCGTCGTGATCCAGCATCAGACCTCCGGGAGGGATGTTCCATGGCAGCACATGTGTTGGTCGTCTACTACAGCGCCACCGGGTCCGTACATCAGCTGGCGAAGGCCGTGGCCGAAGGCGCCGAATCGGCGGGCGCCGAGGTACGGCTGCGCAGGGTCGCCGAGCTCGCCCCGGCCGAGGCGATAGCCTCGAACCCGGACTGGGCCAGGCACCGCCAGGAGACCGAGTCGACCGTCGAGGTCGCCGAACTCGACGACCTGGAATGGGCCGACGGATACGCCTTCGGCACCCCGACACGTTACGGCGCCCCGGCGGCCCAGCTGAAGCAGTTCATCGACTCCGCCGGAGGCCTCTGGCAGGCGGGGAAGCTGGCGGACAAGCCGGTGACGACTTTCGTCTCCTCGGCCGAGCAGCACGGCGGTCAGGAGTCGACGATCCTGTCCCTGAACAACGTCTTCTACCACTGGGGCGCGCTCATCGTCCCCCTCGGCTACACCGACGACATCGTCTACGCCGCCGGTGGAAACCCCTACGGGACATCGTGGCCCGCCGGATACCCCTCGACGGCCCCGGACGAGGTCACCCTGGACTGCGCCCGCTTCCAGGGGACCCGGCTGGCCCGGTTCACGACGCTGCTCGCGGCGGAGCGGACGAGGGAGCCCGCGGCGCCGGGCTGAGGGGCAGCCGCACCGCGTCCCGTAGGTCTGGCCGGTGCTCGTCGCTGCTGTTGGGGGTGGCGCGGGCATAAGGGCGCCGCCTTGATCATGATGTGGCGGTGGGGCCGGAAGGAAGGGAGCGTCCGTGGCGCGATCGTCGCCGGCGCCCGCCGCCAACCGTCACTGGTGCCTGAGCGGCCGGTTGAGCGAGGTGTGCTGTGGCGGGATGCTGGAGGCAGCGCCCGTGAGGGGTGACTCGGCGCCCGCGCCGGGGCGCGCCAGGTACGAGGTCGGGATATGCCCATGGACAACGAGCCCGACACCACCACAGCAGTAGGGAGCGAAGCAGCACCCGAGGACTTCGCGGTCGTCATCGACGCACGCGGAGCCGTCACGATGTGGAGCGCCGGAGCCGGGCGACTGCTCGGGTACGAGCGCGAGGAAGTGGTCGGTCGGCGGGCCGCAGGCCTGCTCGCCGCGAGGCTGCCCGTCGCCATGCGGCGCCACCTGGCCGCAACGGAACCGTGGACGAGCAACGTGGTGCTGCGGGACCGGGACGGAGAGCGTGTCACCGTACGGCTCCGGGGTATGCCGCTGGCGGACGTGGACGGAGGCACCCTGTGGATCGTCACCCCGGCGGCGGTGGCGTACGCCTCCGGACCGACCGAAGGGGGGACGGCGGAGCTGTGGGACCTCACCCTCGCGCAGCTCCCGCTGCCCGTGGCCGTCTACGACAGCGAGGCGCGGTTCGTCACCTGCAACCAGGTGATGAGCCAGGCCATGGGGCTGACGCCGGAGGAGATGAGAGGGCGGACACTGTGGGAGATCTATCCCACTCCGCCCCTGGACGAGATCGACCGTCTTCAGCACCAGGTCGTGCGCTCCGGAGAGATGATCTTCCGTGAGGAGCAGCCTTTCCGAGCCTCCGGTGAGGTCCGCGATCACGCGTGGTCTCTGTTCCTCTCCCCGCTGAAGGACCGGGCGGGCGCGGTGCTGGGGGTGTCGGCGCTGGTGATCGACATCACCGAGCAGTACTGGGCCCGGCGTCGCCTGGCGGTGCTGAACGACGCCGGCGTGCGCATCGGCAGCACCCTGGACGTGACCAGGACAGCCGAGGAACTGGCCGAGGTGGCGGTGACGGGGTTCGCCGACTTCGCCGCCGTCGACCTGCTGGAGTCGGTCGTACAGGGACACGAACCGCAACCGGTACCCCCCGACACGCCGGTCGTCTGCCGCCGTACCGCGCAACGGTCGGTGCTCCAGGGATGCCCGGAATCCGTCGTTCCGACGGGTGACACCGACGCCCACCCTCCCGGCTCCCCACCGGCGCAGGCGTTGATCACAGGCCGGGCAAGCCACTACAGTGCGGGCGATCCGCTGCTGCGTGCATGGTCGACGGCTTCCCCGGCCCGAGCCGAGAGCATGAGGCGATTCAAGATCCATTCGGTGATGATGGTGCCGCTGAGCGCGCGGGGCGTCACCCTGGGCGTGATGCTCCTCCTGCGGCACGGTACTGCGGATCCCTTCGTCCAGGACGATCTGACGCTCGCCGAGGAGATCGCCGCCAGGGCGGCGGTGAGCATCGACAACGCCCGCCGCTACACCCGCGAGCACCGGACCGCGCTCGCCCTCCAGCGCAGTCTGCTGCCCGAGCGGCTGACGGGAGCGGAGGCGGTGGACCTCGCCCACCGGTACCTTCCCGCCGGTTCGGGGGACGAGATCGGCGGAGACTGGTTCGACGTGATCGCCCTGTCCGGAGGACGGGTCGCGCTGGTGGTCGGCGACGTCGTGGGCCACGGTGTGCACGCCTCGGCCACGATGGGCCGTCTGCGCACCGCGGTACGCACCCTCGCCGACGCCGAATTCGCCCCCGACGAGCTGCTCACCCGGCTGGACGACCTGGTCGTCCGCCTCGACCGGGAGGAAGGCCCGGATGCGCGAGGGCAGGCGGAGGATGCCTCGGGAGAGGTCGGGGCCACCTGCCTCTACGCCGTCTACGACCCCGTCACTGGCCGCTGCGACCTGGCACGGGCAGGGCACCCGCCGCCCGTCCTGGTGACCTCCGACGGGACTGTACAAGTAGTGGACCTGCCCGCCGGGCCACCGCTCGGCCTGGGTGGACTGCCCTTCGAGGCCGCCCAGATCGAGATGGGCGAGGGCAGCCTGCTCGCCCTCTACACCGACGGCCTGATCGAAACCCCCGGCCGCGATATCGACGTCGGACTCGACCTGCTGTGTGAAGCGCTGCGCCGCCCGGCCGCCGGCCTGGAGGAAACCTGCGACGAAGTGCTGCGCAAGGTACTGCCCGAACCCCCTGCCGACGATGTCGTCCTGCTCCTGGCCCGCACCTCCACTCTCGGCGCGGACCAGGTACACACCTGGCAGCTGCCCATGGATCCCGCGGCCGTCGCCGGGGCTCGCAAGGTGGCGGCCGAGCAGCTGGACACCTGGGGGCTGGCCGAACTCGAGTTCGCCACCGAGTTGATCGTCAGCGAGCTGGTCACCAACGCCATCCGGTACGGCAACGGCCCCGTCGAGCTGCGGCTCATCCGCGCCGACGCACTCATCTGCGAAGTCTCCGACGGCAGCAGCACCGCCCCGCACCTGCGGCGGGCTCGCATCTACGACGAGGGCGGACGCGGACTGCTGCTCGTCGCCCACGTCGCCGAGCGCTGGGGCAGTCGTCAGACCTCCGTCGGCAAGACGATCTGGGCGGAACAGCCCCTGCCGGATGAGAGTGCGCGCGAGCGCGACAGCCGGCCCGGCGCGAGCGGCTGACGCACACCCGGCGCTGCTCACCGATCACTCCGGACGGTCATCAGCCAGCCTCACCGGTAACTGGACCCGCTGGCCGCCATGGACGCCTTCCCCCGCCTGCGACGCCTGGCCGGGCCGGTCGTCGCGGTGGGCTCCATGTCGCTGACGGCCTATGTCCTGCACATCGTCGGCATCCAGCTCCTTGGCGTCGAGCAGCTGCCCGGGTCACCGCTGCACGTACTGCTCGGCTTCATCGCGGCGGTCATGGTGTGCGCGACCGTCTGGTCGCGGTACGTCTCACGCGGCCCGCTCGAGTGGCTGATGACGAAGGCGACGGGCATCGCGCGCCACGTCCGGTGAACGCCTCGCGGCGCCGTGTCCCGCGGCCGAGCGCGGTGCCCGCCCGGGAGCCTCCCGGGCGGGCACCGGCCTTCGTTCAGGAACTCGTACGCGCCACGTGAGCCGGTGCCCCGTGCCGTTCGAGGACCAGACGGGCCGTACGGGCCATCGCCTCGTCGACCATCTCGCCCTGGAACGTCACGGCGCCCGTCCCGGCCCGCTGCGCCGCCTCGACCGCCGCGATCAGCCCTGCGCAGCGGGCGAGTTCGGCGGCGTCGGGAGTGAACACCTCGTTGATCACGGGGACATGGGAGGGATGGATCGCCAACATGCCCTCGTAGCCGAGGGAGCGGTTCTGCTCGGCGAAGGCGCGCAGCCCCGCCAGGTCGGTGATCCGCGTCCACACTCCGCTGACCGGGCAGGGCACCGCGGCTGCCCGGGCGTCCAGCAGAACGCGGGAGCGCAGTGCCAGGGTCTCGGTTCCGCCAGGGCTCCAGCGGTAGCCGACGGCGCGTTCCACGTCACCGCCGGGGGTGCTGAGAGCGCCCAGGTAGGCGATGCGTGGGGCGGCGCGGGCGATGTCGTAGGCCTCGCGCAGGCCCCGGGCCGTCTCCAGCAGGGGGACGAGGGCGACCTGACCCGGCGGCAGGCCCTGTTCCCGTTCGCACCAGGTCAGCAGCTGGTCGGCGAGTTTCACGTCCTGGGCGTGGCGGACCTTGGGAAGGACGACGCCGGCCAGTCCGGGCCGTACGACCGCGCGCAGTTCCTCGGCCCCTGTCCAGCCGTCCAGCGGGTTGACGCGGACGAACAGCGCCATCCGCGCGTCCTGGCCGGCCCGCGTGACGGCGTCGGCCACCTGGGCGCGGGCGGCGAGCTTGTCCGCGGCGGGCACCGCGTCCTCCAGGTCGAGGACGGCGGCGTCGGCGCCTGCCGCCCGGGCCTTCGGCAGCCAGTCGGTCCTGGTGCCCGGGACGAAGAGCAGCGAACGCAGCGGGGGCCGGTCGACGGCTCCCATGGTCACCCCGCCCGGCCCCTGCGACGGCACCTCGGACGCCTCAGATGACATCGCTCGTCTCCAGGGCGGCCAGCTCGTCGGCGCTGAGTCCGAGCCACTGTCCGTAGACGAGGTGGTTGTCCTGCCCGAGGGCGGGTCCCGTCCGCCAGACCCGGCCGGGCCGCCGGCGGAAGTGCGGGATCACCGCCTGCATCCGCACCGGACCGAGGTCGGGGTCGTCCACGGTGATGATGTCCTCGCGTTCGGCGTACACGGGGTCGGCGGCGATGTCCGCCGCGTCGAACACCCGTGAGGCCACGACTTCGGCGCGGGCGAACTCCTCGAGGCACTCGCCGGTGCCGCGCTCCGCCACCCACTTCCGCAGCCCCTCGTCCAACTGCGCGCGCCGGTCGTACTGTTGCTCAGCCGTGGCGAACTCCTCCTCGGCAAGGCCCAGCAGACGGGCGACGTTGCGGACCGAGCGCAGCGTCGCCGAGGTCACCGTGATCCACTCGCCCTCACCGGAGCGGTAGGTGTTGATCACGGCTCCGGGGGCGACCGCCAGCTGGTTGCCCGCGCGTTCGGGCACGCTTCCCAACTGGTCGTGGACGATGACCTGCCACTCGACGAGCCGGAACAGCGACTCGAACAGAGCGAGGTCGATCCACTCGCCGTCGAACCCGGGGTCGTGGTCACGGCGGTGCAGGGCCGCGAGGACGGCGTAGGCGCCCATCAGGCCGGTCACGGCGTCACCGTGCGAGAAGCCGGTGTGGACGGGCGGGCCGTCCGGAAAACCGGTCAGGTGGACGACGCCGCTGCGTGCCTCGCCCATCTTGCCGAAGCCGGGAGCGTCCGCCTGGGACGAGGTGGCGCCGAAGCCGGAGATCTGCAGCAGTACGGCTCGCGGGTTGATCCGGTGCACGGCGTCCCAGTCGAGCCCCCAGGCGCGCAGCCGTCCGGCGCGCAGGGTGACGATGACGACGTCCGCCCAGGCGACGAGCCGCCGGGCGACGGCTCGGCCGGCCTCGTGGTGCAGATCGAGGGTGACCGAACGTTTGTTGCGGCCGGCGACCTTGAACCACAGGGGCACACCGTCCCGCCGGGGTCCCATGGCGCGGGCCGCGTCTCCGGCGCCGGGCGGTTCCACATGGACGACGTCGGCCCCCTGGTCGGCGAGCATCGAACCGGCCAGCGGCCCGGCCACCACATGGGCGAACTCGACCACCTTCAGCCCGTGCAACTGCCCGCGTCCGGCGGTGTTCCGCTCGTCGTCCGACACCGATGCGCTCCCCCTGCCCGTGCTGTCTCGCATTGACGCCCGGCAACACAGGCCTTTTGGTACGGCTCGGTGGTCGCCGACCGGGTCTTCAGAGTGCCGGAGCGGGGAAATGCGTGTCGAGCAACAGACGGCCATCAATCCATGCGAAGAACGCATGAATCGTCCTCGTCGGGCCCGGGCCTCACGCCCAGGACACCCCGGGTGGCAGAGCGCGGCCCTGGAGGCGGAACTCGTCGAGCGTCTCCAGGAACCGTTGCGTCACGGTGGGCAGCGTGCGGCGGGCGCGCAGCGCGATGTCCAGTCGCCGGTCCACCACGGGGTCCACCAAGGGGCGGCAGACGACGCGCCCGGCGCCCATCAGCGGGAGTACGAGGGCGGGCATCGCCGACACTCCGAGGCCGGCGGCGACCAGTCCGCCCACGGTCGCGATGCTGCCCGCCTCGGCCGCCGGCCGCGCACGCGCGTCGATCTGGGCGAAGGCCGCGTCGGTGAGCCGGCGCACGCTCGAGTCGCGCCCGACGGCCAGGAACGGACGGCTGGCCAGGTCGTCCCACGTGATCTCGTGGCGGTCGGTGAGCGGGTGCCCCTCCGGCAGCACCGCGACGAAGCGGTCCCTGACCAGGGGGCGGTGCTCCAACCGCGCCGGCAGGTCCCCGACGGTGGTGATCGCGAAGTCCGCGTCACCGGACAGGACCCGGTCCAGCACCAGCCGCTCCAGGCCGTCCAGGAGGCGTACCGCCACCTGCGGTCGCCGCTCGCGGAAGTCGGAGATCACCTGCGGCAGAAGGACCGCGGCGACCGAGGGAAGGGTGGCCACGGCGACCGTTCCCGACTCGCCGAGCAGGAACCGCCTGAGTTCCTTCATGCCCGCCCGGTGGGCGGTGACGATCTGCTCGGCGATCCGCAGGGTCTCGACGCCCGCCGCGGTCAACCGCACGTTGCGGGTGTCCCGTTCGAGGAGCTGGACGCCGAGTTGACGTTCCAGGTCCGCGACCGCGCGGCTGAGCGAGGACTGGGACACGTGCATCTCGGCGGCGGCCGCGGTGAAGCTCGCGGCTCGTGCCACGGCTGCGTACGCCGCCAGTTGGCGCAGGGTGGTGGCCTCCATGGCTGGCGAGCATAGGGCTCAACCACCTGAATTGATGCGCTTATCGCATGGCCAGATCTCCGTTTGATGCTGGACACCGATCAGGTGGTGCTCAGAAACTCTCGCGTAACACCTAGGCCTTGTCGCCCAGCTCTCGCCCACCGCCGCCGAGGGCCGTCCCCGAGAAAGCGAGCGCCGCCAATGCCGGCAGCCCTGGGCTTTGCCACGATCGCCGCCGTACTGCTGCTCACCATGACCAAGCGGGCCTCGGTACTGGTCGCTCTGATCCTGATCCCGGTGCTCGCGGCGATCGTCGGCGGCCACGCGGGCGAGCTGGGCGAGCTGATCCTCGGCGGGCTGACCAAGGTGGCCCCCACCGGCATCATGATCGCCTTCGCGGTCCTCTACTTCAGCCTGATGATGGACGCCGGGCTGTTCGAACCCCTGATCCGTGGTCTGTTACGTGTCGCGCGCAGCGACCCCCTGCGGGTCACCGTCGCCACCGCCGTCCTCACCCTGTGCGTCGCCCTGGACGGCGACGGCGCCTCCACCTTCCTCATCACCGTCTCCGCGCTGCTGCCGGTGTACAAGAGGCTCGGTATGAACCCCCTGGTGCTGTCCGGAGTGGTCTGCCTGGGCGCGGGCGTGATGAACATGGTCCCCTGGGGCGGCCCGACCGTACGCGCCATGGCGGCGCTGAAGCTGGACAGTTCCGACGTCTTCAACCCCGTACTCCCCGCGATGGGCTTCGGTGTCCTCTGGGTACTGGCGGCCTCCTGGCTGCTCGGCCGCCGGGAGCGCAGGCGCCTCGGTGTGCTGTCCCTCGGGGATCCGGCCACCGAGCCGAGCCCGCCGGTCACCGTCACCACGGCCGGCTCCGTCACGGCCGGCGAGCCGGACCGTCAGGTGCTGCGGCTCCCCGGGGACGGCCCCGGCACGGTACGGGTCCCGCCGCTGCCGCGAACCTGGCTGAACGTCTTCAACCTCCTGCTCACCGTCGCCCTGGTGATCAGCCTGATCCAGGAAGTGCTGCCGCTCCCGGTGCTGTTCGTCCTCGGGTTCGCGATCGCCGCGCTGGTCAACCACCCCACCTGGGAACAGCAGCAGACGCTGCTCGACAAGCACGCCAAGAGCGTGGTCCTGGTCACCACGATGATCTTCGCGGCCGGTGTGCTCACCGGGATCCTCAGCGGCACGAAAATGATCGACGAGATGGCCGAGGCGCTCGTCTCCGTCGTCCCCGACTCGTTCGGGCCGCACCTGCCCGTCGCGGTCGCCGTCACCGGCATGCCCCTGAGCCTGGTCTTCACCCCGGACGCCTACTACTTCGGGGTACTGCCCGTACTCGCCGAGACCGCGCACGGTCTCGGCACCGACCCGGCCGAGGTCGCCAGGGCCGCCATCCTCGGCCAGATGACCACCGGCTTCCCGCTCAGTCCGCTCACCGCGTCCACGTTCATCCTGGTCGGCATGAGCGGGGTGTCGCTCGGCGCACACCAGCGCTTCATCTTCCGCTGGGCCTTCGCCACCACCCTGGTCATGACCGCCGGCGCCCTGCTCACCGGCGCGTTCTCCCTGTGACCGGTGTCCCCCCAACGTGCCGCCCGCGTCCGGCAGTCCGGGCCAGGGCGACCGGTTCCACCCGCATCCGGCACCTGGTCGGGTGCCCCACCGACTGAGACGAGGACCCATGGGACGGATCTCCAGACGTACGGTGCTCACCGGCACCGCGGTCGCGGTCGCGGCGCCGGCCGTGGGCACGGCACCTGTGGCCGCCGCCGACACCCCGGCAGCCACAACCGACGGACGACACGCGTCGTCAGGACCCAATCCGGTCCTGCGAACGGACCTCGTCACGAGCGTGACCCCCCGCAACAACTGGCTGGTGACAGCCGTCGTCATCCAGTACGCGCAGCGCATCGACCCGCACGGCGGTGTGATCCCGCCCTCCGCCTTCCAGGTGAGGGCCACCGTGGGCGGGAGGACCACGGCTCGCACCGTGACCCGGATCTACCCGAGCACCACCGCCGAAGTGGACGACCGATCGCACCCCGGACAGCCGGGGGACCGCCTGATCATCGAACTCGACCCGAACGACCCCGTCGCGCGGGCCGCGGGCACCACCGACCCCCTTCCGCTCGACCGCGCGTACTCCGTCAGACAGCTGACGGACGTCCTCACCCCGGAAGGCGAACCGGTGCTCAAGGCCGGTCCGTTCGCGGTCCGGAACGACGGCGTCAGCGCTCCCGTGGTCGATGACTTCACCGCCGGCTCCTTCACCGACTCAGCGGGTTTCGAGCTGGGCTTCCGGCTCTACCGGCCCGAGGGAGTGTTACGAAACCGACGGACGCGCACGCGGTACCCGCTCGTCGTCACCCTGCACGGCGGTGGCGAGGTCGCGAACAACAACATGACCCACCTCACCTCCAACCGGATCGCGGTCACGTTCGCCAAACCGGAACGACAGCGACGTAACCCGGCGTTCGTCCTCTCGCCGCAGATTCCCCTGCCCCGACCCATGGACGGACCCGACGGCACGGACTGGACCGACGCCAAGGTGCAGGCCGCGCTGATCGAACTCGTCGACACGTTCGTGAGCGAGCACTCCGGTGACGTGGACCCGGCCCGGCTCTATGTCGTCGGCCTGTCCTCGGGCGGACGCGGAATCTACAGCCTCCTGGCCAAGCGGCCCGAGCTGTTCGCGGCCGCCCTGCCCACGGCCGGCTGGGGCGACACGGCAGCCATGGAGAGGATCACGCACATCCCGATCTGGGCCGACCACTCCATCGACGACCCGGTGGTCCCCTACCGTGAGGGCCGGTTCGGCAAGCCGGGCACCTGGACACTGATGAACCAACTGGAGACAGCCGGCGCTCGGGTCAGCCGCGGGGAGTGGGCCAACAATCTGCCGAAGGAACAGTTCGAGGACCGATCCCGAGCGCTCCTCGGACAGGCCCGGGCCGCAGGCAACCACGTACTGTTCACCAGCTACACGGCCGGTACGACCCCGGTGAGCCCCCACTTCGCATGGGCCCAGACGTACGAGAACGACGTGGTCATCGACTGGCTCTTCGAGCAGTCCCGGTAGCCGGGCCGGAAAGCTTCCGACCGATCCCCTTTCCTTCCGCACGGTGAGAGTTCACAATCCGGCGAACTCCCGCAGCCTCACCGTGCGGGCGCACCTCGCTGTCCGGTTACCGCGCTCGACCCGCTATCCGGAGGTAAAGCAATGCGTCCATCAAGTCGTTCACCCCACCCGACCGTGCCCTCGCGGACCCGACCCCGTGCCATGACGGCACTGGTCGCCCTGGCCACCACGATTGGCATGACCCTGACTCTTCTGACGTTCGCCGCCCCGTCAGCGTCCGCCGCCGACCTGCTCTCCCAGGGCAAACCTGTCACCTCCTCGTCCAACCAGAGCGCGTCCACTCCCGCGTCGGCGGCGGTGGACGGCAACACCGCGACGCGCTGGTCGAGCACGTTCAGCGATCCGCAGTGGCTGGGGGTCGACCTGGGCGCCAGCGTCACCGTCAGCCAGGTCGTCCTGCGCTGGGAGGCCGCCTACGCCCGCGCGTTCCAGATCCAGACCTCCGACGACGGCACCACCTGGACCACCGTCTACTCGACCACGACCAGCGCCGGCGGCGTACAGACCCTCGACGTCAACGGCAACGGCCGGTACGTCCGCCTCAACGGCACCCGACGCGGCACCGCCTACGGCTACTCGCTGTGGGAGTTCCAGGTGTACGGCACCGGCGGCGGCACCCCGCCGGGAAACACCGTCCCGGACCCGACGGCCGCGTCCCTCGAAGCCACCGACGGGCCGCTGCCCACGGCCGCCTACACCGTTCCCAACCCGGCGGGATACGGCTCCGGCACGATCACGTACCCCACGAGCAGTGGCTCGTACCCGGGCGTCGTCCTGATGCCGGGATACCAGGGCACCCAGCAGAACCTCCAGTGGCTCGCACCCCGCCTCGCCTCCTGGGGCTTCGTCGTCATCAACGTCGGAACCATCACACTCACCGACGATCCCGCCTCACGCGGCCGCCAGATCAGTGCCGCCGGCACCCAGTTACTCGCACTCGGCAACGCCACCGGCAACCCGGTGTCGGGCAAGCTCAACGGAACGCTCGGCGCGGTCGGTCACTCCATGGGCGGCGGCGGTGTGATGGCGGCCCTCCGGGACGACGCGCGCTTCAAGGCGGGAGTGCCCACCGCCCCGTACTACCCGAACGCCGACTTCTCCGGAGTCACCGACCCCACCTTCTTCCTGACCTGCCAGAGCGACCCCGTCGCCCACGGCAACACCTACGCGGTGCCCTGGTACAACTCCATGGCCCAGGCCGAGAAGCTGTACGTCGAGGTCCCGGGCGACCATCTGTGTCCCATGACGGGCTCCGGCAACAAGGCCAAGCAGGGCAAGTGGATCGTGTCGTTCCTCAGCCTCTGGCTGCGCGCCGACACCCGCTTCGGCCCGTTCCTGTGCGGTCCCGCACGTGACGCCGACAAGAACAACACCGCCCTGGTCACGCGCTGGATGGACACCTGCCAGTTCTGACCGCCCCGCTCGGAGTGTCGCGACCCACCGCCGCGACACTCCGAGCCCGCGCCGACGGTGCCCGACGAACGGCAGCTCCCGCCACCCGGAGGGGTAACACCCTCCGGTCGGCAGGGGCATCGCAGACTTCTGCCGGGTGCTCCACGACCGGCCCGGTCGCGAGCCTGAGTGGCATGACCCCACACGCGGACTCCCCGCCGGCCGATACCTCGTCCCCTGCCCGCGAGCGCGCCGAACCCGCGCCCGGTGCGCCGGACACGGGCCGGCTGATCGGGTTGGACCTGGCCCGCGGCCTGGCCGTCTTCGGCATGTACGCGGTCCATGTGGGCCCACCCCCGGGCCAGGGCGGTGTCATCGGCTTCCTGATGGAGCTGGCGCAAGGCCGCTCCTCCGCCCTGTTCGCCGTCCTGGCCGGCTTCGCGGTCGCCCTCATCACCGGGCGCCGCACCCCGAAGACCGGCCTGGCCGGCCGCCAGGCCGTTGCCAAGGTCGTCATCCGGGCCGTGATCCTGATGGCCCTGGGCACCGCCCTGACCTTGACCGGCACCCCGGTCGTGCCGATCCTCGCCTTCTACGGACTGTTCTTCCTGCTCGTGCTGCCGCTGTACCGGCTGGGCGCGGGGCCGCTGGCGCTGATCGCGGTGGGCTGGGCCCTGGTGGGTCCGCAGTTGCTGTACGCGTTGAAGCCGGTGTTCGGCGGCCGGGTTTTCCCCTCCTACGGCCAGGCCGACGGCCCCGTCTCGCTGTTCTTCACCGGCGGCTATCCGGCCCTGACCTGGGTCCCGTTCGTCATCGCCGGGACGGCTGTCGCCCGCTGCGACCTGGCCGCCACGACTGTCCGGATACGCCTCGCCCTCACCGGCGTCGCCCTCGCCGTCACCGGCTACGGCGGCTCCTGGCTGGCGATGCGTCTCGTACCCGGTGCCGCCGAAGCCGTCCGGAAAGCCGAAGCGGGGCAAGGCATGTCGTCCATGTCGTCCATGTCGTCCGTGTCGCCTGACAGCATCGGCATCTTCGGCGACAGCCCCGCCGGGATGCTGGCCTCCGCCCCGCACAGCGAGGCGACCCTGTCCATCGTGGCCGCCACAGGAGTGGCGATCCTGGTGATCACCGGGTGCCTGGCCGCCATGGACGCCTTCCCCCGGCTGCGCCGCCTGGCCAGGCCCGTCATCGCGGTCGGCTCGATGTCGCTGACGGCGTACGTCTACCACATCGTCGCCATCTGGCTCCTGGTCCCCGAGGACACGACCGGCGGGCGCCTGTACGACCTACTCGGCTTCATCGCCTCCGTCACCGTGTTCGCCACCGTCTGGTCCCGCTTCTTCCAACGGGGGCCGCTCGAATGGCTGATGGGCAGGGCGACCGGGATCACCCGGCACGTTCAGTGAGTCACGTCCGCGCCCGGGCGCAGGCCGTCCGAGATCGGCTTCGCGCCGCCGTGCGCGGTGAGGCCGCCGTCGACCGGGATCTCGGCGCCGGTGATGAACGCGGAGTCCCGGAAAGGAGGAACGTGACGAGCGGGGTGATGTCGTCGACGGTTCCCGTGCGGCCGAGCGGCGTCCCGAGGAGGTTCGCCGCGCGGAACGCGGGCGCGGCGGAGGCGGTCATCTCGGTCTCGATGAAGCCGGGGTGGATCGTGTTCACCCGGATACCGAGCGGTCCCAGCTCCATGGCGGCGGTCGCCGACAGCCCGCGCAGCGCCCATTTGCTGGTCGTGCACGCCACCGGGTAGCGGGCGGTCAGCGCCGCCGACGAGCCGACGTTCACGATCGACGCCCCCGCGCGCATCAGCGGCATCAGGTGCCGGATGCCCAGCAGGGGACCGGTGACGTTGACCGCGTGGACCCGGCCCATGTCCTCGGGGCGTACCTCGCCGATGCGGGCGCGTCAGGTGATGCCCGCGTTGTTGACCAGACCGTGCACCTCTCCGTGCGCCTCGCGCAGGTGGGCGGCGAGGTGTGCCCACTGCGTCTCGCTGGTGACATCGAGGCGGCGGCAGCCGGGTGCCTCCGTCACGTCGGTGGCGATCACCCGGGCGCCCTCGAGGGCCAGCGCCTCGGCCTCAGCGGCTCCTTGGCCGGCGGCGGCGCCCGTCACCACGACGACCTTGCCGAGAAGCCTCCCGGGGCGCCGGCCGGTCACGGCCGCTCCCGTGTGCGGCGCCGGGCGACCGGCAGGGGCACCGGGACCGGCTCCGGCCCTTCCACGACGGTGTTGGAGACACTGCCGATGCCCTCGACGGTGAGCGTCACCGTGTCGCCCGGCTTCAGCGGCGGCGGGTCCTGCCTGCCTGTCGTACGCCCCACAGCTCGGCGAGGCAGCCGCCGTTTGCGCCGGGGCGTCGTCCCTGTGCGCGCGGACCGTGGGGCTGGGCAAACCGGCGGCCATCAGCGGGGCGAGCGCCAGGCTCACGGCGTAGATCCAGAAGGGCGCGCGCCAGCCAGCTGCGCCGACGGCGCCGCCCACCGCGAAGAAGACGGTGGGCGACGCGGAGGCGCACATCGTTTGCAGGGCGAGGTACTTCACCCGCCGATGGCCGGAGTAGTAGTCGCCGATCAGGGTGGTGCAGCAGGTCATGATGGCGGCCTCGGTGACGCCGACCAGGGCGCGGCCGGCGATGATGCCGCCCAGCGAGTCCAGCCAGAGCGGGGCCGTTCCGAACACGGCGTACAACACGGTCGCCACGACCAGCAGGCGCTTGCGGCCCACCCGGTCCACGAACACACCGGCGAACGGGGCCAGCAGCGCCAGCGCCAGCGACGGAACGGTCAGCGCGAGGGGCACCAACGCGGCGGCGCCGGGGACCGACACGAAGTGGTCCTGCATCTTGGGCAGCACCGGGGCGATCAGCACCGCCCCCAGGATCGGCAGACAGCTGCCCGCCATCAGCAGGGACACGCGCAGCAGATGGGCAGGGCCCGAAGTGGCCACGGACGACGGAGCGGCGTCGTCGACCGGGATGGGGGACGACACGGCAGAACGGAACCGGGCATGGCGACTCCAGGGACGGTGCGGGGAGCGGGCCTGCCTTTCACGGGCGCCTGCGGCGCACGGCATGCTGCGGACGGCCCGGCGTCGGCGGCTGGTCCGGACAGCGGCGCGCGGGTTGGGACGACTATGGGTCGTCGGTGGCCCGGTCGCCATCCTCCGCGCGATCCGAATTCCGTATCGCGACCATCCACGCCGTGGATGAGCTCACCGCACTCTCAGGTACCCCTGGGCATACCCCGGCGTGAGTCGTGCGGCGCCCGCACAAACCGCGCCGCCCGACCGGTGGAGGCCGGGCGGGCGGTGGCGTCGCGCGTCGTGCGCCGTGCGGTCGGGACGGCTACGCGCCGGCCGTGAGCGCCGGCCCCGTGACCCCGGCCGGAGCGGTGAAGCGCACGCTCTTGAGGGCGACGGTGAGGACGGTGGTGGTCAGGACTCCGCCGGCCACCGCGAGCAGGAAGAGGAGAGGCCGACCGGTGTCGCCGAGGGCGAAGACGCCGCCGTACGGTGCCTTGCTGGTCGGGCCGAGGATCATGACCAGGGCGCCGGTCACGGCGCCGCCCGCCATCGACGCCGGTATCACCCGCAGCGGATCGGCGAGGGCGAAGGGCACCGCGCCCTCGGGGAGGAAGGCCGCCCCGAACAGCCATCCGGTCTTGGCGTAGCTCCGCTCGCCCTCGGTGAACAGGCCGCGCCGCACCACAGTGGCCAGCGGCAGGGCCAGTGCCGGGACCATACCCGCCGCGATGACGGCGGCCATCATGGTCATGTTGAGGGTGCTGAACCTCGTCGGGTCGTCGCCGCTCAGTTCCACCGCGCCGAAGCCGATGGCCGTCTTGGTGATCATCCCGCCGAGGTCGGCGCAGGCCATCGCACCCAGGAGGAGCCCGGTGGCCACGGTGTTCTCGAACTGCAGGCCGGCCAGTTGGCCGTGCAGCCACCCGCACAGGAGGTTGAGCAGTGCTCCGACGACTCCGATGATCAGGAACACGCCGGCCACGGTCGTCACCAGCGGGAACAGCCACGTCGAGGTGAGACCGTGCCACCGGGGAGGAACCGTGACCCGCTGGAACGCGAGAGTCAGAAGGCCGGCGAACACCCCGGCGGCCAGACCCGCGAGGGCGCCGCCCTGGACACCCGCCGCAGCCAGACCACCCACAGCCGCCGGTACGATCGCGGGCCGCCCGGCCACGCCGTGGGCGACATACCCGGCCACCACCACGGGGAGGAAGGAGAGTGCGCTGAGGCCGCACTTGAACAGCAGCGACGCCCAGGTCTGCGACTGGCTCCAGTCAGCTGTGGAGAGGAACTGCGAAGCCGTGTTGGAGAGCTCCGGACCGGCGAGGACGAGCGCGAGGACGACCATCACGCCGGGTATCGCGACGATCGGTCCCAACTGGGGTGCGTAGGCCGTCAGCCGGGTGCCGAACTGCCGGCCGGGCGGGCCGCTCGGGCCACTTCGGCTGCTGCGGGGCGCTCGCGTGGGGTGGTTGCGACGGGACATGGGAATGCTCCTGGTGTGGTGGAAGACGTGTGCGTACGCGTGTGCGGCGGCAAGCTGCGCCTGGAGGGTGCCGGACACCCGTGAGCCACGGATGTCCGGCACCTCAGCCGTCACGACGACGGCGACGTCCGCAGCCCTGGTGACTGCCCGTCAGTGCGTCGTGATGAGGTCGGCGTTGAACGAGCCGAGGATGTTGTCCAGGTTCACGCCGACCATGTGGATGGTGCCGCAGCAGTCCCAGTAGGCACCCGCGTTCGACCCGACGATCCAGGCCGCGGTGTCGGAGTGATCCATCACATAGATGGGCGCGCCGGAGTCTCCGGGCTTGGTCTCCATCCCGTTGTTGTACCTCGGGTAGTTGGTGCCACCCTTTTCGAAGACGAACCCCGCGTTGTTACTGATGCAGACGTCCGTTCCCGGCCAGCAGATGTTGAACTGGCCGTTGGAGATGGGGTGGCCGCAGTGGTTGAAAGAGACCGCGCCACTCACGCACACCCGCAGGCCGTGCCACACCGGCTGCTTCCCGAACACTCTCGCGTTGCTGCCGCTGATGCTGTAGCCACCGGTGTAGATCAGCGGGGCATAGTCCGTGCCGCCGATCACCTCGGCGTCGATCCTGTTGTCGCGCTGCTTCACCTGGCCCACGTACTTGGGATCACTCCCGACACCCCCGTTGTAGCTGCGGTTGTAGATGTTGTTGAAGTAGCGGTAGCAGTGCGCGGCGGTCACCAACCCGTGCTCGCCGTTGCGATTGCTTCGAACGGCGAACCCACTGGTGCAGTTCACTCCGCCCATCGCGCCGATCAACGCGTCCCCGCCCCAGAACGGCGACCAGTCGGCGAACCTGGTGTTCTGGGCTTCCATCCGGGACTGGGACGTCACCAGCTGCCCCGGATGGGCGTCGCTCAGCTTGTCGAGGTCATCCTGCGGAGCGTCGCTCCGCACCCGGAGCTTGTCGCTCTGGGCGTCGTACTCCGTCGCGACGCCGTAGGTGGACGCCTCGGGCGCCCACTCACGATTCGTGATCGTCTTCGTCACATCGTCCAGCGTGGCCTTCGTGAACTGGCTGATCTTGACGGTGGCGTGCGAGTCGACCGGGAGTTCGGCGGTGACCGCCGCCTGCTCGTCGCCGGACGTTCCGGCCGGCAGGACCACCACGGGATCGGAGGCGTCACCGAAGACGCCCAGGGCCGCGTGCTCATCGGCGATCTTGTCGAGCTGCTGCGTCGACTGCTGGTCGGGCGCCGGAGCGGGGGGTTCGGCGGGGGCGTCCGTGGGCGCCGGCGAGTCGGTGGGATCGGCGGGGGCGTCCGTGGGCGCCGCTGAATCGGTGGGGTCGGCCGACGGTGTGGCGGAAGCCGTGGCCGCGGGGGGATCGGACGGGTCGGCGTGGGCGGCAGTCGCGGGCACCGCGAGGAGGGCCGCGGCGACGGCAGTCACCGCGAAGGCCCTCCGTACGCGTGCTGCTTCCGTTCTGATTCTCACTTCTTGCTCTCATTCTCAAAGCGGGCGGCCGGTGCCACGGCGAGGCGCGGGGCCACCAGGGTTCGCCCGGGGAAGCGGAGGTGTTTCGAGCCGAGGCTGAGCGGGTCGGCCCGGTCGGCGCGGGGAGCCGGCCCACTTCCGGCACGGTGCGGCAGCCCCGAGCGCCTGAACGGGCTCCTGGCGCTGAGAACGATGATGGTCCGCGAGGCCGCCGGGATCATGCGTGCTTCTACCCATTCCCGGGGAATTGGGTGATGGGGCTCGTGGGTATCGCCGGCGGCCCCGACCACCCGGTGCCGTTTCGTGAGCCCGGCCGTCGTCCCGGCATCCCGGCCACGAGGCAGACAAATGCGCCGTCCGGCATCGTTCACGCACGATGCCGGACGGCGCGCGGGGGAGCCGCCGGTGATCACACGGCGGGAACCCGGCTCTGCGTCCACCAGGCCGCGATCTGGGCGCGGCGGCAGAGGCCGAGCTTGGTCAGGATGTTCTCGACATGCCGGTCCACCGTCCTCGGGGAGAGGTTCAGTGCCGCCGCGATCTGCCGGTTGGTCATGCCCCGGGCGACCAGCTCGGACACTTCCTCCTCGCGCCTGCTCAGCGGTTTCACGATGCCGGCCGAGACGGCGCTGTCGGCGGGCGCGGGTTCCCGCTGCAGGGCGAGGTGGATGGCCTGGGCCGGGCTGTCGTGCCGGCTGCCGTCGGCAAGGGCCTTCAGGTAGGCCGCCCGGCCCAGGGCCGCGGCGACCGCTTCCGCGCAGCGCGCGTGGTGTTCGGCGTATTCGGCGCCGGGGGCGATGTCGACGCTCCGGGCCAAGGCGCTCACGGCGCCCAGCAGTAACGCCGACCGGTGGTGGGCGCCGCGTGAGGCGGCGATCCAGGCGAGCAGTTCCAGTGCTCTCGAGGTCGCGATGAAATCGTTGAAGTCGCGCAGGATCTCCAGGGCCGCCTGGATATGGGGCAGAGCCTGCTCGGCGTCGCCGCGAGCCCACAGTTCGTATCCCAGCGCCAGCAGCGCGTAGGAGCGGCAGTGCCGCTCTCCGTGGGCCTGTGCGAGGGCCACCGCGCGTCTGCCGGTGTCGGCGGCGCGCGGGTCCGCCAGTCGGCTCTGGGCGATGGCTATCTGGAAGAGCCAGAACAGCGGTTCCACGGTCTCGCGGGCACCGCGGTGAATGGCCAGAGCCTCCTCGAAGTGGGCGAGAGCCTGCTCGGGCCTGTCCGCGAGGAGCGCCGAGGTACCGCGGAGCCCCTGGGCGTGGGCGCGGACGGACGGGTTCTCCAACTGGTGGCCCAGCCGTTCGACCTCGTCCAGCCGGGACTGGGCCGTCGCGGGGTCGGCCTGCAGCAGAGCCAGATAGGCGGCGGCGGACAACGCCCGCGCCCGCGACAGAGTGGGTTCGGGGGCCGCGGCGAGTGCCCGGTCCAGCTGCTGGCGCCCTTCGCCGAGCAGACCGTTGGCGCACCAGTGGAAGCGAAGCGCCGCGGCCAGCGCGAGCCCGGCCTGTGCGTCCGCGCCGAGGTCGACACCGGCATCGCTGTCACCGTCGTTGTCGGGGGAACCGTTCGAGAACTCCAGAGCCATCCGCAGATTGGCGTGTTCGGCGCGCAGCCGGCCCAGGGCCTCCTGCTGGCCGGGGCCGTACCAGCGCAGCGCGAGGCGTTCGGCGAGGGTCAGGAAGAAGTCGCGGTGCCGCCGCAGCAGCCGCCGCCGGTCCGACTCGCAGAGGCGGGCGTATCCGTACTCGCGCAGGATCTCCGGCAGTTGGTAACGGGTCAGACCGTCACGGTCGCAGGTGCTCACCACGGACTGGGCGACGAGTCGGTCCAGCAGGTCCAGCACCCCGGCCGGGGCGATGCCGTCGCCCGCGCACACCTCCTCGGCGGCGTCCAGCCCGAAGCCGCCGCGGAAGACGGCCAGCCGGTTCCACAACAGCCGCTCGGCGGGGGTGCACAACTCGTAGCTCCACTCGACCGTCCCCCGCAGGCTGTGGTGGCGCGGCGGTGCGGTGCGGGAACTGCCGGTCAGCAACGCGAACCGGTCCGTCAGCCGCTCCATGGTCACTTCGAGGGTGAAGCTGCGCAGTCGGGCCGCGGCGAGCTCGATGGCAAGCGGAAGCCCGTCCAGTTCCGTGCACAACCGGACGGCCTGGGCCCGGTTGGCGTCGGTGATGCTGAAGCCCGGTCGGACGGCGGTGGCCCGGTCCTGGAGCAGCTCGACCGCCTCACCATCGGCGGCCAGGGGCGTGAGGACGTGCACGTTCTCACCGACGACCCGCAGTGTCCGGCGGCTGGTCGTCAGGACGCGCAGCCCGGGACAGGCGGACAACAGTGCCGTGGCCAGGCTCGCGCTCGCGTCGGTCAGGTGCTCGCAGTTGTCCAGCACGATGAGCGCCCGGTGCCGGGCCAGATGGTGCGTGAGCAGCTCCAGTGCCGATCTGGTGCCGTGGTCGGGGAGTCGGAGCGCTCCCAGGGTGGTCGCGGCCACCATGGACGGGTCCCGCACGGGAGCCAGATCGACCAGCCAGACTCCGTCCGGAAAGGCCTCACGGGAGAGCTCGCCCACCCGCAGCGCCAGCCGCGTCTTGCCCACTCCGCCGGTGCCCGTCAGGGTCACCAGACGCACGGTGCGCAGCAGCCGGCGAACCTCCGCCACCTCCCGTCGCCTGCCCACGAAGCTGGTCAAGGGTGCGGGAAGATTGCCGGCGACAGGGATGAGGGTGGTCACGCTTCACCTCGCGCTTGCGGACATCCGTGGGATGTACGGCTCCGTAGCGGTGCTGCGCCGAACCACCGGGGGTCACGTCGCAGAAGCGTATCCGGCACCCGGTTTCGGGACACGGGTAGTTCTACGGGGGTAGGTACCCGAGTTCTACTCGTCGCGCGGCTGGTTCAGGGCCCACCAGGCGGCGATCTGAGCGCGGCGGGAGAAGCAGAGCTTGGCGAGGATGCGGTCCACGTGCCCGTCGATCGTGCGCTGGGAGAGCACCAGCTCGCCGGCGATCACCCGGTTGGTCATCCCCTTGGCGACCAGGGCGGCGACCTGCTGCTCACGGCGGGTCAGCGGGGAGGTCGCGGGCGGCGGCGCGGCCGGTTCGGCATCGGTGAGGGCGCGGGCGATGGCCTGGGCGGGGCCGTCGACCTCGGCGCCCTCGGCCAGCGCTCGTTCGTACCCGGCTCGGCCCAGTGCCCGCAGCACGGCGGCCTCGCAGTCGGCGTGGTACCCCTCGTCGCGCGGGTCGCCGGCGACGACGGCGGTGCCGGCGTCCTCACGCAGAGACTGTGCCATCCCGAGAAGGCGGCCGGCCCGTCGGTGGTCACCGTCCGAGGCGGTGATCCAGGCGAGCTGCTCGACCATCTTCGCCACACCGAGGGTGTCGCTGAAGCCCCGCAGCGTCTCCATCGCGGAGACGGTCAGGGCCGTGGCCTCCTGCTGGTCGCCCTGGGCCCAGGCGCTGCGGCCCAGCACCATCAGCAGATGGGCGCGGGCCCACCGCTCACCGTGCGTCCGCGTGTCGTCGAGTGCCTGGCGGCTGGTCTTGGGCGCTGAAGCGTCCCCGGCGATTGTCTGGACGATGGCCAGCGCGCACCGCCAGGTGACCTCGCCGAACCGGTCGCCGAGTGCCGTGTGCGCGGCCACCGCCTGCTCGATCAGGGACAGGGCCTGATCCAGCCGACCCGAGTAGAGCGCCGCGACTCCCCGGTGGCCGCGCACGTGTGCGGCCACCCCCGGCTCGTCGAGACGTTCGGCCAGCTCCTCCGCCTCCGACAGCCACCGCTGCGCCTCCGCCAGGTCGAACTGTTCCCCGACCACGTAGGCGGCGGCCAGCAGGGCACGGGCGCGGGCCGGCGTCGGTTCCGGAGCCGCCTGGAGCGCCCGTTCCAGTTGCCGCCGCCCCTCGCTGAGGAATCCGCCAGCCACCCAGTGGTAGAGCAGCGCACCGGCAAGCTCCAGCCGCGACTGCCGGTCCTTCGGCGTCGCCCCCTCGGCCGCGCCCGGGTACTCCAGCGCCGCCAGCAGGTTGGCCTGTTCGGCGCGCAGCCGGGTCAGGATCTCCTCCTGGCGGGACCCGAACCAGTCCTGGTGGAGGCGCTCGGCGAGGGCGCGGAAGAAGTCGTGGTGGCGACGCCGGGCCCACTCCTCCTGGCCCGAGGCCACCAGTTGCTCCCGCCCGTAGGCGCGGATGCTCTCCAGCAGCCGGTAGCGTGCCGTGCTCCCGTCCTTGGGGTGCTCGACCAGGGACTGTGCGACCAGCCGGTCCAGTACGTCCAGCACCTCGCGCTCGTCGATGCCCTCGCCGGCGCACACCCCCTCCGCCGCCTCCAGGGTGAAACTCCCGGCGAACACCGAGAGCCGGGCCCACAGCAGCCGCTCCGCGCGACCGCACAGCTCCCAGCTCCAGTCGATCGCCGCACGCAGGCTGCGGTGCTGCGGCTGAGCCGTCCGGCTGCCCGTGGTCAGCAGCGCGAACCTGTCCTCCAGCCGGTCCACCGCCTGCTCGACGGTGAGGGTCCGTAGCCGGGAGGCGGCCAGCTCGATCGCCAGCGGCAGCCCGTCCAGGGCCGCGCACAGCCTCGCCACCTGGGCCCGGTTCGCGTCGGTGACCTCGAAGCCGGGCCGTACCGCGACGGCCCGCTGGCGCAGCAACTCCGCCGCGTCGTCGGCCGGGAGAGAGGAGACGTCGAGGGTGTGCTCACCGGTGAGCTGGAGCGTCTCGCGGCTGGTGGTCAGAATCCGCAGCTCGGGGGCGGCCGACAGGAGGTGCCGGCACAGGTCCGCGCACGCCTGGGTCAGGTGCTCGCAGTTGTCCAGCACCAGCAGCACCCGCCTCCTGGACAGATGCGCGGTGAGCAGCTCCTCGAGCCTGCGGGCACCCACGTCCGCCACTCCCAGCGCGGCGGCGACGGCACCCGGCACGGCCGACGGCTCGTGCACCGAAGCCAGGTCCACCAGCCACACCGCCGAGAACGCCTTCGCCGACCCGGCGGCCACTTCCAGAGCGAGACGGGTCTTGCCCACCCCGCCCGGCCCCTTCAGCGTGACCAGCCGCGCCACCCCCAACAGACGGCGGGCCTCGGCCACTTCTTCCCCCCGGCCCACGAAACTCGTGAACGGGGCGGGCAGACCACTGACACCAACCCCAGTACTGGTCACGCGGTCCGCTCTCTTCCGGCCCGGCGAGAATCCCGCCGGACGTCCGCCTCTGCGCCGGTCGGCTTCGCGGCCACCGACAGCTGCACGGGACGACAGTACAGACCCTGGGTTCCGTCGGGTCACAACCGATCCGGTGTCCCACCGTGTACGGGGCCGGTGGATCGAGGTCTGAGCTCAGGCGGCGACAGTGAACCCGTGCCGGCTGCCGAGCGCTGTGAGGGTGGACTGGCCCGGGATGCCGTCGGCGTTCGCTCCGGTGAACCCCTGGCGACGCTGGAAAGCCGCGTAGGCGTCGACGGTACGGGACCCGAAGGATCCGTCATCGCCGAACGCCGGGTCCAGCAGCCCTTCCGCGACCAGGGCAGCCTCGACGGGCCGGACGTCCGCAGGGAACGTCGTGTGCCCCTGGGCGGCACCCGGGTCGGTGCGTGCGGCAGTGACGACGTGCGAGAGGCTGACACTGATACCGCCGGATGAGGCACCGGGCCGTGGAGCGCCCTTCTTCACCCATGTTTCGAGCGGTTCGCCAGGGCATTCGGTGGCGAAGCCATCGCGGTGGCCTTTGATCTCCGTCCCGGCGCCGCCCTTCGCCCGCAGCAGGTCGATGGCGTCGCGAATGCCTGCCAGTTGGGCATTGGTCGGATGGGTGAGGCCGGAGTCTCCCACCATGCCGCACACCGAGTAGTGGTGCAGGTTGAGCTGGTGGTCGCCGTTCGCGGCTTGCAGTTTGTGCAGGCCACGCCCTTCGAAGACATGTCCGTGTGGACAGACCACGAAGCTGTAGGCGATGTCGGAGTAGTTCTCCTTATGGTTCGCCAGATGAGCAGCCTGCATGTCCCGCACTCGGCCGGCGCACTTGACGTGGTTCTCCGGCTTGGCGAGATCGGACGGAACGGGGGCGCCCTCATAGTGGACCTTCACTCCATGAGTGGACGCTATGTGCACAAGAGGCGATCGGGGCGGTTTGGCCCCCCAGTCGGCACGAGTCACGAGATGCATTTCGCACTCCTCACTTGCGAGTGGCGGGTAGACGCCGTCACGCGCAAGAGCAGGCGGTATTACGGGAGTTGGGTCGGTGAATGCGCAAGTACCCGCGATATCCGCAGCACTTGAGAATCTCACCGCAGACCCGAAGGCGATGTTCGCGGCTAACGCATGGCATATACCTAGCGCCTTTATCAGCGTGCATCTGCACACTCGGAGAAGTCAAGCAATGCACTCCGGTTGCCCCGTTGCCGATACGGCCATACGGTCGACGTAACGAATCCTACGTGCCTCGCAGCCTCGTTCTGTATACGCGTCAACAATGACAGATCGAAAAATGAGAAGGCGCAGGAAAGAAAATGAAACTGACCGAGCTGAGATCCCTCGCCACACAGGTGGGGGTTCACCGGTAGTGACATCCACATCGCGGCGGCCGTCGCCATGGCGGAATCCGGAGGCGACCCGGACATTGTCGAGGACAAGAAGCTGGTCGACAACAAGTGAGGGCCGTCCTACGGCCTCTTCCAGATACGTTCCCTCAAACACCCGGAGCAGTTCTCCGGACCGGACAAGCGCAGGATTGCCGGACTCAAGGACCCGCTCTGCAACGCCACGACAGCAAAGGCCATCAAGGACGCGCACGGCTGGGAACAATGGTCCGCATTCAGGAACCGGGCCTACCTCCAGCACATGGATGGAAGCACTGGTGGCGGCGCCGCCAAATTCGAGCCCTTCCCTGGTGCTTCGTTCTTCCACGCCGGGCAGAAATCGGCGATCATCGCCGCGATGCACAGCGGATTGTCAGCGAAGGATGCAATCAATACCAGTCCAGCCACGGCGCCGACGGGGGATGTGAAGTCCTACGCCGCGTGGCAGCGAAAGCTCCACTTCTCAGGCAGCGACGCCAACGGCATCCCAGGCAAGCACAGTTGGGACATGCTGCACGTCCCCGACGTCTGAGCCCGCGAGCGGCCGGGGTGGCGCGGGCGCCGAGGGCCACAACCGACGGCCTGCACCAACCCGTTGGGGTGGTGCAGGCCGTCGTCGTCCCGGGTTTTCTCGCAGTGTCAGCTCGTCCAGCTGTGGGCCACGTCGACGACCACCCGGTCGTCCAACTGGGTCACGCGGAACGGCAGTCGGGCGCGGACGCCGAGACCGACCTGCGTCTCGCCCTCGTAGGTGCCGCCGAACCGGGTGTCCCGGAAGGTGGTGTACCCGTTGACGTTCACGCTGGGCAGGTGTTCGCCCACCTCGCCCGGGTAGGTCGGCACGCCGGCCTCCAGGTCGTAGCTCCACGCGCCGATGCCGATGTTGAGGATCGCCCCGCCGGCGACCGGAATGTACTGGCCCGAGGGGTCCGCGTGGAACCGGTTGACGTACTGCACCTGGTAGCCGATCCGGCCACCGCCGGGGATGTCGAACACCATGCGGTCGTAGCACTCGTGGCGTCCGGTCCTGATGTCCACCAGGTGATCGCCCCCCATGAGGGCACCGCCCACCTTGGCGCCGCTGCCCCAGCCCGTCGGGCATGCCGCCGCCGTGCGTGAGCTCTCCGCCGGCGCCGCGCCGGCGGTGCCGGCCGCCGTCCCCAGCATGGCGCCCGCGAGCACGAACGCCATCCCTGCTGCTCTGATACCCCGCATAGTGTCCCCCTTGGTCGCGTAACTCTGATGCTGGGTGAGACGGCCCGTAACACCGGAAGGTTGTATGCCAGTCGGGACAATTGGGTGATCTTGCAGTCCACACACCCCGCGCCACGCGTGACGGCACAGGCGTGCGCCGGTCCTGCCAGTGCCACCCTTGGTGGTACGGCCGCATGTATGGCCGCACGAGGAACAAGGAGAAACCAGCATGGCGATTCAGCGGATGGACAACGTCGGCATCGTCGTCGAGGACATGGACGCCGCCGTCGCGTTCTTCGTGGAACTCGGCATGGAGATGGAGGGCAGGGCCGAGGCCGAGGGCCCCTTCGCCGACCGGTGCACCGGACTCGACGGCGTCCGCTGTGACATCGCGATGCTCCGGACCCCGGACGGTCACAGCCGGCTCGAGCTGGCGAGGTACCGCAGCCCCGCGGCGATCAGCGCCGGTCCGCGCAACCGACCGCACAACATTCTGGGCACGCACCGCGTCATGTTCGCCGTCGACGACATCGAGGACACCGTTGCCCGACTGCGCCCGCACGGCGCCGAACTCGTCGGCGAGATCGCCCGGTTCGAGGACATCTATCTGCTCTGCTACCTCCGCGGCCCGGAGGGCGTCATCGTCGGGCTGGCCGAGCAACTGCGCTGAGACGAACGCGCCCGAACTCCTGCGGCCACCCTGGTTCGGTGTCAGCGGGTTCGGGCCGCAGCGGCGTCGCGGAGGAGTCCGGCGAAGGTCACGGCGGCGGGTGTGAGCGAGTGGCCGGCCATGCGCACCAGGAGGATGCGGCGAATGGGGGCCGGCGGCTGGAGGGGCAGGATGTTGACGCCGGGACGGATACCCTCCAGGGCCAGGGTGGGGGCGAGGGCGACGCCGATACCGGCGGCGACCATGGCCTGGGCTTCCTGGTAGTCGTGGGCCTCGTAGGCGATGTGGGGCTCGAAGCCGACGTCGCGGCAGCCTCGTACGAGGGCTTCGGCCACCGGGTGATGGTCGGCGCGGGTGATCCAGGGGTCGTGTGCGAAATCGGCGAGCGATGCGGTGTCGCGGGCGGCGAGTGGATGGTTGTCGCTGACGAGAAGGGCCGGCGGGTCATCGAGGAGGGGCGTGATGACGATGTCCTCCCGGTCGATCCGGCTCCAATCGTAGTCCCACATCAGCGACATTTCGATCTCGCGGTTCTCCAGCATGGTCCAGAGTCCGGCGATGCGGGCGCTGCGGACGGTCAGCCGTACGTCGGGGTGGGCGTCCCGGAAGGCGATCACGGCCTGCGGGAGGAGCGAGGCGCCGACGGTGGGGAAGGTGCCGACGCGCAATGTGCCCGCGCGCAGCCCGGCATAGTCCGCGAGTTCGTTTTCCGCGGCCCGCAGTTCGCGTGCGATCCGTTCCCCTCGTTCGGCCAGCACCCGTCCGGCATCAGTGAGGGTGACGCCCCGGGCGTGTCGTTCCAGCAGGGGCTGGCCCGCCTCCGTTTCCAGGCGGCTGATCTGCTGTGACACCGCTGACGGAGTGTAGTTGAGGGCGCGGGCCGTCGCGGTCACCGAGCCGCGCCGGGCGACCTCCGTGAACAGCAGGATGCGTCGGACGTCGAGCATGTCGACACCTCCAGCCTTTAGTTCACCTTAATAGCCATGCAGATTTCCGAGATTGTACTTCACGCTGCCGTAACCCACGGTGGAGGACACCACGCACGGCGAGACCGGCGGTGGGCTTCCCTTTCCCCTTTGTGAGGAGTCAGTTGTGCTGCGTCTGCAGGGCGAGATGATCCGTGGCGGAACCAGCAAGTGCTGGATCTTCGACCAGCGCGACGTGGCCGCGACCGGCGTGGACGTCGATGCCCTCCTGCTCGCCGCCTTCAACGCCGCCGACCCCCGCCAGATCGACGGCGTGGGCGGCGCCTCCTCCACCACCTCCAAGGCCGCCGTCGTCCAGGCGTCGAACCAGCCCGGCGTGGACGTCGAGTACGCCTTCGCACAGGTGGGCATCGGCGACGAGCGCGTGGAGTGGGCCAGCAACTGCGGCAACTGCGCCACCGCCGTGGCCCTGTACGCCATCCACCACGCTTTCGTGCCGATCGCGTCGGACACCACCACCGTCCGCATGCTCAACGTCAACACCGGCGCGCGCCTCACCGGCACGATCCCCACCCCCGCGGGTGTGGCCCCGGAGGAGGGCACCGCCGTGGTGCCGGGTACCTCGGCGCCGGGCGTGCCGGTCCTGCTCGGGTTCCAGGACCCGGCGGGCTCGACGACCGGGTACGCACTGCCGACCGGCCGGGCACTGGACGAACTGACCGGCCCGGGCGGTCCCGTCGAGGCATCCCTCGTGGATGCCGGCGCGCCGGCCGCGCTGTTCGAGGCCAAGGCGTTCGGCCTCGACGGCACGGAATCCCTCACCGAGTTCGCCACCGCGGTGCCGGCGCTGACAGTGCTGCGCCGTCAGGCAGCGCTGGCCATGGGCCTGGCGCGCGAGGGCGACCCGGTCAGCCACGCGGTGCCGAAGGTGGGCATCGTCGCCAGGCCTGCCCCCTATCGCACCACCCAGGGCATACTCCTCACCCACGACGAGTACGACCTGGCCGTGCGCATGGTCTCCATGCACGCCCCACACCCGGCGATCGGCCTGACCTCCGCCGTGGCCCTGGCCACGGCAGCCGCCACCCCCGGCACCCTCGCCCACCGCGTCGCCCGGCAGACCGCCGACGGCACGCTGCGTCTGGGCACCCCCGCCGGCGTGGTCACCACCCGAGCCGTCCCCGCACCGGACGGCGCGTCCCCCACGGTGCTCCTGCACCGAGCCGCCCGGCGTATCGCCCAAGCCGAACTCCTCGTTCCCGTCCTGGAAGGACGCCCCGCATGAGCCGCAACGACGCCGCCCCGGGTACCGTCACCGCACCATCCGGCCGCACCCGCCGGATGCTGTCCCACCTGTACATACAGTGCCTGATCGCCGTCCTCCTCGGCGCCGCCGTGGGTGCGCTGTGGCCGTCCGTCGGCACCGACCTCAAGCCTCTCGGTGACGGCTTCATCGCGCTGGTGAAGATGCTCATCGCGCCGATCATCTTCTGCACAGTCGTCCACGGCATCGCGTCGATGGGCAACGCCCGCGCGGTCGGCCGGGTGAGTCTGAAGGCGCTGGTCTACTTCGAGGTGCTGACCACCGTGGCCATGGTGATCGGCCTGGTCGTCGTCAACGTCGTCAAGCCGGGCAGCGGTCTGCACATCGACCTGTCGACCCTGTCCACCAAGGGCCTGCCACCGGAGGCGACCACGGCCCACGAGGGCTTCACCGACTTCCTCCTCGCCACCGTCCCGACCACCCTGGTCAGCGCTCTGACCGGCAACGAGATCCTGCCGGTACTGCTGGTGTCGGTGCTGTTCGGCTTCGGCCTGCACGCCAGCGGAGAGGCCGGCCTGGACATCGCCCGGGGCGTCGAGAAGTTCTCCACGGTCCTGTTCACGCTCATCCGCTGGATCATGCGGCTGGCCCCCCTCGGCGCGTTCGGCTCCATGGCCTTCACCATCGGCCACTACGGCCTGGGCACCCTGCGCCATCTGGCCCTGCTGGTCGGCTCGTTCTGGCTGACCGCCCTCTTCTTCGTCCTGGTCGTCCTCGGGACCGTGATGCGCCTGAACGGACTGCGGCTGCTGCCCTTCCTGCGCTACATCAAGGAAGAGCTGCTGATCGTCCTGGGCACCTCCTCCACCGAGCCCGTCCTGCCGCGCATGATGGCCAAGCTTCAGCACCTCGGCGCCTCGAAGCCGGTCGTCGGCATCACGCTGCCCGCCGGGTACTCCTTCAATCTCGACGGCACCGCCATCTACCTGACCATGGGCTCGGTCTTCCTCGCCCAGGCCCTCGGCATCGACCTCAGCCTCACCCAGCAACTGGCCATGCTCGCCGTCATGCTGCTCACCTCCAAGGGCGCCGCAGGCGTCACCGGCTCCGGCTTCCTCGCCCTGGCCGCCACTCTCAGCGCCGTCCCGCATGTCCCGGTCGCCTCCCTCGCGCTGATCTTCGGCATCGACCGGTTCATGTCCGAAGCCCGCGCCCTGACCAGCCTGGTCGGCAACGGCGTCGCCACCCTCGCCGTCGCCCGCTGGGAGGGCGAGCTCGACGAGGACCGCGCGAAAGCAGTCCTGCGCGGAGAGATCCCCTACGCCCCCGCTCCCTCCCCGGTGACAGCCCTGCTCGACCCGAAGGAGACGCCCGCACCCGCACCCACCCCCGACCCCGTCCCCGCCGCACGCTGACGTCACATGTGGGCCGGCCCGGAGCAGACGCTCCGAGCCGGCCCACATACGTATGTCAGACTCGGTCGGCGGCGATGAGCAGGTACTGGAAGGACCCGTCCTTGTACGAGTTGGTGAACGCGTCCTCAATTCCCGTGACCAGCGACGACGTTGCCCGCAGCTCCCAGTAGGGGAGAGTGGCCGGCGTGAGGTCGATGACCGCCTGAGGCACCAGGCGGTTGTCGGCCATGGCCCGCAGGTACTCCCGGCGCGAGTGGATGTTGCACTCGAAGTGCGCGTTGATCTGGGAGACCCACTTCGACGGCTGGCCGTACCGAGGGTTCCAGCAGCCGGTGATGGTCACGTAGCGACCGCCGACCTCGAGGATGCGGGAGTGCTCCGCGAAGAGGTCCTGCAGATCGACGTACATGCTCGACTCGTTGTTCCACGAGGCCGTGGCCTGCCCGGTCTCGAAAGGCGTGGAGAGCATGTTGCAGACGCGGGCGCGCACATGGTCCTGGATGCGGAGTTCGTGGGCACGCCGGTTGGCGAAGTCGGCCTGCTTGGCCGACAGCGTGACACCTTCGACCTTGCATCCGAAGCGTTGGTGCGCCATCACCATCGACCCACCGCGCCCGCAGCCGGCGTCCACCAGGGTGTCGTCCCGCTCGATGTCGCCGAGGTGTTCCAGGAGGAGATCGGCCTGCGCCGACTCCAGGCGGTGGAGCTCGGCGATCAGCCTCTTCTCGCTCTCGCTGTCCTCGGCATCGCCGAGTGCCGAGTGGTCGACTTCACCGATGCCGTAGTGGTGGTGATACAGACCGTCGACATCGCCGAGACGCAGGTTCACGGGCCTGGCCTCCCCGTCCCAGTAGCGGGCGATGTCTCCCTGGTAGGGAGTCGCCGGGCCGGGGATGCGCAGACGCGCGTCGGTGGTGGCGGTGAGTTCGGTGCTGACCGTGCTGCTCACAGATGAGTCCATTCTTGCTACCAGAAATCGGGCAGGCTGTAGCGATAGGTGTTGGTCCGGTGCCAGTTGTGGTTGCCGTCGACCCAGGCGGCCACGCCCCGAAGGAAGCGCTGGAGACTCGGGAGGGGGCAGTCGGCGGTCAGGGCTTTGGCTTCGGTCTCGAAGGCGTGCATGAGGTCGTTGTGGATCTCGACCGACTTCAGATAGGCGTCCCGGTCGGAGAGGCCCTCACGTTCGGCGATCACGACGGGCAGGTTCAGGTGCCGGCCAGGAGCGTCGAGTTCCTTGGTGTACGAGTACAGGTCGTTCACGATGGTCGTCGCGTTCGAGGCGAGTGCGATGACCTTCTGCATGGCGGCCTGGGAATGCAGGTCCATCGGCAGTTCGTAGCCGCCGACGGTGTCGGTGATGGTCGGGCAGGGGCGGAAGTTGTTGAACTGGCGCATCGCCAGGTACTCCCACACCTCGGGTACGCGGTCCAGCTGTGCCCAGGCGGCTTCGGCGAGATACCCCAGGTGAAGCCGGGCCATGTCGTGCCGGAAACGGTCGCTCTGGGAGGGACTGGCCGCCTGGACGAAGTAGTCCATGGCGGAGCGGTAGGCGCGCCGAGGCGCGTCCGAGTGGAGCGACTTCGCCCATGGCGCCTGGTACTCCTCCGTCGTGTGGAGGGGGTCGAGTGCCGTGTGTGCCAGCAGAAGGCGTTCGCCGAGGCCGACGGGCGAGCCCCCGTGGTCCTCGCAGTAGTAGTCATCCAGCGCGTTCTCGGCCACCATCAGGCGGGTGGCGATCATCAGGTGGTCGACGGTGGGCGCGTCCGGATGGCAGCCGACCATGTAGCGGCCCACGGAGAACCCGTCGAACTGCTCCTCCAGGTCCTTGGGATACAGGGAGACCTCGTCCAACGCCCAGGCCTTGATCCTCCGGCTGACCTCTTCGACCCGCACCGGGTCGGGCTCGGCCACCTGGTGGTGGTAGAGGCCCGGGATCGGCGTGCCTTCCGCGGCCGTGGCTGCCGACGGCTTCGAAGGCGTCGGTGGCTCCTCCCGCAGGATCAGCCGCAGGCCCGCCGTGCCCAGTCCTGTGGGGCCGCGCAGGATCCGTTCGAGGCCGGGGATCGGTGTCGGCACCTCGCCTGTCGGTACCACGGTTGTTGGCACGTCGGCTGTCGGCACCACGGTTGTCGGCACCTCGACTGTGGGCACCACGGCTGTCGGGGCATCAGCGGGAAGCGGCGGTGCCGACACGACAATTGCAGGCGGGACGGGCAAGGCCGGCGCACCGGGTGAGTCGCCGGTGGCGGCCTTGATATCGCAGGCACGGGCCGCGGCTTCAGCGAGGACATGCGCCCCGAAATGGGCAGCGGCCGCGGGCAGGCTCGGCTGCGGAGGTGTCGGCTCGGGCGCGGGCATCGATGACTCCTTGGTGGGGTGGGCGGCTGTCCTGGGACCCGTCGGGCACGCGCGGCCGACTCGGAGGGTCCGGAGGGGGCAGCGGGACTTGCGGTCCGGGCCCGCTACCTGGGCCAGCGGGCGATCTGCACGTTCTCCAGTACGCCGACCGCGTCCGGCACGAGGATGGCGGCCGAGTAGTAGGCGCTGACGAGGTAGGAGGTGATCGCCTTCTCGTCGACGCCCATGAACCGGACGGACAGACCCGGTTCGTACTCGTCCGGCAAACCCGTCTGATGAAGACCGATGACGCCCTGCTTGTCCTCGCCGGTACGCATGCAGAGGATCGAGCTCGTCATCTCCCGCGTGATGGGGATCTTGTTGCAGGGAAGGATGGGCACCCCGCGCCAGGCCGGAACCTGCTGACCACCGATGTCGACGTGGTCCGGACAGAGCCCGCGCGCGTTGAACTCACGCCCGATCGCCGCGATGGTTTTGGGGTGTGCGAGGTAGAACTTCGACCCGCGGCGGCGGCAGAGCAGCTCGTCCATGTCGTCCGGGGTCGGCGGGCCGGAGCGCGTCTGGATGCGCTGCTTGAAGTCGGCGTTGTGGAGTAGACCGAACTCCCTGTTGTTGATCAGCTCATGCTCCTGGCGCTCGCGCAACGCCTCGACGGTGAGCCTGAGTTGCTCCTTGGTCTGATTCATCGGCCCGTTGTAGAGGTCGGAGACCCTCGTGTGGATCCGCAGAATGGTCTGCGCGACCGAGAGTTCGTACTCGCGCGGTTTCAGCTCGTAGTCGACGAACGTGCCGGGCAGATCATGCTCGCCGGTGTGGCCGGCCGACATCGCGATCTCCGCCTCGCCCTTGCGGTTCTGGCGTTGCCGGGGAAGGGACTTGAACCCCTCGATGTGGTCCCGGAGGCCCGGCGCGGTGGACAGCACCGCCTCGAAGTCGGCGCGCGACAGGGTGAGCAGGGTGCCCGAGGTCACGGCGGTGGCGGTGTGCTCCCACGGGGCGTTCCCGTCCAGCAGCGCATGGTCCCCGAACCGGTCGCCATTGGCGAGTACGTCCACGGCGACCTCGTCGCCGTACCTGCCGACGGAGGTCCGGCTGACGCGGCCGTGGGCGATCAGGTGGAGTTGACGCGCGGGCGCACCGCGCTCCACGAGCGTCTCGCCGACCCGGAAGTCGCGTTGGACGCACCGATCGGCGAGGGCGGTCAGCACCTCCACGTCGTCGAAGCCGCGTAGCAGGGCCAGTTCACCGAGCTCCTGGGGGATCACCCGGACAGCGGCGCCGTCCTGGACGAACTCCACGCTCCCGTAGCCGACGGTGTAGGTCAGACGACGGTTGACCCGGTAGGCCCCGCCCTTGGCCTCCACCCAGGGGAGCATCCGCAGCAGCCAGCGAGAGGTGATCTCCTGCATCTGCGGGGCGGACCTGGTGGTGGTGGCGAGGTTGCGGGCGGCCGCCGTGCCGAGGGATTGTCGGGGCGGCTCCAGTTGCGCTTCCGGGCTCGAGTCAACAGTCATCGGGCGAGCTCTCCTTGCTCAAAGCGGTGATGGCACCTGTATGGGCTCATCGGACCAACAGGAGAAAAGGGGGGTATTCAAGGGAGAATCCGTCCAGATCCAGGTGAACAGTAGTGGCCGCTTCGTCCTGTGGACCAAGGAAAGTCGGGGACATTAACTCGATACGATGATCGCGCCCGCACGATGTTTGCCCGGGCGCCGACCGGGTTCGGGCCCCGTTCGGGCGGCGCGTCCGCCGAACTCTCCGCCGACCCTTGTCGCGCACGGACAACGCCGGGGCTTCGACTTGTAACGTCCGTACAGGACACCGGAGTTCGGCGGAGGGATAGGGTCGTCGGTCGTACCGCCTGACCGACGGTAGGAGCAAACAGCATGGATCCCTTCGCCGTTGTCCCCCAACCGGTCGGGGCGTTGTCATCTCCCGGGTGCGCAGTCGGCCCGACCCGGCGGGGGCGAAGACGCGTCCTCGTACCGATGGGCGAATGAACCGTCGGCGTCACGCACTGGCCGAGAAGTGTGCCGTGGCCACGACGGTTCCGTCCGGGGACATCAAGCGGGCGCCAGTCACCGTCGCGGGATCGACCTCGGCCGGTGCGCCCCAGTACCCGTAACCGTCCTTGAGCGGGAACGAGCCCACCGGCACCGCCGATCCGTCGCCGTGCACGAGCAGACACCGCACCGGTCCCTGGCCGGACCTGCCGAGGTCGACGGACATGTACACCCAGCCCTGGCCACCGGTGTGGGCGAAGATACGGCCCACCTCATGGCCGTCGGCGACCAGGGCCGCCTGTCGCAGGCCGCCGTCCGTCCGCTGCGAGACCGCCGTAGGCGCGCCCACGACTGCCGTGCCGATCGCCCATCCACCGACACCGCAGGCCAGGGTCGCGGCCACCGCGGCCGCCGCCAGCCGCAACCGGTGCCGACGCCCCTGCCAGCGCCACTGTCCTTGCCGGTTCCGCCGCCGCTGCCACACCCGACGGCGCTTCGGAGCGGGCTCCGCGCCCAGGGCCCGTACGACCCGGCTCTCGAAGCCGACCGGCGGCTCGGCGTCCGGCAGCAGCGTGAGCAGGTCGTCGCCGACCTCCGTCAGCCGCGCGACGCGCTCCCGGCACTCCGGGCAGTCGTCCAGATGGGCGACCGCCTCGGCCCGCTCACGGGCCGGCAGGACCCCGAGCGCCAGTTCGGCGTCCAGCTCCCGCAGCCGCTCGCACTCCATGCCGCTCACCGCTTCTCCTCCGGTTCCAGCAGGGCCCGTACCTTGAGCGTCCCGGTGCGGATACGGGTCTTCGCCGTGCCCAGCGGAACGTGCTCCGCCTCCGCGACCTCCCGCGCCGTCATGCCGTAGATCCCGGCCATCACCAGGGCCCGCGCCTGCTCCCGGGGCAGCTCCGCGACCGCTCGCCTGACCCGCTGCGCGCTGTCGTCGGCGAGCGCCCGCCGCTCGGGCGTCTCGGTCACGCTGCCGAACAGCGCGTCCAGGTCCGCCGGGGCGACCGGGCTCGCGCGCCGGGCCCGTGCCGTGTCGATGGCCAGGTTGTGCGCGATGGCCGTCAGCCATGCTCGTACCGAGCCGCGCCGGGGGTCGTACACCTGTGCGTGCCGCCAGGCCCGCTCGAAGGTCTGCTGGGCGACGTCCTCGGCGAGCTGGGGGTCGCCCAGCACGGTCACGGCCACGCCGAAGACCACGCCCTGGAAACGGCGCACGAACGCGACGACGAGTTCGGGATCGCCCGTCGCCAGACCAGTGAGCAGTGCCTCGTCCGGCACCCGCCCGAGGGACAAGCTCATGCGCCACATATCAGGACTACGGTTCGCCGACCGGAATGTATTGCGTCAGCGCAAATTATCCACCTGGCTTCGCCTGTCTCGCTGCGATCCGGCCGGCCGCAATCCCTTCGCCCGGCAGCGTCGTACCCCTGGCAGGGGGACATTCCGGAGGACCGAATCATGACCAACCCGCGCACCCGCAACCGTGTACTCCTCGGCGTGGCCGCCGGCGGTCTGACCGCCCTGCTCGCCGCCTGTGGAAGCGGCGGCTACGGCAGCAGCACCGGCGCCACGACGACCCCGGCCCCGACGAAGGCCGGTACCTCGGCGACCCGCGTCACGGCGGTGCTCACCGACTTCCACATCCAGCTCTCGACGCACAAGTACCGGCCTGGCCAGTACACCTTCACCGCACAGAACAAGGGCCGGCACCAACACGCCCTGGAGCTCGTGGGACCCGGTGGCAGCAATCGCAGCAAGACGGTGAACCCCGGGCAGTCCACGGCCCTCACGCTGACGCTGAAGTCCGGCACGTACCAGGTCTTCTGCCCGATCGGCGGACACCGGGACCTCGGCATGAACACGAAGATCGCCGTCGGCGGAACCCCGGCACCGTCCGGCAGCGGCAACACCACGTCCCCGCGTAACGGGTACTGAGCGATGACCGCCGAAGAAAATTGCCGTTCCGGCCGCCGCCACCGATTTCCCTGCGGCCACCACGCCCTTGGTCTCCTGGAACATGCAGGGGCCAGTATCAAGGCGAAGACCGGCAGCAAGTGGACCAACACGGTCCGGCAGCAGGCGTTGCAGGTGCCGATCGTGATGCTTCAGGAGCCGGCCCGGAGCCTCCTCCGCGCAGCAACCCACAGCCCAGCCAGACCTTCACCACGACCGACAGCCAGGGCAACACGCATCAGCACACCGTGCTGCACCACACCTGGGTCGTCGACACCGGTTACCGCAATCCCATCCCGACCCGTGAGGTCTACTTCCTGCAGACCGACGACGACGTGACCAACCCGCGCCGGATCGGCGGCCGGGTCAACATCGCGCTCGTCCTGAGCGAGGGGCCCGACGAGCTGATCGTCGCCGAGGACGAGCAGGGCATCGACGCGGTCACCGATCTGGTCAAGTCGACCGGTGCGGGCGGCGTGATGATGTGGGAGCTCGGCGGCGACTACTCCTGCCCGGCGGACGTCCAGCCGGACACCCCGTGCGGGATGGGGTACACGCTGACCACCCGGCTGAACGCAAAGCTGGGCAATATTGGCGCCTACAGCAACAGCCTGCGCGCCGGCACCGGTGGTGCCGCGCCGACGGTGACCGCCAACCTGAGCGTCGAGATGGTCAACTACCCGACCGCCACGGCGAACCTGTGGCCGTTGCAGCCGACCGTCCGGATCACCAACAACACCGGGCGCACGCTCGGCGGTGGCAAGGACACGAAGCTGTCGTTCGACATCCCGGCCTCGACGTCACCGCTGGTCAAGGACGCCAACTGGCAGACCGGTGCCCAAGTGGGTCAGTGGCAGCCGGCGGCCGGTTCGACGTTCCACCGGGTCAGCACGACGCTGGACTACTGCCAGATCATCCCGGCCGGGAAGTCGCTCGACCTGCCGATCATCTACTTCCTCCCGATCACCGGTCCGGTGAACACGAGTCTGTCGATCGGCGGTACGGCGTACGCGCCGGTGACCGACAACCTCAAGGGACTCGGTACGGCGACCCCGCCGGCCGGTGGCTGCAGTGCCGGGAACTGGGACGCGACCAAGATCTACTCTCCGGCAAGCCAGCCGATCGAGCAGACGACGGTCACGTACAACGGCAAGGTCTGGAAGGCCAAGTGGGAGACGAAGGGCAGTGCCCCGGGCACCGGCGCCGACGCCGACCAGGAGCCCTGGAAGCTGATCGGCAGCGCCGGCTGACACGGCACCTTTTGATCAAATAACCGGAGAGTGCCGCAAGATCCCCGTCAGCAAGCTGGCGGGGACCTTGTGGATGGTCGAGGCTAACCCTGGGAAAGGGGCGTCGCGCTGCCCGCGACCCACTCGCTCCACGGCATGTTCCAGTCGCTGAGGCCGTTGTCCGGGGCCAACGTGGTCTTGTCCACGGAGTTCTTGACGATCACCACGTCGCCGATCATCGAGTGGTCGAAGAACCACGCGGCGGGTCGCCTGCTGTCGACGCCGCCCCTGACATCCTTCAGGCCTATGCAGCCGTGGCTCTTGTTGACCTTGCCGAAGGCCCAGTCGTCGGCCCAGTAGTTGCCGTGGATGAACGTGCCCGAGTCGGTCAGGCGCATGGCGTGCGGTACGGCCTTGATGTCGTACGAGGGCTTGCCGTCCTTCTCCGTGAGGCCGACGCTCGCACCGTTCATATGGGTGTGCCAGAACTTCTCGGCGATCACCATCTGGCCGTTGTGCGTCGGGTGTTCGGGGCTGCCCGACGAGATCGGGATGGTTCGGATCGTCTTCCCGCCCCGTACGACGGTCATGTGCTTCGTCTTCGCGTCCACGGTGCTGATCTGGCTCCGGCCGATCGTGAACGTGACCGTCTTCTGGACACCCTGGTGGCTGAGAGTGACGGTGACCGTGGAGCCGGGCTTCCAGTATTTCTCGGGGCGCAAGTCCAGGCGGTGGTCGTTGAACCAGTGGCCGACGACCTGCTGGCCGCTGCTCGAGCTGACCTGGATCTCCGACTGCACCGCGGCCTTGTCGCTGATCGCCTGGTCGAAGTCGACCCTCACCGGCAGGCCCACGCCGACGGTCGAGCCGTCCTCGGGGGAGAGGTGCCCGACGAAGTCGTTGGCCGGGGAGACCGTGGTGATCGCGGCACTGTCATTGGCGGAACGGCCCTTGGCGTCCTGGGCCTCCGCGGCGATCTGATACTTGGTGGCACGCTCCAGCGGGCCGTTCGGCGTCCAGGAGGTGCCGTCGGCGGACAGAGTGCCCGGAACCTCGGCGCCGGTCGCGACGGCGGTCATGGTCACTTGGGTGAGCTTGCCGTTGCTGACGGTGACACTGACCGGATCGTTGATCGCGACGCCGTACGCGCCTTGCCCGGACGTTATCGCTATTCGGGCGTCGGAGGCTTCTTGGGCGACCGTCGGAGGTGCCTGCGCCTGCGATGTGGGGCTGTCCCCGGCTTGGTTGCCGCCGACGGCAGCGCTGCTCGTGCCGCCGAGGGCCGTGACCGCGAGTACGCCGCCGAGGGCACCGGCCGCGGCCACCAGTCCGGTGTGTCGTTTACCCAGCATCATGAAGCGCTTCTCCCATGGCATTGGCTGTGCGTCCGTGCGCCGATCACCGAAGTGGGGCGACCGGCTTTGAAACCATAGGCACGCTTCCATTCGTAAATGGACAAATTGTGGCGAGGAGCACGATTTGCCCGGGGTCTACGGCCGCCGCGCCGACAGGGTGGACGCCTCCTTCGGGGGTTGGGGGGCGATCTCGAAAGTTTCGAAGAATTCCCGGTTGGTTTGACGCCTCAAGCTAGGAATACGGGGCCCTTTGGTCAAGGCCTGTAGCCGATCTGTCCACAAACAGCACCCCCCTAGGGGCTTGGCAAGCTGTCGCGCCGGCCCGACCCACTCCGCTAGGTGCGGATGCAGCTCACCTGTTCAAGGCGTACGCGTGGGGGAGAGGCCCAGTGAGCGGCGTCCGCGACTCGCCCCGGCCCCGGCCCTGCGGCACCCTGGACGGGTGGCGCGGTGATTCGCCCTCCCGCGCGCCCGGATTTCAGAAAGTTTCGATGAGCGGACCGAAACTTCTTCTGCGAGGAGTATTGACGACCATCGTCAATGCCTCAATCATCCCAGTCTGAGACCGGCCGCGGTTCGAGATGTCGAATACGTCGCCCCGGGCAATCCCTGTTGCACGGCAGATCCACGCACACCCGCACGACAGATCCGCCGCACCAAAGCACCCGCGCCACCCCGTTTCGTTCCGGTGAGGTTCGCACCAGCGCATCCTGGCTCTTCGCACAGCGGAGAGGTACGTGACGCCGCGTGGCGGTCCCCCGGCTGAGCCGCGATGGAGCACCCCATGCGCACCCCCATGCCTGTGCCGAAAGACCGCCGCCGCCCGCCCACGGCACCCGACGGTTGACCGGGTTCCGGCCCACCCCGTCCGTCTGCCGAGTGGGAGCGGACGGCGCACCGTCCTGCGTTTCAGTCCTTCCGTGATTTCTACCTTGGAGGCACAGCCATGGGCTCGTATGCCCTTCCCAGACCAGATATCCGCTTCCGGAAGATCCGCGGCCTGCTGGTGGCGCTGGTCGTCGGCGTCCTCGGTACGGTCGCCGCGCTGGTCACGCCGCCGACCGCACACGCCGCCGAGAACACGCTCGGCGCCGCGGCTGCGCAGAGCGGCCGCTACTTCGGCACCGCCATCGCCTCGGGCAGGCTGGGCGATTCGGCGTACACGTCGATCGCGGGCCGTGAGTTCAACATGGTGACGCCCGAGAACGAGATGAAGATCGACGCCACCGAGCCGCAGCGGGGCCAGTTCAACTTCAGCGCCGGTGACCGCGTCTACAACTGGGCGGTGCAGAACGGCAAGCAGGTGCGCGGCCATACTCTGGCCTGGTACTCCCAGCAGCCCGGCTGGATGCAGAGCCTCAGCGGCAGCACGCTGCGCCAGGCGATGATCGGCCACATCAACGGCGTGATGGCCCACTACAAAGGCAAGATCGCCCAGTGGGACGTCGTGAACGAGGCGTTCGACGACGGCAATTCGGGAGCCCGGCGCGACTCCAACCTGCAACGCAGCGGCAACGACTGGATCGAGGTCGCCTTCCGCACCGCGCGCGCCGCCGACCCGGCCGCCAAGCTCTGCTACAACGACTACAACGTCGAGAACTGGACCTGGGCCAAGACCCAGGCCATGTACTCCATGGTCCGGGACTTCAAGCAGCGCGGCGTACCGATCGACTGCGTCGGCTTCCAGTCGCACTTCAACAGCGGCAGCCCCTACAACAGCAACTTCCGCACCACCCTGCAGAACTTCGCCGCCCTCGGCGTCGACGTGGCCATCACCGAACTCGACATCCAGGGCGCCTCGGCCACGACCTACGCGAACGTGGCCAACGACTGCCTGGCGGTCCCGCGCTGCCTCGGCATCACCGTCTGGGGCGTGCGCGACACCGACTCCTGGCGATCGGAGCAGACACCGCTGCTGTTCAACGGCAACGGCAGCAAGAAGCCCGCCTACACCTCCGTCCTCAACGCACTCAACGGCGGCACACCCACGCCCCCTGCGGGTTCTGGAGCGATCAAGGGCGTCGGTTCGGGCCGCTGCCTGGACGTGCCCGGCAGCAGCACCACTGACGGTACCCAGGTCCAGCTGTGGGACTGCCACAACGGCACCAACCAGCAGTGGGCGTCCACCGCCGCCGGCGAGCTCACGGTCTACGGCAACAAGTGCCTGGACGCCGCCGGCACCGGCGCCGGTACCAAGGTCCAGATCTACGGCTGCTGGGGCGGCGACAACCAGAAATGGCGCCTCAACTCGGACGGATCCATCGTCGGCGTCCAGTCCGGCCTCTGCCTCGACACCGCCGCAGGCGGCACGGCCAACGGCACCCAGATCCAGCTCTCCTCCTGCTCGAACACCAGCAACCAACACTGGACCCGCACCTGACGAAACCCGCCACAACCGGCTTCCCTCGCCTCTTCACGGAGACATCGCTAGTGGCCCCGGGTCGCCGCCGTAGTGGCGGCGACCCTCGCGATCGGCATTGCGTCGCGGTGAACCCGGCGCCCGCCGAGGCGGCGACGGGGGGCACCAACGCCTGCTGATGTGGTCCCGGGCGAGCGGAGGCCGGGGGCTGTCTCAATTGATGTGGTCCGACGTCGCTGTGCCGTCGGCTTCAACCGGCCAGCTGGCGTGGCTAGGACTGACGGCGTGCGAAGAGGACCGCACCTGGAACGCTCTCGTCGGGGTCGACAAGCAGGTGAGCCTCGACGGTGAACCCGGCATCGCGTAGCCAGCCCGCCACTTGGTCAGGCTGGCGGCGGTGAACGGGGACGTTCATCGGGTGGCCGCCGTAGCCCTGCGTCTTCAGCCTTGACTCGTTGCCGACGTGAAAGCCGAGCAGCAGCGGTCCGCCGGGGCGCAACACGCGCCGGAAGTCGGCGAACAGCGCCAGAGCCGCCCGAAGGTACGGCGCCCCGGCCAGAGCCTCGCGTAGTTGGTCGGCATAGCTGACCGCGACCGTGTCGTAGGAGGTCCGGGTGTCTGCCAACCAGCGGTCCGCGTTCATGGCTCGACAGAGTAGTGCCGCGATCAGGATGACGAACCAGATCAACTGAGATCAACGGCGAATCAGATCAGGTCACTTGAGAAACGGACGATGTGCGCCTGCCGCTGCCGCTGCTCCGTTTCTGACCGATTGACGGTCCCTGCCACTCCTCAGATGGTCTGGTTTCGGCGCGAACACGTCGAGCTGGGTCACCGTCAACCAATGCAAAGTGATGAAAATGCCACAGGCGCGCCACCTGTCGGCATAGTCTGCGGAATCACCGCAGGCGAGCCTGGGTGGCTTGTGGTGGGGCGGAGGTGTCATGGGTGGGGACCTGTATGCGCCGGCAAGGGGCAGCGAGCGTGAGGGAATGGAGGTGCCCGATCCGTACGGCGATCAGCCCTTGCTGACTTCCGTGATGACGACGGGCTACGACGCGGTACCCGAGAAGGAACGTGAGCGCCTGCGGCGCTACCTCGAAGCCGTCGTCGCGGCCCGGCCCGCGCCGGTGCACACCACTGTCGCCTTCAATGCCGTGTACTTCGGGTACGACCTCGGCGGCGAGGGCTACGGCGGCAGCCCTCTGCGCCTCGACGACTTCCCTGTGATCACCTTCGGCGAGTGTGCTCCCGTGCTGCCGGTCGGTGCCATGGTGTGCGTCGCCACTGGATCGGACCCTCTCTATGCCGAGATCGTCTACCGGGAAGGCGCGCATCCCGCGGTGAGCACGCACGGTGACGTACCGGTCTGGGTGTCGGGAGCGCCTGCGGGGGCCAAAGGGCCGGGCGATCCGGGGAGCGGCGCCGCTCCCCGGCGTCGGGAGCTGCTGGTTCCGGATCTCCACGCCTTCGGCCCGGCTCTGAGTCTGTCGCCGGCCCAGCTCCATCGATTACGCACCCGTCGTCGCTGGATCAACGGAGACGGTCATGTCGTCGTCGACGTCTGCTACCCGTCCCAGGGCGCTGCCAGGCGCGACGACTTGACGGCGTATGCGGACCATCTTCTGACGAGGGCACGGGAGCAGTTGCTCAGCCCGTTCGCGCCCGTCTCCCTCGCCGAACTGGTGGGCGGAACGCGTGACGACGACCTGAGGGCGGGCCTGCTCGGTCTTCTCGACACGGTGCGGGGAGTCCTCGACTCCAGCGATGCGTTACGCACTTGGGGTCACTACGCCATGACCCGGAGCTCCCTCGCGGACTGCTGGCGGGACACCGGGCCGCTGGGTGGCGGTGATCTCAAGTCCCTTGCGGCAGCGGTGGAACACGCGGCGATTCCGGCGCAACGGCGTCACGGGTTCACCTCGGCTGTCCCCGTGTACACAGCGGTCGGACCGAGGTTGCGCGGGTTCCCCGGGGCGACGGAACGGCTTAGGGGACCGGGGTACGCCGCTGCCGTGTGCCGGGCGAACGTGGCGCTCGCCGATGTGGTCCAACGAGACAGTGACCAAGGTCTGTTCGAGAACGGCTGCTGGATCACGCTCGACGACGCTTTCGAGGGCGGGGGCGTGTGGCGGTCCCACCGTCCCGGTGGCGCGGAACCTTCCGGAGATCCGCTGACCCCGGCCGGACGAGGATGGGCGTCCACGCTACCTGCGCCACCGGAGCCGGAGCCGGAGCCCGAAGCGGAGCTGGATCCGGTCGACCTGCCGCTCGCCGACGACGCGTCCCTCGGACCCGGTGAACTCCTGCGCAGCGATGCGAACGACGTCGTATGGCGGTCGCCCCTGCGGCTGGCCCATCTCATCGACGGCTGGTTCCCCCTGCACCCGGACGCTGTGCGAGACCTTGACCGGTCCCAAGGCCCGTGCCTGACCCTGCGCCTCGAACTCGACCATGCCGACGGGGTGTTGGACGAGAAGGAGGCGGTGCAGGACGTCACCGTGGAACTCGGCGACGACTCGGGCCGGTTGACCGGAATCCTCTGGCCCGGCGACTTCTTCCCCGGCCTGATGCTCGAGGTTCGCAGGCGCCTCGGGGGCCCGGTGATCCGCATGGCCACGACGAGCCTCCAGGAACGGGTGCGGGTCGGCGACCGCGAGACCGGCCACAGTTACGACCCTCGTGTACTCACCAGGGAGGATGTTCCGGGCAGCGACCGCCATGGCGACAGCCCGGTCGGGCTCGGCCCACGGCAACTGGTGATGCGCACCGTGCGCCGCTGCGGGCTGCTCACGCCGGACGGCCATGCCCTGATGGACCGTTCAGTCCTGCCGAGTGCGGTCTACGGGCGCCGGCCGGCACGGTCACAGGCGGCCGCCCTGGAATCGGCGGTCGCGGAACTGTTCGCGGAGCGGGTCCTGGCACCGGCCCTCGGCAGCCGTGATGCCTGGGGTCAACCGCACTACCCGACGCGCGACGGCCAGCCAGTCATTCCCCTCATCGCCTACCGCTCGGTCCGACAGCGGGTGATACGCCCATGGGGTGGCACGGATCTAGCAGGCGAGGGGCTGTACGGCGTCCAGTTCGTCCCCGGCCACCTTCGTCGCCTGCGGCCGGGGTGTTCGCCCAGTGAAGTCCAGCGAGCGGCCTTTCGGGAGCATTGCCGCAGGCTCGGCAAGGCGGACGGCTGGGAGCTGCCCTACGGATACACGTTCGTCACCGAGCACACGCGCGGGCACTGAGTCTTTGCGCGCATCTCGACTCGACCCCGTGCAACCGCCCCAGCAGCCGCAGAAACAGCCACAGAACCAGCAGCCGCTGAAACAGCGCCACAGAAACGGAGCACGCGTACATGCAGGACCGCTACCGCGTCGTCACGGGGCCGCCGTTGTCCCCGCCGAACATCTTGGCCGAGGATCTCGAAGGCCTGGCTGACGCGCTCAACGCCTTGACACACCCGGCATTAACCGCCCTGACCGACCTCACGGTCAACGCGGTGGAACTTGCCTTCAACTCCCTGTCGCCCAGGGGTCGGCAGGATCTGCTCGACAGCCTGGGAATTCGCATCGCGGCCCCTCGTCGGGCGAGCAAGTCCCTGTGCGGGGACGTACTCGGCAGGCTGCAACGCGAGTCGAGGCAGCACAGCTGCACCTGTGCGACCAGGGGACTCACCCACAACGTGATGAATCAGGTCGGCCGATTCGTCATCGCCCAGGAGGGCGAAACGGTGTCCGACCCGGTTTCCCGGTGGGGAGAGACGCTGGTCCGGGCCACGGTCTTCGCGTGGTGCAACGCCTCCGTCGGCGATGCCTACGTCATTGCCTGGGCGGCGGACCAGGACTGGTTCGCCGGGACCGCCGACGAGGACGAGACGGCGCGATTCGTCGCTGTCGGTGAGAAGGCCCGGTCGATCGTGGCGGCGTATCCGGGCTTGGAGCCCGGCGCATCGGAGGAGCGGGAGACGCCGATCGAGGCCGCCCCGGACGACGGGTCCGAGACGGTTGCCGAGAACGCCCCGGCCGACGAGGCGGCGGAGCTCGACGTGGTCTGCCGAGACCTGGAGTCGGCCCTCGCCCTCGCTCGCCAAGCTGCGGAGACAGTGACAGCCGTCGTCGCGGACGGCGGCCCACCGAAGGACGAGGACCTGGCTCCGCTGGCCACGCTGGGCGCCGTGTTCGACCGTGCGGAGGCGATGTTCCGCGCGGCGGGGATCGACGGGGTGCCCCGCCGCCTGGAGGACATGGCACGCGCAGCAACCGCCCACCGGCTGACCCATGAGCACGACCTCAGGGCACGGGAGACCCTGCGGGAACTGCTGAACGTCGTATGCCGACCGGACAGCCCCGCCGCCTCCGCCACCGAGGATGCGCGAGAGGCGGCCCGCCGCCTGCTGGACACACCGGCGTGGGAGTCGGCGCAACGGGAGGAGAGCGCTGCCCTCGTAGCTTTGGCGCGGCTCATCCGGCTGGGACGACAGGCGGACGCCGCGGCGGAGATCCTGGTTCTGCAGGAGCAGGTCGTGCGGGTGCTGCCCGCGTGCGCCATGGCGGCGGTCATGGCCCCTGAACTGACGTTGGCGCAGCCGGAGGCCGCCGACCCCGAACCCGCCAGGGTGGACGCAGACGCCACTGAGGCTGCCGACGGACCGACCGTCGGAGAACGCGCGGACGTACAGCCGACCGAACGAGCGAACCGGAATCCGGTGGGTATCACCGCCGCCGATCTCACCCAGGAGACCGCGCCCGGCCCCGCCCCCGCACCGGAAGCCGCGCCCGTCCCGACGGTCTCCGACGCCCTCGGCACGGGCGACGCACAGGTCGCGACAGCCGCTGACAACGACCCGGCACCGGCCACGGCCTCGGACGCCGACGTTCCGTCCACGCCCGCCGGACCAGGTGACGAGCTCGCACCCGCCCCTGAAACGGCCCTCGTCCCGGACACCTCCCCGGGCGAGGGCGAGGGCGAGAGCGACGACCAGGGCAAGTGCGACGAGGACGAAGGCGCCGACGAGACCGCGGCCGAACGGGCCCTGGCGAGGCTGGTCGTCGAGCGGCGCTTCGGACTCGCCCACCACGTGGCGCGTGCCGCGGGTCATCCTGAGCCGCAGGCGGCGGCGCTCCGCGTGGCCGGTGCCGCCGCGCTCCTCACGTCCGGCGACAGCCAGGGCGCCCGGCTGACCACGGACCTGCTCCAGAGCTACGGCGGATACGCGGGCCGCGACACGGAAGGCAGCGAACTCATGCTGCTGCCCGCCCTGCTGCGTACCGCGCTGATCACCGGCGACCATCTGGCGGGCGCTCAGCTCAAGGCCCTGGTGCCCCGCCTTCCGGACCATCTCGCCGAGGCGGCGACCGCCGTTGCCGACCGTGCGCTCAGCGGTGCCCTGATCGCCTCGCCGCTGGTCGTCATCGCCGACGACGCCGAGCGGGAGGCGCGGCTGCGGGAGTTGCGCGAGCAGTGCAGCGCCCTGCTCGCGCCGCAGAGGCTACGGTTCGCGCGGGCGACGGAGATCGCCAAGCGATGGCTTGCCCCGGATGACGGGATGCTCGGATCGCTGCTCATGACCGTCGTCCACGACAACCGTGACGCGATCCAGCACGTGCGGGAGCAGGCCGAACGCCTGTCGAAACTGGCCGAGGCCCACACCGAGATCGACCGCATGGACCGCAAGCACCGCTCACCGAGCGGCAAACCGCTCCAGGGCGCCGGGCGGCAGGACCTGGTGCATCTGGTGGAGCGCGCCATCGGTCTGGCCAAGGAGTGGTGTCTGGTGGTCGACGGCACCCGCCGCGGCGACCGGTCCGACCGCAACCGGGCGGTCAAGGAGATCTCCGCCCTGCGTCAGTCCCTGCTGGACGGCAAGGACGCCGCACTGGGTGACCTGGAGCAGCTGGCCCAGCGCTCGGGAGCCCTCGCCGCCGCGACGGCGTGGGCGGCACGTGCGTCGATGGAGGAGCTGTTCGCCCTCTTGACCGGCGACACCTCGACCATGCGTACGGGCAGTTCGCTCTCCCCTGAACTCGTGCTGGACGCGGAACTGCTGAAGGTGTGCGACACCGTCGACGAGCGGCCGTCGCTCGACCAACTCATCACCGCGGTCGACCGGAGCTGGCAGGACGCCCTCGCCGAGCGGCTGGACCGTGATGCCTTCACCGCGGTCCGCGCCATCGTCGAGCTGGCCGGGCGCGGGGTGCTGCCCGCCGTACAGGCCAGGGAGTTCACTCCGCCCGCGCTCGCCGAGATCGAGGAACGGGAGGCCGCACGGCGCACGGAGCTGCGGAAGGCGCACGAGGAACTCGTCGCTGAGCTGCATCGCGCACAGGCCGACGGCGCCGTGACCGACGACCAGGACCTGCGTCTTCAGGAACTGCTGGCCGACGCCCGCGAGCGGCTCGACACCGCCGACACGCACAACCTGGTCGCCGTACGGCGCGGACTCGACACCGTACGAAGCAGCCTGCCCGCCTTCCGGCGGGAGGCGGCCGACCGGCTCCGCGCCCGGCTCGACGTCCTGGACTCCACCGCGGACCAGCGGGCCCAGGTGCTGCGGCGCCTGGAGACGAACGACCTGGCCACCGCCGCCGACCTTGTCTACTTCCTGGAGATCGGCGAAGACGTCCCGGAGATCGAGAACGGCGAGTCGCATCTGGCCGAGTTCTTCCCGGCCGTCCCCGACGGCCTGCGCGGGGGCATCGACCGTGACCTCGTGGACCTCGTCCGATCCTGCGGCACGCATCCGACCATCCCCGTTCTGGACTACAGCGCCCTGTCCACCGACGAGGCGGCACTGGCGGCCGATGCCCTCGACGAGTGGCGGGTGATGGGTACGACCGAGCCCAAGGACCGGCTCCAGGTGGCGCATACGCGGCGGGTGCCGCCGCTCCTCAAGCTACTTGGCTACGACGCCAAGAGCGCCCGGCAACTCGACGAGCGGTCTCAGCATCGGCGCGAGTACCGGCTCTTCGAAGCGACCGAGGTGGCGATCAACGGCAGGGCGAAGGCGCCGGCGTTCGGATCGCAGATCACAGAGCAGGGCGGCAACCTCCGGGTGATGGTGGTGTGGGGTCGGCCGCCCGCCAAGGTGGTCATGAGCTGGGCGGAGCGCGACACCAGCGGAACAGGTCTCCTCGTCGTCTACTTCGGCACCCTGAGCCGCGAGGCCCGCGTCGAACTCGCTGTCGGCTCCGGGCAGTTGTCGCAGCCGCTGCTGGTCGTGGACGACGCCGCCCTCGCCTACCTCGCGGCCCACGGCAACCGCCAGGTCAGCACCGCCACGCAGACCCTGTTGCCGTTCTCCGGCGTCAATCCGTACATCAGGGAAAAGCGTGGCCGCATCGGCGGCGAGATGTTCTACGGCCGTGACGCCGAGCGCAAAAGCATCCTGGACCCGCGCGGAACGCAGGTCATCTTCGGTGGCCGGGGCCTCGGCAAGTCGGCTCTGCTCGCGGACGCCGGGGACAAGTTCATGGAGCAGCGCCCCGGCTACTACCAGACGGTGTACGTCAACCTCGACCAGGAGAACATCGGGAAGGGCAGCTCGCTCGGGCCCGAGACCCTGTGGAGCGTGCTGGACCGGAAACTGACCGAGGCGCAGGTCCTGAGCCGTCCCCAGGGCCGCAGGCCCGCAAAGGACATCTCCGAACGGGTGCGTGCGGGTATCCAGGCCTGGACCGACGGAGACTCGCGTCGGCGTCTGCTGATCCTGCTCGACGAGTGCGACCAGTTCTTCGAGGGGGATGCCCCCCGCTTCAACCAGACCAAGAAACTCAAAGGCCTCGGGGACGACACCAAGGACCGCGCCAAAGTCGTCTTCGCCGGTCTGCACTCCGTGCAGCGGTTCGCCAAGCTCGCCAGCAACGGGCCGTTCGGCCACCTCGCACAGACTCCGAAGGTGATCGGCCCGCTCGCTCCCCAGTTCGCCGCCGAGCTGCTGGTCGAGCCGATGCGGGCACTCGGCTTCGAGTTCCTGGACCTGGACCTCGTCAACCGGGTACTCGGCTACTGCTCCTACCAGCCTTTCCTGCTCCAGATGTTCGGGCACCGGCTGGTCGAGGTGATGCACCGCAAGCGGGCACGGCGCGGACCCGAGGGCCCCAAAGAACCGCTGTACGCGGTGGAGCTCGCCGACATCGAGGTGGTGGAGTCGGACACCGGACTCAGAGACAGCATCTCGGCCGCCTTCAAGGACACGCTGAGCCTCGATCACCGTTACGACGTGATCGCCAACGTGCTGGCGTACCACGCCCGCCACCGCGGTCTGGAGGTGCGGCTGAGCGACACCGAACTGCGCGAGGAGTGCGAGACGTACTGGCGCAAGGGCTTCGAACAGCTCGACACCGAGGGTTTCCGCGCCTACCTCTCCGAGATGGTCGGCCTCGGCATTCTCGCCCCGAACCACGACGGTCTGGGCTGGCATCTGCGCGGACCCAGCGCTCTGCGCATGATCGGCACCTCACACGAGGTGGAAGCCCGACTGCTCAGGGCCGAACAGGACTGCAAACTCCAGGCGAGCATCGTGCAGGAGGGCCGTCCCGAGCTGCCCGACGGCCGGCCGGCTCCACTGACCATCACCCAGCTCGACGACCTGCTCGGTGAACGGTCCAACCAGACGAGGGTCGTCCTCGGCACCTCCGCGACCGGAGTCACCGACGTCGGCGACACCCTCCGGACGGTCGCCGGACGCATCGCCGACTGGAAGCTGCCGCCCGTCGGCAATGGACGCGTCTACCGGCAGCAACTCACCGGCGGGGTGCCGCGTGAACGGCGAGTCGTCATCAGTGACTTCGCCACCTACCCGGCACGCCCGGAAACGTGCCGGGAGGCCGTCGACCAGGCGGAGACGCTGCTGCCCGCCACGCCAGGGGTGACCCGCGCGGTCGTCCTCGTCACCGACCCCACTCAACTGACCCTGTGGCGCGCCCTGTTGACGGGCACCGAACCCACCCCGGCAGCTCCCGTCGTGCTGCGCCGCCACGACCGCCGCAGCCTGCGCGGCTGGGCCCAGCGCGTCGAGATGTTCCACACGGAGGACCGCCTGGACCGTTTCCACGAACTGACCGGCGGCTGGCCGCTCCTGGTCGACCAGGCCCACCGTCTGCATGGCGAACTGGGCGACCCCGACGAGGCGTTGCGTGAGCTGGCCGGCCTTCGCACGGACCGGGTCGCGGCCCGCGCCTTCACCGAGGCGACGGGAGTGTACGCGGATCCGATGCTGGCGACGGGCTATCAGGCGCTCGCCGCCGAATTCAAGGAGGACCCGTTCGACCTGGAGAGCGCGGTGACCGCCGTAGCGGTCCAGGCCCGGATCGAGGACGAGGACGAGGCTCGGTGGATCGTCGCCTGCCTCGACGCACTCCAGGTCTTCGACCGTGAGGACGGCCAGATGAGGCTGGAATCCTTGCTCCGGGAGTGCGTGGCGCTCCACGCATGACAAGAGCGACAGGGCCCCGCCCGGAGGCGGGGCCCTCTACGACTCCGCCCTGCGGAGCCGCGCCCACCGGGCCCGGGTGTGAGCTGCCGCCTGCCCCCCTTCGGGGGCCGCCGCCCGTCATCGTGGGCCGGGTACCGCCTGCCTGGCCTGGGGATTTGGACTTGTCGGTCCATTTTTGGCGGCCTAACGTGCTGCCTGTTCCCCCGCGACGAGCTGCACAGGAAGGTGTCACCCATGCAGCGATCCGCATCGAGGAGCACGGCGGCCCCGAGGTCATGCGCTGGACCGAACTGCCCGACCCGGCCCCCGTACCCGGCGAAGCACTCGTGCGCCTGGGCATGGCCGGCGTGAACTACATGGACGTCGGCGCCCGCGCCGAGGGCAGCCCGGGCTGGGCGGCCCCGGTGGTCCTCGGCGCCGAAGGGATGGGGTACGTCACCGCTCTCGGCGAGGGAGTTCGGGACGTCGCCGTCGGCGACCGGGTGAGGCATTACCGCCCTGCCCACCCAGACGAGCTCGTCGCCGGGCACCGGCGAGGACCGGGGCCGCGACGAGGAACACGGGCGGGAGGAACAGGGACGCGAGGACGGCGACGACGCCGACGACTGACTCGGCCACCCGAACCGGCGGTCACGTCGTCGTCACCGACAAGCAGGGCATCGTCCTGGCCGACTCCGACCCGGCCGCGCGCACCGGCATCAGTCTCGCCGTGCAGCCGGACATCGCCCGCGCGCTGCGCAACCAGCCCACGGTCACGACCACCACCGACAGTGCCGGCCGTGATGTGCTGTCCGCGACCATGCCCGGCGCATCCGGCACCACCATCCGCGGCTCCCTGCGCCTGACCTACCCCCTGGACCAGGTCAGCACCCGGGTACACCGCATCTGGGGCGCCCTCGCGTTGGCCGGTGCCTGCGTGCTTGCCGCGGTCGCCCTGGTCGCCTTCAGCCTGGCCCGGTGGATCACCCGCCCGCTGCGGACCCTCGAGGCCGCGACCGCCCAGCTCGCCGAGGGACAGCTCACCACCCCGCCCGACGCCACCGCCGGACCGCCCGAACTACGCCGCCTCGCCACGTCCTTCACCCACACCGCGACCCGGCTCCAGCACCTGCTCGAAGCCCAGCAAGCATTCGCCTCCGAAGCCTCCCACCAGCTCAAAACCCCGCTCACCGGACTGCGTCTGCGTCTGGAGAACTTCGAGCCCTACCTCGACCCGCGCGCCCACCCCAGCCTCGAGGAAGCCGTCGGCGAGGTCGAACGCCTCGGCCGCATGGTGCAGGGCCTGCTCGCCCTGGCCCGCCTGGAGAACACCGCCACCACCCCCGGACCCGTCGACCTCGACGCGATCGTCGCCGACCGGGTGGCGATGTGGGAGCCGCTGGCAGCCGAGCAGTACATCGCCCTCGACATCACCGGCCCACCCGCAGGACAGGTATGGGCCATCCCCGGCGCCCTGGAACAGATCATCGACAACCTGATCGCCAACGCCCTGCGCGTCTCCCCGCCCAGCACCACCATCACCCTGCACCGCGCCCCCGGGACAGAACTCCACATCGTCGACCAAGGCCCCGGCATGAACGCGGCCGACCGCGAGCGCGCCTTCGACCGGTTCTAGCGCTCCTCCGACTCCCACCACGACGGCACCGGCCTCGGCCTGCCCATCGTCCGCCACCTCGTCGACGCCTCCGGGGGCACCATCACCCTCCACCCCGCCCCCGGTACCGGTCTCGCTGCCCGCATCCAGCTGCGGCCCGTCGCCCCGCGGACCCGCGGCCCACGCTCGGGCGGGGAGGACTTCGGCTCCCGCCGCGGGCTTGGCCACCGAACGCCGGCAGGCCGGCGTGGGTGAGCTCGTGAACGGCGGAACCTGCTGAGCGGTGAGGTCCTCGCGCAGCCGCAGGAAGGGGACGGGATGGCGGTCGAGTGGTCCTTGACCCGGAAGCGGTGTGCCGCCAGGTCGGCAGCTGTCGCGTCCTGTTGCCACAGCTCCCGCAACGCACGACTGTTACCCGGCGCTGGGGCCAGGTTCGCCCCAGCCTCCTCGTCACCGTCCGCGTGCCCCCTGGGGCGCCGGAGCCGCCCCGCTGCGGTCAGCGGTAGGGGCTCCAGCGGCCGAAGCGGGCCATGAGCTTGCGCGTCGCGGCCTCGTTCAGTCCGAGGGCCGCGGCCGCTTGCGCGGTGGTTGTGTCTCTCTGCACTTGGTGGGCAGGTCGTCGGCTGTGCCATGGCCGGATTCCGCCGCTTCGGTGCCTCGGACATGGCCCACGGCCGCAGCGGCCTGGAGTCAGGCTGCGTGATCCCATGCGATTCGCGGCAGCGAATATACCTCGACCCAATTCCTCGCCTGAATAAGAGAGTTGTGACTCCGGCAGAGTTGCGGACGCACCGGATCATGTTGCACGCGCTGCGCGCGGGGTTCCTGTCGCCGGGCTGTGCAGAAGTTTGCCAATGTGCCGTCAGTTCACATGTGACTTGTTTTCCCGGTGACGCGGCCCACATTGAACGTTAGAGCTAGGGGAGCCCCCACCGCACTCCGGTGTTGTGGCCTCGCACCTCCGCACGATGCTCGACATATCGACGCACGTCAGCGTTCAGTCGCCCAAGGCATCTGCTCCTCTCGATACACAGCCAGGAGGTCTGTGAAGCATGCCCCTGAGCCATCTGTCCCCCCAAGACAGGGCCCTGTTCTGGCAGTTCGGCCAAGGTCCTGAAGTCCCCGTCCTCGACCCCCTTGTCCACCACGCCGTCGAACGACGGGCCGTCGCCGCGCCGCACGCAGTCGCCGCCGAGCACCAGGGCACGACGATCACGTACGGCGAGCTGAACCGTCGTGCCGACCGGCTCGCGGCCAGACTCGTACGGGAGGGCGTACGGCCCGGCGATCACGTCGGCCTCTTCGTGCGCCGCTCCATCCCGATGCTCGTCGGACTGCTCGGAGCGCTCAAGGCCGGCGCCGCGTACGTCCCGCAGGACATCGGCCTCACTCCCGCCGCCCAGCTGCGGCACGTCATCCGCACCGCCGGAATCAGGGTCGTCCTCACTCAGTCGGAGCACACGCTGCGGGTGCCTCCGGCTGACGCGGGACAGCAGCTGATCACGCTCGACGACGATCTCACCGAACTCTCCACGGAAGAGCCGGTCCGTCTCGAGCGGCCCGTACGCCCCGACGACGGGTGCTACGTCCTGTTCACCTCCGGCACGACCGGCAAGCCCAACGGGGTGGAGGTCACCCACCGCAACGTCGCGAACATCCTCCTCACCGCGCCCGGTGACCTGGGTATCCGCCCTGGTGACCGGGTCGCCCAGCTCCTCAACATCGCCTTCGACATGGCCGCCTGGGAGATGCTGGGCTGTCTCACCCACGGCGGCACGCTCGTCGTCCGCGGCAAGGACGTCGGGGCGGCGGCCCGTACGGCGGACGTGCTGATCGCGACGCCGACGGTGCTGTCCGGGATCGACCCGGCGGACTGCCCCCATGTGCGGACGGTGGCGGTCGCGGGCGAGCCGTGCCCGCGCCCGCTCGCGGACGCCTGGGCCCGGCGGTCCGCCTTCCACAACTCCTGCGGGCCCACGGAGACGACGATCGTCAATACGATGCACCACTACCGCGTGGACGACGCAACTCTCACGATCGGCCGCCCCACCCCCAACAACACGGTGTACGTCCTCGACGAGCACCGGCGTGCGCTGCCCATCGGGGAGGTCGGCGAGATGTGGGCCGGGGGCGACTGCGTATCGACTGGCTACTTGAACAACGAGGCGCTGAACGCCGAGCGGTACGCCCCCGACCCCTTCCTCGGCGGCGGACGCCGCATGTTCCGCACACGCGACCTCGGCCGCTGGACGCCAGACGGCGAACTCGAGCATCTGGGCCGTACCGACGACCAGGTCAAGGTCCGCGGTTTCCGCGTGGAACTCGACTCCGTCTCCTCGGTACTGGAGTCGGTGGCGGGCTGCTCCCGCGCCGTCACACTCAAGCGGGACGCCCGCAGCCTGATCTCCTTCGTCTGCCCGGCCGACGTCGACCCGGACACGGCCCGGCGTGCGGTGGCCGACGTACTGCCGTACTACTGCATACCGGCCACGGTCCTCCCGGTGGCCGCGCTGCCGGAGACGGACCGGGGCAAGATCGACCGGGCGGCACTGCTGCGGCTGGCATCGGAGCGGGAGGAGGCCGCACGGCACACCGCGCGGGCAGCGACGGTTCATGGCGAGGGAGCACCCCCGCTGCCGGTGTCGGCGGCGCGAGAGGGGGCGGCCTGATGACGTCGTCCGTCGAGGCATCATCCGCTGAGAGCTCGTCCGTCGAGGCGGGAGGCGCCACGTACGCAGCGCCTCCCGCCCCTCTCGCGGCTCTCGCCGAACTCCCTCCCCTCACGTCAGTGCCCCGTCGCCTCCTCAAGCACCCCCGCCTGATGCACTACAACCGCCTGGCGGCCCTGGTGGTACTGGCCAACGTCGGTTTTCTGGCGGCGAGTTGGGCGCCGAACACCGAAACCATCGGCTACGCGTCCCTCGTGAACCTCGCGCTCGCAGTGGTGGTACGGCAGCAGTACGTCATCAACCTCTTCTTCCGGCTGGCGACTTGGGCTCCGACGAGCTGGCCGCTGAAGGCGCGGTGGACGCTCGGGAAGGTGTACCACTTCGGCGGGCTGCACGTGGGCGGGGCACTGGCCGGAGCGGTGTGGTTTCTCGCGGGGACGGTCGTGGCGACCGTCGATGGCACCAACCTGCCGCTCATCACGGCGAGCTGGGTTCTCGTCGCTCTGCTGGTCGTCATCGTCGCCACTGCCCTGCCACCCTTCCGTTCCCGCTTCCACGACCACTTCGAGAAGATCCACCGCTTCGGCGGCTGGAGCGGTGTCGCACTGTTCTGGACGCATACGCTGCTGGGCGCGCAGAAGCCGTTCGCCCTCGGGGTGCTGGCCGTGGTCACCTTCAGCGTCGCTCTGCCCTGGCTGCGGCTTCGCAAGGTGGCCGTACGAATCGAACGGCCCTCCACGCACGTCGTGTTGGCCCGCTTCGACCACGGCGTGACCCCCTTCGCGGGGTCCTCCACCGCCATCAGCCGCAGCCCGCTCACCGAGTGGCACTCCTTCGCCAACGTGCCCTCACCCGGCGAACCCGGCTTCCGGCTGACGATCTCCCGTGCGGGCGACTGGACGGGATCGTTCATCGACGACGCGCCCCCGAAGGTCTGGGTCAAGGGCATCACCACGGCCGGGGTCGCCAATATCGAGACCTTGTTCAGCAAGGTGATCTACGTTGCCACCGGCAGCGGTATCGGTCCCTGTCTGCCGCATCTGCTGGCCGCCGAGGTGCCCTCACGGCTCGTGTGGGCCACGCGTGATCCCCGCAGGACCTATGGCGACGACCTGGTCGACGAGATCCTCGCCGTCCAGCCGAACGCGCTGATCTGGGACACCTCGCAGCACGGCAAACCGGACATGGTGCGGCTCGCGTACACCGCCTACCGCGACTTCGGTGCCGAAGCTGTCATCTGCATCTCCAACAAGAAGCTGACCTGGCAGGTCGTTCACGGTCTCGAGCGGCGCGGCATACCGGCGTACGGCGCGATCTGGGACTCGTAACGGACCGTCAGGAGATAAGGAGCGAGGGAGAGTCGATGAACACCCTCAAGATCGAACGTCATGACCGCGTCGTCACGATACGACTCCACCGACCGCACGTCCTGAACGCCCTCAGCAGCGAGCTGCTGGCCGAACTCCTCGACGCACTCCGTCCGTTGGACCGCGACCCGGACGTCGGCTGCTTCCTTGTCACCGGTTCGGAGAAGATCTTCGCGGCCGGTGCCGACATCAAGGAGATGGCCGGGAAGACGGCCGTGGACATGGCCGCGGAGGACTACTTCGCGGGCTGGGAAGAGTTCGCCGGATTCCGGACGCCGAAGATCGCGGCGGTCAACGGCTATGCGTTGGGCGGCGGTTGCGAACTGGCGATGATGTGTGACCTGATCATCGCGGGCGAGTCGGCGGTCTTCGGCCAGCCGGAGATCAAGCTCGGCGTGATCCCCGGCATCGGCGGCACCCAGCGGCTCACTCGCCTGGTCGGCCGTGCCAAGGCCATGGACATGATCCTCACGGGCCGCACGATGAACGCCCGCGAGGCGGAGGCCTCGGGCCTGGTGTCGCGGGTGGTCCCGGACGACCGCGTGCTCACCGAGGGCATGGAAGTCGCCGCGACCGTCGCCTCTTACGGCCGCCCGGCCGTCACGGCCGCCCGCGAGTCGGTCGACCGGGCCCTGGAAACCGGCCTGCGCGACGGGCTTCTTTTCGAACGGCGCGTGTTCCATGCGCTGTTCGCGACCGATGACCAGAGGGAGGGGATGAGCGCCTTCATGGAGAAGAGGGCGCCTGTTTTCAAGGGGCACTGACAGGCTGAGCCGACCCGGTGAGCGGGGGCGGACGGGCTCCCGATCCGCCGCCCCCTCGTCATGCGCGGGTTGCGAGTCCGGATCCAGTGAGCTGTTTCAGAGTGGCCACTGATCGGGTGACGACGTCGGCGCCCGCAACGGATAAGGCTCCCGTGCCGTTGAGAGAGGTGTTCGACGTCTCAACTCATTGGCGCGGGAGCCTTGTTGGTTCCCTATTCTGCCGCACTCGACCTGCCCCATGCGCTGGTCGAGTGGGTCACCGTGCTCATCGTCACCCGCGAGGGCGACCGCCGCTGCAAGCTCCCGCCGTACCAGCGTGCGTTGGTCGGCCTGATGTACCTGCGCCGGCACGACACCCTCGCCCAGCTCGCTGCCGGGTTCGGCATTTCCGTCGGCACCGCGCATGCCTACGTGGCAGCCGTCGTCGACCTGCTGGCGGACCGCGCTCCCGGCCTGCTGCGTGCTCTGCGCGAGGCCGATCCGGACTACGTCCGGCTGGATGGCACGCTTGCGGAGTGCGACCGGGTCGGCGCCAGCCGGGCCGACTTCTCCCACAAGCACCGTCGGCACGGGGTGACGACTTAGTTTGGGTCAGCTCTGTCTCGGTCGATGAGGAAGTGCTGCCCCGGGACGGAGATGTCACCCGCAGCCTGAGCGTCGGCGCACGGCTCCACCACGGCCACCGCCCCGCTCGCCTTCGTGTTCCCGCGGATGCCGACGCACCGCTCTCCGTCCCCCGCCGAGCGCAGCCGCCAGGCGCTGGCGCCGTCCGTGTTTCCGGTGCCCTCGGCTCGTTCGATGCGGAACAGTTGAACGGTGCCAGGGGCAGCGCAGTCGTCCCAGGGTTCGAGCATGGTCCGGAAGTAGCCCTCGTCCTCGCCGAGGACCGTCAGGCAGCCCTTGCCCATGCCGGGTTTGTCCCACTGGATGCGGTACAGCCCGTCGTCCGTCTTCAGCAGCGTCGTCGTCGGTGGCACGGCTTTCTCGCACGGCCATTGGGCCGCTACTACCTTGGATTCGCCGCTGTCCGCCCGCGCCTGCCCCTCAGTGAGACACAGCCCGGGTGCACCGACTGGCCGGATGCGGGACAGCCCGGGGGCAGGTCCCTGCCGGGCGACGGGACTCTGCCCGTTGTCGGCCGACCCGGCCGTCACTGGCGTCCGGCCGTCCACACTGCCCCCGCCCGACGGCTCGTCGTCGCGCGAAAGCAGCACGAGCCCGCCGATGACGAGCAGGACGACGGTGCCGAGCAAGGCGAGGGAGGCGGTACGGACCCGGCGGCCGTCGGCACCAGAACCCGACGACGACGCGTCCGCAGCTCCGGTCAGACCGGGGGGCGTCCCCGACGCCGTCCCCGACGCCGCGATCCGCTGTCGCGATGCCAGCCACGTGGCCTCCGCTCGCTCCGCACCGCAGGTCCGGACGAGCGCGGAAACGAGTTCGGCGCGCGGCAGCCCGTCCCGGCGCAGCATGTCAGCGACCGTACTGCGGGCCAGGACGTCACCCCGTGCGGCGGCCCGCTGTTCGAGCTGACGGTAGGTAAGTCCGCTGTGGTCCTTGAGCCGGCGCAGCAGGGCGACGAACTCGGCCGAGGTGCGCGCCGTTCCCGGATCCGGGAGCCCGGTGCCGTCGGTGCCCGCGCTTCCATCGGTGTCCCGGGCTCCCCCCGTGGTCCCCATGTGGTGATTGTCATCGTTGGCGACACGGGCATCAACCCCCCTCTCAGCCACATCACTTGATTTGTCCGTCTCTCTCGGACACGCCTCTGACCAGGCCGGACAGCTGTCCGTGCAGAGACGCCGCCCAGCCCGCGTTCCGCGTAATTCGGCATGCCTGGAGCGCGGATCTGGCCCATGACCTGCGGAGACGGGATCGCACGTATCACAGGGGCGTTTCTCTAGGCATAGAGAAACGCACAGGGCAGCGAAGGGCCTGAGTGCGCCGCCGACCCACCATGAGGCGAGGAGCGGCTGGTCAAGCCCTGCTACGTCGGCGCAAGTTGACGACTCGTAAGCTGAACGTGAGGCAGGGGCTCTCGTGGCATCCGGCTCGGCTCGCAAGAGGGTGTCGCCCGGCGCCCTTGGCGGTCGCACCGAGAAGCCCTGCTACCTGCAGAAACGTCGCGCCCCAGAGAAACGGCCTACAACGCCCGGCGTGGCGAAGTCGCAGGCCAGCAGGCATGCCGTTGCTCCAGCGACCGCGAATTGCGCGGAACGCGGGTCTTACGTGCTCGCGGCAACACCACTGGACTCCTGCGCACGGCCCCCGCGTCCGACTACTCAACGGGCTCGACGTTCGGCACCAAGCTGACTCGACGTCCTCCGGACGGGCACACGCCCCTGATTTTCCCGGCCAGGGGGCGGGACCGAAAGGGCCCGGGTGACTACTTACTTCACCGGTCTGAGTTCTTGCCTGTGGCGGCAGTCTCAACGTGGTCTACCTGCAAGACACGTGGTGCCCGGCAAGGCCCTCGACGGGCCTTGCCGGGCACCACGAAGGGAGCTGGCGCGTGTCAGTTCACCACATAGAGCTTCTTCGGCCAGCCGATGCGGTCCAGGCGCTTGAACAGGTCCTTGATGTTGGTCGGGTTGAGCTTGATGCAGCCATTGGAGTAGTAGTCGTTGGGATTGCTGTTGGTCCACCGCTCGGACTCGATGGTGCCCGCGTTGCCGTTCGGCTTCATCTCGCTGTGGATAAACAGTTCGGTGCGCTTGGTGCCGTTGTGGCACTTGCGGTCGGAGATCTTGATGACGAAGCCGTTGATGATGCCGTCGAAGTTCTTGCGGTGCCACTCGATGGCGTACGGCCTGCTCGCCCCGGCGTTGGGCAACCAGCCCCTGCCGACGGCGCAGGTGTCCTTGACCTGGCCTGAGCCCGCTGGGTACGTCTTGATCACCTTGTCGCGGCCGGGAGTGCGCTTGACCAGTTCGAGGTGGGAGTTCGTGACCGAACCCTTGTCGAAACGCAGGTAGTAGGCGTCCGTTGCCTGGGCGGATGCCTGAGTTTCGGTGCGTGCCTGCGCCGGGGCAGTTGTGGTGGCTGTCAGGCCACCGACTAAGACGGCGGCGAGCGCGAGGGGGACGATGTGTGCGGGCTGTGCGGTCTTTCGCATGAGAACACTCCTTGGTGGCGTGTGGCGGTTCGTGGCGGTTGCGCCGACGGAATCGACCCTGCTGGCCACGGTTCGGTCCGGCAAGGGATGCCCGGTGTCCCGGACAGTCCGTTGCTGTCCGGGCTGGTCACCACCGCTTTCCGGACAAAGATCCGGGCCGCTGCAGGGACTCCTTGTCGCCTGTTGGGGGTGAGGGCCGAGGATGGCGCCATGGGTACTGCGGGGGTGTGGATCCCGAACGTGCATGCAGTGTCGAGCAGTTCGTCGACATGATGAAGCAGCTCAAGGGCGCGTCGGGACTGACGTACCGGCAACGTGAAGAGCATGCTGAACACAACGGGCGGGTCCTTCCGCGCAGCACGATTGAGCTCAAAGCCGCCTCGGTGTTTTTTGCCCAGGAGATCGACCGTCCCCGGACGAGGCCGAGCAGGTGATCGACCACCTGGTCGACTTCCTTGCGTCCGTACCGCCAGCGAGTGTCGGTCCTGCGGTTGATCCCCACCTCGCGTCACGCCGCCGAGTTGCTCATCCCTTGGCGCCATCCGCCGGGCTGCGCCGGGCTGCGCCGGGCTGCGCCGGGCTGAGGAAACCTTCCATCGCCCGTTCACGCTGCCTGGTCAGCCAGCGTGACAGTGCCCCGGCGGAAACGGAGAGAGGACGAGGTCCGCATTCCCGGCCGTAGGCGGGGCAGGCGCATCGAGTACGAGCCGGGAACCAGCGGACGAACGTCGGGAGGCACGCGATGGCGGGGCATGCACCGACCGACTTGGCGTCGTGCTTCTGGCCGCCCGCACTGCGGCCCGTACGGACCATGGCCCGTCCGCCGCGCGCGGAACCCGGCGCCCGGCGGACCCGCGGAAGGAGTCCCTGTGACCACGTTCGTCATCACCGTGCCCGGCACGTTCATCCACGGAATCTCCGAGGACACCTGCTCCGCCGTCGAGCGCAGCCTCCGACCCCAGGACCCGAAGAACACGGACCTGGGTGAGAGCGAGGAGCTGAACCTGCTGACGGTCGACGAGGACGGCATGTTCGCGGCCCGGGTCGAGGTCGAAGCCGCGGACCAGTCCGGGGCCGAGAGCGAAGCGGTACGGCTGGTCTCCACGGCGCTGCGCGACAGCGGCTTCAGCGAGGAGGACGCCCCGCTGGGCGCGGCGATCGTCACCGGCATCGTCACCGGCATCGACAGCGAGTTCCAGGGCGGCTCCGACGCGCGTCAAGGGCAGAACCGCACATAAGCAGCTATCCGGCCTTGCCGCGGATCACATGCCCTCCGCACCGTCGGCTCAGTTCAGTCCACGGCGGGGGCACCGCTCGGGTCACCGTGCTGCACGGTGGTCGGGCCGGCCCGGCAGGAATGGCGGGGAGGCGGGTGACCTCTTCGTCATCGTGCGGATCGAGGGGTGAAGCGCGGTCGGCCTGACGCCCCAGGCCGCGTCAATGCGGCTGACAGAGAGATGAGATGTCGCAGGGACCTTCGTTGAGGGAAGGCGCCTCGTGCCGGTCCTGCCCCGGCCGGGGGTGCGTTATTCGATCATCGGTCTGCGTACCGGAAGTCGCATTCTGGCCGGCCTGCCTGCGCACAAACGAGGGCGCTGGGTGGGGTGTTGGAGCTGTGGCCTAACCTTCGCTCACCGGCTGCAGGGCCGGTTCCGGCCGCACACAGCGGCCGGACGTCGTTGGGGGGTTCAAATCACCGTGCGTATTCGCACACTTCCGGCTGCCGTCGCGACGGCAGCCCTCTTCAGCTCCGCGGTGCTGGTGACGGCCGGCCCGGCGACCGCCGACACCAGCGTGCCGATCAGCGTCGGCACCGTGAACGACACCGTCGTCGACGGCGCCCACCAGCACCTCTACATCAGCGGCGACAGTACGATCTCCGTCGTCCGCTACGACGGCAAGGTGCTCAGCAAGCTCTCCGGCCTGCCCCAGGTGTCCGATCTCCAGCTGAGCCCGGACGGCAGCACCCTGTACGCCGCGGTCACCGGAGCGGACAAGATCGTCGCGTTCGACACCGCGACGCTCACCCAGACCGCCGAGTACCCGACCGGCGCCGGCACGGCGCCGCGGCGGATCGCCCTCGCCGGAGGCCGGATCTGGTTCGGCTACGGCGACCAGTGGGACTCCGGGCTCGGCGAGGTCGACCTGACCGCCGACCCGGCCACCGTCTCCCTCGACCTCGCCGGCGCCCACGACTTCGCCAGCACGCCGATGCTGTACGCCAACCCGGCGAACCCGGACACCCTGGTCGCCCTGGACGGCGGCATCAGCAACGGGCCGATCGTCGTCTACGACGTGTCGTCGGGCACTGCGGTCATCCGCGTCACCGCGAACGAGGGCGGCTTCTACCGGGACGCCGCGCTCACACCGGACGGACAGTCCATCCTCGTGGTCGGGCAGGGGCACGAGGCGGTCGTCGAATACCGGCTCTCCGACCTCCAGGAGGTACACGAGTACCCGGTCAACAGCGAGTCGGAGACCGTCAGCGTCGCCCCGGACGGCACGGTCGCCGCGACCTCACTCGACACCGAGAACACCGGTGACACCTACGTCTTCCCCGGCGGCGCCGACGCCCCGCCCAGTGTCCGCAACCTTTCGGACGCGTGGATGCCCTGGGGCGGGCACTCGACGGCCTGGTCGGCGGACGGCACGAAGCTGTTCGTACTGACCGGGTCGTCCGGCGCCATGCAACTGCAGACCGTCACCCAACCGCGCAAGTACGTCTCGAAGCTGACCGTCGACGCCCCGGCCACCGGCACGCGCGGCAGGACGCTCACCGTCAAGGGCACCCTCACGACCGGTCTGCGGCTACCCGCCGGAACACCGCTGAAGGTCACGCGCACCGACCTGCTGTCCCTCTGGGGCAAGTCACTGGGCACCAGGGCGCTGGGCGCGAACGGCACGTTCTCCTTCACCGACGCGCCGCCCGCCGGCAGCAAGGTGCGCTACACGGTGACCTACGCCGGCGACGCCGCGCACACCCAGGCATCCGCCTCGGACACCGTCACCGTCTCCCGCGCCACGCCCGCCCTGACGCTCACCAACAACAAGAAGACGTACCCCTACGGCAAGAACGTCGTCTTCACCGCGCACCTCGGCACCACCTACAGCAACCGCACGGTGGAGATCTGGGCCGACCCCTACGGCGGCGACAAGTCGAACAAGCTCCTCAAGACCGGCAAGACCGACGCGCACGGCAACCTGTCCGCCACCGTCACCATGTCCCGCGACACCGCCGTGACCGCCGTCTTCAAGGGCGACGCCCGCTACGCCGGCCGCACCGTCAAATCCGCCGCCTACGCGCACGTGAAAACCGCCAGCTCACTGTCCAAGTACTACCGCACCGCAACGATCGGCTCGACCCGCTACCGCTATTACCACAAGAACACCGACGCCGTCCTGACCACCACGATGACCTACTACAAGGGCCGCAAGGAGCGCCTGGACCTCCAGGTCTACTCAGGCGGCAAGTGGTACACCACGGACTCGGAGTACTTCTCCCTCGGCACCAACGGCAAGTCCGTCGTCAACCTCGGACACCCCGGGACCTCGGGCATACGCGCCCGGGTGCGCACCTCCTACATCGACCCCTCCTCGGGCGACAACGTCAACACCACCACATACGGCACCTGGAACTACTTCTACTTCAGCAACTGACCAAGCCGGACAGGGGATGAGGGCGGCGGCGCGCAGGACGCGTCGCGATCGTCCATGAGTCCCCGTCAGCTTGCGACACCCTTGGCGAATCCGGGGCCTGAACGTGCCGTCGGCCTTCATGACCCGTTGTGGTCATGAAGGCCGACGTTGTGTCTGGGGAGGGTGTCGGTGTCGTTGCACGCCAGGAAAATCGAGGGGATTCCAGAGGACGGCCCGGGTGGCGCGGGCGGCGTTCCCGACGGGCAGCCTGGCGATGCGGATATGTGATGAGTTGGGCGGACAAACGCCAGGGCCGTGCCGAGCACGCATTGCCGTCGCGAGATCCGAGAGCGAGCACAGGCGTGAACCCCGCCCAGCCGGACGGTTGGCGGGTTTGCCGCTGTCGCGGAACTGGCCGCGACGGCCGCACACGACAGGGGCTCCACGGCCGGTGGCGGCTGCGACGACCAGTTCGAGTTCGAATTCGCCCTGGATCTCCTCCTGGATGGCTTCGAAAGCCTCCGCCGCCAGGGCTGGACGTCAGCGCGGAAGGCGTAGCGGGTGCGGTGGGTACCCCTGTGTGTTTCGTCAAGCCGGGTGAGGATGTGGGGCATGACGGCTGGGGATCGGTCGGGTCGTGCGGCGGTGCACTATGGCGTCGTTGACGGTGACGTCGCCGGGGTCCGCGTGGCGTTGGCGGAGGTAGTAGCCGATCCGGGCGCTGCGGATGGCGACGTGTGGACTCCCTTGCACTTCGGCGCTCAGGCCCAGGAACCGGTGATCGTGGAGGAGCTGCTGGGGGCGGGCACGTCCGTTTGTCCCGGACAGCCAGGGCAGCACCGCCTTGTGGCGGGCGGTCTTCAGCGTTCGGGCTTCCGGCGGTCCTGCGTCTCGTCCTTGTGGCGGGTGCCGACGCCGATCTGGAGAATCGGGCACGGGGTCAGCCCACGTGGCCTGGCGCGTCACACTAGCCGATACTCACCCGGAAGATCTTGTCAGAGCCGTCCGCCTCGCCTCCGTTGTTGTCGCTGTTCGTCGTCGAGAGCCAGAGCTGGTCGGCGCCTGGCACCTTGGTGACCGTACGAAGGCGTCCGTACGTGCCCACGTAGTACGCCGTCGCCGTACCGACGTTCTCCGTGTCACCGGTGATCGGGATCCGCCACAGCCGCTCCCCCCGCAGGGACGCCATGTAGATGACGTTGCGGGCGATGGCGATCCCGCTCGGGGAGGCCTCGGAGACGCTCCACGTCTTCTTCGGGTTGGTCATGCCCGACACATCACAGGTGCCCTCGCAGGTCGGCCAGCCGTAGTTGGCGCCCGGCTTGATCAGGTTCAGCTCGTCCTTGGAACTGTTGCCGAACTCCGCTTCCCACAGGCGCCCGTTGCGGTCGAAGGCGAGACCCTGTGGATTGCGGTGGCCGTAACTGTAGGCGTAGTTGTTGAACGGATTGCCGGGGGCGGCCTTACCGTCCGTTGTCATACGCAGGATCTTGCCGTTGAGCGAGTTCTTGTCCTGCGCGAGGTCGGGCGTCTGGGCCTCGCCGGTCGAGACGTACAGATAGCCGTCGGGGCCGAAGACGAGCCGGCCGCCATTGTGGTAGCGGTTCTTCTTGATGCCCTGGAGGAGGACCGTGTAGCCGGTCAGCGAGCTGCCGTTGTACGTCATGCGGACGACCCGGTTGTCCTCGGACGCCGTGTGCATGAAGTACACATAGTGGTTGGTCTCCCACTTGGGGTCGACCGCCACGCCCAGCAGTCCACCTTCGCCGTTGGTCGTGACGGCGTTCGGCACGGTACCGACCTGCGTCTTCGTTCCGTCCTTGGTCACCTTCCAGACCCGGAAGTCGTCCCGCTCGGTGATCAGCGCGGTCTGCCCGTCGGGCATCCAGTAGGTGCCCCAGGGGATGGTCCAGCCGCTGGAGACGGTGGCGATCGACGACGGGACACCGCCGTCCGTCACACACGCCTTCGTCGTGAAGCTGACGGTGTTGCTCTGCTCGGACACATTGCCCGCCGCATCGCGTGCCACCACGTTCAGCCCGTACGGGCTGTTGCAGGCGAGCCCGGTCAGTGAGGTCGAGGTACCCGTGACGGTCTTGTAGACGGTGGAGCCGCTGCGTACGTCGTAGCCGACCACGGCCCTGTCGTCCGTCGCGGCGCCCCAGCTCAACTCGGCGCTGGTGGCGGCCACATTGGCGGCCGACAGAGTGCCGGGCCTGCTCGGCGCGGTGGTGTCGGTGCTCCTCGACGTCGTGCAGTCCACGACCGGGCTCGCGGCCGAGGCGTTGCCGGCCGCGTCCCTGGCGATGACCGTCAGGTTGTAGGTGGTGTTCGGACTCAGCCCGGTCAGCGCCTTGGAGTTCGCACTGCCCGCGGCCTCGCTGATCTTGTTGCCGTGCTCGTAGATGTCGTACGCGGCCACGCCCACGTTGTCGGTCGAGGCACCCCAGGACAGGGCGAGCCCGTCCTCGCTGATCGCCGAGCAACTGGGCTGCCCCGGGCGGCTCGGGACCTGCGTGTCGGTCGAGGAGAGTTCGAAGTCGAGGTAGTCGGTGTTGGCCAGGCCGCCCGAGCCGGTGGCGGTGAGCCGGACCTTGTTGCTGCCCGCGCCGACCGGGACGGAGACCGTCGTCGTGGTCCAGGCGGACCAGGTGCTGGTGGGTGGGAACGAGTAACCGGACTTGACCACGGTGCCGTTGACCGCGATGTCGGCCGGGCGGTCCTCCGTCGTGCCGTTGGCGTACCGCAAGGCGAGCTTCGCGTTGCCCGCGCCTGCGGCGTTGACGGTGAACTCGACGTAACTGCCCGCCGAGTTCGGGGTGTTCACGAATCCGGTACCGGAGTAACCGGCGAAGTTGTCGTCCACGGTGGAGCCAGAGACGTATGACGCGTTCTCCGCCTCGTAGCGGGTGGGGGCCGCCGCGGCGGCCCCCGGTGCGGCCTGGACGAGTCCGGCGCCGAGCAGCAGGGCCGTGCTCGCGGCGATCCGACGGAAGATCTTCACGGTTGTCCCTCCTTTCAGCCCGTGTACTGGGCGAAGACCTTGAGGTAGTCGTACGGCTGCTGCGATACGCCGCTGCACGCGTCACCGGCGGAGCCGGAACCGCAGGCCCGGTCGCGGTTGACGGACCAGTACGTGAGGCGGGCGATGCGGTGCTGCTGGGCGTAGGCGAGCATGGTCTTGAAGTCCGTGACGCGGACGAGTTCGCCCGAGTCGTCGGTCCTGCCGTTCATCGACGACAGCCCGATGTGTGCGTACGCCGCCGAGTCGGCGTAGTCGTACGCGGACTTGACTCGCGCCTTGAGGCCCTCCATGGCCTGGGTGGTCAGCGTGCCCATGTTGCTGGAGCCGCCCCCGAAGTCGAACGGCATGATGCACCAGATGTCGTTCGCCAGACCGGAATTGGCTCCGCGCTGGATCATGTCGACGCCGGTGGAGTCCGGGCCGCTGGTCGTCGTGCCGAAGGTGATGACGGTCTTCAGACCGGAGTTGTTCGCCTTCACGATCTTCAGCGCGTCGATCACCCGCTGCCGGACCGTCGCGTTGGACCACTCGGTGTTCTCGATGTCGATGTCGATGACCTTGAGGCGGTACGCGTTGATGACTTTCTGGTACGCGCCGGCCAGCGCCGAGGCGCTGGAGCACTTCTCTCCGAGTTTCGCCCCGCTCCAGCCGCCGACGGAGACGATGACGTCACCGCCGGCCCCCCGGATCGCGTCGATCTTCGACTGGTCGTTGCCTCCGGTCAGCGGGCGCGAGCCGTCCCACTTCGGGTTGCAGGAACCGTCGGAGAGGATGAAGGCGAGCGTGAACCATTTGACGCCGGTCGCGGACATCACCGAGGTCGGGTTCTGCGGGCTGCCCCAGCCGAGGTACTCGTACGGTGCGACAGCCATGCCCGGGGAGGCAAGAGGTCTCGCCGTGGCCGCGTGCGAAGCCGGCGGCACGGCGAACAGCAGCGACAGCAACAGCCCTACAAGGGCGGCGAGGGCCACGCCGGGACTGCGTGGAGGTGCAGCGGTACGCACGGGGATCGTCCTCCTGGAGTGGGGGGAGTGTGGGGCTCGCTCAGGAATGCTTTCGACGGTCGAAGGGCACAGGTCTCCCGACGCCGGAAGACCTTGCCGCTCCTGCCGTTCAGCTCTGGGGTGTCACCCGGATCAGACGGGTCTCGCCGGGCCGGAGGGTCGCGCTGTACGAGTCGGTGATCGTGCCCTTGTCGGAGCCCGACCACAGGTCCGTGACGTCGCCGGAACCTGTGAACCCGACCTGCGACCAGTTCACACTGACCGTGGAGCTGCCGGAGGTACCGGTGTTGAAGAACGCCACGACGTAGTCGCCGCTCTTTTCCTTCTTGCTCCAGACCTGCTTGACACCACTGGTGACAATGCGTTTGGCCGCAACGCCGTCCTGGTCGACGCCGATGAGCCGGTCGTTCATCAGCATCGCCTTGTCGACGGAGTCGAGCGTCGTCAGGTCGGTGCCGAGCAGCAGCGGTGAGCCCGCCATCGCCCACAGCGTGAAGTGCGAGCGGCGTTGGTCGGCGGTGAGGCCGACCTGGTCGCCGTTGCCGATCTCCAGCGAGTCGAGGTCGTTCCAGCCGCCGGGTCCCGCGTACTGCTGCCAGTTGGCGGCCGAGGTGAAGCGGGCCGAGACGTGCGCCCAGTCGGTGAGGGGATGGCCGCTGCCGTTCGAGTCCGGACCGCAGTAGCACTCCACATCACCCTGCGTGCGCCAACTGTTGGCCAGCTGACGCCATGTGGAGGCGTCGGCGATCGGAAGATTGTTGGAGAGCGCGTAGTTGATGGACCGTCCGGTCGCTCGCAGCGCCTTGTCCCAAGCCTGGACGTCCGGGATGTCCTGGCTGCCCACCCCGTCGATCTTCAGGTAGTCGACGCCCCAGGAAGCGAACTGCTTCGCCCACGAGTTGACGAACTCCTGCGCGCCCGGCTTCCCGTAGTCGATGTAGTACATGTTCTTGCAGTTGTAGTTCTTCTCGGTCTTCGAAGTGTCCGCGATGTCCTTCGCGTGGTACGAAGTCCCCTCGATCGGCGTGTTCTTGGTGACGGCGTTCTTGGCGATGCCCGGCGTCACATAGAAGCCGAACTTCAGCCCCTTGGAGTGGATGTGGTCGGCGAGCGCCTTGATTCCGGACGGGAATTTGTCCGAGTCGACGGTCCAGCGGCCGTAGGAGTCGACGATGAATCCGTTCGCGTCGCACTTCTGCCAGAAGTCGTCGAGATTCACATACACGAATCCCTGGTCCTTGAGCCCGCTGGACACCAGACCGTCCGCCTGTGCCTTGATCTTGTCCTCAGTGGGCCAGCGGCGCACGAAGCTCCAGCTGCTCCAGCCCATGGCGGGGCGGATGGACTGACCGTTGTCGGAGGCGGCGGCCGGATGCCCACCGCCGAGCAGCGGTATCGCGGAGGCGATCAGCAGCCCGGCCAGGGCGACCGCCAGTGATCGGATGCGGATACGTGTCATGATGATGCTCCCGTCGCATAGGCCGTCCCGATCCAGGCCTCGTCGATCCGCAGCCGCTTGTAGCGGGCAGAGTCGCTGGACGCTGCCCAGGTGGTGTCGATTTCGAGCCGTACATAGCGGGCATTGGCCGCCGTGAGGTCGATTCCCTGGATTCCCCGGCGGCTCGGAAGCTCGCCCGTCTCGGCGGCGCTTCCCCAATTGGTCCCGTCGTTACTGAGGAACACCTTGTAGCCCCTGATACGGGCGGACTGTTCGGTGTCGGAGCGCGCATAGGCGACCGAATCCTCGCGCTGGTTGAGCCCGATGTACTGCACCTTCTTCGAATTGCCGAGATCGAAGGTGAGATTGACCGGCAGTGTCTTGTTGCTGTCCCAGTAGGTCAGGTAGTCGCCGTCTCCGGCGGCCGACGCCCCGTGACCGCCCGCCGAGGCGCTCGCGCTCACACCGACCCCCGAGAGAATCCCCTGCCGTCCGGCGGTCGTGACCTTGAAGACGGTGTCGTACGGATCCCAGTTGCCGAGCCCGTTCAGTGTGAGCACTCCGCCGGACTGCGACCACGAAATCGCCGCTCCCGTACGGAGGTTGGTGACGGACGCGACGCGGTAGCCGTTGTCGCGGATGCGCAGGGTGCTGGTGGAGGGCGGCGTCAGCACATGCACGTACTGGCGGTTCGGATCGCTCTTGCCGACCGTCGTCACTCCGTGTGCGCCGTCGTTCCAGAACCCGGGCTTGAGGCCGCCGTACATATAGCCGCCGCCCTCGGTGCCCTGCAGCGATTCCCAGATGGGGTCGAGATAGGAGTCGGCGAAGTTGTTGAAGGCGGCCTGACTGCTCGGGAACTTGCCGTTGACCTGTGCTGTCTCGGCCATCAGTGCCTTCACGGACGAGCCCGCGTTGGTGATGAGCCGGCCGAGCGTGAGCATCTTGTCGACGGCCGGGTTCGAGCCGTCGTACCACCACGCCCCACTGGACGGCAGCTTGAAGTCGGCCTCGGTGAGCCGGGGTTGAGCGGTGTAGGTCGCCTGCGGGTAGTCGTATGACGGCGACATCCCCGTCTTCTGCTCATTGCTGATCATGTCCATGATCGGCGTGTCCTCGTTGTTGTTGCTGAGCGTGTACGAGGGCCGCTTCCGCTGGATCTGCGCGTAGAGGTCGTGGCTCTCCCAGTACGCGTTGTCGTTGTCGATCCAGAAGCCGCCGAGGTCGGGGTAGCGGTCCATGACCTCGAAGAAGTTGTCGTACGAGAACTGCCCGAAGCCGTCGCGGGTGGTGAGGTCGACCGTCTTGCCCTTGTAGGAGGAGTACGCGGCCGAGTCGAGCCACTCGTGTCCGCCCTCGTTGTGCCACTGGGGGTCGTCGGTCATGTAGAGGATCACCTTGAGCCCCTTGGCCTTGGCGGCGGTGATCAGCTCGCCGACGAAGTCCCGCTCGGTGGAGCAGCTGCCGGGGATCTTCGACGGCCAGGGACGGGCATAGCCGAGCCGGCTGTGGAAGGTGGCGAGCACCAGGTACTGGGTGTGCAGCTTCAGTGCCTCGTTCACCCAGTAGGCGGGAGACCAGCCGCCGCTGGTGACGTCGTTCTCCCAGCCGGTGCAGCTGGTGTGGGCGGGGGCGGTGCGTTCACCCCAGTGCAGGAAGAGTCCGCCGACCGAGCCTCGTAGGAAATCCTGGCGGGGGTTGTCCAGATCGAGCGGCTTCGCGGCCGAGCTGCAATTCTCCGTGGATCCACTGCTGCTGGAGACTCGCAGCGCGCCGCCCGACGGGGTGTGGCTGTCCGTCAGGCAGTAGCCGGTGACGGACTGGAAGCCGATGTCGTGGGGCGAGTCGCCGCCGCGCTGAGCCGTGAAGCGGTTGAACCTGACACCGCTCGCCGAGTTCGCGACGACCGCCGGGCGCCCGTCGTTCGCCGCGAACCTCACCGAACTGCCCGTGAAGGTGACGTTGTCCGCGTTGTGGAGGTACCAGCCGTACGCGGGCCGGGTGCCGATGCTGTTCGGGTTGTAGTCGGTGGCGGTGCTGCCCGGCACGGCGGTGGACATGGTGCCGTTGCCGCCGGGCACGGTGATGTCGACGTTGTTGAGGGTGACGCCGTTGATGCGGTGGCCGTTTTCGCCCCACAGGGTCGGGCTGAACGACGGGCTCGACCCGGTGGCGGTGATGTTGTCGTACGTGATGTCGCTGATGGATCCGACGCCCGGGTTGTTTCCGCACCTCTTGCGGGTGCCGATCTTCTGCATGATCGGCGAGCGCACATCGGTCATGGTGATGTCGCGGTAGTGGACGTCGGAGATCTTGGCGCCGTCCATCGAGACCATACCGAGCCCGGACTTGTCGGAGCCCTCGATGCGGATCTTCGCGAACTGGTAGTCGGAGAAGTCGCCGCAGGTCTCGGAGCCGAACATGAGGGCGTTGCAGCAGACGGCCGAGAGATAGGAATCGCTCACCCGCACATGGCCGTTGGGGAGCTTGGCGCCGAGTGCGTAGTCGCTCTTGAAGACGAGCGCGTCGTCGTTGGCCTTGATGCTGGCCTTCGTCACGGTGACGTTGGTCGTGCTGATGATGTTCCAGCCGTCGCGGTCGCTCGCGGTGTCGATGTTCAGTCGGTCCGAGGTGACGTTCGTACAGCCGTTGATGAGGGCCGCGAAGTGGCCGCCCCTGCGGAGGGTGATGCCGTCGCCGAGGCGGAGTCCGTCGCAGCGGGTCAGCGAGATGATCTTGTCAGCCTCCCCGGACTTGGGGTTGCCGGTGACGAGGTTGCCGAGGCCGTCGATGACACCTTCGCCCACGAAGCCGATGTTCCTCAGCCTGTCGCCGTAGATCATCGCGTTGTGGAAGTGACTGTGCCCGTAGTCCTGGTAGTCGTCGTACGGGTTGTCCTCGGGCGCGTCGTAGCTGTCGGCGCTGGAGCCCTGGATGGTAGCGCCCTTGTCGACCTGTAGCGTGACCTCGCTCTTCATACGGATGGTGTTCTTGGACTTGTACGTGCCGGCCGGGAAGCGGACCACGCCGCCACCCGCCGTATTCGCCGCCGTGACAGCCTTGTTGATGGCGGGGGTGTCGTTGGTGGCGCCGTCGCCCTTGGCTCCGTAGTCACGTACGTCGAACTCGGCTCCTCGGGTGGGAAGTTGACTGGTCTCTGCGCGGTCCGTGAGTTGGGGGGTGGCCGGCGCGGAGGGCTGGGCCAGGCCGAGCGCGACGGCGAACGCGAAGAACACGGTCGCCGCCCATCGCTTGCGCTGCCGCATGGGTCTGCTCCTTACACGAGTTGGTGGCCGCGCGGATCGCCGAGCAGGAGGTAGCAGTCCTGCGGAGACCCTGAGGTCCGCATGATGTGGGTGAAGGTGGCTGGGGCTGGGGAGGTACATCGAGTACGTGACCCGTCAGGTCTGGCCCTCGGTCTGCTTGAGGTGGTTGCCGCCAGGAGGCGGCGTGTGCGGTGGTGGCAGGCAGGCCGCCGAGCCCCGCGCCCAGCAGAGTCCTTCGGGATGCGCTCATGGCCGGCTCACGTCGTCCTGAATGGGTTTGTTCCGCGCTTGTGTTCTGAGCTGCTCGTTCGTGATCAGAAAGGCGCCGAGGCCATGGAAGTCGTTGGTCTCCCGGGGCCGGGCGATGTAGAAGGCGTAGTCGCCGACGTTCGTGCCGATGGAGATACCGGTGAGGTCTGTGCGCCCGTCGGAGCCGAGCGAGATCTTGGCGAGGACACCCTCGTAACCGCGCTGGGCGACGGACTTGTAGTGCGCGTCGAGGTAGCCCTGCTGGGCGCCGCGCGAGAGGGCGTAGGTGAACATGCTGGAACAGGAGGTCTCGGTCCAGTTGTCGCTCCTGCTGCCCTTGTCGATGACCTGGAACCAGCGGCCGGTCGCGGGGTCCTGGTACTTTTCCAGGCCTTTCGCCAAGTCCCGCAGAACGCGGATGAGTTGGGGTCGGCGTACGTGGTTCACGGGCAGCGCGTCCAGCACGTTCACGATCGCCATCGAGTACCAGCCGACCGCCCTGCACCAGTGCTCGGGTGCGAGTCCGGTTCCCGGATCGGCCCAGCTCGCGGTCTTCGACTCGTCGTAGGCGTGCCTCAACAGGCCGCCCGAGACCTGGAGGTGCCTGCCGTACACGTACAGCTGCTTGGCGGCCTCGTCGTTCGCGTACGCCGAGTCCCCGAACTCCTTGCCGTACTCGACGAGGAACGGGTTCACCATGTAGACGCCGTCCGACCAGAGCTGATGGGCGCGGCTGCTGGTGTCGGCGTGCCAGAAGCCCCCGTCCGACGTGCGCGGGAAGGTGTCGAGCCGGTCGCGGATCTTCTTGGCCGCCTTGCGGTAGCGGTCCTCGCCGGTCTCGCGGTGCAGGATCACCAGCAGCCGTCCGGCCTGCATGCTGTCGAGGCTGTTGAAGCCCTGGTCCATCGATCCGTCGCTCTTCACGAAGCGGTCGACATAGCTCTTGATGTACGAGAGATAGCGCGCGTCGTGTGTGCGTTGGTAGGTGAGGTACTGGCCGTAGAGATACAGGCCGACGGGGTACGACCAGCCGCCGATGGTGCTCGGCGTGTAGCGGGCCGTCGTCGAGTCGACCACGGCGACGGACCAGTCGGTGGCGGCGGCCGCTCGCGCGACCGCGGTGTGCTCCAGGGGAGTTGCGGGGGCGGTCGCGGTGACCGTCACCAGCCCGGCGGTGGCGAGCACGCCCGCCGTCAGCGCGGCGCTCAGACGTCTCATGATCCTCCCTCTCGAATAGGGTCGGCATCAGTGGGGCCGACAGACTCAACACGCTCGACAGGGCGTAGGCGAGGTCCGTACGTGGCCCGGCGGCTTCATCGACGAGATCGCGTACGGGGTGGTGGTCGGGCGAGCGCAGGCAGACCGGGTCGGCGCGGTCGGCTTCGCCGGTCAGCGCATACGCCTGGCAGCGGCAGCCGCCGAAGTCGGTGGTGCGCAGGGCGCAGGTGCGGCAGGGATCCCGCATCCAGTCCTGGCCCCGGTGGGCGTTGAAGGCCCGCACCAGCGCGAGCGCCTCCTCGCCGTCACAGCCGCCCTGCCCGATCCGGATATGGAAGTGGGCGAGGCCATCGGCGGCGATCCAGGGGGAGTGGCGTTCGAAGGCCGCGATGCGGGTGCGCATAGGGCCGGGAGCCGGCAACTCGGTGAGCGAGGCGGCAACGGCGTCCAGCGCGGGGCTCAGGCGGCAGAGGTTCGCATAACCCTCGACCGCAGGCCGTATGCCGGGCGGCAGGTCCAGCCGCTGATCGCGGGTCAGGTCGGCGGCCTCGCCGAGCCGCAGCCGACGCTCGATGCCGCCCTCGCCGTCACGCACCCCGTCGTGGTCCTGGATTCGGCGCGGTCTGGCGCGGCGCAGCGACGGGTCGTCGAACCTGGTGAGGATCAGGGCGTCCTTGACGGGGATGTGCCGCTGGTGGTGGAAGCGGTTGGCGATCCAGGGGCACAGCTTGTCACTCGTCAACTCCCCTCGGTGCATCCGGAGGTTGAAGGGGTGCCGGTCGTGGTGACGCTCCTCGGCGACGGCACGCAGCCGCTCGGTGAACTCGGGAGTCCGCCAAGGGGCCGCGGCGCCGTCGTCGCGCACGGACGTCGCGGGCACGCTCGTTACCGGTCGCCGAATGCGTAGGCGGTGACCTCCAGGGCGGTCTCGACGACCAGATTCCCGGGTGCCTCCCCGACCATGTCCTCCGATGTCTCCTGAAGGAACTGTCCCATGTGCTGGATGGCGTGCGCCGTCTCGTTCATGTGTGCGTACCCGCTTTCCCGAGAGGTGAGCGTGGGGGGCGAACTGAAACCCCAGACAGGGGCTAGTGTTCACGTGCGTGCACTAGGTTCAGCAGCGTGCAATAGAGTCCCCGTAAGGGCGGACGTGGTCAATGGTCCGGACCGATAAGGTCGGATCCATTTCTGGCCAATCCCTCGGTCGGGCCTCGACCACCTGACCCGGTACCGCCCCTTACGGGGCGCTCCGGCCCGCATCGATCAGCCCGCCGGCAATGACCAGGGGCGGCGGGACGACTGCATTCCTCACCGCCCCCACGCCGACGCCGTGGTGGACGTCGCGCGTGACCTCGTGGTCCCCGCCCCGTCCTCACGTCCCCGCGGGCTCCGCGTCCGGGGTCGGTGCGGTGAGGTACTCCTCCGTGATCTCCTTCGGTCCGAAGGGCCACACCTTCTCCAGGCGTGCCCAGATGACGAAGGCGACACAGCCGAGTGCGAGCCAGGCCAGGGACCATTCGACGGGGTGGCGGCCCGGGGAGTTCTTGTCCGCGTATCCGTAGATGGTGAGCCAGCCCGCGAGGGCGAGGAAACTGGGCAGCGGGTACAGCCACATGCGGTAAGGGCGGCGGAGGGTCGGTTGGCGCTTGCGGAGGACCGAGAGGGCGAGCACCTGGGCCAGTGCCTGGACGATCACCATGACCGTGGTGAGGAGTTGGATGAGCGTGGCCAGGTCGGTGTGGCGGCCGATCAGGAAGCCGATCGCCGTGATGACGCCCATGGTCGCCAGGCCCAGCGTCGGGAAGCGGTGCCGGGGGTGCAGTTTGGCGTACGGGCGGAAGAAGACCCGGTCACGGGCGGCGTCGTACGGAACGCGCGAGCCGCCCAGCAGACCCGTGAAGACAGAGGCGAACGCTGTGATGAGGATCAGGACCGTGACCGTGTCCGCTGCGCCCTTGCCCCAGGTTTCCTCCATGACCGCCGAGGCCACGGACGTGGCGGCGATGTCGCCCGGGTCCGTCATCCGGTGCCAGTCGATGACGCCGAGCGTGCCGATCTGCAGGAGAAGGTAGATCGCCATGATGCCGAGGATCGAGAAGACGATGGAGCGGGGCAGAGTGCGGCCCGGGTCCTTGATCTCCGCGCCCATGTACGCGGTCGTGTTGTAACCCAGGTAGTCGTAGATACCGATCGTCAGGCCCGCGGCGAAGCCGATCCAGAAGTGGTTGCTCGCGAAGTCGAAGGCGTGCGCCGGGTAGGTGAAGGCCAGGTGCGCGCTGAAGTCGGTCGCCGCGGCCACGATCACCAGGACGACCGAGGTGATCATGACCGCCCACATGACGGCGGTGATGCGGGCGATGAGCTCCGTGCCCCGCCAGAGCAGGACGACCACCAGGGCGACGATGCCGAGGCCTACGAGATCGCCCGTTGTCCTGCCCATGCCCGGGAACAGATAGCCCAGGTACTGGACGAAACCGACTACGCCGGTGGACATGATCAGCGGGATGAAGAGCATCGCCGTCCACACGAAAAGGAACGGCATGAGGCGGCCTGTGCGGTACTGGAAGGCCTGGCGCAGATACACGTAACTGCCGCCCGAACCGGGCATCGAGGCGCCCAGCTCGGCCCAGACGAGTCCGTCCGCGAGCGCCAGAACGGCGCCCGCGCCGAAGCCGATGATCGCCTGTGGGCCGCCGAACGCGGTGACCATCAGCGGGATCGTCACGAACGGCCCGATGCCGCACATCTGGCTCATGTTGATGGCGGTTGACTGGAACAGGCCGACGCTGCGGACAAAACCGCCGGTGGGTGGCGGGCTACCGGACATGGGGCCTCCTGAAGCAGGACGCGGGGAGAGGTACGACATGAGGGCCGACGTCTGTTGGCGGCCTCTTGACAAGGGCGGCGGGTGACCGGCCGGCGCTGGGCTCCCCTCGGCTCGCCCGGCGAGGCTGACTGGGCGATAAAGTTAAGGAGCCTTACTAGATGCGTCAAGAGGGTGTCATGAATGCGTGAGAATGATGCGATGCCCGCCGGCGACGCCGCCGAGCAGCCGGCACAGCCCTGGAACCGTCAGCGGCTGCGCAGCACCAACGAGCGGCTGCTCCTCGACCGGCTGCGCACCGGCGGCGCCGCCTCGCGTGCCCAACTCGCCCGCGAGACGGGCCTGTCGAAGCCGACGGTCTCCAGCGCTCTCGCGGCACTGGAGGAGGCCGGGCTCGTCCACGAGGTGGGCACTCATACACCGGAGCGCGGCCGGGTGGCCGTCCTGTACGCCCCCGATCCTGCGGCCGGATACGCCCTGGGTATCGACATCGGCCGCAGTTGGCTGCGCGTGGCCGTCGCCGATCTGGACGGCGCCGTGGTCGCGCGCGCCGATGTGCGCAACCGGGCGCGCAGCTCGGGTGCCATGACGGACCTGGTGGTCTCCACGGCACGGCAGGTCGTCGCCAACTCCGGTGTCGGCGCGGACAAGGTGGCGCACGCCGTGGCGGGCACGCCCGGCGTGTACGACGAGAAGCAGCGCCGGGTGCGGTACGCGATGCATCTGCCCGGATGGGGCCGGGCGGGCCTCTTCGACCGGATGCGAGAGGAACTCGGCATCCCGCTGGAGGTGCACAACGACGCCAACCTCGCGGCACTGGGCGAGTACACCTTCGGCGTCGGCGCGGGCAGCCGCCTGTTCACGTACATCATGATCGGTACCGGTCTCGGCATGGGCGTCGTCAGTGAGGGGCGGCTGTTCACTGGCGCGCACGGCGGGGCCGGGGAGATCGGGTTCCTGCCGTGGCCGGGGCAGCAGAAGCCGGAGACGCTGGAGGACGCGGTGTCGGGCGTGGCCGTCGTCGAGGCGGCGCGGCACTTCGGAATGACCGGGCAGCAGCTCACCGCGAAGGCCGTGTTCGACGCGGCACGGCAGGGAAATCCCGCCGCGGCGGCGGCCGTTCGCCTGGAGGGCGAGCGGATCGCCCACACGGTCGCGGCCGCCGCCGCGGTGCTCGACCCCGATCTGGTGGTCCTCGGCGGGGGCGTGGGCCACAGCATCGACCTGCTGCTGCGGCCGGTGCGCGAGACGCTGCGTACGCTCACACCGTTGCGGCCGAAGATCGTACCGGGCCGGCTGGGCGAGGATGCCGTGCTGCTCGGCGCGGTGGCGACGGCGCTGGGGACGGCGCGGGACGTGGTGTTCGAGCGGCGCTCGGCTTCCTGAAGCGGGGCTGCTCCCCGCCCCCCGAGGGAGGCCGTGATTGACATGGCTCACTCAGCCACTTAGCTTATGGGCCAGTTAGTAAAGTTTCCTAACTTGCAGTGCCGTAACGCGGATGCTCCCCCACCTCCCAAGGAGACCACCGTGTTCCACCGCCCTGCTTCCGGGCCAGGCCGGCGCTTCGCCACGGCCGCCGTCGCCCTGGGCCTCATGTGCACCCTCTCGACCAGCGCGTGGGCAGAGCAACGCCGTCCCGGCTCGGCCACGACTCAGCGTGCCCGGGTCACAGCGGTGGCTTCCACCGCGGGAAGCGCCACCGCCCTTTCCGGGTACGCGATCCAGTCGTCGGCCAAGGTCACCGACTCGGCGGCCGACGTCTCCCGTCCCGGCTATCCGGCAAGCGACTGGTACCCGGCGGGGTCCCGCTCCACGGTCCTCGCGGCACTGCTCGCGGACGGGAAGTACGCCGACCCGTTCTACTCCACCAATCAGCAGAAGATCCCGAAAGCCGACTTCGAGGTTCCCTGGTGGTACCGCTCGGACTTCACGGTCACCGACACGACCGAGCGCAGCTACCTGGACTTCAGCGGGGTGATCTCGGCGGCCGACGTGTACGTCAACGGCGAGCAGGTCGCCAGGGCCGCCGACGTGGCGGGTGCCTACACGCGCCACGAGCTGGACATCACGTCGCTGGTGCGGGCGGGCACGAACACCGTCGCCTTCCGCATCCGGCCAGGCGACCCGAACAAGAACCTGACCATGGGCTGGATCGACTGGCTCCAGCCGCCGCCCGACGAGAACATGGGCATCGTCCGCGACGTCCTCGTCCGCCGTGGCGGCCCGGTCGCGCTGCGCGATGCGCACGTGGTGACCAGGCTCGCCCTGCCGTCGCGCGCCTCCGCGGACCTGACGGTCAAGGCGCGGGCGCGCAACGAGACGGACTCCGCTGTCACGGCCACGGTCTCCGGCACCATCGGGTCGGCCACCTTCACGAAGACCGTCCCGCTCGCCGCGCACGAGACGAAGGCGGTCACCTTCGCGCCGGCCGACTTCCCTGCCCTGCGTCTGGCGTCCCCGAAAGTGTGGTGGCCGGCCGGCATGGGCGGACAGCCGCTGTACGGCCTCGACCTGACCGCCGCCGTCTCCGGCACCCCCTCCGACACCGCTCACGAGGACTTCGGCATCCGCGACGTGAAGGCACCTCTCGACTCCGACGGCGCACGGCAGTACAGCGTCAACGGCCGCGAGCTGCTCATCAAGGGCGGCGGCTGGTCCCCCGACGAGTTCCTGCGCTGGGACAAAACCTATGTCGAGGACCGGCTGAAGTACGCGCTCGACCTGGGCCTGAACACGATCCGCCTCGAAGGGCACATCGAGCCGGACGAGTTCTTCGACCTCGCGGACCGGTACGGCATCCTCACGCTGTCCGGCTGGGAGTGCTGCGACAAGTGGGAGGGCAACGTCAACGGCAGCGAGGCGGGCGACAAGTGGACCGCCGCCGACTATCCCGTCGCCAAGGCGTCGATGGCCGCCGAGGCCGCGCGCCTGCGTGACCACCCGAGCGTCATCTCGTTTCTCATCGGCAGCGACTTCGCGCCGGACGCCGCGATCGAGAAGAACTACCTCGACGCCCTGAAGGCAGCCGACTGGCCGACACCCGTGGTCTCCGCCGCCTCGGACAAGTCCTCGCCGACCAGCGGCAGTTCGGGCATGAAGATGACCGGGCCGTACGACTGGGTCCCGCCGAACTACTGGTACGCCAAGCGCGAGGGCGGCGCCACAGGCTTCAACTCCGAGACCAGCGCGGGCCCTGACATCCCCACGCTCGACACGCTGCGCCGGATGATGTCCCCCGCTGAGCTGGACACCCTCTGGAAGAATCCGAGCGCCAAGCAGTACCACCGCTCGCCGTCGTCGACCTTCGGCACCCTCAAGCTCTACGACGACGCCCTGACCGGCCGCTACGGCCCACCGACCGGGCTCACGGACTACGTACGCAAGGCGCAGCTCGCCCAGTACGAGAACGTGCGTACGCAGTACGAGGCGTACGGGCGGAACGCCACCGACTCCTCCAAGCCCGCGACCGGAGTCGTCTACTGGATGTTCAACAGCGGATGGACCTCGCTGCACTGGCAGTTGATGGACCGTTACCTCGATCAGGGTGGCGCGTACTTCGGCGCCAAGAAGGCGAACGAGCCGCTGCACATCCAGTACTCGTACGACAACAGCTCGGTCGTGGTGGTGAACAGCCGGCACGCGTCCGCGTCCGGCCTCACGGCCCGAGTCACCCTGTTCAACACCGACGGTTCGCAGAAGTACGACAGGACGGCGGCCGGTGTGAGTGTGGGCGGGGACGGTGCGCGCAGCACCGCGCTCACGGTGCCCGCCTCGGTGAGCGGACTGTCGACGACGTACCTCGCGCGTCTGACCCTCACCGACTCCACAGGCAAGGAGGTCAGCCGCAACGTCTACTGGCTGTCCACCAAGGCCGACACCCTCGACTGGGCCAACACCGACTGGTACTACACGCCGACGACGAGCTACGCGGACCTCCGTGGGCTCAACTCGATGGCGCAGGTGCCGGTTTCGGCGTCGGCTTCGACCTCCTCCGGCCCGGGCGGCACGTCCACGACGACGGTCACCGTACGGAACACGGGCACCGGGAAGACGCCGTCGCTGCTCACCGATGTCCACCTCGTTGATCCAACGGGCAAGCCTGTGCTGCCGGTTCAGTGGTCCGACAACCAAGTCAGCCTGTGGCCGGGCGAGTCGATGACTCTGACGGCCACCTACCGGACGCCTGATCTGCACGGGGCCGCGCCTCAGGTGCGGGTATCGGGGTGGAACACCCCGGAGCGGACCGTGCCGGCGGTCTGGTAGGACTCCGTTACGTCTGCCTGTCGGTCCTGTTTGGGGGATCGCTGGGGGTGTGGACGCACATGAAGTGAACCGGGCTCGGGCGAAGTTGGCGCTATTCGTGGCTGATGCGTTCGCCTCGGTGCCGCGCAAGGACAAGCGGGCCAAGAGCGACTGCTGTCTGCGGGGGCTGATCCTGGACGGGCGGCGCAGTCGATCCAGCCGATGGCGGAGGGGCTGCCGGACGGCAACGAGCAGAACCTGCAGCAGTTCGTGAACCAGTCGACGTGGGATCCGGTGCCGGTGCGGTGGCGGATCGCGCAGCGGATGGTGCCCCGGGTCGGCCCGGACGCGTGGGCGGTCGACGACGTGTTGTTCCCCAAGGGCGGGAAGATGTCGGTGGCGGAGGCCCTAGTAGTCCTTGGTCAGGTCGGTATCGCTGTGGGTATGTCGCGGTGACAGGTGGGGCAGGGGCCGGTCCAGACGGCGAGGAGTAACTGCATCTCGTGGACGACCTGGTAGAGGGTCAGGCCGGCGCCGTCTCTTTTGGGGTCCGGGCCAGTCGCTGGAGTGTGCAGAAGGCGTGGGCGGCGGAGACGAGGGTGACGTGGTGGTGCCAGCCGTTCCAGGTGCGGCCCTCGAAGTGGGCCAGGCCAAGGGCCTGTTTCATCTCGCGGTAGTCGTGCTCGATCCGCCAG
>NZ_LGDW01000346.1 GCF_001280005.1 Streptomyces sp. NRRL WC-3618 | reverse complement strand
GCGCCGAACAGGCCCGGCGCGCGAACCTCGGTGCCGACGTCGAGGTCGTCGGCCTGGGCCCCGGCCCGCTCGACTGGCGGGCGCCGCTCGAACACCTCCATGGCGTACGGGTCCACAGGGCCGCGACCATTGAACAACATTGCGTACTACGACCGCATGAGGAAAGTAATGCCGGCCAGCATCACGAGACGGATAGGGAGCGTGACGTCATGCGACCAGTGAAGGTTAGTTTCAAAATTGAACCAGGCGGTAGGTCCTGCGAGGGCCGGAAGAGCCTGAAAGGGACGGTACGAGCCGGAAGAGAGTGCCCCCATGACAC
>NZ_LGDW01000345.1 GCF_001280005.1 Streptomyces sp. NRRL WC-3618 | reverse complement strand
CAACGGCCCTGCCCAGATCGTGGTCTCCGGTGAGGCCGAGGCGCTGGAGGAACTGGTCGCGCAGTGCGTCGCGAACGGCATCCGTGCGCGCACGATCCCCGTCGACTACGCCTCGCACTCCTTCTACGTGGAGCAGATCGAGCAGCAGATCGGCGAGGCGTTGGAGGGGGTTGCCCCGCAGGCTGCCGAGGTCCCGCTCTTCTCGACGCTGACGGGGGAGTGGCTGGATGCCGACACTCCGATGGATGGCGGGTATTGGTATCGCAATCTGCGTCAGACGGTCCTGTTCGAGCAGGCCACGCGCGGTCTGCTCGCTGAG
>NZ_LGDW01000344.1 GCF_001280005.1 Streptomyces sp. NRRL WC-3618 | reverse complement strand
CCGGACCGGGGTCCGGATCGGGGTCCCCTCCCGGGCCGAGGGCGGGCCGCTCGATGGCGGTCGGCAGCTCGATGGGGCGGCGGCGCCACAGCTCGGCGGACTTCTCCTGCCGGGCCAGTTCGATATCGAAGTCGACGCCGACCTTGGCAAGGAGGAAGTCGCCCTCCATGGCGAGGCGCCGCATCTTCATCTCGTGCTGGGCCTGCTCGAAGACGAGTCCGCGCTCCATCTTGGCGAGGGCGAGCTGCTCGTCGTCGGTGAGGGCCGCCGGGTCCCGCATGTCGGCCAGGGCGAGCATCCAGATGACCTTGGCGCCGAGG
>NZ_LGDW01000343.1 GCF_001280005.1 Streptomyces sp. NRRL WC-3618 | reverse complement strand
AGTTGTACTTCTCCATATGTCCTGGTCACAGGGCCCTTTCGGAGTTTAGTTTGTTGATGCTGCATCGTTTTGGTGGTGTTTCGTGACTCACTTGATCGGGGCGCGTGCGGTGGTGGGAGTGGCAGTGGGGGGGGGAGGGCCGGGTGGGGTGGGGGCCGGGGGGGCCATAGAGGAGTTGTCCCGGGCCGGAAAGAACGGGTGCGGCTTGGACAATGAGGAAGTCCGCCGTTACGGGGTCTGGTCCCGCCACATCACCCTGGCCATGCTCGCGCACGCCTTCCTGGCGGCGATGACGGCCCAGGCCCTCGAAAAGGGGGCCGCA
>NZ_LGDW01000342.1 GCF_001280005.1 Streptomyces sp. NRRL WC-3618 | reverse complement strand
AGTCGTTTGGGGTGCGGCCGCAGATTGTCGGTGGTCATTCGATCGGTGAGCTGACGGCTGCGTATGTGGCCGGGGTGTGGTCGTTGGAGGACGCCGCCCAACTGGTGGCCGCGCGCGGCAGGTTGATGCAGTCACTGCCCGAGGGCGGGGCCATGCTGGCCGTCCAGGCGGCGGAGGCCGATATCCAGCCGCTCCTTGAGGGCATGGCAGACCGGGCCGGCGTCGCGGCCGTGAACGGCCCCTCGCAGGTGGTGCTCTCCGGTGAGCGGGAGGCTCTGGAGGGACTGGAGCAGGCGTTCCGGGGCGAGGGTCGCAAGGTGCGG
>NZ_LGDW01000341.1 GCF_001280005.1 Streptomyces sp. NRRL WC-3618 | reverse complement strand
GGACGGGGCGGTGGGGCTGGGGAGAAGCGGGCCGGGGCCCCGGCGCGGGCCGCTCCTGGGGCTGCTTCTCCGCGGGTTTCCCGCCGGGCTCCCTGGCGGGCTCCTCGGTGGCGAGCCCGCCGGCCAGGGCCAGCAGGCGGGTACGGGAGGCGGGCACCGTCGGCGTGACCGGCCGGCGGCCGGGCACCCGGGCGCCCAGCCCGGGCCGTACGTCGCGCTCCGCGTGCCGCAGACAGCGGTCCAGGAGGGCGGCGGCGACCGGGTTCCCCCGCAGCGCCCTGATGGCGGCGAGGTCGTCCGGGGTCGGGCGGTACCCGGCGCCC
>NZ_LGDW01000340.1 GCF_001280005.1 Streptomyces sp. NRRL WC-3618 | reverse complement strand
GGTCGGGGGTTCGTACGACATCGGCGCGGCGGGCACGGACTTCGCGGCGGCGCCGGTGGTGCTGGAGCGGATCGCGTAAGCCGGTGGTGGGGCTGAGCGGACGGGCCGCGCCGGGTGGGGGAGTCCCTGCCGGGCGCGGGTATCAAGCTCCACGCCAAGCCGGGCGACACGGTCACGGCAGGCCAGCCCTTGCTCACCCTCCATACGGACACCCCGGCGCGTTTCGAGGTCGGGGGTTCGTACGACATCGGCGCGGCGGGCACGGACTTCGCGGCGGCGCCGGTGGTGCTGGAGCGGATCGCGTAAGCCGGTGGTGGGGCTGAG
>NZ_LGDW01000339.1 GCF_001280005.1 Streptomyces sp. NRRL WC-3618 | reverse complement strand
CGCTCTCCTTCCTGGTCAGCTACCGGAGCCGACGGACTTGAGGACGCCCACCGGGTACCGGTTCGCCGCGTCCGGCTGGTCGTTGTTGACGGTGTTCGAGACCTGCCAGCCCACGCGGAAGGTGAGGCGGATCGCGGTCATGTCCTGCTGGGCCAGGTTGTAGATGACCTTGCCCTCGGCGTCGGTGATGACGGCCTGGTCGAGGACCTTCATCGTGATGTCCTGCCGGACCCCGACGAGGAACTGCGACCAGTCGCCCGCGAACAGGCGGACGCCGTCGACGCCCGCGCCGCCGGCCATCGGCCACATGCCGCGCATCGGGTAG
>NZ_LGDW01000338.1 GCF_001280005.1 Streptomyces sp. NRRL WC-3618 | reverse complement strand
CCTTGTCGATGTCGCCGAAGAACCCGCCCTGCGCAGCGGTCGCGCCCTCGTTGACGCTGTTCCCTGCGGCGGTGGCCGCCGCCAGGATGTTCGTCGGGAAGCTCGACGGCGCGTTGACGCCGAAGAAGACGGCCTGGTCCAGCACGCGGCCGAACGCTTCCGCGAGCAGGGGCATCGCCGTGTCCCAGATGTTGGCGTCCACGTCGGCCAGCACGTTGTCCGGGACCGGCATGATCGTGGCGATCTCCTCGATGTTGAGGTACTTGTTCGTCCACGACATCTCGGTGGTCTGCTTGAGGCCGGTGTCACCAGACACCCAGTACGCC
>NZ_LGDW01000337.1 GCF_001280005.1 Streptomyces sp. NRRL WC-3618 | reverse complement strand
GGTCAGGGCAGCCAGCGGCTGGGTATGGGCCGTGAGTTGTACGAGGCCTTCGCGGTGTTCGCGGATGCGCTGGACGAGGTGTGTGCGCACCTGGACGGTTTGCTCGATCGTCCTCTGAAGGACGTGATGTTTGGTGGGGACGCCGGGCTGTTGGAGCAAACGGGCTATGCGCAGCCCGCGTTGTTCGCGGTGGAAGTGGCTTTGTATCGCCTGGCTGAGTCGTTTGGGGTGCGGCCGGAGATTGTCGGTGGTCATTCGATCGGTGAGTTGACGGCTGCGTATGTGGCTGGGGTGTGGTCGTTGGAGGATGCGGCCCGACTGGTGGC
>NZ_LGDW01000336.1 GCF_001280005.1 Streptomyces sp. NRRL WC-3618 | reverse complement strand
GTGCGGGAGGGGGTGCTGACGTAGTGCGTGGGCTGCGGGGCGGTGGGGGCTTGTCGCGCAGTTCCTCGCGCCCCTGTGGGGCGCGTGTGCGCGGCCGGTGGTTTCAGGGCTGTGGGTGTGGGTGGGGCGGTGTGTGCTGGTGCTTGGCTGCGGGGCGGTGGGGGCTTGTCGCGCAGTTCCTCGCGCCCCTGTGGGGCGCGTCTGCGTAGCCGGCAGATCCAGGGGGCCGTGTCCCTGTGGGGCGCCTCTGCGTAGCCCGTGGTTCGAGGGGGCGTGGTCCTGTGGGGCGGGTCTATGTGGCCGGCAGGTTCAGGGTTCGGCGGTGCGCCCGGACCAGCAGGCGCACGCACTCGATCGGGTTGTCCCGGACCGGGCCCCGGGTCACCGCCGCGCCCATTGACCTTGCCCGGCGTAGGCGGTGGTCGTGGAGGAGGATGACGAAGCGGGTCAATGGGCGCTGTTCTTCCGGGAGTTCGGCGACTATCCGGGTGGCCTCGCGGAGTGTGGCGTGGGCTGCTGTCGCCGTGGCGGTGAGCAGGGAGCGGACGCCTGGGAGGTTCCGGCCGTTTTCCAGGTCGGCGCGTACGACGCCGTGTTTCTCCAGGTCGTCGGTGGGGAGGTAGAGGCGGCCGTCGCGCAGGTCCTCGGCCAGGTCGGTGAGGAAGTCGGTGCGCTGGCAGGCGTCGGCGAGCAGACGGCAGCTGTCCGCGAAGGCCTGGGTGCCGCCGCCCGGCATCGACAGGCCCGAGGTGATCATGAGGAACGGCCAGGTGAGCTTCTCGATGTACGCCTGGTAGTCGTCCTCGGTCGTGAACCCGGGGAAGTCCAGGTCGACTTCGGCGCCCACGAGGTACGAGTCGACCCAGGAGCGCGGCAGTTCACGAGCCTCGGCGGTGTGCAGGAAGGCGCGCAGCAGGGGGTGCCGGGCGGTCCCGGTGTCCAGCGCGGTGCGTACCTGCTCGGCCCAGCCCGCGTAGCGACGCGTCCGCTCCTCGACCGTGCCCCGGTCGCACAGGTCGTCGGTGAACGACGCGAACGCGTACCCCGCCAGGATGTGGGGCTGGAGGCGGTCGGGTATCAGCAGCCGTACCGCGAGATGGCCGGCGGGTTCCCGGCTCAGCATGAACTGCTTGGCCTTCGAGTACGCGGCGCGGTCCGTACCGCTGGTCACTCCCGCCGCGTCCAGACAACGCTGCCAGGATCGCACCGGCACGCCTCACCGTCGTAGTTGCAGTTGCGCCCGCATTCTACGGGCGGTGGTGGGCGGAGGCAGGGGCGGGGCGTAGGGGTAGGCCCCTGCCTCACGTCGGGCGGGACGTCGGACGGGCCGGCGACGCCGGGATGCCGCCAGCCCGAGTACTGGGTACCGGGCAGGTCGTGGGCTAGCCCGCGCTCACCTGGAGTTCCTTGACGCCGTTGACCCAGGCCGAGCGCAGCCGGCGCGGGTCGCCCACCAGGGTGAGGCCCGGCATGGCGTCGGCGAGGGCGTTGAAGATCAGGTTGATCTCCAGGACGGCCAGGGACTTGCCGAGGCAGAAGTGCGGGCCTCCGCCGCCGAAGCCTAGGTGCGGATTGGGGTCGCGGGTGATGTCGAAGGCGTCCGGGGAGTCGAAGACCTCGGGGTCGCGGTTGGCGGAGGAGTAGAACAGGCCGACCCGGTCGCCCTCTTTGATCTTCTGGCCGCCCAGCTCGGTGTCCTGGGTGGCCGTGCGCTGGAAGGAGACGATGGGGGTCGCGAAGCGCACGATCTCCTCGGCGGTGGTGGCCGGGCGTTCGCGCTTGTACAGCTCCCACTGGTCGGGGTGGGTGAGGAAGGCGTGCATGCCGTGGGTGATGGCGTTGCGGGTCGTCTCGTTGCCCGCGACGGCCAGCATCAGCACGAAGAAGCCGAACTCGTCCGAGGCGAGGTTGCCCTCGTCGGCGGCGGCCACCAGCGTGGTGACGATGTCCTTCGCCGGGCACTGCTTGCGGTCGGCGGACATGTTCATGGCGTACGCGATGAGTTCCATGGCCGACTCCTGGCCGACCTCCTCGGTGATCGCGTACTCCGGATCGTCGTACGAGATCATCTTGTTGGACCACTCGAAGATCCTCAGGCGGTCCTCCTGCGGGATGCCGATCAGCTCGGCGATGGCCTGGAGGGGCAGTTCGCAGGCGACCTCGGTGACGAAGTCGAAGGGACCGTTGCGGGCGGCGGCGTTCGCCGCGATGGCGAGCGCGCGACGGCGCAGGTTGTCCTCCAGGGCGCGGATCGCGCGCGGGGTGAAGCCGCGCTGCACGATCTGGCGGACGCGGGTGTGCTCGGGCGGGTCCATGTTGAGCAGGATCAGCCGCTGGGCGTCGATCGCGTCGCGCTCGATGCGCTCGTTGAAGCGGATGATCGCCGTGTTGGTGGTGGACGAGAACAACTCCGGGTGCGTCGACACGTATCGGACGTCCGCGTGCCGGGTGACGGCCCAGTAGCCCTCGTCGGCGAAGCCCGCGATGCCGGGGCGCTGGGACACCCAGTGGACCGGCTCGGTGGCGCGCAGCTCGGCGAACTCCGGGAGAGGTACGCGGTGTTGCAGCACGTCAGGGTCGGTGAAGTCGAACCCTTCGGGCAGCGCGGGGCAGGATGCCATCGAAAACTCCCGTCATCGGAACAGCATCTGACGGTCCATCAGAAGAAGTAGGTGCCGCGAAGGTAGTAACGCGTTCCAGAAGAGGCAAGGGTCACGACACCGCCAATTCCGGGCGCCGCTTGTGCTATCGGGCGCTGCAAGGGGGTTGCGGTGCCGGAGGGCCCGTCAGCAGACTGCAAGCAGAACTAGAACGCGTACTAGTTCTGCGTGGCGGGTGGCCGGGACGCCCGCGCCGCGCGGGTGACCTGAGGAGAGGAACTCCCCACCATGGCCGCGGAACCCGTGATCGTCGAAGCCGTACGCACCCCCATCGGCAGGCGCGGCGGCGCGCTCGCCAACCTCCACCCCGCCTACCTCCTGGGCGAGACCTACCGTGAACTCCTGGGCCGTACCGGCATCCCCGCCGACTGCGTCGAGCAGATCGTCGGCGGCGCGGTCACCCAGGCCGGCGAGCAGTCCGCCAACCCCGCCCGCACCGCCTGGCTGACCATGGGCCTGCCGTACGAGACCGCGGCGACGACGGTCAACGCCCAGTGCGGTTCCTCCCAGCAGGCCTCGCACATGGTCGCCAACATGATCGCGGCGGGCGTCATCGACGTCGGCATCAGCTGCGGCGTCGAGGCCATGTCGCGGGTGCCGCTGGGAGCGGCGTCCAAGCACGGCCCCGGGAAACCGTTCCCCGACGAGTGGAACGTGGATCTGCCCAACCAGTTCGAGGCGGCGGAACGGATCGCCCGGCGTCGGGGCCTGACCCGCGAGGACGTGGACGCGCTGGGGCTCGTGTCGCAGGAGCGGGCGGCGGTCGCGTGGGGGGAGGAGCGGTTCAAGCGCGAGACGTTCGCCGTCCAGGTGCCCACGACGGAGGAGGAGCAGGGCGCCGGGCAGGGCATGTGGCGGCTCGTCGACCGGGACGAGGGGCTGCGGGACACGTCTGCCGACGCGCTGGCCTCCCTCAAGCCGATCATGCCCACGGCCGTCCATACGGCGGGCAACTCCTCCCAGATCAGCGACGGTTCGGCCGCGCTCCTGTGGGCGTCGAAGCGGATGGCGCGGGCGCTGAAGCTGCGCCCGAGGGCGCGGATCGTGGCCCAGGCGCTGGTGGGATCCGACCCGCACTTCCATCTGGACGGGCCCATCGACGCGACCCGGGCGGTGCTCGGCAAGGCGGGGATGACGCTGAAGGACATCGACCTGGTCGAGATCAACGAGGCGTTCGCCTCCGTGGTGCTGAGCTGGACGCAGGTCTTCGAACAGGACCTGGCGAAGGTGAACGTGAACGGCGGGGCGATCGCCCTCGGCCATCCGGTGGGGGCGACCGGCGCCCGGCTGATCGCGACGGCCCTGCATGAACTGGAGCGCTCGGACAAGGAGTTCGCGCTCATCACCATGTGTGCGGGCGGAGCGCTGGCGACAGGGACGATCATCCAGCGGTTGTGAGGATGTTCGCCCGATCGCCGGACGCGCCTGAGTGCGGGGGTGTCGGTGGGCCTGGGGTCGCATGTGCACGGTGACTGCGGGCCGGGACACCCTGCCGGCCGCCGCGCTGATGGGCATCCAGGCGATCGAGGGCGTCGAGGTCGGTGACGGCTTAGACCTCGTGGTGGTTCGGCGGCGACACTGTGCCCGAAACGCGCCGCAATCTGGAGGCGTATCCCGACAACCCGACCACCCAGTGAGCGGACGCGCCCAGTTGTGGGCCGGTGTCTGTCGGATCCCGACCGAGTGCGCAGCGTGACGGAACTGATCGAAAGCATGAACGTACCCGCCCCGACTGAGTTAGCCTCGTCCTCGCAGCCGATGAGGCGAACTGGTGTACGTAGACGATCATTTCGGGGGATCCGTGACGGACGAAGCAGCCGCGCTGCGGCAGACGGCTGCCGCGCCGCTGCGCCCCGCCGACCCCGAGGTCGTCGGCCCCTACATGCCGTTGGCGCTGCTCGGCAGCGGTGGCATGGGGCGGGTCTATCTCGCGCGCCCCTCGGACGACAGCCCCGGCCTGTTCGCCGTCAAGGTGATCCGGCCGGAGTACGCCGAGGACCCGACGTTCCGGCGCCGGTTCGAACAGGAGGCGTTGGTGCACAGCCGGGTCCGTACCCCGCGCGCACCGAGGCTGTGCGGTACGGGGTTCCAGGACGAGCTGCTGTGGATGGCCACGGAGTATCTCGCCGCGCTCGATCTCGCCGACGCCGTCCGGGAGGGCGGCGCCCTGGAGCCGGGCGCCGTCTGGCGGTTGGTGGCGGAGTTGGGGCAGGCGCTCGCCGACCTCGCCGCCACGGGGATCGTGCACCGGGACCTGAAGCCGTCCAACGTGCTGCTGTCGGTCCAGGGCGCCCACGTCATCGACTTCGGCATCTCCAAGGCCGCCGACGCGAGTGCGATCACCGGCACCGGCAACCGGGTCGGCACGCCCGCCTACATGTCCCCGGAGTACCTGAGGACCGGCCAGTGCGACGCGTCCTCCGACGTGTTCTCCCTCGCCGGAACGCTGATCTACGCGGCGGCCGGCCGGGCCCCCTTCGGCGACGGCACCGGCGTCGACGTGATGCACCGGGTCGCCTTCGAGGAACCCGACGCCGAGGTGATCGGCGAGATCACGGCGACCGACCCGGCGCTGGGCGCGCTGCTCGCCGCCTGCCTCGCCAAGGAACCCGAGCGACGGCCGACGCCGAGCGCGCTGATCGAAGCGGCGCGGGAGCGTGCCGGTGCGTTCACGCAGGCGCCCGACTGGCCGGAACCGCTGCTCGGCAGCGTGCTGGAGCGGCAGCGGGCGTACGACACGCTGTACCGCTTCCCCGTCGAACGGACGGCCGAGCTGCGCAACCCGGGCCACCGCCCGAACCCGGCGCCCCCGCTGCCGGTCGTACCGAAGGACGCGGCCCCCGTCCCGCCGCCGGCCCCGGACGCGGCGTCCGCCGAGACGTCCCCGGGGAAGCGGCGCCCGGCGGGAGCTCTCGCCTGGGTCCGCAGGCCGGCACCGGCCACGGCGGCGGCCGTCGCCCTCTGTTCCCTGACCGCGCTGGTCTTCGTACTCGCCCGTCCGACGGACCCCGCGACCGCCTCGCCCTCGGGGGGGCCCGCGACGGCGTCCGCCGGCACCACGGCGAAGACGGGCGACTCCCTGCCGACGCCGAGGACCTCGGACGGAAAGTCGGCCCCGTCCACGTCCGGCAGCGGCGCCGAGACCGTCGACGGCCCCGCGGTAGCGTCTCTGGTCCCCGGCTCCACCGACGGCGACGGTGACGGCAAGCCGGACCCCACGGCCCCGGGCGCCCCTACGGACGGGGCCACGGGTGCGGGCGGGGACGCGGGCACGGTCGCCGGACCGGGCGCGGGGCCAGGAACGGGCGCGGTCGCCGGAACGGACGGCGGCCCCGAGGCCACTCCCACGCCCTCCGCCACCACGCCCTCTCCGGACCCTTCCCCGACCGAGCCCGACCTGGCCCCCTGGGTCACCGACTGCACGTACTACGCGGGCAGGGCCCGCACGGCCCCCGGAGACACGGGCAAGCGCGTCAAGCAGGTCCAGTGCATCCTGCTGAAGCGCGGGTACGAGATCGGCGGGGCCGTGGACGGGGTGTTCGGCGATGGGCTGGAGGCCGCGATGAGGAGCTTCCAGACGGACAAGGGGCTCGTCGTCAACGGCATCGTGAAGCGGGCGACCTGGGACGACCTGCGGGCGGAGCAGTGACTCCGCTCCGGTAACAGGGCTGAGTCACCCGGCAGTTGAGGCCGTCGGCGGACGTGGACGTGGTCACTCCTCTGCACGACGTGCCCTTCGTCAGCTGCTCGCCCTGCGCGGGGCCGCGTCGAAGGGCCGGAACAGGGGATTTCCATGCCTTGCGCGGTACGGGGCTCGGTGCGTAGGGTCTGACAACGCCGTGTCTGACAACGTTGTCCCGGCAATGCTGTCACAGGCTGCGGGGAAGTGCGCGAGAGGATGATCATGCCGTCGATCGACGAACCGGAACGCGAGCTGCCGGAAGGGCTCCGCGCTCTGAGTGCCGACGTGCACCGCGAGCTGCGCGCCCTCGACCCGAGCGCCGCCGACCGCTTCACCGGGCTGCTGGCCGGCACCTGGGGCAGGGCCATGCGCCCGCTCCCCGACGGCGAGGTCTTCGTCCTCACCGGCGACATCCCCGCGATGTGGCTGCGCGACAGCACCGCCCAGGTCCGCCCGTACCTCCTCGCCGCCGAGGACCCCGTCGTAGCCGCCGCGCTCACGGGCGTCCTGCGCCGCCAGCTGCGTTACGTCCTCGCCGACCCGTACGCCAACTCCTTCAACGCCGAACCCGACGGCTCCGGCGCCGGTTACATCGACGAGCCGACCCCCGACCCGCTGGTCTGGGAGCAGAAGTACGAGGTCGACTCGCTCTGCGCCCCGCTCCAACTCGCCTACGGCATCTGGCGGGCCACCGGCAGCCTCGGCCACCTCACCGGCGACGACCGCTTCACGCGCGCCGCCCGCCGGATCATCGACCTGTGGCGGGTCGAGCAGGACCACGAGAACCGTTCACCGTACGAGTTCCGGCGCCTCGGCGACGACGCGTTCGACTCGCTGCCGCGCGGCGGCCGGGGCGCGCCGGTCGCGCCCACCGGTATGACCTGGTCCGGCTTCCGCCCCAGCGACGACCGCTGCCACCACGGCTACCTCGTCCCGTCCAACGCCATGGCGGCCGTCGCCCTCGCCGGCCTCGCCGAACTGGCGACGGCGCTCGACGACCCCGGCCTCGCCGCCGACGCCGCCGCCCTCTCGGGCGAGATCGCCACGGGCGTGCGTACGCACGGGGTGACCACGGGGGCAGACCCGAGGGTGTACGCGTACGAAGTCGATGGTCTCGGCGGGCAGTTGCTGATGGACGACGCCAACATCCCGAGCCTGCTCTCGCTGCCCTACCTCGGCTGGTGCGACCCGGGCGACCAGCTCTACCTGCGCACCCGCGAGTTCGTCCTCAGCGACGCCAACCCCTACTTCTACGCTGGCGGTTCGGCCGCCGGTATCGGCAGTCCGCACACCCCGCCCGGCCACGTCTGGCCGCTCTCCCTCACCATGCAGGCGCTGACCAGCGACGACGCGGCCGAGCGGACCCGCCTCGCTGAGCTGGTGCTGCGCACCGACGGAGGTACCGGCTCCGTGCACGAGAGCTTCCACGTCGACGACCCGGCGACCTTCACCCGCGCCTGGTTCGGCTGGGGCGACGCCCTCTTCGCCGAACTGCTCCTCGACCTCACGGGCCGCTCGACGGCACGTCTGCATCCCCGGCTGTCCACCACCGAACTGCCCTCGCGGTAAAGCCTCTTACGGTCCTGCCGACGCCGGCGGTCGCTACGATCTCCGGCGTGTGCGCAAACATTGTGGTCGCCGAAGACGACGCGAAGCAGGCCGAACTGGTGCGCCGCTATCTGGAGCACGAGGGTCACACCGTCACGGTCGTCGAGGACGGCCGGACCGCTCTCGAGACGGTCCGGCACCAGGAACCCGACCTGGTCGTCCTCGACGTGATGATGCCCAGAGCCGACGGCCTCGACGTCGTACGGATCCTGCGCGCCGAAGGCCGCGAGGTGCCGGTACTGATGCTGACGGCCCGCAGCACCGAGGACGATCTGCTCCTCGGCCTCGACCTCGGCGCCGACGACTACATGACCAAGCCGTTCAGCCCGCGCGAACTGACGGCGCGGGTACGGACGTTGCTGCGCCGCAACCGGCGCGGCACCGACCCGGCCCCCGTTCCCGTACCGGTCTCCGCGCCCGCCCCTTCCCCCGCCCCCGGGCCCGAAGAGGCCCCGGACGAGGGGGTGTTGGTGGTCGGCGCGCTCAGGATCGACCCGGCGCGGCACGAGGTGTCGGTCGCCGGGACGCCCGTCGAGTGCACGCCCGGTGAGTTCCGTATCCTCGCGGCGATGGCGTCCGAGCCCGGCAGGGTGTTCACCCGGGCGCGGCTCCTGGACGAACTGCACGGCTTCGACAAGTACATCAGCGGCCGGACCGTCGACGTGCACATCATGAACCTGCGCAAGAAGATCGAGCGCGCCCCCCGCCGCCCGTCCCGCATCGTCACCGTCTTCGGCGTCGGCTACAAACTGACGGACCCCGCGAGGAACGTGCGCCATGCGTCGTCCTGAGAAGGGGGCCGCGAAGAGTGCGAAGGGTGCGAAGGGCGGTCGGCTGCCGCTGCGCAAGAGCCTGGCCGGGCGGCTGCTGACCGTGACGGCGCTCGTGGCCTCCTGCTCGGTCGCCGCGACCGCCTGGCTGGCCGTGCAGACGACCTCCGTCGCGATCCGCCAGGAACAGGGGCAGAACCTCAAGTCCGGCGCGCAGATCTACAACATCCTCCTCGGCTACGCGGCCACCCACCCCGACTGGGACGGCGTCGACGCCACCGTGCGCGACCTGGCCCAGCGGTCGGGGCGTCGGATCGTGCTGACCACCCAGGGCCGGCGCCCGTTCGCCGACTCGGCGAACTCGCGCTCCCCGGGCGGCAGTTCACCTGCGGCCTCGCTGGCGCCGCAGCCCTCGGCGGTCGTCGACCCGCTGTCCGTCGACACCGTGCTGGTGCCCGACGCGGCCAAGGCGGGCGCGGACCCCGTCGACCCACGAGCCGTGGGCCCTTTCCGGCTGCCCGCGAAGGAACGCGCCGCGCTGTGGAAGGTCTCCGCCGGGAAGGTGGAGTGCCTCAGCCGGATGGGTGTCGCCGCCGACATCGTCGAGACCCCGGGCGGGCGGTCCCGCGTCCAGTTCGTGAGCGAAGAGACCGGCAACGGGACGAACAGCGAGATCGACCGCTCTTTGGAAGCCAAGTGCCTGGCGGCCTTTCCGGCCAGTCCCACCCCGACCGAGCAAAAAGCCCTCGGCGCCCTGAACCGACTGGCCGACGCCTGCCTGAAACGACAGGGCCGTACGGCCGTGAAACTGAACCTGGACCTGTCCTGGGACCGGGGCTACAGGGACCCGTACGGGCAGGACTACGGCACGGCTCCCGACCTCGTGGACAGTCGAGCCAAGCGGGAGGCCGAAGAGAAGGTTCTGGCTGCCAAGAAGGCGGAGGACGCCGCGGCGGCCGAGCGGAAGGCGGCTGCCGGCGGCGCGTTCGACTACGTCCCCTCCAAGATCCGCGACAGCGGGTACGACCGGGCTGTCGCCGCCTGTGTCGTCAGCGCCCGCCGCGAGCAGCTCACCGCCTATGTCGCCGAGCCCGCCCTCCTGTTCATCGACGGCCCCGGCGCCGCCGGCGTACCCGGCCTCGACCTCTCCCCGGCCAACACCGCGCGCATCGCCGGGGTCACCGCCCTCGTCCTCGCCCTCACTGTCGGCGCCTCCGTCCTCGCGGGAGCCAGGCTCGTACGCCCGCTGCACGCGCTCACCGGGGCCGCCCAGCGCATGCGGGACGGTCTGGACTCGGCGCCGGTGCCGGTGCCCGTCGTCTCCGACAACGAGATCGGACGGCTGACGGCGGCCTTCAACGACATGGCCGCGCACCGCGCCCGGCTGGAGGAGCAGCGCAAGGTGATGGTCAGCGACGTCGCCCACGAGCTGCGTACGCCGCTGAGCAACATCCGGGGCTGGCTGGAGGCGGCCCACGACGGACTGGCCGAACCGGACCCGGCGTTCGTCTCCTCGCTCCTGGAGGAGGCGGTGCAGCTCCAGCACCTCATCAACGACCTCCAGGACCTGGGCGCGGCCGACGCGGGCGCCCTGCGACTGCACCGCAAGCCGGTACGGATCGACGAGCTGCTCGGCCAAGTGGCCGCCGCACACCAGGGGTTGGCCGAGAAGGCGGGCGTCGCCCTCACGGCCGTACCCGCGCCGACAGACACCCCACGCTCGCCACTCCTCGACGCCGACCCCGTGCGGCTGCGCCAGGCCGTCAGCAACCTGCTCTCCAACGCGGTACGCCACACACCGGCGGGCGGCACGGTGACCCTGCGCTCGTACGTCACGGGCGCCGGCACCGGGCAGCAGCTCGCCGTCGAGGTGTCCGACACCGGCAGCGGCATCCCGGCGGGCGATCTCCCGTATGTGTTCGACCGTTTCTGGCGGGCGGAGAAGTCCCGCAGCCGCAGCACCGGCGGCAGTGGTCTGGGCCTCGCGATCGTCCTCAAGCTCGCCGAGGCCCACGGCGGCACGGTGGACGTGGTGAGCACGGAGAGCGAGGGGGCGACCTTCACGCTGCGGCTGCCGACTGCGGCGGCGCGGGGGAGCGCGGCCGACCCTGATGGGATGACCACGGCGCTCTGACAGCTTCCTGACAACTGGCGGCCAGAGTGGGGTCATGCCCGGAACCTGGTGCGGATCGGCAACCAGGTACGACCAAGCCGGGCTGGAACTGGAGCCCTTACATGTCCCGCCGTCTCACTCTGCGCCCGCTGCGTATCGCCGTCCTGACCGGCGTCGCGGCCGGCGCGCTGCTCGTCCCGGCCACCGCGGCCTTCGCCACCGACCCGACTCCGACGCCGGGCGCCACCGACCTGACCCCGGAGGGCAAGGAGGCCCTGGCGAAGAAGAAGGCCGAGGACGCCCGGCAGTCCAAGGACGCCGAGGCCAGGAAGGCCAAGGAGCTCGAGGACAAGAAGGCCGAAGCCGTGAAGGCCACGTCCGGCAAGGACTACCCGCGGGGCGGTGTCGCCGCGGGCGAGGCCCCCGCCCAGGATGACAACAACACCGGCGCCCTCATCGGTTCGGCCACGGGCGCCCTGCTGCTGGCGGGCGCCGGCACCTACGTACTGCGCCGCCGCACCGCCGGCCGCCGCGACGGCTGACCCGGCAGCACGACCTCAGTGACGACACGGTGGCGCCGTCCTTCACCGGGCGGCGCCCTGTGCGTTCCCCGAACCCTCGCACCGCACCCTGTTCTGGAGCTCGCGTTGCCCCCTGCACTCCGTCCGGCCCTGTCCCGGGGCCGTCTCGCCGTGGCCCTGATCGCGACCATCACCCTGATCCTCCTCGTCGTCGTGCTCACCGGCTGCTCGTCCACCCCGGACCCGACGGTCCGCGCGGTCCCCGGCGCCGTCGGCACCGCCTCGCCCGACGCCCCGGAGTCCGGGCGGCCCGCGGCCCCGAACACTCCGGCGGCCGGGCCCGCCCCCGCCCGGGTCGCCGTCCCTTCCGTGGGGATCGCCAGTTCGCTGATGAGGCTGGGCCTCAACACGGACGGGACGGTCGAGGTCCCGCCCGCCGAGAAGGGGATGACAGCGGGCTGGTACACCGGCGGCGTGGTGCCCGGTGAGGTCGGCGCGGCCGTCATCATCGGCCACAACGACACCCACCTCGGCAGAGCCGTCTTCCACGACCTCAGGAAGATCACCAAGGGCGCGGACATCACCGTCACCGACGTGCGGGGAGGAGCCGTCCACTTCACCGTCACGGCCACGGAGAGTGTCGGCAAGACCGTCTTCCCCACGAAGAAGGTCTACGGCCCGACCCAGGACCGTGCCCTGCGGCTCATCACCTGCGACGGCGACTTCGACGCCCAGGGGCATCCGGTGAACAACCTCATCGTGTACGCGACCCGGAGCTGACGGCCGACGGCCACAGGGGCGGGGAGAAAGCGCAGGTCGTGCCTGATTCGTCCGGACGTCACGTGTAACGTCCGAACCCTCCCTGCGTGAAGTCTCAAGTATTGGCCATGAGTTGCCCGATTGCGTGCGCCATGTGTCCCTGAGCCCCTACTCTCCCTGCAGCCCCATCCAACGGGGAGCAGACGCGGAACGACGGGGAACAGGCGAGCTGAGGACCATGGAGCCACTTCGTCCCACGGATCCGGTCCGGTTGGGGCCGTACCGTCCGGTCGCGAGACTCGGTGCCGGAGGGATGGGCGAGGTCTTCCTCGCCAAGGACGACCGGCAACAGTCCGTGGCCGTCAAGGTCATCCGGCCGGAACTGGCCTCGGGCAGGGCCTTCCGCGACAGGTTCCGCCGCGAGGTGGAGGCCGCCCAGGCGGTCAGCGGCACCTACACGGCGTCCGTCCTGGACGCCGACCCGGACGGCCCCGTCCCCTGGCTCGCCACCACCCACATCCTCGGCCCCACGCTGGCCGAGGCCGTCGAGGCGTACGGGCCACTGCCACCGAGATCGGTACTGGCCCTCGGCGCCGGACTCGCCGAGGCGCTGATCGCCGTACACGCCGCGGGGCTGGTCCACCGCGACCTCAAGCCGTCCAACGTGCTGCTCTCCGCCGAGGGCCCGCGCGTCATCGACTTCGGCATCGTCCGGGCCACCGACGGCTACGAACTCACCCTGTCCGGCGTGCTGTTGGGCTCCCCGAGGTACATGTGCCCCGAGCACGCCACAGGGAACCCGATGGGCCCGGCGGGCGACGTGTTCTGTCTCGGCTCGGTGCTGGCCTACGCGGCCACCGGTCAGGCGCCCTTCGAAGGCGCGTCGGCGGCCGGCTTGCTGTACCAGGTGGTCCACGGCACGCCCGACCTGACGGGCGTCAACGCCCCGCTGGACACGATCATCGGTCGCTGCCTCGAGAAGTCCCCGGACGACCGGCCCAGCCCGGACCGGGTCTCGGCGGCCTGCGCGCCCGGCGGCGCCGACGCGGTGGACTGGACCGGCTGGCTGCCGGAACCGGTGCTCGCCTCGATCGGAGCGCAGGCAGCCGCCCTCATGGACCTGGAGCTGGATCTGGATCTGGACCGGGAACTGGACCTCGGTCTCGACGCGAAGACGAACGCGAGCGCGAACGCGGTCGGCCGGGAGCCCGCCCATGCCGCCATGGCGGCCGCCCCGGGCGCCGGCAACCTCCGCGTCGACCCGCGCCTGGCGGCCGTCCAGCGACTGGTCGCGGAGCGCCAGAGCAGCCCCCAGCGCGCTGTCCTCCCCGAGCCCGAAGAACCGAGACCCGCCCCGGCACACGGGCAGCCGCCCGCACAGCCGCCCGCGCAGTCGCCCGAGCGGGGCACCCACCGGGCCCGGCGCCCGTCCGCGCCGGGCGTATCCCGCCGAGGGGTCCTCACGGGGGTCGCGGCGCTCGCTCTGGGCGCCGGCGCCACCGCGCTGCTCCACGGATCGAAGGACGCCCCGGCCGGCGCGGCGACCCCCGCCGGTCCGGCGCCGAGACCGCTGTGGACGTACCGCAGCGAACCGCTCCTCCAGGCACCGGCGGTCTTCTACAACGAAACCGCCCTGATGAAGACGCAGTCCGGTGTCCTCTTCTGCCTCGGTCTGACCGACGGCGCCCGCCCCCGGTGGACCTACCAGGGCATCAGCCAGTCGCCCACCCCGCCCCTGGTCGTCTCGGACGTCGTCGTCGCCCTCGGCACCGGCGCGACCGTGCTGGGCGTCGACGCGGTCACGGGCGCCGAGCGGTACTCGCTGGACTTCGGGCCGGACTTCCGCTTCGACACGCTGCTCGGCGGGGCCGTGGGCACCGTCACCATCGTCGGACTGCGGTTCGACCGCCAGAACCGGCCGGACGGGTCACGGGGTCCCGCCACCTCGACGAACGTCGTCCTCGGGACGAATCTGAAGGCGCGCCTGGCCCAGGTCATCCCCATCAGCAGGGAGGACATCGGCCTCGACCTGAAGCCGTTCATCGACGCCGACCGCTTCGTCTACCTGGACGGGCTGCACCGTCTGACGGCCCGGGGCGGCGACGCCCGGGGAAGCATCCTGTGGACTCGGCCCATGGCGTCCACTTCGGAGACCCGATCGGCGCCGGTGGTGCTCGACAACACGGTCTTCGCCGCCGACAGCGAGCTCGTCGCGGTGGATCTGGTGTCGGGTGCGCCGCGCTGGCGGGTGCCGCAGGAGAAGGGCGGATTCGCCTCTGTGGCCGCGGCGGACGGCACGGTTTACTGCACGACGAGCAACCCGCACGGCGTCGAGGCGTTCGACGCCGCCGACGGCTCGCGGCGCTGGTTCTGCGAAACGCCCCGGCTGGACCTGGACAACGCCCTCGTCGCGGGCGCCGACGCGGTGTTCGTCACGGCCGAGGCCAACAAGGACGGCTTCTACGCGATCGATGCCCGGCGGGGCGAACTGCTCTGGAACTTCACCGACGGTCGGGACACGGGCATCAACGACTGGCAGTTGTCCTGTGACACCGCCGCGGGGACCGACCATCCGCTGATCGCCCAGCATTTCGACAGGGTGTACGCCCTCCCGATGCCCCGTACCTGACGGGCACCCGGAGTTCGCGACCCCGTCACTGGGCGACTCGGTCGGCGGTCACGCCGCTGCGACGGTGTGGCTCACAGCTGATCCCAGGCGCCGGGGTCGTCCGCCAGGTTCACGGAGGCGCCGGGAGTGCCCTCCCGGAAGGCCGGCGCCTGGAAGGGGTCGATCTCCGGGGTCGGCGAATCGGTCCTCGCGTGGAACGCAGTCGGTTCCGGCGCGGAGAACAGAGATGTCAGCTCGATGGAAGGTCTCCTGGTGTTCGAGAGGGGGGCACGGCAGATCTCACAGAACGGTCAGCTTGGCGTACGGACTGACGATCCGTTCCTGACGCCCGCCGAAATCGACGAGCACTGCGATGCCATCCTCGACGGTGGTCACTCGGCCGAGGCCGAAGACGTCGTGAGTGACTCGGTCGCCTGCCGCGAAGTGCTTGGCAGGGGGTGCCACAGGGGCTTTGAAAGGGCTGGTGGCCAGGTGGGCCCGCGTTACCGCTGTCTTTGTCATTAACGTCAGTATGCTCCGCTCCGGCCCGTCGTGGGCCCCGCAGGTACTCCCGACTCTCGGCGGCCACACGCGCGCACGGTCCGCGCGCGAGATCGCCGACGGCGGGAAAACCGGCTCGCCCAAGCGGATTGCGCAGGTCACGCGGGTCGCGGACGCACGACGCACGCCCCCGGACCGTCCTCGTGGACCGCGTGACTCTACCCACAGCAATCGCCAAGAGTTATGAATCGTTAGCAACGCAACTCGCCCCGCACGGCATGGCGGGCCCCCTCACTCCCGCCCGGACGCGCACACGGCCAACGCAGCCACCGCGACAGCGGCGACGAGAAGCGGGATCCCCAGCCCGTGCCGGACCACCAGCCACGCCCCGAGGGCCGCGCCCAGCGCCATCGCGACCACCGACGCCGAGCGGCGCGGGGAGTGCCTGCCGGTGCCGCCGGCCGCGCGGGAGTCGGCGGCGAGACCCGTGAGGGTCATCGTCAGGACGGTGGTCGTCAGGTCGGGGACGCCCAGTCTGCGTACGGTCGCGTTGCGCAAGCCCATCGCGAAGGCCGTGACGGCGATCAGCGCGTAGCCGGTGGCCGTCGCGTCGGGCGCCGCGAAGGCGACCGCCGAGGACGCGCCCAGGAACACCGCCTCGACGGCCAGGGTGATCCGGGCCCACCTCCGGCGCGAGCCGCCGCCCAGACGTCCCGAGAGGCGCCCGCCGGCCACCGCGCCCGCCACGAACGCGGCCAGCGACGTCAGCGTGTGCGGTACGGAGAAGCCGGGCGCCCCGGCGGCGGCGAAGCCGAGCACGACGACGTTGCCGGTCATGTTGGCGGTGAAGACGTGCCCGAGCCCGAGATAGCTGACGGCGTCGATCAGCCCGCTGACCACCGTCAGCACCAGCAGAACGGCCACGAGCCGCAGACCGCGCGATTCGGGATCGTACGAAGAGGACGACGATGACGATGACGATGACGACGGCGGCGACGGCGGCGATGACGGCGATGGCTGGGCCGGTTCGGTTGCCTCGGGGCTCATCGGGTCAGTCCACCACGGACGCCTATGACATACGTACGAAGGCGACGGCCCCCGAATGATCGGGGGCCGTCGCCTTCGTGCTTACGCCGTGTCGCGCTGATGCGGTGTCGCGCGGGCCGGCTCAGTACCAGTGGTGGGCCTGCCAGAAGTTCCAGGCGCCGACCGGGCTGCCGTAGCGCTGGTTCATGTACTTCAGGCCCCACTCGATCTGGGTGGCGGCGCTGGTCTTCCAGTCGGAGCCGGCCGAGGACATCTTCGAGCCGGGGAGGGCCTGGACCAGGCCGTACGCGCCGGAGGAGGCGTTGGTGGCGTTGATGTTCCAGCCGCTCTCGTGCTCGACGATCCGGCTGAATGCGTTGAACTGCGCGTCGTTCGGGATCAGCTTGTGCGCGATCGCCTTGGCGTGGGAGGCCGAGGAAGAGGTCGCCGCGTGGGCGGGAGCCGCGGCCAGGACCATACCGGCGGTGGCGGCGGCCACGGCGGCGGTGGAGAGGGCCTTCTTCGGGGAGGCGAGGGTGCGAGCGATACGGGAGACGAACACGGAGAACCTTTTCTTCGGGGTCAGGGCCGTCGCGTGCAGATCGATGCCGGGTGGTGCGTACTGCGTGGGTGGCGGTGACATGCGGTGGCGCCGCGACCCGTGGGGGTTCGTGGCGCCTTGCGACTCCTCTACAGAAACAGGCTCGACGGCCGTCCGCAATCACCCCTTTTGCTAGTTGTGGTCGTATGTGGGGGGTTGGCGCCCTTTGTGATCTGGCTCTCAATGTGCAGGTCAGGCCCGGTTTCTGTGTGGGCATGACACGGGCATTCGCCTACTAGGCCGCTTCGTAGGTGACGTGCGTCCTATGGGCCGCTTCACGTCTCCGGGCACGTCGAAAGTGACCTGGCTCTCGAAAACGGCCCGTCAGTGGCAGCGTGGGTCGGTGCGTGTGCACGGCACCGGGTTCACACCGCCACGTACGTCACCGGTTCACTCCCCGGCACCGCCTCCGCGTGGCCCAGTTTGACCAGTCGGCGTACGTGGGCCTCCGCCTCCGAGACCGCGATGTTCCGTGATCCCGGGGGGATGTCGGCCCAGGGGCGGTTCCACTCCATGCGTTCCGCCAGCTGCCAGGCGGTGAGGGGGGTGGTGAGGAGGGCGCGGAGGCCGGTGAGGCGTTCGTCGTGGTGGTCGAGCAGTTCCTGTACGCGGACGCCCGCCTGGGGGAAGGCGTGGCGGTGGGCCGGGAGGACCTCCGCCGGGGCCAGGCGGCCGATGCGCTCCAGGGAGTCGAGGTAGTCGCCGAGGGGGTCGGCGACCGTCGCGTCGTCGGGGTCCTCGTACAGGCCGATGTGCGGGGTGATGCCGGGCAGCAGGTGATCGCCCGAGAACAGGCGCCCGTTGCCCGGGAGTCGGTCCGGGTGAGCCTCCTCCAGGTGGAGGCAGACGTGGCCCGGGGTGTGGCCCGGTGTCCAGATCGCGCGCAGCCGGCGGCCGGGGAGGTCGAGGAGTTCGCCGGGGACGATCTCGCGGTCGGGCAACGCGGGCGAGAAACCGGGCAGGAGACCGACGGGGGTCCTGGTCAGGGTCGCCATATGGTCGTCGGGCGCGCCGGCCGCCGTGAGCTTCGCGATCATGTACGAGTACCAGCGGTCGGCGCGGTTGTCGCGTGTCCGCCGGACGAGCGCGATGTCCGCCTCGTGCATCGCGACCCACGCCCCGGACGCCTCACGGACCTGGCCGGACAGGCCGTGGTGATCCGGGTGGTGGTGGGTGATCACCACGCCGTGGATCTCGCCGACCGCCGTACCGCATGCCGACAGGCCCTCGGTGAGTGTGTCCCAGGACAGCGGATCGTCCCAGCCGGTGTCGATGAGGACCGGTCCGCGGTCGGTGTCGACGACGTACACCAGCGTGTATCCGAGGGGATTGTTCGGAATGGGGACCCGGAGGGACCGTACGCCCCCGCCGTGCTCGGTCACCTGTGTCGACACCTGTGTCATGGGCTCCCCTGTGGCTGGGCTGCCAGTCACTATAACTAGAACCAGTTCCCATGGGAGCCCAAGTCACCTACCGCCTGGCGTGTGAGAGCTGTGGACTCCTCGGAGGGGAACTGGTAACTGTCTCCGTATCTATCTGACGAACCGTCAGAGACGGTACCCGGAGAGGCAGTCGGCGAGAGGCAGTCGGCCATGACCGAGCTCGTGGAACACGGACAGCTGTTCATCGGCGGGGAGTTGACCGACCCCCTCGGCAAGGACGTCATCGAGGTCATCTCCCCGCACACCGAAGAGGTCTTCGGCCGCGTGCCGCACGCCTCGCCGGCCGACGTCGACCGGGCCGTCGCCGCCGCGCGCACCGCCTTCGACGAGGGACCCTGGCCCCGGATGACCCTCGACGAGCGGATCGCCGTCGTCACCCGCATCAAGGACGGTATCGCCGCACGGTACGAGGAGATCGGCCGCGTCATCTCCTCCGAGAACGGCTCCCCGTACTCCTGGAGCATCCTCGCCCAGGCACTCGGCGCGATGATGGTGTGGGACGCGGCGATCACCGTCGCCCGCGACTTCACGTACGAGGAGTCACGCGACGGCGCCCTCGGCCGCATCCTCGTCCGGCGCGAACCGGTGGGCGTCGTCGCCGCCGTGGCCCCCTGGAACGTCCCGCAGTTCGTCGCGGCGGCGAAACTCGCGCCCGCGCTGCTCGCCGGCTGTACGGTCATCCTCAAGCCGTCGCCCGAGTCGCCCCTCGACGCGTACATCCTCGCGGAGATAACGAAGGAGGCCGGTCTGCCGCCCGGTGTTCTCTCCATCCTCCCGGCCGACCGCGAGGTCAGCGAGTACCTCGTCGGGCACCCCGGCGTCGACAAGATCTCCTTCACCGGTTCGGTCGCCGCGGGCAAGCGCGTGATGGAGGTCGCCTCCCGCCAACTCACCCGCGTGACGCTGGAGTTGGGCGGCAAATCGGCGGCCGTCGTCCTCCCCGACGCCGACCTCGACACCGCCGTCCCCGGCATCGTCTCCGCCGCCTGGATGAACAACGGCCAGGCGTGCGTCGCCCAGACCCGCATCCTGCTGCCGCGCTCCCGCTACGACGAGTTCGCGGACGCCTTCACCCAGGCCGCGAGCGCGCTGGTGGTCGGCGACCCGCTCGACCCGGCGACCCAGGTCGGCCCGCTGGTCGCGAAACGCCAGCAGCAGCGCAACCTCGACTACATCCGCATCGGCCAGGAAGAGGGCGCGAAAATCCTCACCGGTGGCGGACGCCCCGCCGGCCTCGACCGCGGCTGGTACGTCGAACCGACCCTCTTCGGCGACGTCGACAACTCGATGCGTATCGCCCGCGAGGAGATCTTCGGCCCGGTCATCTGCCTGATCCCGTACGGCGACGAGTCCGACGCCGTGAAGATCGCGAACGACTCCGACTACGGCCTCTCCGGCAGCGTGTGGACGGCCGACGTCGCGCACGGCATCGAGGTCGCCCGGCAGGTCCGTACCGGCACGTACTCGGTGAACACCTTCAGCCTCGACATGCTCGGCCCGTTCGGCGGCTACAAGAACTCGGGGCTCGGGCGGGAGTTCGGGCCCGAGGGGTTCGGCGAGTACCTGGAACACAAGATGATCCACCTCCCGGCCGGCTGGGAGGGATAACGGCCATGGGCGACCGCTGGCACGTGGAGGTGGACCGCGGACTGTGCATCGGCTCGGCCCAGTGCGTCCACCGGGCCCCGGACGGCTTCCGCCTCGACACGGGAATGCAGTCCCACCCACTCGAACCGACCATGGACGCGAACGAGAAGGTACTGGCGGCGGCGGAGAACTGTCCGGTGGAGGCGATCACGATCACGCTGGCGGAGGACGGGGAGCCGGTGTTTCCGCCGGAGGGCTGAAAATCCCCTGAAAATCTTCGAATATTCCCCGCGAGGGCTTCCATATCATGACATAAGTCATATTATGGAAGTCGGCCTACGGGACGAGTGAGGGAGTTCAACCGTCGTAGCCGACTTGGGCGAGACGCTTCGGCATCCGCTGGGGCCGACGTTGACGGTAGGACTGAGAGGCTGGACGGCAGTGGTCGGGCCGGAAGGCACCCCTCGGGACCTGTCCGGGTAATACCGGCGGGTAACCCGTCTCGTAGGTCTCTTTCGCGCGCTCGGAGCGTGCCGGTACCCACGGTGACCTGCTCAGTTCCGCGCAGGATCCGTCAGGTCGATCAACCGGCACACCGTCTCGATGTCGATCTTCACCTGGGCGATCGACGCCCGCCCCGACAGCCACGTGATCAGCGCCGAATGCCACGTGTGCTCGATCACCCGCACCGCCGACAACTGCTCGGGCGTCGGGCGCCCCCGCCCCGACTCACCCGCACCCCCACCCTCGCCCTCACCGAACCCCATCGAGTCCAGGATGATCGCCGTCGTCTGACGGGACACCTGATCCACCTCGGGCGAAACACTCCGGTCCGCGAACGTCAGCGCCCGCACCATCGCATCCGCCAGATGCGGCTCCCGCTGGAGCGCACGGAACGCGCGCATCAGCGTCTCCGCCACCCGCTCCGCCGCCGTGTCCCCCGTCGGCGGCTTCTTCCGCAGCGTGCCGTGCATGTGCTCCAACTGGTCCTGCATGGTGGCGACCAGAAGATGCACCTTGGACGGGAAGTACCGGTAGAGCGTGCCGAGCGCGACCTGCGAGGACTCCGCGACCTCCCGCATCTGCACCGCGTCGAAACCGCCCCGGCTCGCCAACTGCGCGCTCGCGTGCAGGATCCGGCGCCGACGGGCCTCCTGACGCTCGGTGAGCGGAGCGGAGGGCGGCGGCGAACTCGGTCGCGCCGTGGCGGCTTCTGGGGCTTCCACCTTCGCGTCGGCAGACATGGGTCCCGTTCCGTGACAGTCGGTGATCGCACGGTGATCGAGTGGACGATCAGGTGGCAATCGGTCAGTCGTGTGTCAGCAAACAGTCAGCATGGCACGTCCGCGTCGCGCGGACGCCGTGGCGCGAATCACCTGATCCACCGCTCACAGTCGACGTACCTGCCGGTAGATTCGGAGCCTCCTGAACGATCAAGTCTGAAACTTGTTCTAGATTAGCGTCCCGTCGTAGTCTCGCGGGAAACCGTGGGGAGAAGGGGGCCGGGAGTGACGGCCGAGGCCAGCGAGGCAGGCCCTCAGGGGGATCCCGCCGCGGACGGCGAGCGACCACTCAACATCGCACTTCTGACCTACAAGGGGAACCCGTTCTGCGGCGGCCAGGGCGTCTATGTACGCCATCTGTCGCGCGAACTCGCCCGGCTCGGTCACCGCGTCGAGGTCATCGGCTCCCAGCCGTACCCGGTGCTGGACGTACTCGACGGCCGCGCCCGGGGTGAACGGGGTCCCGACCCCGTCCTCACCGAGCTGCCCAGCCTCGACCTGTACCGCCAGCCGGACCCCTTCCGCACCCCGGGGCGGGACGAGTACCGCGACTGGATCGACGCGCTCGAGGTCGCCACGATGTGGACCGGCGGCTTTCCCGAACCGCTCACCTTCTCCCTCCGGGCCCGCCGCCAACTGCGCGAGCGCAGCGGTGAGTTCGACGTCGTACACGACAACCAGACGCTCGGATACGGCCTGTTGGGCGACATCGGCGCCCCGCTCGTCACCACGATCCACCACCCCATCACCGTGGACCGGCAGTTGGACCTGGATGCGGCCGACAGCCGGCGCCGCCGTCTGTCCGTACGACGCTGGTACGGCTTCACCCGGATGCAGAAGCGGGTGGCGCGCCGCCTGCCGTCGGTGCTCACCGTCTCGGGTACGTCGCGTCAGGAGATCGTCGACCATCTCGGCGTCCGGGAGAGCCGCGTCCACGTCGTGCACATCGGCGCCGACACCGACCTCTTCGCACCCGACCCGGCGGTGCCCCGGATACCGGGCCGCATCGTGACCACGTCCAGCGCGGACGTTCCCCTCAAGGGGCTGGTGTTCCTCGTCGAGGCGCTGGCGAAGGTACGTACGGAACATCCCGCCGCCCACCTCGTGGTCGTCGGCAGGCGCGCCGAGGACGGGCCCGTCGCCCAGGCCATCGAGCGGTACGGCCTCGAAGGCGCCGTCGAGTTCGTCAAGGGCATCTCGGACGCGGAACTCGTCGACCTGGTGCGCTCGGCGGAGATCGCCTGCGTACCGTCCCTGTACGAGGGCTTCTCGCTCCCGGCGGCCGAGGCGATGGCCACCGGTACGCCCCTGGTCGCCACCACCGGCGGAGCGATCCCGGAGGTGGCCGGCCCCGACGGGGAGACCTGTCTGGCCGTTCCACCCGGAGACCCCGGAGCCCTGGCCACCGCCCTGGCGACCCTCCTCGCCAACCCCGAACTGCGGGCGCGCCTCGGCCGGGCGGGCCGCGAGCGCGTGCTGACCCGCTTCACCTGGGCCCGGGCGGCGGAGGGCACGGTGGCCCACTACCGCGAGGCGATCGCCCGCTCCGCGCCAAGACCCTCCCGTCCCTCGTCTTCGGGCGGCTCCACGCCCACGTCCATACCCGCCCCCCACGTGACCCCCGACCGCGAAAGCAGGACTTCGTGCTGACCGTCGATTTCACCCGGTTCCCGCTGGCCCCGGGCGACCGTGTTCTGGACCTCGGCTGCGGAGCCGGCCGGCACGCGTTCGAGTGCTACCGGCGCGGCGCGCAGGTCGTGGCGCTGGACCAGAACGGTGACGAGATCCGCGAGGTCGCCAAGTGGTTCGCGGCGATGAAGGAGGCGGGCGAGGCGCCCGCCGGGGCCACCGCCACGGCCATGGAGGGCAACGCCCTGGCGCTGCCGTTCCCCGACGAGTCCTTCGACGTCGTGATCATCTCCGAGGTCATGGAGCACATCCCGGACGACAAGGGCGTCCTCGCCGAGATGGTCCGGGTGCTGAAGCCCGGCGGCCGGATCGCGATCACCGTGCCGCGCTACGGCCCCGAGAAGATCTGCTGGTCCCTCTCCGACGCCTACCACGAGGTCGAGGGCGGCCACATCCGCATCTACAAGGCGGACGAGCTCCTCGCGAAGATCGAAGAAGCGGGACTGACGCCCTACGGCACCCACCACGCCCACGCCCTGCACTCCCCGTACTGGTGGCTGAAGTGCGCGTTCGGCGTGGACAACGACAAGGTGCTGCCGGTCCGCGCGTACCACAAGCTGCTGGTCTGGGACATCATGAAGAAGCCGCTGGCCACCCGGGTCGCCGAGCAGGCGCTGAACCCGCTGATCGGCAAGAGCTTCGTGGCGTACGCGACGAAGCCGCACCTCCCGAGCCTTTCCCAGCCGGAAGCCGAGGTGGCCGCCAAGTGACGACCCCCCGGACAGAACACCTCGTCCTGCCCGGGGTCCTCACCGCCGAGCAGGCCGCCCTCACCGTCCGCGGGATCCTCGCGGAGCAGCGGGAGGACGGAGCCATCCCGTGGTTCAGGGGGCACCATCTCGACCCGTGGGACCACACCGAGGCCGCGATGGCCCTGGACGCGGCCGGCGAACACGAGGCCGCCGAGCGGGCGTACCTGTGGCTGGCCGCCCAGCAGGCCGGGGACGGCTCCTGGTACGCCGCGTACGCCGACGGGGACGCGGACGCCGTCACCGACCGGGGCCGCGAGACCAACTTCGTCGCCTACATAGCCGTCGGCGTCTGGCACCACTACCTCTCCACCGGCGACGACACCTTCCTGGACCGGATGTGGCCGACGGTCTTCGCGGCCGTCGAGTTCGTCCTCCAGTTGCAGCAGCCCGGCGGTGAGATCGGCTGGAAGCGCGAGGACGACGGCACGGACGTCAACGACGCCCTGCTGACCGGGAGTTCGTCCGTCCACCATGCCCTGCGCTGCGCACTCGCCATCGCCGAGGAACGCGAAGAGCCCCAGCCCGACTGGGAGTTGGCGGTGGGCGCGCTACGGCACGCCATCCGCCGGCACCCGGAGCGGTTCCTCGACAAGGCCCGCTACTCGATGGACTGGTACTACCCCGTCCTGGGCGGCGCGTTGACGGGTACGGAGGCCAAGTCCCGTATAGAGGAGGGCTGGGAGCGCTTCGTCGTCCCCGGACTCGGGGTGCGCTGTGTCGTGCCCAACCCGTGGGTGACGGGCGGCGAGTCGGCCGAACTCGCCCTGGCGCTCTGGGCGGTGGGCGAGTCCGACCGGGCTCTGGAGATACTCCAGTCGATCCAGCACCTGCGCGACGAGGACAGCGGCCTCTACTGGACGGGGTACGTGTTCGACGCGAAGGCGATCTGGCCGCGCGAACTCACCACCTGGACGGCGGGTTCCCTGCTTCTCGCGGTCGCCGCACTCGGCGGCCACGAGGCAACCTGCGCGGTCTTCGGGGGCGAACTGTTGCCGACGGGACTGGACCCGGACTGCTGCGCCTGACCGGCCGAAACCAGCCGAGACTCGCCGAGAAACCGGTCTGTCAGTGCCGGTTGATGCGGTTGGCGATCGCGTGGCCCACGAACAGGTAGACGACGGCGGCCAGTCCGTACCCGGCGACGACCCGCGCCCACTGCTCGTCGAACGTGAAGAGGTCGTGCGACCAGCCCGCCAGCCAGGCGGCCGCGTCATGGACGACCTGCACGAAGTCGTTCGCGCGGTTGGCGTCCAGCAGATACATCAGGATCCAGAGGCCGAGGATGACGGCCATGATGTCGGCGACGATCGCGATGATCGTCCCGGCCTGATTGGCACCACGGCGAGATACGGGGGACATGTCCTTCGGGTGCCCCGGAATCCGGGCTGCAACCAGCGCCGTCAGTCGCTCTGAGTCTGCCGTCGGTCTTCCGTCAGGAGTTGAGCTCGGCGAGCACCCGCAGAGTGTGCGGATCGGGGGAGAGGACGAGCAGGTCGGTCACCGGCCCCTTGCGCCACAACTCCAGCCGCTCCGCGATGCGTTCACGCGGCCCGACGAGGGAGATCTCGTCGGCGAAGGCGTCCGGTACGGCGAGCACGGCCTCCTCGCGCCGCCCGGCGAGGAACAGTTCCTGGATCCGCCGGGCCTCCTCCTCGTACCCCATGCGGGCCATCAGATCGGCGTGGAAGTTGCGTGCCGCGTGCCCCATCCCGCCGATGTAGAAGCCGAGCATCGTCTTGACGGGCAGCAGCCCCTCGGAGACGTCGGCGCAGACGCGGGCCTGCGCCATCGGCGCGACGACGAACCCCTCGGGGGCCCCGCTCAGCGGCTCCTCGTACGCCTCGGTCCGCAGCGGGGACCAGTACAGGGGCAGCCAGCCGTCGGCGATACGGGCCGTCTGGGCGATGTTCTTCGGCCCCTCCGCGCCGAGCAGCACGGGGAGTTGGGCACGCAGGGGGTGGGTGATCGACTTGAGCGGCTTGCCGATACCGGTGCCGCCCGGACCGTCGTACGGCAGGGGATGGAAGCGGCCCGCGAGCTGAACGGGGGCCTCGCGGCGCATGACTTGGCGTACGACGTCCACGTACTCCCGGGTCGCGGTGAGCGGCGACTTCGGGAACGGGCGCCCGTACCAGCCCTCGACGACCTGGGGGCCGGAGAGCCCGAGCCCGAGGAGGACGCGTCCGCCGGAGAGGTGGTCGAGGGTGAGGGCGTGCATCGCGGTGGCCGTCGGCGAGCGGGCCGCCATCTGGGCAACCGCCGTACCCAGCTTGATCCTTGACGTCTGCGCCGCGATCCACGTCAAGGGGGTGAACGCGTCCGAGCCCCAGGACTCGGCGGTCCACACGGAGTCGTAGCCGAGCCGTTCGGCCTCCTGGGCGAGCGGTACGTGGTCCGGGGAGGGGCCACGACCCCAGTAGCCGAGCGCGAGACCGAGCCGCATACCTGCCTCCTGACGGATCGTCAGATCTGTTGCCGCTGGCGGCGACTGTACGACAACGGCCCCTCGCCCGGAAGGGCAAGGGGCCGTGGCTCGCGCTGTACGCGCAGGGTGGCCGGTCGCGTCAGCCGCGCTGGATGCCGGAGGTGTCCTGGAGTACGCCCCGGCGGCCGTCCTGCGTCTGGGCGACGAAGCCCTGGCCGCGCTGCTCGACAGCCAAGTACCAGGTACCGGGGGCCAGTTCGGCGATCGGCGTCGGCGAGCCATCCTCCGCGAACAGCGGACGCGGCACCGGCACCGCGAACCAGAACGGGGAGAAGTCCGCGGCCGGCGGCTGCGCCTGCGGCGGCTGACCCGCGCCGGCCTCGGCGCCGAAGGGCTGACCGGCCTGCGCCTGGCCACCGTACGGCTGCTGCGGCGCGCCGGCGCCCGGGTAGCCGTAACCACCCTGGGGCTGCTGGCCACCGGGGTAGGGCTGGCCGCCGCCGTAGGGCTGCGGGGCGTGCGGCTTGGGGGCCGGGACCAGGGGGCCCTTGAGGGCCGGGACCAGCGGGGTGGCGACGGCGGCGGCCGCCATGACGACCGTGGCGACCAGGGAGAGGATCAGACCGGTACCGGCGTCCGGGCCGCCCCCGCTGTCCCTGACGTTGTCGAGACCGCCCGTCGGGTCGAAGACGTTGCCGAGCGCGCTCCAGGCGGCGAACACGGTGAAGGCGACGCCGAACTGGCCGAGGTCGATGCCCGCGACCTTGGGCAGCTGCGGCAGACCGTGCGACATCACGACGAGCGCGGCACCGATGATGCCGGCGAGGACGACGCCCATCAGGACCGGTCCACTGGCCCAGGCGCTCGGCAGGTCGAGGCCCGGGGCGCCGTCGACGGAGTAGATGTCGAGGAACGACGCGATGAACAGCAACACCGCTGCTCCGATCACCACGCCGTCGCCTCGAGTGAGGGAGCGGATATTCACTTCAGGTCCTCAGGTCCTTCGTAGGTCGTGTCGTCGTCATCGTGTGTAGAGGCACGACATTATCGTCCGTCTGTGTGGGCTGTCCGCCGGGATGCACGCGTTGATCACGACCCGCTCAGGAAACTCACGATTCCTTCAGAGATCCCCTGTGCGGCTTCCTGTCGCCATGCCCCGCTGGTCAGCAGGGCCGCGTCCTTGCTGTCGCGCATGTTGCCGCACTCGATGAACACCTTGGGAACCGTTGACAGATTGAGACCGCCGAGGTCCGTCCGGGTGTCCAGACCGGTGCCGTCACCGATGTAGTTGGAGGGCGCGGAACCGGTTCTGTCGGCGAACCCGGTCTTCACGCGCTCGCCGAGACGCCGGGAGGAGGCGACGATCGGCCGGGTGTCCGCGGCCCCTTGGTGCACCGTGCCCGGCAGGATCACATGGAAGCCGCGGTTGCCCTGCGCGCTCCCGTCGGCGTGGACGGAGACGACGGCGTCGGCATGCGCGGCGTTCCCCATCCGGGCGCGCTCGTCCACACAGGGCCCGAAGGCGTAGGCGGTCCGGTCGCCGTCCTGGGTGAACTTCACGGTGGCGCCCCGCTGTTCGAGGATCGTCCGCAGCCGCCGCGCGACGTCGAGGGTGAACTCGGCCTCCGTATAACCGCTGTTGGTGGAGGTACCAGTGGTGTCGCACTCCTTCAGCTTCGTTCCGATGTTCACTTTGCGGGCGATCTCGGCGGTGTGCTTGAAGTTGCCGGGGTTGTGCCCGGGGTCGATGACGACGACCTTGCCCGCCAGGGAAGACGCGGCTTCGCTGGGGGCGGAGAAGCCGGGCGGCTGGATCGGCGACAGGGGTGCGTACTCGCCGCTGGACAATGACTTGTCCCCGCCGCCGCCGTCGTCGGCGACGGCCCCCCAGACGAACCAGCCGCCCGCCCCGCCCAGCACCAGCACGGCGAGGGCGACGGTCAGCGGACGGCGCAGAAGGGCGCGGGAACGAGGGGGCTGGGGCGGCTCGAAGCCGGGGCCTGCGTAGGACACGTCAGCGACTCTAACCGGGGCCTCAGACCCCTGCCCCCGTTCGCCGCAGAACGCGCAGCGACTCCGTCGCGGAGATCTCCGTGAAGGCGCCGGAGGCGAGGGCGCGGAGGTAGACGCGGTAGGGGGCCTGGCCGGTGAACTCGTCCTCGGGGTCGGGGAAGACGTCGTGGATGAGGAGGAGGCCGCCCGGCGCGATGTGCGGGGCCCAGCCCTCGTAGTCGGCGGTAGCGTGCTCGTCGGTGTGCCCGCCGTCGATGAAGACGAGGCCGAGCGGCGAGTTCCAGATCCGCGCAACCTGAGGCGAACGCCCGACGACCGCGACGACGTGGTCCTCCAGGTTCGCCTTGTTCAGGGTGCGCCGGAACAGCGGAAGCGTGTCCATGACGCCGAGCTCCGGGTCGACGGTCTCCGGGTCGTGGTAGTCCCAGCCGGGCTGCTGCTCCTCGCTGCCCCGGTGATGATCGACGGTGACGGCGGTGACCCCGGCGGCCCGGGCCGCGTCGGCGAGCAGGATCGTGGACCGCCCGCAGTACGTACCGACCTCAAGCAACGGCAGCCCGAGCGCCCCCGCAACAACGGCGGCCTCGTACAGGGCGAGCCCCTCCCGGGCGGGCATGAACCCCTTGGCAGCCTCAAAAGCAGCCAGAGTCTCAGCCTTGGGCGCTGGCGCGATCATAGGGTTCCTCCCAGTCGTACGAGCGTGCGAACCCCCATGCTGCCGCACATCCGGTTGCCCAAAAGACAGGGGGCAGGCGCAGAGGGGCGCGAAGACCTGCACGACCGTGACAGGGGGCACGTGTACAGGGGCGCGGGGAACTGCGCGACAAGCCACAGCGACCCCGCACCCCAAAACGCACCCGTCCAGCGGTACGAGTGCGCGGGAAGCCCGATGCTGCCAGGGGGCACGTGTACAGGGGCGCGGGGAACTGCGCGACAAGCCACAGCGGCCCCGCACCCCAAAACGCACCCGTCCAGCGGTACGAGTGTGCGGGAAGCCCGATGCTGCCAGGGGGCACGTGTACAGGGGCGCGGGGAACTGCGCGACCAGCCACAGCGGCCCCGCACCCCAAAAGGCACCTGCCCAGCGGTACGAGTGTGCGGGAAGCCCGATGCTGACAGGGGGCACGTGTACAGGGGCGCGGGGAACTGCGCGACCAGCCACAGCGAACCGGCACCCCAAAACGCACCGCGCACCCCCCGGCAAGCGCAGCGCCTACGCGCTGACGCTCTCCCCCGGCAGGGACAGGTCCATATCAACCGCCCCACCCCCATGGGTCACCGACGAGGCAAGCGGCCCATGCCCGACGGCCCGCGCGGCAAGCACGTACGCCCCCTGTGCCGGAACGGCAACCGCATAGCTCCCGTCCTCCGCCGAAAGCGTCGCCCCCGCCTGCCGACCCCGCTGGTCGATCAACGTGACCTTGGCCCGGGCGACCGGACCACCGTCCGTGTCCAGCACCCGCCCACGGAACCCGGCACCGAGCACCTCGTTGGCCCGCGCCAGGTTCGCGTCCTCCTCGCTGCTCGCCCGCAACTGCGGCTGAGCAGGGCGCCGCCCCGGCAGGAACAGGGCCAGCAGCAGCCCGACCGCCACCGCGCCGGTCGCGATCAGGAACGAGATCCGGAACCCGTGCATCGTGGGGATGGCGACGCCACCCACATGGTTCGCGGTGTTGGCGAGCACCATCCCGATGACGGCGCTCGACACCGACGTACCGATGGAACGCATGAGGGTGTTGAGTCCGTTGGCCGCGCCGGTCTCGGAGGCCGGGACCGCGCCGACGATCAGGGCGGGGAGGGAGGAGTAGGCGAGGCCGATGCCGGCGCCCAGGACCACCGCGATGACCAGGGACTGCCACGCGGCGCTCATCAGGCCGAGGCCGGCGCCGTAGCCGATCGCGATGATCAGCAGGCCGAGGATCAGGGTGACCTTGGGCCCGTACTTGGCGGAGAGGCGGGCGTAGACGGGCGCCGTGAACATCATCGTCAGGCCGAGCGGCGCCACGATCAGGCCCGCCATGACCATCGACTGGCCGAGACCGTAGCCGGTGGAGGTGGGCAGCTGGAGGAGCTGGGGCAGGACGAGGGAGACGACGTAGAAGGAGACGCCGACCATGATCGAGGCGAGGTTGGTGAACAGGACGGCGGGCCGGGCGGTGGTTCGCAGGTCCACCAGCGGGGCCTTGATGCGCAGCTCCAGTACGCCCCACAGGAGCAGGACGACGGCGGACGCGGCGAACAGGCCGAGCGTGGTGCCGGAGGCCCAGCCCCAGTCGCTGCCCTTGGTGATCGGGAGGAGGAAGAGGACCAGGCCGACGGAGAGTCCGACCGCCCCGAGCACGTCGAAGGTGCCCTCGGCGCGCATCCGGGACTCGGGGACGACGAGCAGGGTGAGGGCGATGGCGAAGGCGCCGAGGCCGGCGGCGCCGTAGAAGAGGGAGTGCCAGTCGGAGTGCTGGGCGATCAGCGCGGCGAGGGGGAGGGCGAGGCCGCCGCCGACGCCGATGGAGGAGCTCATCAGGGCCATCGCGGAGGGAAGCTTCTCGCGGGGCAGCATGTCCCGCATCAGACCGATGCCGAGGGGGATGGCGCCCATGGCGAAGCCCTGGAGGGTACGTCCCGCGATCATGGTCAGCAGGTCGCTGGTGAGCGCGCTGATCAGGGCGCCGACCACCATCACGGAGAGGCTGGTGATCAGCAGGCGCCGCTTGCCGTACAGGTCACCGAGCCGGCCCATGATGGGCGTGGCCACGGCTCCGGAGAGGAGCGTCGAGGTCAGCACCCAGGTGGCGTTGCTGGGCGAGGTGCTCAGCAGCTGGGGGAGGTCCTTGATGACGGGGACGAGCAGGGTCTGCATGACCGCGACAACGATGCCCGCGAAGGCGAGCACCGGGACTATGGCCCCGCCCGTTCTGCCGGTGTCGCCGGCGGGCCGGTCGGTCGTCGTGTGTGTCATGGGGTGGAGCCTCCAGGCGGATCCGGGCAGGGGTACGTGGGCGATGAACCCGTGTGCCTGGGCAACTATTCCGATGTTTTGGCGTACTAACTAATCTTTGACCTGCTCATGGGTATCTGATCCGCCGTCACGTGCGAAGAAATTGTTCTGGGATCGGGGCAACGATTCGGGCGGCTCATGGACTCCTTTGAACATCTAGGAGGTGCTCATGGGGGAACAGGGACAGGACCGGGACCGGGACCGGGATCGGAATCGGGACCGGGGTCGGGACGGGGGTCGAGGGGCGACTCGGGACGAGGAGTTCCAGAGCTTCGTCATCGGCCGCTGGCCACGGCTGCTGCGGACGGCGTTTCTGCTCACGGGGGAGCAGCACGCGGCGGAGGATCTGGTCCAGTCGACGCTGGAACAGGTCTATGTGGCCTGGCGGAGAGTCGGCTCGGCCGACGACCCGGAGGCGTATGTGCGGCGCGTGATGATCAACGCGCACGCCCGTAAGCACCGCAGGCGCCTCAAGGAGTTCCTGGCGCCGAAGGACGACGAGGGACTGGGGCACGAGCTGCCCGACACCGGAGACCACATCGCCCGGGCCGACGACCGCGGGGCGCTGCTCAAGGCGCTGGCCCAGTTGCCGCCCCGGCAGCGGCAGGCGGTGGTGCTGCGGTACTGGGAGGACCTGACCGAAACACAGGCCGCGCAGGCGATGGGCTGCTCGGTGGGCGCGGTGAAGAGCAACGCGGCCAAGGGGATCGCGAAACTCCGCGCCATACCGGGCCTGGCCGAGACAGCGACACAGGGAGGGCGGAAGTGATGAGCGCGGACCGGGAGACGAACCAGAACATGGCACAGGGCGACACCGCACACTCGGACATCACCTTCCTGCTGGCCGACGCCGCGGACGGGGTCGAGATCGGCATAGCCCCCTACCAGGCGGTGGTCCGCGGCGGCCGACGCCGCAGGGCGCGCCGCTGGGCGGTGGCGTCGGCGGCGGCCCTGGCGATCGCCGTGTCGACCGGAACCCTGGCCCTGGCGGGCATCGACAACGGCCACGAGGTCAACCAGGTGGCGGTCCGGCCCCCTTCGGCGGAGGAACGGCATGTGTACGACCCCCAGCGGACCACTGTCGCGATGGGCAGGGACCGCGGGAGGGAGTGGCGGGTCACCATCGACATCTGGGGAGCGCCGCGGAACGAGGAGGAGGCGGTCCGGCAGTTCGGTGCCATTATCGACCACGGAGAGTTGCCGCCGCGCGCGCGTATCCCCAAGAGCCTGGTGGGCAGGGGCTTCTTCTCCGTCTCTCTGGCCGTCGACGACGTGTGGAGGCCGGTGATGCAGGGCGAAATCGACAAGGCCTACGGCATGTCCGGTACGGATCTGGAGTCGGCCGCGATCCCCCTGGAAGCGAAAACCTCCGACCAGGCCGGCGCCTTGAACCGCCTGGTCATCGGCAGGGTGGCCGCCAGGGCCCGAACGGTCACCTGCACCTGGGACGACGGCACGACATCGGTGGCCCACAAGGTCCCGGCGAACTACGCGGCGAACAACAAGGTCCCGGTGATCAGGCCGGTCGCGGGTTCAGAGGCGGCCTGGTTCGTCTGCCTCGGGGGGGAGGGGAAGGAGTTCAAGTCGGTGAGGGTCACGGGGTGAGGCGGCAGCACGACCGCGCGCCTTTTTCAGCCCGTCCGGCGTTTGAGGACGAGGCCCCTTCAGGGCCGACAGCGGGGTCTGGGGGCGCAGCCCCCAGCAGCGGGACCCACGACAGGCCCCCGCTAGAGCCACCCCTGCTGCCGAGCCTCCCGCACCGCCTCCGCCCGGTTGCGGGTCCCGGTCTTCCCGATCGCGGCCGAGAGATAGTTGCGGACCGTCGACTCGGAAAGATGGAGCCTGGCCGCGACGTCGGCGACCGTCGCGCCGTCCGCCGAGGCGTTCAGAACCTCGCACTCCCTCCCCGTGAGCGGATTGGGCCCGGCGCTGAGCGCGGCGGCGGCGAGGGCGGGGTCGATGACCGTCTCGCCGGTCAGTACGCGCCGGATCGCCGCCGCCAGCTCCTCCACGGGACCGTCCTTGACGAGGAACCCGGCGGCCCCCGCCTCCATGGCCCGGCGCAGATAGCCGGGGCGGCCGAAGGTGGTCAGGATCAGCACCCGGCAGTCCGGGGCCTCGTCGCGGAGGAGGGCGGCGGCGTCCAGGCCGCTGATGCCCGGCAGCTCGATGTCGAGGAGCGCCACGTCGGGGCGGTGCAGAAGAGCCGCGTCGACGATCGCGTCACCGGTCGCGACCTGGGCGACGACCGTGATGTCCGGCTCCATCCCGAGCAGCAGGGCCAGAGCGCCGCGCATCATTTGCTGGTCCTCGGCGAGGAGGACGCGGATGGACTTCGCGGGGCGATGGTCCCGGGGCATCTCGTTCACGGCGTAAGGGTAGGGCTGATGGCGGCGTTGAGCTGGGAAGAAGGCGACTCCTGCGAGCTCGGCGGCAGCTCGGCCACCAGCAGGAACCCGCCCCCGGGTGCCGGCCCCGCCTCCAGGGAGCCGTCCGCCGCCGCGAGGCGTTCCGTCAGGCCCTTGAGCCCGGTGCCCCCGACACCCGGCCGGGTGGGGACCGGGAGAGCCTTCACGCCCTTGCCGTTGTCCGCGACGCTCAGACGCACCCGTTCGCCCACGCTCGCCACCGTGATCTCGCAGCGTGTGGCGCCGCTGTGCCGTACGACGTTGGTGACCGCCTCCCGTACCACCCACCCCAGGAGCGCCTCCGCCGGCGACGACAGGGGCGGGCCGGAGCGGTGGATCACCGGGGTGATGTCCGCCGCCGTCAGGACGGAGTCCGCCCGGTCCAGTTCCGTGGCCAGGCCGCCCTGCCGGTAGCCCGTCACCGCCTCGCGGATCTCCGTCAGGGCCTGGCGGCCCACCGACTCGATGTCCGTGATCTGGTGCAGGGCCGCGTCCATGTCGCGGGGCGCCAGCCGACGGGCCGCCTCCGACTTCACCACGATCACCGACAGGGTGTGGCCCAGCAGATCGTGCAGGTCACGGGAGAAACGCAGCCGTTCCTCCTCGACCGCGCGATGCGCCAACGCCTCACGCGCCGCCCGCAGTTCGCGTACCGCCTCGGCCAGGGAAAGGATCGCCGCTGTCACCATCGTCGACAGGAACGTCCCGTACGCCACGTTCAGCGCGTCCCAGCCCTCCTGCACCGCGGAGACCGCCGCCGCGAGGGCGGTGAGCGAGAGTCCGGTGCGGCCCAGCCACGGGCCCCGCATCACCGCGCCCGTGGCCAGCCCGAGCAGCGGGAAGAAGTACAGCCAGCTGCCGCCGTACACGATCGCCAGCACGCAGGTCACCGCGCCCATGACGACGAGCGCCACCCGCGTCGACCTGGCGTCCCGTGCCTCCTTCACGAAGGCGCGGAACGTGACGTAGATGTAGAGGGAGTTGAAGGTGAGCAGGCCCAGCGCGCCGATCCAGGGCAGTGGGGTGCGGCCCTGGAGGAGGTTGGAGAAGGAGCCCATGCCCATCAGCAGCCAGGGCAGCAGGGCGAAACCGGTGGGCGGCGGGCCCGGGTCCGGCGGCGTCTGCTCGCCCGACTTCCGCGCGGCGCGCCGGGCGGCCTTGTACCGGTCCATGTCCGCCCGCCAGCGGGCCCGCTCCGCCCGCCACTCGCCCATCTGGCAGGCGGCCTTTCTCATCCACAGCATGGACGACAGCGTACGAAGCGAGCGCCGGGCCGGGCAGATGCCGATGTACCGACTCGGGCAGGACAAATGTCCTGGCGCGGAGTGGCATGCGGTCCGAGGCCTCATACCTGACGCATCGTCAGGAGTATTCACAACTCGGGACCGCTCGGCTATACAACAGGGGGCGCCGGACTGGAACGCGTTCTAGATCGGCCCGTATCGACCTCGGTGCGGCCGACGGTGCGGACGGTCGTACCGAGGTCTCGGTCCCGCGACTGCCCGCCCTGCGAGATGCCCGCCCTGCGTGATGTCTGCCCTGTGAGATGCCCGTTCTTGTGAGATGTCCGGCCCACGAGATGCCCGTCCCGCCAGTTGATCAGGAGTCGCGATCCTCATGCCCATTGACGCCGCCAAGGCCGTCGCCGCCGAACCCCGGGTCGCTGAGATCGCCTGGGGCCACAAGGACGTCCAGCTCTACCACCTCGGCATCGGCGCCGGCGTCCCCGCGACCGATCCCGGCGAGCTGCGCTACACCCTCGAATCCCGGCTGCACGTCCTGCCCAGCTTCGCCACCGTCGCCGGCAACGACTCCCCGGACGTGATCAGCGGGCTCTCCATGCCCGGCGTCGACGTCGACCTCGCCCATGTCCTGCACGGCGGCCAGAGTATCGAGGTGCACCGCCCGATCCCGGTCGAGGGCAGGGCGCGCGCCACCGGGAGCATCGCCGCCGTGTACGACAAGGGCAGCGCGGCGATCCTCGTCATGCGCACCGAAGTCGCCGACGCAGAGGGCCCGTTGTGGACGAGCGACGCGCAGATCTTCGTGCGGGGGGAAGGCGGCTGGGGCGGCGACCGGGGGCCCTCCGCCCGCCTCCCGGCGCCCGACGGTGAGCCCGTGAAGGTCGTCGAGCGGAGCGTCCGCGACGACCAGGCGCTGCTCTACCGGCTCTCCGGCGACTGGAACCCGCTGCACGCCGACCCCGAGTTCGCCGCCCGCGCCGGGTTCGAGCGGCCCATCCTGCACGGGCTGTGCACCTACGGCATGACGCTCAAGGCGGTCGTCGACACGGTGCTCGGCGGGGACGTCGGCCGGGTCCGCGCGTACCGCACGCGCTTCGCCGGGGTCGTGTTCCCGGGGGAGACCCTGCGCATCCGGATGTGGACGCCCGGTCCGGACCTCGTCCAGGTGTCGGTCACCGCCGTCGAGCGGGCGGACGCGACCGTACTGGCGGACACCGTCGTCGAACACTCATGAACCGCACACCCGTGGGTTGAGCCGAGCACGTTCCTGAGGGGAGCCGCACCATGCGCGCAGCCGTACTGCACGAGATCGGGCAGGACAAGCTCGACGTCCTGGACGACGTCGAGGCCGTGGGCTTCGGCCCCGGCAAGGTGAGGATCCGGGTACGGGCCACCGGGCTGTGCCACTCGGACCTCTCCGCGATGAACGGTGTCCTGCCGCAGCCCGCGCCCTTCGTGCCCGGCCACGAAGGCGCCGGCGAGATCCTCGAAGTCGGCGAGGGCGTAAGCCACGTGAAGCCCGGAGACCGGGTCGTCGTCTGCTGGCTGCCCGCCTGCGGCGCGTGTCCCGCGTGCGGGCGCGGCCAGACCGAGCTGTGCCTCGCCGGGTTCATGAACGCGGGCACCCCCAACTTCAGGCGCCCGGGCGGCGATGTCTTCGGCATGGCCGGCACCGGCACCTTCGCCGAGGAGGTCGTCCTCGACGCGGGCTGCGCCGTGCCCATCCCCGACGACGTGCCCTTCGACATCGCCGCCCTCATCGGCTGCGGGGTCACCACCGGACTCGGCGCCGCCCTCAACACCGCTGACGTACAGGCCGGTTCGTCGGTCGCCGTCATCGGCTGCGGAGGCGTCGGCATCTCCGCGATACAGGGCGCGCGGCTCCAGGGCGCCGCCGAGATCGTCGCCGTCGACCCGGTGCTCTCGCGCCGCGAGTCCGCGCTCAAGTTCGGTGCGACGAGGGCCGTTTCGCCGGACGAGCTGGCCGACGCCAAGCAACAGCTCACCGGCGGCGAGGGGTTCGACTACGTCTTCGAGGTCGTCGGCCGCTCCGCCACCGCCCGCACCGCCTACGACACCACCCGGCGCGGCGGCACCATGGTCGTCGTCGGCGCGGGCGCCATGGACGACAACCTCCAACTCAACATGTTCGAGCTGTTCTTCGACGAGAAGCGCATCCTGCCGTCCATGTACGGCGGCGGCGACGTCCTGCGGTCCTACGAGCGCACGATCGCCCTCTGGCGCGCCGGCCGCGTCGACCTCGCGGGCCTCATCACCCACCGCGTGCCGCTCGCCGGCATCAACGAGGCCCTCGACCAGATGCGCACCGGCACCGCACTGCGTACGTGCATCGAGATCTGAGGGGCGCCGATGTCACCACTGTCACCGCCACTTCCCCTTGAGGGACTCGCCGCGATCGTCACCGGCGCCGGACGCGGTCTGGGCCGGGCCGAGGCACTGGAACTGGCCCGGCTCGGCGCGGCCGTCGTCGTCAACGACTACGGGCAGAGCGGCCGGGACGGCTCCGGCGAGGCGTCCGCCACCCCCGCCGAGGAGGTCGCCGCCGAGATCCGCGCGGCGGGCGGTACGGCCCTCGCCCACACCGGAGACGTGGCGGATCACCAACAGGCTGGTCAGCTGGTGGAGTTGGCGATCTCCGAGTTCGGGAAGCTGGACGTCCTCGTCAACAACGCGGGCATCCTGCGCGACCGCATGGTCTTCTCCATGACGGAGGGGGAGTGGGACGCCGTCATACGGGTTCACCTCAAGGGACACTTCAACACGACCCACTTCGCCGCCTCGCACTGGCGGGGCCGCGCCAAGGCGACCGGCGAACCGGTGTACGGGCGGATCGTGAACACGTCCTCGGAGGCGTTTCTCGCCGGATCAGCGGGCCAGCCCAACTACGCCGCCGCGAAAGGCGGAATCGTCGGGCTGACCACCTCCACGGCCCTCGCCCTCGCCAAGTACGGCGTGACGGCGAACGCGATCTGCCCGCGCGCCCGGACCCGGATGACCGAGGACGTCTTCGGGGACTTCGAGCAGCCGGAGAACGGCCTGGGCGGCCTCGACCCCCTCGCCCCCGAGCATGTCGCCCCGCTCGTCGGCTACTTGGCCTCACCGGCCGCCGAACACGTCAACGGACAGCTGCTCGTCGTCCACGGCGGGATGGTCGCCGTCGTCGAACGCCCACGGGTGGCCGCCAAGTTCGACAGCAAGCAGGACACCTTCACCTACGACGAACTGGACGCGCTGCTCACCCCGCACTACGCGGAGCGGCCCGCCGGGGAGACCTTCGCGGCGGCGGAGGTGCTCGGTCTCAGGCGCGGCTGACAGGAGGCTGACAGGAGACGGAAAAGCGGCCCCGCCCGTAACCGACCGGGCGGGGCCGCACGTCACGTGACGTACCGTCAGACCCTGTTCTCGGCCTGCTCGGACGGCTTGCGGTGACGGCCGTGCGGGGTGGTCTCGTCGTTGTGGATCGCGATCTGACCCCGGTGTCTGCCACGGCCGCTGCCGTAGCCCTCGCTGTGGCCCTTCGCCTCGTGGGCGTCGGCGGACAGCGGCTGCATGGTGCTGGTGCTGGTGTCGTTCATCAGAAAGTGTTCACCCCGTCAACATGATCCTTCTAACAGCCGGGTGATCTTAACCGGCGCACCTCGGGGTGACACGAGTCCCACACGCCGACCGGGATTAGTTCGTTACAAGCTTCGCCAGTTCGTTACCGGGCTTCCCGGTCTTCGTCACGACCCGCCCCAGCGGAGCCTGCTGCAGGGGCACGGGCCGGGCCGCGGCGACAGGCGCCGCGGGACCCACCACCGGACCGGTCTCGATCCGAGTCCCGGCCCCCGCCCCTGTCACCGCTCCCGCTCCCGCCCCCGTCAATGCTCCCGAAGCCGCGTCCTCCGCCCTCACCTCGACCTCCGCTGCCCGCACCCGAACCACCCCGCACGGCACCTCGCCCGTCGCGTAGGGCAGTTGAAGCTCCCCGTCCCTGCTCCACAGCCCGACCCCCGGCAGCCACCCCTGCGGCGCCGGGAAGTGCCGCAGCTGTCGCGCGGAGGGCCGCCACACCCCCACCCAGCTCCCCGCCGGACCCTGGACCCGCAGGGCCACCCCGCAGCTCTCCGGCGTCAGCACCTGACCGGGCTGGATCGCGAACGGCGTGAGCGCGCACCCGTCGATCCGCAGGGACTCCGGGAAACGCACCGGCAGCGTGCTGCCCAGCACCCCCCAGCCCAACCGTTCCTGCCCCCCGGCCGAGGGCGCGTCCGAGCCGATCAGCAGCAGCCCGCTGTCCGCGTCCGCGAGCAGCAGCCGGTCGTTGCTGTCCGCCGAGATCTGGAGCAGCGGCGACACCTCGCCGTCGCGCTCCAGGTCGACCACGACCGCCTTCGTGCGCCCCCCGACCTCCCGGTCCAGGGCGAGCAGTCGGCCCGTGCGGTCCAGCCAGACCCCGCCCGAACAGCGACCGGGGACCTCCGCGACGTACTCGGGCCCGAAGGCGCCGCCCGCCACTAGCCACACCGTCGTCGAACGCCGGCCCAGGGTGAGGGCGTACGCGCGGTCGCCGCCCGGAGCCGGGGGCAGCAGCCGCAGCGGGGTGCCGGGGTCGGCGCACTCGACGGCGCCGAGGGGGAGTTCGCCGGTGCCGGGGCCGGTCGGGTAGAGCAGCGCGAAGGTGTGCCGGCCGTCGATCGGGCGGTGGATGAGGACGCGCCCGTCGCCCATCGGCAGCACCTGTGTACCGGGCTCCTCCGGCTGGTTGCCGGGCAGCGGCACGGCGTACGGCTCGGGCCCGTCGAGCGTCCAGCGCTCCGGGAACCAGGAGTCGCCGATGCGTGCGAGCCGGGCCGCGTAGGCCCCGTCCGCCGTGATCGCGCACTCAGTCCGCGGGGACCCCACCGCGGGTTCGATCGCACAGGCCGTCATCGATCGGTCACCTCCGGCGACGAAAGTAGTTTTCGCCCGCGCAGACGGGGGGTCGGCAACAGGCATTTCACACATAAGGATGGCCAAGTAACGATTCGCCTGAGGAAAAGGTGGCGTGTGTGCTGGCCGGGGTGTGAAGGGGCGGCCGAGAGCGGCGCCGGTTCAGGCGCACAGGGCAGCCAGGTAGCCTGGCGTTGTGCCTCGTCTGTCTGAAGTCATCGCCGCGCTGGACGCCCTGTGGCCCCCCGAGCGGGCCGAGTCCTGGGACGCGGTCGGCACGGTCGTGGGCGACCCCGACCAGGAGGTCTCCCGGGTCCTGTTCGCCGTGGACCCCGTCCAGGACATCGTCGACGAAGCCGTGAAGCTGGGCGCCGACCTGCTGGTCACCCACCACCCGCTCTATCTGCGCGGGACGACCACGGTCGCGGCGGACACCTTCAAGGGCCGGGTCGTGCACACCCTCATCAAGCACGACGTCGCCCTCCACGTCGCCCACACCAACGCCGACCGCGCCGATCCCGGAGTCAGCGACGCCCTCGCGGGCGCCCTCGACCTGCGCGTCGTACGACCGCTCGTACCGGACCCCTCCGACCCCGCCGGCCGGCGTGGCCTCGGCCGGGTCTGCGAGCTGGACCATCCGCTGACCGTCCGCGAGTTCGCGGCCCGCGCCGCCGAACGGCTGCCCGCGACCGCGCAGGGCATCCGGGTCGCCGGCGACCCCGAGGCCCTCGTCCGGACGGTCGCCGTCAGCGGCGGCTCGGGCGACAGTCTCTTCGACGACGTACGCGCGGCCGGTGTCGACGCCTTCCTCACCGCGGACCTGCGCCACCACCCGGTGTCCGAAGCGCGTGCGCACAGCCCCCTCGCGCTGCTCGACGCGGCGCACTGGGCCACCGAGTGGCCCTGGTGCGAGCTGGCCGCCGCCGAGCTCGACCAGATCTCCGACCGGAACGGATGGGGCCTTCGGGTCCATGTCTCCGCCACGGTCACCGACCCCTGGACCGCCCACGCGGCGTCCACCACCACCTCTGAAGCACTGGGAGCCCCCAACTGAACGCCGAGCCCGCCGACCAGATCCGACTTCTCGACGTCCAGGCTCTCGACGTACGCCTCCAGCAGCTCGCGCACAAGCGCAAGTCGCTGCCCGAGCACGCCGAGATCGAGTCGCTGACCAAGGACCTCACGCAGTTGCGCGACCTGCTGGTGGCCGCCACGACCGAGGAGAGCGACTGCGGCCGCGAGCAGACCAAGGCCGAGCAGGACGTGGACCAGGTGCGCCAGCGCGCCACCCGCGACCAGCAGCGCCTGGACTCCGGTGCCGTCAGCTCGCCCAGGGACCTGGAGAACCTCCAGCGCGAGATCGTCTCCCTCGCCAAGCGGCAGGGCGACCTCGAGGACATCGTCCTGGAGGTCATGGAGCGCCGGGAGTCCGCGCAGGAGCGGGTCGCCGAGCTGACCGAGCGGGTCGGCGCCGTCCAGGGCAAGATCGACGACGCGACCGCGCGGCGCGAGGCGGCGTACGAATCCCTCGCCGGTGAGGTGGCCACGGCGACCAAGGAGCGCGAGGTCATCGCGGGTTCGGTGCCCGACGACCTCCTCAAGCTGTACGACAAGCTGCGCCTTCAGCAGGGCGGAGTCGGCGCCGCCCGCCTCTACCAGCGCCGTTGCGAGGGCTGCCGCCTGGAGCTGAACATCACCGAGGTCAACGAGGTGAAGGCCGCTCCCCGCGACGCTGTACTGCGCTGCGAGAACTGCCGCCGCATCCTGGTGCGCACGTCGGAGTCGGGTCTGTAGGCCGGCGGTCTTTCCGGTCTGCCAGTTCAGCGCGGTTCAGCAAGGAGCAAGTGGCGTGCGGGAGTTCATCGTCGAGGCCGACGGCGGTTCCCGGGGCAACCCGGGTCCCGCGGGCTACGGCTCGGTCGTCATCGACGCGGCCACGGGCGAGACGCTGGTGGAGGCGGCCGAGTACATCGGCATCGCCACGAACAACGTCGCCGAGTACCGGGGCCTGGTCGCCGGCCTGCGCGCCGCCCACCAGCTGGACCCGAACGCCACCGTCCACGTCCGGATGGACTCCAAGCTGGTCGTCGAGCAGATGTCCGGCCGCTGGAAGATCAAGCACCCGGACATGAAGCCCCTGGCGGCGGAGGCGGCACGGGTGTTCTCGGTCGTCGGACAGGTGACGTACGAGTGGATCCCGCGCGGGGAGAACAAGCACGCGGACCGCTTGGCGAACGAGGCGATGGACGCGGGCAAGCGCGGCGAACAGTGGTCGGCGTCGACGTCGACGGCGGAGCTGGACGCGGGCCCCACCTCCACTGCCGCCGACGCGGACACCGGCGCCGCCACGAAGGTGGCCACCGGCTGGTCGGCGCCCGCCGACCTCGGCCCGCCCGCGACGTTCGTCCTCCTGCGCCACGGTGAGACCCCCCTGACCCCCCAGAAGCGCTTCTCGGGCAGCGGCGGCACCGACCCGTCCCTCTCCGACGTGGGCCGGGACCAGGCCGAACGCGTGGCGGAGTCCCTGGCCCGGCGCGGCACGATCGAGGCGATCATCGCCTCCCCGCTGGCCCGCACCCGCCAGACCGCCGAGGCCGTGGCGACCCGCCTCGGCCTCGACGTGACCGTCGACGACGGCCTGCGCGAGACGGACTTCGGCGCGTGGGAGGGCCTGACCTTCGGCGAGGTGCGCGAGCGCTACCCGGACGACATGAACGCCTGGCTGACCTCCCCGAAGGCCGAACCGACGGGCGGCGGCGAGAGCTTCGCGGCGACCGCACGCCGGATGGCCGTCACCCGCGACAAGCTGATCGCGGCCCACGCGGGCCGTACGGTCCTGCTGGTCACCCACGTGACCCCGATCAAGACCCTCATCCGCCTGGCCCTGGGCGCCCCGCCCGAGTCCCTGTTCCGTATGGAACTCTCGGCGGCCTCACTGTCGGCGGTGGCGTACTACCGGGACGGCAACGCGAGCGTGCGGCTCTTCAACGACACGTCCCACCTGCGCTGAGCGCTGTTGATCATTTGAGAGTGGACGCCTGACGGGCCAGCGCCTCGACCCGGTCCCAGTCGCGCGCGGCGATCGCATCCGCCGGAAGCATCCAACTCCCGCCCACACAGCCGACGTTGGGCAGCGCGAGATACTCGGGCGCGTTCGCGGGGCCGATCCCCCCGGTCGGGCAGAACCGGGCCTGGGGAAGCGGCCCGGACAGGGCCTTCAGATACGCGGTGCCGCCCGCCGCCTCGGCCGGGAAGAACTTCATCTCCCGCACCCCACGCTCCAACAGCGCGACGACCTCCGACGCGGTCGACACCCCGGGCAGAAACGGCACACCGGACGCCCGCATGGACTCCAGCAGTACGTCGGTCCACCCCGGGCTGACGAGAAAACGGGCCCCGGCGGCGACGACGTCGGACACCTGCGCCGGCGAAATGAGGGTGCCCGCGCCGACCACCGCGTCCGGAACGGCATCGGCGACAGCCCGGATGGCGTCGAGCGCGACGGGCGTACGCAGGGTGACCTCGATGGCGGGCAGCCCCCCGGCGACGAGCGCACGAGCGAGCGGCACGGCGTCGGCCAGCTCCTCGACGACGACCACGGGGACGACGGGCGCGAGATCGAGAACGGAGGGGAAGTGCACGGAGGGGAAGGGCACGGAGGGGCTCGGCATGAGCCTCATCCTGCCCGGCGTTTGCAGGCTGCGCAAAGGGCGTTGCATATGCTGCAATAGGGCGCCCTGTCAGGGGGGCGGTGAACCGCGCGACAAGCCACAGCGGCGCAGCAGACGCCGAACAACGAACAACACAGCGCCCCCCCTCGCGGAGCGCCTTTCAGTGAATCTCGTCCACCAGCACATCAAGCTCCCACGCCGCCCCCGACCTCCTCGGTGCCTCGAACTCCACCACATACCCGAGATCCCGCAACGCCTCCACCAGCTCCCCCGGCCCGGAGGGCACCGCACCCGCGCTCACCAGACTCCGCACGATCCGCCCCTTGGTCGCCTTGTTGAAGTGGCTGACGACTTTCCGGGTCGGCGCGTGCAGCACCCGCACGGTCGCCGTCCGCCCGGCAACCTCCCCCTTCGGCTTCCAGGCCCCCGTATAGGCGGAGGACCGCAGATCGAGAACCAGCCCGTCACCGGCCGCCTCGGGCAGGACGGCGGCCATCGGATCCCGCCAGTGCGCGGCCAGCGCGCCGATCCCGGGCAGCCGCACACCCATCGAGCAGCGGTACGAGGGGATACGGTCCGTGACCCGGACGGCGCCCCACAGCCCCGAGAAGACGAGCAACGACCGCGCGGCCCGCCTCTTCGCGGCGGCGTCGAGAGACGCGAGGTCGAGGGCGTCGTACAGCACCCCCGTGTAGACCTGCCCGGCGGGCCGCGCGCCGGCCGTGAGCAGGCCGACGTTCTTGGCGACCTCACCCCGCAGCCCCTCACTGAGCCCCAGCACCTCGCGCGCCTTGTCCTCGTCCCCGACGCACAGCTCGACAAGCTCCCCGAGCACCGCCTCACGGGCAGCGGTCAGCCCCGGCAAGGACAGCGACTCCAGCTTCAGCGGGGCGCCGCGCCCCGAAGCGGCCTTGCCTTCGGAGGGGGGCAGCAGGACGAGCACGGTGATTTCTCCCAACGGGTACGCGGCGCGGACTCGCGTCAGATTACGTGGTGAGCGTGGTGAGGCGGGCCCGCCGGATTGTGCCTACGCTCGTTCCATGCCCCGCCGCCACATCCGCGTGACCGGCGCCCCCGAAGCCCCCCTCCGGGCCGCCCTCACCGCGCTGCGCACCGAACTGGGTGTCCCCGACAGCTTCCCGCCGGCCGTACTGGCCGAGGCGGAGCGGGCGGCCAGGCTCCCCGCCCTCCCGGCGAGGGACGCCACGGACATCCCGTTCCTCACGATCGACCCGCCCACCTCCACGGACCTCGACCAGGCGATGCACCTGTCCCGCCGCCCGGGCGGCGGCTTCCGCGTCCGGTACGCCATCGCGGACGTCGCCGCCTTCGTCGTACCCGGCGGACCGCTGGACAAGGAGACGCATCGCCGGGTCACCACCCTGTACTTCCCGGACGGGAAGACCCCACTGCACCCACCGGTACTGGGCGAGGACGCGGCGAGCCTCCTCCCCGGCCGAACCCGCCCGGCCGCCCTCTGGACGATCGACCTGGACGCGGACGGCCGCACCGTCACCGCCGACGTCCACCGGGCCCTCGTACGCAGCCGCGCCAAACTCGACTACGAGGACGTACAGCGCAGGCTCGACGCCGGCACCGCGGAGGAGCCGCTGGCCCTCCTCAAGGACATCGGCGAGGCCCGGGAACGCCTCGAAATCGAACGCGGCGGAATCTCCCTGAACGTTCCCGAACAGGAGATCGTCGAGAACGCGCACACCTACACCCTCACGTACCGCGCCCCGCTCCCCGCCGAGGGCTGGAACGCGCAACTCTCCCTCCTCACCGGCATGGCGGCGGCCGACCTGATGCTGACGCACGGCACGGGAGTGCTCCGCACGCTCCCCGCCGCCCCGGACGGCGCCGTCGGCCGCCTGCGCCGCACCGCCCAGGCCCTGCACATCGACTGGCCGCACCACGTGTCGTACGCGGCCCTGATCCGCTCCCTGGACCCCCACCGCCCCCACCACGCGGCCTTCCTCCAGGAGTGCACGACGCTGCTGAGAGGCGCGGGCTACACGGTGTTCCATGACGGCGCCCTGCCGGACATCACGACCCACTCGGCCGTAGCGGCCCCCTACGCCCACTGCACGGCCCCACTACGCCGCCTCGCCGACCGGTACGCCTCGGAGATCTGCCTGGCCGCCGTAGCCGAACAGCCCCTGCCCGACTGGGTGTCGGCGGCCCTGGACGCACTCCCCAAGGAGATGGCGGCCGGCGGCCAACGGGCGGGCGCGGCGGAACGCGGCAGCGTGGACATCGTCGAGGCGGCGCTGCTCAAGGACAGGGTGGGCGAGGTCTTCGAGGGCTGCGTGGTGGACGTGGAGGAACACAGACCCACGATCGGGACGGTGCAGTTGGACACTCCGGCGGTGGTGGCAAGGATCGAGGGCAACGGGGTTCCGCTGCCCCTGGGCGAGCGGCTACGGGTACGGCTGACACGGGCCGAGCTGGGGGTGGCGGGGGTGCGGTTCGCTCCGGCGTGACGACGGGGACGTACCGCGAACGAGGGAACACGCCTCGACTCCGGGGCAGTGCGTCCGTGCGTGCCGCACGCTGGTCTCCTTCCGACAAGGAGGCGGTATGCCGGGATCGACAGACGACCAGCTGCGGCGGGCGGCAGAGGAAGTGCTGGCTGGGTTCCTGGAGCTGGAGCTCCCCCTGGGCTTTCGGGCGCAACTGGTCGAGGGCCAGATCCACCTGGCATCTGTGCCCGACGGCCGGCACGAGCACTGTCTCAGCGAGATCGGCCGCCAGATCCACCTGAGGTCCCGGACAGGCATGCAGTTCTCCGGGCACAAGGGGCTGAAGCTGCCCAGCTTCAGCCCCTTGTGCCCGGACGATCACGTGATCCCGGACAGCACGGTGGCACCCGCTGAGCCACGGCTCTTCCGCGGAGCTCCGCCCTGGATGCCATGCGCCGGAGTGGCCATGGTCGTCGAGGTCACCTACCTCCACCCGTGGATCGACCTCGAGACCAAGCCCCGCTGCTACGCTCGGGCCAAGATCCCCCTCTACCTGCTCGTCGACCGAGACGCGGCCTCGGTCACGCTGTTCAGCGACCCGGGAAAGGACGGCTACGGCCGGTCCCGCACCGCCCCCTTCGGTAAGCCGCTGGCCCTCCCGGCTCCCTTCGCCTTCGACCTGGACACGGCAGAGTTTCTCTGACGCCCGCGAAGTACCGTGGAGCCGTGAACGCAGGCGGGGGCACACGGGAACAGGCGCTGTGGACCAGAGCGAGGCTCGGCCATCGCGGCCCCACGCTGGATCTGCTCACCGCCCGTTTCGACCGGCACGTCTACGCCCCGCACGCCCACGACGAGTTCACGGTCGGGCTGTGCGTCGGCGGCTCCGAGGTCATCGACTACCGGGGTGGCCGCCTGCGTCCCAGGCCCGGTTCCATCGTCGTACTGGACCCCGGAGAGATGCACACCGGCGGCCCGGACACCGCCGACGGCTACGCCTACCGAGCCCTGTACGCCGACACCTCCCTCCTCACCGACGGCACCACCGGCGGCTTCCCCCACTTCCGCGAGCCCCTCCTCGACGACCCCGAACTGGCCGCAGCCTTCCGCGCCGCACACACCGACCTGACCACCTGCCCGGACCCGCTGGAAGCCGAGTCCCGCATCCCCTGGCTGCTCACCGCACTGGCCCGCCGCCACTCCACGGCCCGCCCGACACCGGACAACCTCCCCGGCGCGGACCGCATAGCCCACGCCGTACGAACCCGCCTGGCCGACGAACTGACCACCCCGCCCTCCCTCGCCGACCTCGCCACCGACCTGGGCCTGTCCCGCTACCAGCTTCTGCGCGCGTTCCGTACGACGGTCGGCATCCCCCCGTACGCCTGGCTCGCCCAGCACCGCGTGAGCCGGGCCAGAAGCCTGCTGGAGACCGGGCTGCGGCCCGCCGAGGTCGCCTCGCTCGTCGGCTTCGCCGACCAGGCCCACCTGACCCGCTGGTTCCGGCGGGTCCTGGGAGTGACGCCGGCGGCGTACCGCAACAGCGTTCAAGACGGCGGGCGCTGAGACGACCGACACTGCCCGCATGACTGCACGCGGCTGGTTGTTGTTCTCCCTGATGGGAGTGGTCTGGGGCATCCCGTACCTGCTGATCAAGGTGGCGGTGGAGGCGGAGCTGTCCCCGTCGACGGTGGTGTTCACGCGCTGCGTGCTGGGCGCGGCACTCCTCCTCCCCTTCGCGATCCGCCAGGGCAGCCTCCCGCGAACAATCCGAACACACTGGCGCCCGATGCTGGCCTTCGCTGTCATCGAGATCATCGGTCCCTGGTGGACCCTCACGGACGCGGAACGCCACCTCTCCAGCTCCACGGCGGGCCTCCTGATCGCCGGGGTACCGATAGTCGGGCTCGCGCTCGCACGCTTCTTCGGCAACACGGAGAAGCTGGGCGTCCGGCGGCTCACGGGCCTGACCCTGGGCCTGGCGGGCGTCGCGGTCCTGACCGTCCCGCACCTGACAGGCGGCGACGCCCGGTCGCTCGCCGAGGTCCTGCTGACGGTGATCGGCTACGCCACGGCCCCGCTGATAGCGGCCCGCCATCTCAAGGACGTCCCGTCGCTCCACCTCACGGCGCCCTGCCTGGCGCTGGCCGCTCTGGTCTACGCCCCGGCGGCGCTGGCCACCCGCCCGGCCGCGCTTCCGTCCGCGCACGTATTGCTGTCCCTGGCCGTCCTGGGCGTGGTCTGCACCGCCCTCGCCTTCGTGGCGTTCCTGGAGCTGATCAAGGAGGTCGGCCCGACCCGGGCCACCGTGTTCACGTACGTCAACCCGGCGGTCGCGGTGGCGGCGGGCGCCGTGTTCCTGGACGAACCGCTGACGGCCGGCATCATCGCCGCCTTCGCCCTGATCCTGGCGGGCTCTGTCCTGGCGACGGCCACTGGACCGCGTCGGGGCGGACGCCCGGTAGCATGGTCGACACGGCAGACGAGCCGGGCGGACGGCCGCGTGGACTCCCCTTCGGGGGCGCTCCCCGAGGAACGTCCGGGCTCCACAGGGCAGGGTGATGGCTAACGGCCACCCGGGGTGACCCGCGGGACAGTGCCACAGAAAACAAACCGCCCGACGCTTCGGCGCCGGGTAAGGGTGAAACGGTGGTGTAAGAGACCACCAGTGCCCAGGGCGACCTGGGCAGCTAGGTAAACCCCACCCGGAGCAAGGTCAAAAGGGAACGTCTCCAAGGATATGGACGACGCTCCTGCGAGGACGTTCGAGGGCTGCCCGCCCAAGTCCTCGGGTAGACCGCACGAGGCCGGCGGCAACGCCGGCCCTAGATGGATGGCCGTCTCCCCGGCCGCCGCGAGGCGACCGGGCGACAGAACCCGGCGTACAGCCCGACTCGTCTGCCGCGGAGGCCCCCTGGTCAGCGAATATGCTGGCCAGGGGCCCTTTTTTGTTGGGTCAGAGAGTCTGATCTGAACCCTGTGAGCGTTCATGCAATTCCCCATCGGAGACACCTTCGGCTCCACGTAATTCCCCAGTTGGCTGCGGCCGGTGACGGGCCGCCCGACTGCTGAGTGTGGGGCTGGACAGTGCCCTCAAGGGCGCCTTCGGCGGCGCTTCGCGCTGGGCATTCGCCCACCCTTGACCGCCCTGACCAGCCCTAATGATCGGCGGCTATCAGGCGGCCCGGAAATCCTGGCGACCGTGGGGAACGAGGAGCGGCTCCGGCGTCCGTATGGGGACGAAGGCGTCGGCGCCGCGATGTCCCTGGCCCATTCCGTGAAGTTCCGGCTGGGGAATTACGCGACGTTCCACAAACCCGTTCCGCACCGGTTCAAACGGGGCTGCGCGGCTACGTACGTAGCCATCAAAGTAGCCGTGGGGTGGTGGAGACAGCTCTGCTTAGTCCAAGGCACTACCGAGCGAGTTGCATATCGCGCGATCGATCCGGTGGACCGCACTCGTGACGAGGCAGGGAGATTTCATCCCGTAATTGCGGCCTTAGAGGTCATCTCATTTGGTGAGTCTGCGGTAGCAGATGAGGGTGCAGGCGATGCTGGTGAATGCCAGGAAGCGCTCGGCTTGGCGCTCGTAGCGTCGGTGCAGTCTGCGGCATCCGGCGAGCCAGGACATCGTGCGTTCTATGGTCCAGCGGTGGCGGCCCAGGCGGGTCGAGGACTCGATGCCTCTGCGGGCGATGCGGTGCCGGATGCCGCGCCCGCGTAACCATCGCCGCAGGTGGTCGTAGTCGTATCCCTTGTCGGCGTGGAGCTTTCCCGGTCTGCGCCGTCGGCGTCCGCGCCGGGAGCGGATCGGCGGTATCCCTTTCACCAGCGGGATCAGTGCCTGGCTGTCGTGCAGGTTCGCTCCGGAGATCCCGGCGGACAGGGGCAGACCGGTCCGTTCGATGATCAAGTGGATCTTCGAGCCGTACTTGCCCGGTCTACAGGATTCGGGCCTGTCAGCTCCCCCTTTTCAGGGCCCGCATGTTGACGGAGTCGATCGCACAGCGGGACCAGTCCAACTCGCCGCGGGAGCCGAGTTCATCGAGGACCAGGCGGTGGACCTTGGCCCACACACGGGCCTTGGACCACTCGACAAAGCGCCGGTGAGCCGTCGCTCCCGACGGACCGAACGACGCGGACGGCAGCTGCTGCCACGTGCAGCCCGACGTGGCCACGAACACGATTGCCGCCAGTACCTCCCGGTCACCGTGCCGGCGCCGACCGCCGCCCTGAGGCCGCGACGGCGCCTCCGGCATCACTCGCTGGAACAGCTCCCACAACTCATCCGGCACCAGCCGCTCAACGATCGAAACCACGCCCAACAGGCTACCGAACCAAATGAGATGACGTCTTAGCAGTTGACTCAACGGCACTATCCCGCGCTGAGAACCGTAGTAGTCGATCTAGCAGACTTCACCAGCTCATGTAGCTTCACCTGAGTCTCCGGATCTGTCGAGTAGATGGCCGTGCCGACCATTCCACGCGTCAAGAGCACCTTGTACGTATTGCGGATCAACCGATCCGCGTCGATGTCCGATGCCGCAGTCTTACCGTTCCCCTTCCGCAGGGCGGGATCCCTCGAAGCGGCCCGGTCGACGACCCAGCCGTTCCCCCGCCAGACGAGGTCGGGTCCGATGATCACGCCGCTCCAGTCGTACTCGAAGCCCTGCGCCGTGTAGACGCAGCCGACTTGGCCGAAGCCCGCAGGGTCAGTGGCCCAGAGCGCTGATGGTGGTGCACCCATGATCGACCGCTCACCCTTGAGGTTCCACGGCCGGCGCCACTCGCCGATCTGAACATCGGCGGGAAGTGGCTCATTAGGCTTGGCATCCGACCAGCGCCAACAGAACCCGGCGGACAACCTGGCCTCGTACCCCTTCGACCGCCTTTCATTCAGAAGGGCTTCCAACTCCTCCGGAGAATCGACCACATCGAGCTGCATCCGACCATCGGGCTCCCATGGGACGGCCTCGTCGCCCTCCAGCCCCAGCAGCCGTACGACCCACCGCAGGTACGCGTCGCTCCCACCACAGCGGAACTGGCTGTCCAGTTCCACCACCCGGCACTGCAGGTCCTTCTGCGCGGCCGCTGCCTTGATCTCCTCGACGGTCCCCGTCTCCCCGGGCCGTACAACCTGATGCTGGTCCAGGAGGAAGACGGGCACACGGGCCACGTCGATCAGTTCCTCAAGCTGCCGCTTCCCGGTGCGCTGGGACGCCGGAGTGAAACGGCTGGCGGACGTCTCCCGCACGCGATGGGCTTCGTCGCACACCAGCACGTCCAGACTGTTGCGCTTGGCGGCCACAAAACTGTTGAAGTACTTGAAGAGGTCCCGCACTTCGGGCTTCCGCGCGCCGGCCACCTTGCGCATCGTCTTGGTGAACGACTGCGAGCCGGTCGCGTGCAGGGCAGGAACGCCACGCCGGTACAGCTCCCCGAGCAGCGACAGAGCGATCACACTCTTGCCGGTCCCGGGTCCACCCGTGATGATCACAACTTCCTTGTGATCGGCTTCGTGTGCCCGCTCAACAGCCTTCAGCACGGTCTCGTACGCCACACGCTGCTCATCGAGAAGGACGAACTGCTCCCGCTCGCGTACCTCCTGCGCCGCGACGGCCATCAACTGCTTCGAAGGCTGGACCTTGGCGAGCAACAACTCGTCGGCTGCCTTGGCTCCGGATGCGGCGCTCAGCTTCGACTGCAGGTACGCCAGGAAGTCCCCGCGCCTGTCCGCCGTGAACATGCGGCCGCGCTCGCTGAGTTCGACTTCGTCGAGGCCGGACACGCCGAACGCGGTCGCATTGTGCAGATAGGCGACCCCCGAAATCCACTCAGGACGCCGAGCCAGTACCCCGTTGAAGGCGACCAGGTAGTCGCAGTAACCACGGACCTGCTCAATGGGGTTGAGAACCGCACGGGAGTAGTCGGGGACGAAACACAGCAGCGGATCATCGTCGTCGGGATGCGCCTCACTCCACTGCTTGAGCTCGACGACGACGTACGACGGCTCACCGGTCCGGGGATGGACTCCGGCGAGAACCGCATCGGCTCGCTTGCTGGTCAGCGGCAGCCCGAACTCCAGCAGTACCTCCACCTGACCGAGCCCGGCATCGAGCAGTGCGTCGGTGAGTGCCGGGATGCTCCGCTCCCAGGAGCGCGCTTCCGCCATGCTCGACCTGTACCCATGCACCCGAGCGAACTGCTCGGTGAGATACAGGCCCAACGATCCTTCGAGGTGGCGGGCGGCGACCGCGGTGGCGGAGTCGCGGAACAGCAAGAGAGGCCCCCAGGCAGCACGAAACAACTCGTGCGGGTGGGGGCATGTCCTGAGGCGGAAGCCCGGCGGGCCGCGTTGACGATTGATCGAATGCTACCGAACGGCCTGCGGGGCCGACTGGTGGAACAGCGCTGTCACGGACCGACAATCTTGCGCATCGGTTTGGGGAGCGGATGCTGCACGGAGGTGATCACATGCCCGCGCAGAGCGTCCCGCGTGGCCTCGTCCGTCGAATAGATCACCACGCCCATGATTCCGCGGGTCAACAGGACGTGATAGGCGTTACGGACGCAGCGGTTGATATCGACCTCGTCGATCGTCCTGGGCCGCAGCTCCGGATCGTGGGTGGCGGTCCGGTCGATGACGAAACGGCCCTCACGCCACACGAGATCGGGGCCAATGATCACACCCACCCAGTCGAACTCAAAGGTCTGGGCGGTGTAGACGCAACCGACCTGCCCGGTTCCCCTCGGGTCGGTAGCCCAGAAGTCGGCATCGGGTGCGCCCTCCACGGCATGGCCGCTCTTCACGTTCCAGGGCTGCTGCCAACCGTCGATGGTGACGTCCGGGACCAGCTTGCCGTTCTCGTCCGGATTACTCCACGGCCAGCAGAAACCGGCGACGATCCGCGTACTCGCCCCTGCGAGTCGGTGCTCTTCGAGGAAGTCCGTCATTTCCTGCGGAGAGTCGGCGAGGTGAACCTGCATCCGCCCGTCGGGCACCCAGACCTGAGGGGTGTGCACACCCACGCTGAGCAGCTTCAGCACCCAGTCCCGGTAGTAGGCGCTTCCCTGGGCCCGGAACATGCCGCCGAGGTCGATGAGGGTGTGCCGAAGCCCCAACGCTTTCGCGCGTTCGATCAGGTACTCGGCCGTGCCGACCTCGCCGGGGCGAAGTGACTGCCAGTCGTCGAGCAGGAAGACGGGGACACGCGCCGCCTCTATGATCTCGTCGGCCTGCGGGCGAGCGTTTTCCCGTTCCTCTCGCGGCGTGTACCGGTCGATGGAGTGGCGGCGAAGGCGGTGTGCCTCGTCGCAGATGACCACGTCACAGCTGTCCGGCGGCAGCTTCTTGAGCTGGTTGAAGTAGGTGAACAGCCGTGTGGCTTCCTTCTGCAGCTTTCCCTTCATGCCGCGCGGCGCGTTGCGCGCGTAGGTCTCGCGAAGGGTCAGCGTGAGTGCCTTGGCCCCCGACGCGTGAACGACATTCAAGCCGGCCTGGTCGAGAGTGCGCCGGAGTTCGAGCGCGATCGCGCTCTTGCCGCTGCCCGGCCCGCCCCGGACGATGATGACTTCCTTGGTGCCGCCCTCACGGACCCGTCGTACCGCCTCGTGCACGTCCTGGTGCGCCAACTCCTGCTCATCCAGCAGCTGGAAGCGCTCCGGCGGCCCCATACGCGTGGGGAGATTGACGTCGGCGATCTTCGGAGGATCGTACTCAGGGGAGTCGATCAGCACCTGGGCGGCCTCTCCACCCGGCAGCGCGGCCAGCCGCGCACCCAGCAACTTCCGGAACCGTTCGAACCGGTCCATGGTGTAGAGCCGCCCATGGTCGCTCTCCGGAAGCTTGAACAGTTCTCGCACGTCATCGTCGTGAGCGTTGTGCATCAGCACGGCTCCAACGACGCTCTCCGGCTTACCGCGCAGGGCAGCCTTGTACTGCACCAGGTAATCGCAGTACTTCTGTACTTGCCGCACCGGATGCAGTTTCCAGTTGGAGAAGCCGAGATCGACAGCAACCGACCGCTCCGGGTGCACGGTGGCGGAACGTTGCTGCTTCAGTTCGACCAGCACGTACGACGGTGCCCCGCTGCCCGGATGCACTCCGGCCAGGAGTACGTCCACATCGGCATCGGTGTGCGGAAGCCCGAACTCTATGAACACCTCCACCTGACCAAGACCTCGCTCGACGAGGGCATTGATCACCGGAGGAAGACTGTTCTCCCAGGCCTCGACAAGACCGTTCGCCGGAGGCGTCCCGTCCTGATCAGTCTGATCCTTGCCCTTCTTCCGCTTGTGTTGGTCCTTGTAGGCCAGGATCAGCCGTTCGGTGAGCGGACGATGAACCATTCCAGGTTGCCGCTTGACCTCCTCGGCCAACGAAGCAGCAGATTCCCGGAGCAGATACGACGACAAGGACTTCCCCCACGGCACGCCAAATCCCTTGCGGGTGGAGGCGTGTCCTGGGGAGCGGAAGCCTGGCGGGCCGCGATGACAGCCTGCAACGTTAGCTCGATTCGGAGCCTCGGGTGCAAGATCCAGCCAGGAGCCCTGAGCAGGCATGGGGGGAGGTAATCGCCGCAAGGTAGGGTCAACCAGAAGCTTCTTGGCCGCATGTTCCCTGTGCCTCCCTGTACAGGAACGGAAGGACACCGCGGAGGTCGGACTGTGACGGCGACAGGCACGCCCCCTGCGCCCAAGCCGGGCCCCCCGCCGCGGCCCGCGAACCAGTGGAACCAGGAGAGGCCGTCCCCCTATCCGTGGGAACAGGACGCCCTCGATCACGTGCGGCGTCTCATGCCGCCGGCCGAGCCGTACCGCGCCTGGGCGACGTTCTCCTTCACCGCTCAGTCCGGCCGCATCAACGAGTGCGACCTGCTCATCGCGGTCCCTGCCGGGCTCTACCTGGTCGAGATCAAGAGCCATCCGGGCCGTCTGGAGAACTCCGGCTCGACCTGGAACTTCCACGGCACCGACCGCACCAGGACGATCAACAACCCGCTGCACTTCAACGACGCCAAGTCCAAGGATCTCAAAAGCCAGCTTCAGTGGGCCGCGCGGCAACTGCGCTTCACGGGTCCGTTGCCGCGCATCGAACCGGCTGTCTTCCTCTCCTCTCCGGACCTGGAGAGCCATCTCGACGACATCCAGCGCATCCGGGTCTTCGGCAGGGACGACTGCGAGAGCGGGCTGCCACGCATCTGGCAGAACTTCCTGGGACTGCCGCCGGACCGGACGGAGCGCCGCATCACCCAGGAGTTCTCGCACCAGCACCTGCCTCGGCTGCTCAAGGCCATCGGTATACGACAGTCGACCGCCCATCTCAAGTTCGGTGATGCCTGGCGGATGCGGCCGCACCCGCTGGACGCCGGTCCCTCCTGGGAGGACCGGTTGGCCGAGCGGGTCGACGGACTGGTGCAAGAGGAGGGCCGGGTCCGGATCTACCTGGTCGGCCAGCAGGCCGACGAGTCGGCGAAGCGGGCGACCGAGCGCGCCGCACGCCGCGAGTACCAGGTGCTCCAGGGCATCACACACCGTGGCATCTCGGCGGCGGTCGAGATCCGCGACCACGAGGCGGGTCCGGCGATCCTCTTCCGCCACCGCAAGACCGACCTCCGTCTCGACCAGTACCTGGCCACTCACGGCGGAAGACTCACCCCCGAGCTGCGCCTGGACCTTGTACGGCAACTCGCCGAGGCCGTACGTCACGCCCACAGCCGCTCGCTCTACCATCGCGCGCTCGCCGCACGCTCCGTCTATGTCAGTGCCCGCCCGGACGGCTCCCGTCCCGAGCTGCGGATCACCGACTGGCAGACCGCGGCGCGGGACTTCGACACGAACGCGACCCTGCTGCGTTCCCTGGGTAATGCCGCTTTCGACGTCGGCCTCATCGAGGACGCCGCGCAGGTCTACCTCGCCCCGGAGAGCGAGCAGCCCTACGCGGATCCGGCCGATCTCGACATGTTCGGCCTGGGCGCGGTCTCGTACTTCATCCTCACGGGGGAGCCGCCGGCCGACCGGCGCAGTGCTCTGCGCGAACGGCTGCGCACCGACTCCGGGCTGCGTCTCATCGCGGTCGCCGACGGTCTCTCCGAGGAACTCGACCACCTCATCCAGCTGGCCACTCACCCCGACCCCGATCACCGGCTCGCACCCGTCGACCGGTTCATCGACCTCCTCGACGAAGCCGAGGAGGAGAACGCGGTCCCCGAGCAGCCGCCGGTGGCCGAACTCGACCCACTGTCCGCTCTCCCCGGCCAGTCCCTGGACGGCGAATGGTCCGTACGCCGTGCCCTGGGCACCGGTGCGACGGCCCGCGCACTGCTCGTCGAGCGGGTCGTCGAGGACGAGGACGGAGAGTCGTACACCGAGGAGCGGGTCTTCAAGGTTGCTCTCGACCAGGAGAAGGCGCAGCGGCTGCGGGCCGAGGCCCGTGCCCTGGAACTGGTCGGCGGCGGCACCGTGGTCCAGCTCAAGGGCGGACCACGCGAGCTGGCCGGGAGGACCATTCTCGAGCTGGAATACGCGGGGGAGCGCACCCTTGGCGCCCGACTGCGCGCCGACGGCAAGCTGTCGTACCACGAACTGGAGCGGTACGGCAGCGACCTGTTCACCGCCCTCGACCAGCTCGCCGCGAAGGGCGTACGCCACCGGGACATCAAGCCGGACAACCTCGGTCTGTACAGGCGCAGCGACCGCACCTGGCAGCTGATGCTCTTCGACTTCTCGCTCGCAGACGCTTCCGACCGGGACATCAAGGCGGGCACCCGCGGCTACCTCGACCCCTTCCTGGACTCAGTGCGCCGTGGACACTACGACGATCACGCGGAGAGGTACGCGGCGGCCGTCACCCTGCACGAGATGGCCAGTGGCGAACGCCCGCTGTGGGGTGAGGGCCAAGCCGACCCGGTGGCCAATGACGAGGCCGAACTCTCCGTCGCCACTGAGCTGTTCGAGGACGCGCTCAGTGACGGTCTGACCCGGTTCTTCAAGCGCGCACTGCATCGGGACACCGAGCACCGCTTCGACACCCTGCGGCAGATGCGCGATGCCTGGTACGAGATCTTCCGCGAGGCGGATGCGGCCAAGCCCGTCACGACACCCGCCACGGTCGACACGGTCTCGGACGCAGGTGAGAACAGCCTCGACGCCGCGGCGAGGGCAGCCGGGCTGAAGACTCCGCTGGTGGCGGCCGGGCTCTCCGAGCGGGCGATCTCGGTGGCGGGCGGCCTCGGCGCAACCGACGTCGAAGGGCTCCTGGACGTCCCGCCGTACATCATTTCCAAGGCAAGGGGTGCCGGAGCACTCGTACGCAAGGAACTCAACCGGCGCCGCAAGCAGTGGGCCGCGAGCCTGCGGCAGCCTGTTGCCCCCGCCGTACCCCCGGCAGGCCGCGATCCTGAATCCGGGCCGGTCCCCGCCGACGCGGGCGGGGTCCTCTCGGTGGACGAGATGGCCGCGCGGCTCACTCCCGCGCCCGGACGCAAGGGCTCCCACCGTGGTGAGGTCATCCGCCTCACCCTGGGCATCCCGCCCGAGGACGGCGGGATGCCCCCGCTGGGCCCCTGGCCGGTGCAGAAGCGGGTCGCGGACAGGATCGGCATTCAGCAGCCGCCGGTCTCGCGCCACCACCGCAATGCGATCAAGGAGTGGTACGAGACCGAGTGGCTGGAGCCGGTCCGTGCGACTCTCGTCGAGGTCGTCGAGGCGGCCGGCCGTGTGATGACCGCCCAGGAACTGGCCGTCGAGCTGCGCATAAGGCACGGCGCGGGCGGGGACACCGAGGAGCGCACCCTCGCCAAGGCGCTCGCTGTCGTACGGGCCGCGGTGGAGGCGGAGGCAGGCGAAGGCGATTCCGAAGCAGCCGAACCCCATGAGCCTCGCCTCGCCTGGCACCGCCGGGAGGACGCTGTTCTCGTCGCTGCCGAGTCCCTCCCGGGCACTGCAGACCCCGCCCCCAGCGAACTGGCCAACTACGCGGCCGCGTTGGGCAAGGAAGCGGAGCGACTGGCCCACGAGGACCCCCTGCCGGGACGGGCCGCGGTCATTCGCGCCCTGCGGAGCGTGCCGGCACCGGACGGACTCGCCCCGCTCGCAGACACCCGCCTCGTGGCACTGGCCGCAGCGGTCGCGCCCACGGCCCAGGCGAGCCCGCGTCTGGAGCTGTACCCCCGAGACCTGACCCTGGAGCGGGCACTGCGCATCTCGCAGGCCGGTGCCGGGGTCCGCCGTGAGAACGGCATCACTCCCGGAGAGCTGAACAACCGTCTGCGCGCACGATTCCCGGACCTGTCCCTTTTGACGGACGGTACGGAGCCCACGCATCCCGAGCTGGAAGACGCACTGAGCGACGCGCGCTTCTCCCTCGAATACGACACGGAGCAGGGCAAGTTCTTCCCGCCCAGGGTGGCGGCCGAGGCATCCTGGACCTCGACTGGCGACGCCACGAGCCTGATGCCTCCGGTCACCGGCAGCCGCCTGGTGGCCCAGGACCCGCACTCCACGATCAGGGCACGCCTGGACGCTGCCGTGCGCCGTGGCGGTTTCCTCGCGCTGACGGTCAGGGGAACGCGGCTGCCGGGTACGGCAGAGGCGGTAGCCGCCCGATACCCGGTCGAACCGGTCGATGTGAACAGCGAATTCTTGTCCGAATTCCGCCGGTTGGCAGACGAGAAGGACCAGGCCTGGGACAAGGTGCTCGGTGTCGACGCCCGCTTCTCCACCAGTGGCCAGATCTCCAAGGGCCTGGCGGCGTACGTGCGCACGGTGTGGGCACGCATCGAGGACTCACTCCTGGAGCGCGCCGCCGCCCCGCGCACGGTTCTCTTCCTCTACGACGCCGGCCTGCTCGCCCGCTACTGGGACGAGGGCGGACGCGACCTGCTGCTCAAGCTTCAGCACGCGGCGCGCCTCCCGGCCGAGGCACCGCACGGGCTGTGGCTGCTGTGCCCGGTGGAGACACACGGCCAGGACCCGCATGTGGACGGCAGGACGGTCGAGTACATCGGCAGCGATGGGGAGCGTACGCATCTGGACAGCAGGTTTGTCGAGACGCTGGCGTCGGGGGCGGTGGACCCCCGGGCCGGAGTTCAGGGCACGTAGAGGGATCTCACAGGAGGCCGTTCTGCTTGGCCCAGTTGATGAACTGGCCTCGCTGGAAGGGGCAGAACATTCCGCTGTCGATGAGTGCGTCCACGAGGACGTTGCCCACGTATTCGGTGGCGCGACTCTCCTTGACTGCTTCGGCGACAACGCGGAGAGAGCCCCAGACCTCGAGCCCGGCTCGTCGCGCGATACGCCGCGCGTCACCGTCGTCGACAACCGCCACAGCACCGTGCACTTCGGCCCAGGCGAGGACGGTGGCTTCACCGTGGTTCGAGTTCTGGCCGGATACCAGATCCATCCACTTGACCAGCGCTGCGAGTTCCTCGAGATGGTCGACGTGTACGGCCTCGAGCCAGTCGAGTCCGGCCAGAGGCAGGCCGTAGTGGCTGATCTCGTCGAGAACGGCTTGCGTGGTGACGTTGCGTCGTGGGGATCCGTTCCAGGTCCGCGCGATGTCCGCCAGTAGGTCGATCTTGTCTGCCTTGATCGCATGGTGGAGCGGTGAGGTGTCCCAGACGCATAACTGACCAACGGGGCTCGATGCTGAGGATGCCGGAGGCGAGGCCTGGGTCACGGCAGGCATTCCTCCAGGTTTCGGCTGGGGAGTTCGTCTTCAGCCACCGCGCCGTAGAGCAGTTCGACCGTGCGAGCGGCCGTGATGGCTCCTTGGGCCCAGGCGGACAGAGCTGCCTTTCGCCACTCAGTACCCGTGGCTCCGATCTCGAGATCGGGAACCGGCTGGCTGCCGTGTGCCGCCAGGAAGTCGCCCCGGACCGGGGTATCTGCTTGTTGCCGCTGCGCTTCTGCTCTGTCGAGCAGCTCCAAGTGTCGTGCTCTGCGGACTAGTGCGCTCCAGGACATCCGATAGGAGGCGGCCAGATCAAGCATGACTGCCCTCGGGGTATGGCCTTCATCGACACGTCCCCAGGCGTTGACGACGTCTGTGGCAGGGAGCAGGAATTCTTCGGTGAATCGGTCGATGACCTGCTCGCGCTCGTCCCGCCCTGCTGCCACGCCCGCATCAGAGTGGTACTCGTCCTGCAGCAGGTGGTGGCCGAGTTCGTGGGCTGCGGTCCAGCGGCGCCTGCCGGGAGGGGCTTGGCCACTGATCACGGCCACTCCGTAGCCGTCCTGCAGTAGCGAAGCCCCTTCGGAGGCTTCATCGACCACAGTCAGGTAGAGCCCCAGCCGTTCAACGACATCCGCAAGCGGCCCCAGCGGCCCGGAAGGGGTTCCCAGCGCTCTGCGCGCGGCGCCCGCGAGAGCGACCGGGTCGGCAGTCGAGGCGCTTCGCTGGAGCGAGGGATCCAGCTCCGGCGGAGACAGGAACTGGTGCGCGATGAGCCACTGGGCATGGCGGGCATGCTCTTCGAGCCGGGCGTCCAGGCGGTACCGGGCACGTGAGGCGTCGTCCGCGTTCTCGTCCAGGGCGCTGCGTCGCGATACCAGCGGTGCTGGAGGCCGTGAGACGAGATGCGCGAGTGGCACGCCCAGCGCTTCGGACAGGCGAAACAGCTCAAGCGCGGTGATGCGTCGGTCGCCGGACTCTATGCGGACGACAGCTGTGCGCTCCAAATCGACTCTCGAGGCCAGCTCGCCCTGGCTGAGTCCCGCGGCAAGCCGCGCCTCAGCGATGCGCTCACCCACTTCGGCCCAGCTCTGCACGCCATCCATGTGTGTGATTTTTGCACACCATGTATCGAGCTCGATAGTTGCCAATCGATTTCGCGGCTGCTCGGAGATGTTGTTCGCGGACTGAGGCGCTGATGGGGCTGGCAGGATGGAGCGTCAAGCTGCCGGTCTGCGGTGGGTGGCGTTGCGGTGCGAGAGGGATGCGAAAAGTGACGACAGTCGCGGGTTCGGGTGCGGGAGCTGGTGTGAGCGGGGCTGCCCTGCTTAAGGACCTGAAGAAGCAGGTCACGGCTCTGGAGGACGATCTGCGGGAGCGCAGTGGTTCCGTTGAGGAGTTCCGCACCAGGCTTGAGGCGGAGTACGCGCGAGCCCGCGAGGGGAAGCGGACCGCGGCGACGTACGGGGCCTGGCGTGACGAGCGGGTCACGCAGGCCGCGGCGGCGTGGGTGCTGGGCTGTGTTTTCGTACGGTTCTGTGAGGACAACCGGCTGATCGAGTGGCCGTTCCTGGCGGGACCGGGGGAGCGGCTTCGAGACGCGGAGGAGCGTCACGAGGCGTTCTTCCGCGAGAAGCCGCACCTCAATAACCGGGATTGGCTGGAGGAGGCTTTCCAGCACCTGGCCGACTCGAATGAGACGGCGGCAGGGCTCTTCGACCGCGGGCACAACCCGCTGTGGGGTCTCACGCCGAGCTATGAGGCGGCGACAGAGCTGCTGTCCTTCTGGCGGCGAAGGGGTGCGGACGGCGAGATCCTGTACGACTTCACGAATCCTGAGTGGGACACGCGTTTCCTGGGCGACCTGTACCAAGACCTGAGCGAGCACGCCCGTAAGACGTACGCGCTACTGCAAACCCCGGAGTTCGTGGAGGAGTTCATCCTCGACCTCACGCTTGAGCCGGCGATCGAGGAGTTCGGGCTGGCTCCGGAGGGCGGGCTGCGGACGATTGATCCTGCTTGTGGGTCGGGGCACTTCCTGCTGGGGATTTTCGGTCGCTTGGTGGAGAAGTGGCGGGCCGCCGAGCCGGGGACGGACGAGTGGGCGCTGGTGCGGCGGGCATTGGAGTCGGTGCACGGGTGCGACAAGAACCCGTTCGCGGCCTCGATCGCCAGGTTCCGGCTGCTGGTTGCGGCGATGAAGGAGGCGGGGGCGGGGCGGCTGGCTGAGGCACCGGTGTTCCCGATCAACGTGGCGGTGGGGGATTCGCTGCTGCATGGGCGGGGGGCGGCGGG
>NZ_LGDW01000335.1 GCF_001280005.1 Streptomyces sp. NRRL WC-3618 | reverse complement strand
GGTGAGGTGTGGTGTCTGTGGGGGCGAGGTGACGCGTGAGGTCAGCCGGGTGCGGACAACCGGTGTATCGCCGACATCGGCACCGGAAGCCAGTCCGGACGGTGCCGTGCCTCGTACACCACCTCGTACACCGCCTTGTCCGTCTCGTACGCCCGCAGCAGTACCGGATCGGTACGTGGGTCCCGGCCGCAGATCTCCGCGTACCCGGAGCAGTACGCGGCCCGGCACACCTCCGCCCAGTCGGGCGACCGGGGGTGGAGCGAGTGGGCCGCGTAGTCGAAGGAGCGGAGCATGCCCGCGATGTCCCGTACCGGTGACTGGGCGCTG
>NZ_LGDW01000334.1 GCF_001280005.1 Streptomyces sp. NRRL WC-3618 | reverse complement strand
AGTACGGCCCCTACCCGGTGAAGCTGCGGGACCGGTTCGAGGGAGTGATCTGGCGTTTCCGGTCCGGCGCTCAGTGGCGGGAGATGCCCGGGGAGTTCGGCCCCTGGCCCACCGTCTACGGCCGTTTCCGGGATCGAGAGGTGGCCTGACCTGCAAGGTCCATCTCGCGTCCGACCGCAGGTGCCGCCCGCTGTCGATCGTGGTGACCGCCGGACAGGCCGCCGACAGCCCGCAGTTCGTCCCGGTCCTGAAGAAGGTCCGTGTCCGGCTGCCCGTCGGGCGCCCGCGCACCCGGCCCGCCGCCGTGGCCGGGGACAAGGCGTACTCCT
>NZ_LGDW01000333.1 GCF_001280005.1 Streptomyces sp. NRRL WC-3618 | reverse complement strand
CCGCGCGCTCGACTCGAACGTCGACTCGGCCGGCCGGGCCCGGGTGGCCGTCGGCGACCCCGGCGACGTCAACCACACGATCGACGCCGGTCTGGTCGGAGCGGTCAACAGGCTAGGCGACCCCGTCTGGGACGACGCGGACGGCGCCGGCACGCCGGACCCGGGCGAGCCCGGCGCGAAGGACGTCCTGGTCGAGCATATCGACCCCGCCCAAGAGGTGGGGGGTGGGGCCCCCCGTTTTCCCCCACAAGCCCCGCCGCACCGTTCGCGTCTTCTCGGTTGTGCCGATCCTGATGCGTCGCATGGGACGTCTCTACATGCGGGCGGGCCG
>NZ_LGDW01000332.1 GCF_001280005.1 Streptomyces sp. NRRL WC-3618 | reverse complement strand
GCCGCCGAGTACGCCCTCGACCGGTGCGAGCAGGTCATGGCGGGCGAGGAGCCGGGACCTACCCGAGGGGGTACCTACGGGGTGCTTCGGCACATCGCCACCGTGGCTAGCGCGCACCGGCTCCCACGAGAGTGGAAGCTCGACATCGAGACCGAGCTGGACTGAGCGCTCCGCGTGCCCCCCCCCGCTTCCGGCGCTAGCCTGCCGGTCGGCGGGCAAGTAGCCCACCGATTACTCAGGGGGTGGGGATTGACCGGAGAAGCTCAGACCCAGGAGTCGGCAAAGCGATGCGCCGATTGCGGCGGCCCGATGGCAGCGTCCAGCAGCTACCAC
>NZ_LGDW01000331.1 GCF_001280005.1 Streptomyces sp. NRRL WC-3618 | reverse complement strand
CACCAACTCCGGGCCTAGCCCTGGGGGGTGGGCCCACAGTGCGAACGCGAACCTCGGAGAGACGCACCCGTACCCGCTCGCGCTGCTCGCCCGTATCCGCGCGCTCTGCGCGGGGAACTCCGGCACCTGAATCGGAGCCCTGGGCCCGGTGACCGACCGAAAGACAACACATGTCTCAGTCACCGGGCCCTTCATCGGACCGGACCGCCCCCTACTGCCTACTGCGGGAACTCGGCCGAATCTTCACCTCGCTCACAGCCCGGGACGTAATGCAGGCCGCCCCCGCCGGAAACCGAAAGGTGCAGCTGCCTTACTTCGCGGAGCTCACGGGGCA
>NZ_LGDW01000330.1 GCF_001280005.1 Streptomyces sp. NRRL WC-3618 | reverse complement strand
GAGGGCGTCGGCATGCTGCTGGTGGAGCGGTTGTCGGATGCTCGGCGCCTTGGCCATCGGGTGCTTGCGGTCGTACGAGGTTCCGCGGTGAACCAGGACGGCGCGAGCAACGGCCTGACCGCGCCGAACGGTCCCTCGCAGCGGCGTGTGATCCGGGCCGCGCTGGCGAACGCGGGTCTGGCGGCCGGTGACGTCGACGCGGTCGAGGCGCACGGTACGGGCACCACGCTCGGCGACCCCATCGAGGCCCAGGCCCTGATCGCCACGTACGGCAAGGAGCACTCGGAGGAACAGCCTCTGTGGCTGGGCTCGTTGAAGTCCAACATCGGACACAC
>NZ_LGDW01000329.1 GCF_001280005.1 Streptomyces sp. NRRL WC-3618 | reverse complement strand
GCTCATCTCCAGGAACAGCCCGTGCCCCTCAGCGAGCAGACCGCGCGTGGCCTGCTCGAACAGGACCGTCTGACGCAGATTGCGATACCAATACCCGCCGTCCATCAAGGTGTTGGTATCCAGCCAGGCACCCGTCAGCGTCGAGAACAACGGGACCTCGGCAGCCTGCGGGGCAACCCCCTCCAACGCCTCGCCGATCTGCTGCTCGATCTGCTCCACGTAGAAGGAGTGCGAGGCGTAGTCGACCGGGATCGTGCGCGCACGGATGCCGTTCGCGACGCACTGCGCGACCAGTTCCTCCAGCGCCTCGGCCTCACCGGAGACCACGATCTGGGCAGGGCCGTTG
>NZ_LGDW01000328.1 GCF_001280005.1 Streptomyces sp. NRRL WC-3618 | reverse complement strand
CCCCTCGCAGGTGGTGCTCTCCGGTGAGCGGGAGGCTCTGGAGGGCTTGGAGCAGACGTTCCGGGGCGAAGGGCGCAAGGTGCGGTGGCTGAAGGTGTCCCACGCCTTCCACTCGCCGTTGATGAACCCGGTGTTGGAGGAGTTCCGCCGTGTGGCCGAGGGCCTGACGTATCGGGACGCGGCACTGCCGGTCGTGTCTAACCTGACCGGGCAGCTCGCCACCGCCGACGAGTTGAAGGACCCCGACTACTGGGTCCGGCACATTCGCGAGGCGGTCCGTTTCCACGACGGTCTCGGCGCCCTCACCGACTTCGGCGCGACGACGCTCCTTGAGCTCGGCCCTGAC
>NZ_LGDW01000327.1 GCF_001280005.1 Streptomyces sp. NRRL WC-3618 | reverse complement strand
GCCGCTCGGCAGCGGCTTCCAGGTGACCCGGTAACGCCAGCCGTCGATCGTCGAGCGCTCGCGCCGCTGCTTGCGCCACGACGAAAGGACGGGCAGCACGGCACCCAACTCGGCGGCGGCGGACCCGTCCGCCACCTCCAGCTCGGCCGCCAACTCCGCCAGATCCTCGCGCTCCACGGCCTCCCAGAAGCGGGCCTCGACCTCGTCCACCGCGGTCGGTGTCGTGTCGGGTGAGGCGGAGTGGTCGGGCCAGTAGTGCTGGCGCTGGAAGGCGTACGTGGGGAGGTCGACGGTGGTGCGGGCGCCGGGGAAGAGGGCCTTCCAGTCGAGTTCGGCGCCGTGTACGT
>NZ_LGDW01000326.1 GCF_001280005.1 Streptomyces sp. NRRL WC-3618 | reverse complement strand
CTGGAGAGGCCTCTGAAGGACGTGATGTTCGGTGCGGACGCCGGGCTGCTGGAGCAGACGGGGTACGCGCAGCCCGCGCTGTTCGCCGTCTAGGTGGCTCTGTATCTCCTTGCTGAGTCGTTTGGGGTGCGGCCGGAGATTGTCGGTGGTCATTCGATCGTTGAGTTGACGGCTGCGTATGTGGCTGGGGTGAGGTCGTTGGAGGATGCGGCCCGACTGGTGGCCGGGCGTGGACAGTTGATGCAGGCGTTGCCTGAGGGTGGGGCGATGCTGGCGGTGCAGGCGGCGGAGGCCGATGTGCTGTCGTTGCTGGAGGGCCTGGACGAGCGTGCTGGTGTGGCGGCGGTGA
>NZ_LGDW01000325.1 GCF_001280005.1 Streptomyces sp. NRRL WC-3618 | reverse complement strand
ATTTTTGGCACGCTGTTGAGTTCTCAAGGAACGGACGCTTCCTTTGTACTCACCCGAGAGACTCTCAGGCTTTCCTCCGGGCAGTTTCCCTTCGGTCTTACTTTTCTTCTGTCTTGCTCTTGTCTTGCTGTCTTGCGTTTCCGACTCTATCAGATCATTTTCTGATCAGATTCCCTGTCGGCGGGCTTGCCTCAGGCTTTTCGGCTTTCGCCTGTCGGCCTTTCGACATTCACTACGTTAGCCGATCCCCTCGGTAACTCATAATCGAGTTCCTCGCGTTCACAATTCAGCATGCAAGCACGCCGAAATCGCCCCCGCGGAGAGGGAGTCGTAGGTAGTGGGTTGGCCACTTCCGGCTGCAGGCGATCGCCGTACCCGGTAAAGCGGCTCGGGCTACATTACGGACCCCCCGTGGGCGAGTCAAGTTGAGCGACGACGGGGCGCGTGTGCCCGATACGGGCTCACCGTGGGGTCGTTGGTGATCCAGAAGCGCCAGGGGTGGACTCCCCCATCGCCGGCCACACCGGTGCGCGGACCACTGCTCACCTGGCCGGGGCTGACGGGAGTGCCCGTCAGGACCGTGATCGGTGCGGCCCCGGCGCCACAGGCGTCCGTACCGTCGAGTGCTCTGTCCACGCCCAGGGCCGTGGCCAGGCGAGCCGGTCCTTTGGCCAGTTCGTTGTCGTTTCGGGCCGAAAGTCGACGTTTGCGGGCGAGCTCGGCACCTTCGATGATCTCGCCGGCCCGGAGCAGGACGCCGCTGGCCGTGCCCTCGGGGCCGCACACCAGGTTCATGCAGTGCCACATGCCGTAGGTGAAGTAGACGTACACATGACCGGGCGGACCGAACATCACGCTGTTGCGGGGTGTGGGACCTCGATAGGCGTGGGAGCCGGGGTCGTTCGGGCCGTCGTATGCCTCCACCTCTGTGAGGCGCAGTTCGATCGGACCGTCACGAGTGGTGTGCACGAGGACTCGGCCCAGGAGATCCGGGGCGACCTCCAGTACCGGCCGGTCGAAGAACTCCCTGGGTAGGGGCGTACGGTCAGCGGGCGCGATCATGCCGTCCGAGCGTAGTGCAGGCGTGTCCCGGTGAACGGGGTGGCCAGGAAGCGTCCGCCTTGCCAGGGTGAGGACGGAACCGGCCACGGTCGGATCGCGTTTTCAAGGATCAAGGGATCGCTAAGGATCGCTGGAGAAGGAGAGACATGGCGTTCAAGAAGCTGCTCGCGAGCCTGGGTGCCGGCGGGGCCTCGGTCGAGACGGTGTTGACAGAGGTCAACGTCGTTCCGGGCGGCGTGGTCCAGGGTGAGGTGCGGATCCAGGGCGGTTCCGTCAACCAGCAGATCGAGGGGCTGTCCGTCGGCCTGCAGGCCAAGGTCGAGGTCGAGGGCGGTGACCAGGAGTACAAGCAGGACATCGAGTTCACGAAGCTGCGGCTGGGCGGAGCCTTCGAGGTTCAGGCCGGTGCCGTGCACGTCGTGCCGTTCGGGCTGGAGATCCCCTGGGAGACACCGGTCACGACGATCGACGGTCAGCCGCTGCGCGGCATGCACATCGGCGTGACCACCGAGCTGGCGATCGCGCGCGCCGTCGACTCCGGTGACCTGGACCCCATCAACGTGCACCCGTTGCCCGCGCAGAAGGCGATCCTGGACGCCTTCATCCAGTTGGGCTTCCGGTTCAAGAGCGCGGACCTCGAGCGTGGCCACATTCGCGGTACGCGGCAGAAGCTTCCTTTCTACCAGGAGGTCGAGTTCTTCCCGCCGTCGCAGTACCGGGGCCTGAACCAGGTCGAGTTGACCTTCGTCGCCGACGAGCACGCGATGGACGTCGTGCTGGAGATGGACAAGAAGCCGGGGCTGTTCAGCGAGGGCAGTGACACCTTCCGCTCGTTCCAGGTGGGGCTGCACGACTACCAGGGCACGGACTGGGCGGCGTACCTGAACCAGTGGCTGGCCGAGGTCGGCAGCAAGCGCAGCTGGTTCTAGTAGCCGTCGAGCGTTCCCTTCGCTGACCATCGATCCCACCAGGAGGTATCCAGGTGACCGACCTCAAGAGGCCGCCACTGCCGCACGACTTCCATCCGCCCGTGCCGTCGTTCACGGTCACGAGTGAGGATGTCGAGGCGGGTACGACCCTCAAGGACGCTCAGGTCTACGCGTCCGGCAACACCTCCCCGCACCTGCGGTGGGAGGGGTTCCCGGCGGAGACCCGGAGTTTCGCCGTGACCTGCTACGACCCCGACGCGCCTACGGGCAGCGGGTTCTGGCACTGGGTCGCGTTCGACATCCCGGCCTCGGTGACCGAGTTGCCGGCGGGTGCCGGCAACGGCAAGTTCGAGGGGCTGCCCGAGGGCGTCGTGCAGGTGCGCAACGACTACGGCACGCGGGACTTCGGCGGTGCGGCTCCGCCGCCCGGGGACGGGCCGCACCGGTATGTGTTCACGGTGTATGCCGTGGATCAGGAGAAGTTGGGTCCGGACGCGGACGCGTCGCCCGCGGTCGTCGGTTTCAACCTGCGGTTCCACGCGATCGCGCGTGCCCAAATCGTCGCTGAGTACGAGGTTCCCGCCGAAGACTGACGTTCATTGAACGTTTGCCCGCCTCAGGTCATGGAAGTGATCAGAGGCGGGCATTTTTATTGCGTTGTCCATCTCGGCGTGCCCGGCCAGAGTTGATCCAAGCCCGCCACGGGGTGGGCCGGTGAGCAGAGGAGGTGGGCTGGATGCGGGACACGCTGGTACTGAACGCGAGCTTCGAGCCGCTGTCGACGGTGACGTTGAACCGGGCCGTCGTTCTGGTGCTGCAGGACAAGGCTGTTGTCGAGCAGGCCCACCCCGAGATCCGTATGCGCGGAGCCGCTGTCGACATACCCGCGCCGCGTGTGATCAGGCTCTGCCGCTATGTCCGGGTGCCGTTCCGAAGACAAGCACCGTGGTCGAGGCGTGGTGTGCTGGTCCGGGACCGGCACAAGTGCGCGTACTGCGGTCGGCGGGCGACGACCGTGGACCACGTGGTGCCGCGGGCGCAGGGCGGGCAGGACTCCTGGCTCAACACCGTCGCTTCGTGCGCGGAGGACAACCACCGCAAGGCGGCGCGGACTCCGGAGCAGGCGGGGATGCCGCTGCTGCGGCTGCCGTTCGAGCCGTCGCCCGCGGACGCGATGCTTCTGTCTTTGGGGAAGAGCGAGTTGGAGGCGCTGCCGGAGTGGTTGGCGCAGCCGGCGGCGTAGTTCGTCAGCTGCGGGTTGCTCGTGGCTTGTCGCGCAGTTCCCCGCGCCCCTTCAAGGGGCGCGGGATCCCGCCCACGTTTCACGAAGCCGTCAGTCTGTGATTGACGGCTTTTCTCGGCGCTCCGAGCCGCCGCCCGCGTTGCCTCCGTCGCCCGAACCGCCGCCGCCCAGGTTGCCGAAGCTGCCCATGGCCCCGGACAGGCCCTTGAGCGCGTCGCCGATCTCGCTGGGGACGATCCAGAGCTTGTTCGCGTCGCCCTGAGCGATCTTCGGGAGCATCTGGAGGTACTGGTAGGAGAGGAGCTTCTGGTCCGGGTCGCCGGCGTGGATGGCCTCGAAGACCGTACGGACGGCCTGGGCCTCGCCCTCGGCGCGCAGGGCGGCGGCCTTGGCCTCACCTTCGGCGCGCAGGATCGCGGACTGCTTCTCACCTTCCGCCGTGAGGATCTGGGACTGACGGATACCTTCGGCGGTGAGGATCGCGGCGCGCTTGTCGCGGTCGGCGCGCATCTGCTTCTCCATCGAGTCCTGGATGGAGGTCGGCGGCTCGATCGCCTTCAGCTCGACGCGGTTGACGCGGATGCCCCACTTGCCGGTGGCCTCGTCGAGGACTCCGCGCAGGGCCGCGTTGATCTCCTCACGGGAGGTCAGGGTCCGCTCCAGGTCCATGCCACCGATGATGTTGCGGAGCGTGGTGACGGTGAGCTGCTCGATGGCCTGGATGTAGCTGGCGACCTCGTACGTCGCCGCCCGCGCGTCCGTCACCTGGTAGTAGATGACGGTGTCGATGTTGACGACCAGGTTGTCCTGCGTGATCACCGGCTGCGGCGGGAACGGCACGACCTGCTCGCGGAGGTCGATGCGGTTGCGGATGGTGTCGATGAACGGAACGACGATGTTCAGGCCCGCGTTGAGTGTCCGCGTGTAGCGGCCGAACCGCTCCACGATGGCGGCACTCGCCTGTGGAATGACCTGGATGGTCTTGATCAGGGCGATGAAGACCAACACCACCAGAATGATCAGGACGATGATGATGGGTTCCATCGTGGCTCCCCGTACCCTTCTCCGCCTTGGCGCTTACGGAAAGATCGTATGCCTGTTGAAGATCTTGCTTGTTGAAGATCTTGCTGGTCGAGTCTGACAGACCGTCGGCCGCCCCGTCGACGTTCCGTCCAGTTACGTCGCGCGAGGTCACATGACGATCGCCGTGGCCCCCTCGATCTCGACCACGTCCACCTCCTGGCCTACGTCGTAGGCGAGTTGGGTGTCCAGGGAGCGGGCGGACCAGACCTCTCCGGCAAGCTTGATGCGGCCACCGGCACCGTCGACGCGTTCCAGGACGACGGCCCGTTTGCCCTTCAACGCGTCGATTCCGGAGAGGAGTCGGGGCCGGTCGGCACGTTGCCGGGTCGCGATGGGCCGTACGACGGCGATGAGCGCGGTCGACACGACGGCGAACACGAGCACCTGGACGACGACTCCGCCGCCAAGTCCCGCCGCACCGGCGGCGGCCAGCGCGCCCACCGCGAGCATGCCGAGTTCCGGCATCGCGGTCACGACGAGCGGGATACCCAGCGCCACCGCGCCGACGAGCCACCACACCCATGCGTCGATGTCGTTCACATCGTCATGGTAGGTCCGCGGGCCTGGTCACCGACAGGGCGCCGATCAACTTGGCACAGGGTTCTTCCAGTTGTTCCACAAGGTGGTTCGTGTGCCCTCAGGCCGTCAGGACAGCGACAGGCCCTGCGCGGTCCACCGTTCGCCGACCTGCTCGACGACGAGGGGGAGGCCGAAGCACATCGACAGGTTGCGGGAGGTGAGTTCGAGTTCCAGGGGACCGGCCGCGAGTACCTTGCCCTGACGGATCATCAGAACGTGGGTGAAGCCCGGGGCGATCTCCTCGACATGGTGCGTGACCATGATCATGGAGGGTGCGATCGGGTCGCGGGCGAGACGGCCGAGACGGCGTACGAGGTCCTCGCGGCCGCCGAGGTCGAGGCCGGCGGCGGGCTCGTCGAGGAGCAGCAGCTCGGGGTCGGTCATCAGGGCGCGGGCGATGAGGGTGCGCTTGCGCTCGCCCTCGGAAAGGGTGCCGAACTTGCGGTCCACGTACTCACTCATGCCGAGGCGGTCGAGGAAGGCGCGGGCGCGCTGTTCGTCGATCTCCTCGTACTCCTCCTGCCAGCCGGCCGTCATGCCGTACGCGGCGGTCAGCACCGTCTGCAGCACGGTCTGGCGCTTGGGCAGCTTGTCCGCCATGGCGATGCCCGCCATGCCGATGCGCGGGCGCAGGTCGAAGACGTCCACCTTGCCGAGGGTCTCGCCGAGGATGCTGGCGGTGCCCTGGCTGGGGAAGAGGTAGCTGGAAGCGAGGTTCAGGAGGGTGGTCTTCCCGGCGCCGTTCGGGCCGAGGATGACCCAGCGCTCGCCCTCCTTGACCGACCAGGAGACCTGGTCCACCAGAGCCCGGCCCTCGCGGACCACGGATACGTCCTCCAGCTCCAGAACATCGCTCATGAGCGGGTTGTCTCCCCTTGCAGTGTCGGCCAGTCTCACGTTCGTGTGCGCCGGTGGGCGCAACCCCCCACGAAATCTACGCCACCGGTCGGCCGGTCCCTCCCCTCGGTCGGTCCTTAGGGTGGGGGCATGCTTTCGGAACCACGCTCAGGACGACTGGCCGCATGGGGAAATGCCCTGTTGGTCGGACTTGTTTCGCCGGACGACGCGGTAGTGGCCATCGTCGGGGAGGACGCGGTGCACCGGGTCGAGGGGCTGCCCGGGGAGTCGGCGCCCGTCGGTCTCACGCTCGCGCTGGGGCGGTTGCGGGCGCTCGGTGCGTCCGGGCTGCGGATCGCCTTGCCCGCTCCCGGGCATCCGCTCGGGCTGAGCGGGCCCCCCGAGTTCAACGCGCGGGCGCTGGAGGCGGAGGAGGCGGTGATCTGCGAGGGCGCCGCGCTGGGGCTGGTGCCGGAGGTGTACGAGGCCGGGCCGGCCGGGGACGTACACGTCGAGGTTCTCTGGCACTGTCTGCCGGTGCGGGAGGCGCCGCCCGCCGATGTGCCGTCCCTCGGGGAGGCCGAACGGGAGCTCGCGGAGGCGTTGCGGGACGCGACGGTGCTGTTGTCCCGGCTGGACGTCGCCGGGTCGGGGCCGGTCGCGGAGGCGGCGATCGACGCGTACCGGGCGCGGGCGGAGCAAGGGCGCGAGGTGTTGGCGCCGGGGTATCCGCCTCGGGCGGTACGGGTGCTGGAGCTGGCGCAGCGGGTGGGGCTGCTGGTGTCGGTGGCGTCCGAGAACGGGCACGGCGGGGCGGTGAGCGCGTCGGAGATCGCGGCGCGCGCGGAGGCGTTGCGGCCGGTGGAGCGGACGGCTCGGCGGGCGCAGGTCGCGGCGTACAACTCCGTTGTGGAGGAGCGGGGGGTGCGGTGAGGTTCGTTGTGCGGTGCGGGTCGGTTGGGGTGGGCGTTCTCTGGGGGCTGTGCCCCCAGGCCCCCCTACGGCCCTGAACGGGCCTTGTCCTCAAACGCCGGACGGGCTGGAAGGTGCCTGCCGGCGGTGGAGGCCAAAGTCCCCGACCGGCCTCCGGGCGTACCCAGGAGGCCGGAGGTCAGGGACTCGGTGCCTCGGTGTCGTGGTGCCTCAGTGGTTGAGGCCGAGGTTGCCGAAGGCGGGGTTCAGCGCGCCGATGACGTTGACGCTGTTGCCCACCACGTTCACCGGGATGTGCACCGGCGCCTGGATGAGGTTGCCCGAGGCGACGCCCGGCGAGCCGACCGCCTGGCCGTTCGCGTGGGCGCCCTCCGTGGCGGAGGCGAAACCGGCGCCGGCGGCGACCAGGCTGCCCGCCACCATCGTCACAGCAGCGGCCTTCTTCAGGTTCTTCATGTCTGAGCCCTCCCATTGCGTTCACCGCGGCAGGTCGCCGCAGCACGCACTGAAGAACGCCGGAGATCCACGAAGGATGCGCCATCCGGGGGACATTCCCACGACGGTATGAATCTCAGCCCGGAAGGGAACGTTCCGAGTTGTCCGTCATCCGGCCACACCATGACGAACCGCCCACAAGGCCGCCTGGGTGCGGTCCGCCAGGTCGAGTTTCATCAGGATGTTCGAGACATGCGTCTTGACCGTCTTCTCGGACAGCACCAGGGCACGGGCTATCTCCCGGTTCGACCGGCCGTCCGCGATCAGAGTCAGCACCTCCCGTTCCCGCTCGGTGAGCGAGCCGCCCCTCCCCTGGCCCGAGTGCGTCTCCTCCTGGGCCAGCAGCGCGTCGGCGACCTCGGGCTGGAGCAGGATGTGTCCGGCGTGGACGGAGCGGATGGCACCGGCGAGGGCGTCCGGGTCGATGTCCTTGTAGACGTAACCGGCGGCGCCCGCGCGCAGGGCCGGGACCACCGTGCGCTGCTCGGTGAAGCTCGTGACGATCAGCACGCGCGCGGGGTTGTCCAGTTCGCGGAGCTTGCGCAGGGCCTCGACGCCGTCCATGCCGGGCATCTTGACGTCCATGAGGACGATGTCGGGTTTCAGTTCCTGTGCGCGGCCGACTCCCTCGGCGCCGTCCGACGCCTCGCCCACGACCTCGATGTCGTCCTGCACTTCGAGGAACGTACGCAGGCCCCGACGGACCACCTGGTGGTCGTCGACGAGCAGCACCCTGATTGCGTCAGCCACCGGGGACCTCCATCTCGATCGTGGTGCCCTTTCCGGGCGCCGATTCCACGTCCAGCCGGCCGCCGACCCCACTCGCCCGGTCCCGCATGGAGACCAGGCCGAGATGGCGTCCGGCGCTGCGCACCGCCGTCGGGTCGAAGCCCCTGCCGTCGTCGGTGACGCACAGGGCGGCTCCCGGACCGCGCTTCGTCAGGGTCACCTCCACCAGGGCCGCCCCGGAGTGCCGCAGGGCGTTGTGCAGGGCTTCCTGGGCGACCCGCAGCAGCGCCTCCTCCTGGGCCGCCGGCAGGGCGCGCACTCCACGGCTGTCGAAGGTCACGCGCGCGGAGTGCGCGCGGTCGAGGACCCGGACGTGGGAGCGGAGCGTGGCGATCAGGCCGTCCTCGTCCAGGCCCGTGGGGCGCAGCTCCACGACCGCCGCGCGCAGTTCGTCGGCCGCCTCCGCCGCGAGCGCCGCCACCTGGTGCAGCTCGCCCTTGGCGCGGGCGGGGTCGCGGTCCACCAGGGTGGCGGCGGCCTGGGCCGTCAGGCGCAGGGAGAACAGTTTCTGGCTGACCGCGTCGTGGAGTTCGTGGGCGAGACGGGAGCGTTCCTCGGCGATGGTCAGTTCGCGGCTGCGTTCGTAGAGGCGGGCGTTGGTCAGGGCGATCGCCGCGTGCTGGGCCAGGATGGCGAGGAGGTCCTCGTCGTCTTCCGTGAAGCCGCAGTCGCCGGCCGGCTTCACGCAGTTCTTGTTGGCCAGGAAGAGTGCGCCCAGCACTTCCTCGCCGTCCCGGATCGGCAGGCCCAGGAAGTCGGACATGTCGGGGTGTGCGGAGGGCCAGCCCTCGAAGCGCGGGTCCTTGCGGACGTCGGCCAGCCGCTCGGGACGGGCCGTGTGCAGCATCGCGGCGAGGATGCCGTGCTGGCGCGGGAGCGGGCCGATGGCCTTCCACTGGGCGTCGCTGACGCCGTCCACCACGAACTGGGCGAAGCCGCCGTGGTCGTCGGGGACCCCCAGCGCCGCGTACTGCGCGTCGAGCAGCTCTCTGGCGGAGGTGACGATCGTCTTGAGGACGTCGCGCACCTCCAGGTGCCTGCTCATGGCCAGCAGCGCGGCGCTCACCGCGGCCAGGCCGGACCGTGGTCCTTGACTCATGTCCTCACGGTACCGGCGGGGTGTGACAGCGCGTATCCGACCTGTGGCGGCCCCCGCCTCGGGCGAAGGGACTAGGGCGAAGGGCCCCGCCGTATTGCGGCCCCCGGACGAGGCGGCCGGGACGGTCCCGTTCCTACGTTGGGTGTGCTGCCGATCACCGGCAGCCGAGGACGAGGGGACGCGTGTCATGTCAGTAGCGGTCATCACGGGGGCGTCCAAGGGGCTCGGGCGGGCGCTGGCCTCGGCGCTCGCGCAACGCGGCTGGGATCTCGTACTGGACGCCAGGACCCCGGAGGTCCTGCACGCCACCGCTGAGGCGCTCTCGGCGTACGGAGGGAGGGTGGAGGCCCTGCCCGGGGATGTCACGGACGCCGGTCACCGGGAAGGGCTGGTGGCGGCCGCGTGGAAGCTGGGTGGCCTCGACCTCCTGGTGAGCAACGCGAGCGCGTTGGGCGCCGAACCTCTCGTACGGCTGGAGGCGCTGTCCCTGGAGGGGCTGCGGCGGGCGCTGGAGGTGAATGTGGTGGCCGCGCTGGGTCTGGTCCAGGAGGCGTTGCCGCTGCTCAGGGCGTCCGCGGCCGGAACGGTGATCGCTGTGAGTTCGGACGCGGCGGCCGAGGCGTACGAGACGTGGGGCGGCTACGGGGCGTCCAAGGCGGCGCTGGATCAGCTGGCGGCGGTGCTCGGGGAGGAGGAACCGGGGGTACGCGTCTGGGCGGTCGATCCCGGTGACATGGGGACGGACCTGTACGCGGCGGCCGTACCGGACGACGCCGACCCGCGGCCGGCGCCCGGCAGCGTCGTACCCGCCTTTCTGCGGCTGCTGGACGTGCGGCCGGCGAGTGGCCGGTACTCGGCGCCGTTCCTGCTGGAGGGGCGATGACACTGGCCGTACAGGTGCCGGAGGAGTTGTCGGCGCGGGTGCCGGCCGAGCAGCGGGGGCCGGGGCTGGACCGGGACGCCGTACGGCTGCTGGTGTCGCGGGGGACCGCGGTGTCGCATCACGCGTTCGTCGAGTTGCCCGGGCAGTTGCGGGCGGGGGATCTGCTCGTCGTCAACACGTCGTCGACGCTGGCCGCCGCTGTGGACGGGAGAGTCGGGTACGCGCGCGTGGTGGTGCATTTCTCGACGCTCGGGGACGACGGGCGGTGGGCCGTCGAGCTGCGGGATCCCGACGGAAGGGGCACCACACGCGTGCGTGCGGGCGGGGTCGCGGGGACGAGGGTGCGGTTGCCCGGGGGCGCGGGGCTGGTCCTGGAGGAGCCGCTGACGGTGGGCGGGCCCCGGTTGTGGTGGGCGCGGGTGGAGGGGCGGGTGCCGGCTCTTCTGCGGGAGTACGGGCGGCCCATCCGTTACGCCTATACGGAGCGCGATCAGCCGTTGTCCGTCTATCAGACGGTGTTCGCGCTGCCGTCCCGCGACGGGGCGGGCAGCGCGGAGATGCCGAGTGCCTCTCGGCCCTTCACCGCGCGGCTGGTGGCGGAGCTGGTGAGCCGGGGTGTGCAGTTCGCGCCGGTCATGCTGCACACCGGGGTGGCGTCCGCGGAGGCGCACGAGCCGCCGTATCCGGAGCGGTTCGCGGTGCCGGAGGCCTCGGCGCGGCTGATCAACGCCGTGCGGGCCGGGGGCGGGCGGGTCGTGGCGGTCGGTACGACGGCTGTGCGGGCCGTGGAGTCCGCGGCCGGGCCGGACGGTGTGGTCCGGGCGGCCGGCGGGTGGACCGACCTGGTGGTGACGCCCGCGCGCGGGGTGCGGGTCGTCGACGGGCTGCTGACGGGGCTGCACGAGCCGGAGGCCTCGCATCTGCTGATGCTGGAGGCGGTAGCGGGGCGGGCGGCGATCGACCGGGGGTACGGGGAGGCGCTGCGGGAGCGGTACCTGTGGCACGAGTTCGGGGACGTGCATCTCCTCCTTCCGGGCGGGTCCGAAACAGAGCCTCACACTGAGCATTGCTCTCGCAACTAGCAGTGAGACGGTCGCCCGCCCCCTGTGACCCCGCACATAGGGTCCACATCACTTACTAGGGGTGATAGGAGACAAACGTCCACGGGGTGAGCGGGAAAGACGCTCCGGTCTGTCCTATTTTGCCCCACCCGGGTCCACTACCCCCCGTAGTACGTCACACCTTTGCCACACCATTTTGCGGCCGCTAAGAATGGCTGTCGTCGCTCAGCGCCGCGGGTTCCGCCCGCGGCGTTTGTGCAGGAAGCACCCCCGTCCCGCCGGGACGCCGAGCGACCTCCGCGCTATTCGAAGAGGTCCTACCCCCATGCCCAAGAACACCACCGCTCCTGGCCGTAGTCGTATGTCGGCCAGGACCCGCAGGCTCGCGATCGCCGGTGCCGCCACGCTCAGCGCCGCCGTCCTCGCGTTCACCCTCGCGCCGAGCGGCGACGCGCAGACCTCCTCCGAGGCCTTCTCCGCCGCTCCTGTGGTGTTCGACCAGACGCAGCTCAAGGACGTGAAGGCGAGCATCACCGACCAGCTGGCCGGTGCGACCGTGAAGGCCGACGCCCTCGCGGCGAAGAAGAAGGCCGCCGACGCCGCAGCGAAGAAGGCCGCAGCGGAGAAGGCGGCAGCGAAGAAGGCGGCGATGAAGGCCGCGAAGAAGAAGGCCGCGGCGAAGGCGGCTGCGGTGAAGGCGCGCAAGGCGAGGGAGGCCGCGAGCCGGTCCGCCAAGCGTGCCGCGCTCAGGAAGGCCGCCGCCAAGTCGTACCCGAACAACCTCGACGGCTGGATCCGCGAGTCCCTCGCCATCATGGGGAAGAAGGGCATCCCGGGCTCGTACAACGGCCTGTACCGCAACATCATGCGGGAGTCCTCGGGCAACCCGTACGCGATCAACAACTGGGACATCAACGCCATCAACGGCATCCCGTCGAAGGGCCTGCTCCAGGTCATCCCGCCGACCTTCGACGCGTACCACGTCTCCGGTACGTCGACGAACATCTACAACCCGGTCGCCAACATCACGGCCGCCGCCAACTACGCGGCCGACAAGTACGGCTCGATCGACAACGTCGACAGCGCGTACTGAGGCCTGCGCGGACCTCTGACTCGTACAAGGCGAAAGGGCGGCACCCCCACCGGGGTGCCGCCCTTCACCGTCGTACGGCCGTGGTCACTTACGCATGACCTCGGGCTCGTGGCGCCGCAGGAAGCGGGCCACGAAGAAGCCGCAGATCACGCCGAGGGCGATCAGGGCGGCCATGTCGATGCCCCAGGCGGTGGCGGTGTGGTCCCAGAGCGGGTCCGTGCTGCCGGGGTCGTCGACATTCGGGCTGATCTTGTTGAAGTCCAGCGTGGCGCCGGCGGCGGCGACCGCCCAGCGGGACGGCATCAGATACGAGAACTCGTTGACGCCGATGTTGCCGTGCAGGATGAACAGGCAGCCGGTGAACACGACCTGGATGATCGCGAACATGACGAGCAGCGGCATGGTCTTCTCCGAGGTCTTCACCAGGGAGGAGATGACCAGGCCGAACATCATCGACGCGAAGCCGAGCGCCATGATCGGGATGGAGAGTTCGAGCAGCACGAGCTTGCCGAAGATCAGGCCCTCGTCAGGGATCGTGCGGTTGGCGAAGCCGATCGCGCCGACCATGAGCCCCTGCAGCACCGTGATGAAGCCGAGGACGATCACCTTGGACATCAGATACGCGGAGCGCGACAGGCCGGTCGCGCGCTCCCGTTCGTAGATGACCCGTTCCTTGATCAGCTCGCGCACGGAGTTGGCCGCGCCGGCGAAGCAGGCGCCGACCGCGAGGATGAGGAGAACGGTGGTGGCCGTGCCGTTCGGGATGTTGAGACCGCTTCTGCCGATCTTGCCCGGCAGCAGGGTCTTGTCCGGGTCGATGAGCAGGCTCACCGCGCCGAGCACCGCGGGCAGGATCACCGTGAGCGCCAGGAAGCCCTTGTCGGAGACGATGACGGCCGTGTAGCGCCGGATCAGGGTCATCAGCTGTGAGCCCCAGCCCTGCGGCTTCGGCGGGCGCATGGCCTGTGCGGGTGGCATGTCTACGGACTGCGGGGCGACGGCGTCGATGTCCGCGGCGTACATCTGGTAGTGCTGCGAGCCCTTCCAGCGCCCGGCCCAGTCGTAGTCGCGGTAGTTCTCGAAGGCGGAGAAGACATCGGCCCAGGTGTCGTAGCCGAAGAAGTTCAGGGCCTCCTCGGGCGGGCCGAAGTACGCCACCGCGCCGCCCGGCGCCATCACCAGGAGCTTGTCGCACAGCGCCAGTTCGGCCACGGAGTGCGTGACGACCAGGACCGTACGCCCGTCGTCGGCGAGGCCGCGCAGCAGCTGCATGACGTCACGGTCCATGCCCGGGTCGAGGCCGGAGGTCGGCTCGTCCAGGAAGATCAGCGACGGTTTGGTGAGGAGCTCCAGGGCCACCGACACGCGCTTGCGCTGGCCGCCGGAGAGGGAGGTGACCTTCTTCTCCTTGTGGATGTCGAGCTTCAGCTCGCGCAGCACCTCGTCAATGCGGTGCTCGCGCTCCTGAGTCGTGGTGTCGGCGGGGAAGCGCAGTTTGGCCGCGTACTTGAGGGCCTTCTTGACGGTCAGTTCCTTGTGCAGGATGTCGTCCTGCGGGACCAGACCGATGCGCTGGCGCAGCTCGGCGAACTGCTTGTACAGGTTGCGGTTGTCGTAGAGGACGTCGCCCTGGTTGGCCGGCCGGTAGCCCGTGAGCGCCTTCAGGAGCGTCGACTTGCCGGAGCCCGACGGGCCGATGACCGCGATCAGCGACTTCTCCGGGACGCCGAAGGAGACGTCCTTGAGGATCTGCTTGCCGCCGTCCACCGTGACCGTCAGATGGCGGGCCGAGAAGGAGATCTCGCCGGTGTCGACGAACTCCTCCAGACGGTCGCCGACCAGGCGGTACGTGGAGTGGCCGACGCCGACGATGTCGCCCTGGCCGAGCAGCGCCGTGCCGCCCTTGGTCATCGGCATGCCGTTGACGTACGTGCCGTTGTGCGAGCCCAGGTCGCGGATCTCGAAGCGGCCGTCGGGCGTCGCGTGGAACTCGGCGTGGTGGCGGGAGACCTGGAGGTCGGAGACGACCAGTTCGTTCTCCAGGGCGCGGCCGATGCGCATCACCCGGCCGAGGAGCAGCTGGTGGAAGGTGGTCGGGCTGCGGTCGCCGTACACCGGCGCCGCCCCTGCCCCCGCCCCCGCGCCGGGGCCGTGCTGCTGCGGGATCGCGGCGGCGTGCTGCTGTGGTTCTGGCTGCGGCCAGCTCTGTTCCGGCGTCTGCTGCTGGGGCTGCTGAGCCCAGCCGGGGCCGGCGCCCTGGGCCGCGAACGGCTGCTGCGCCTGGGCCACTTGCGGTGTCGCGGCCGAGGCGACGCCGCTGGAGAGGCTCAGACGCGGGCCGTCGGTCGCGTTGCCGAGATGGACGGCCGAGCCCGGACCCACCTCCATCTGGTGGATGCGCTGCCCCTGCACAAAGGTGCCGTTGGTGCTGCCGTGGTCCTCAATGACCCAACTCCGGCCGCCCCAGCTGATCGTGGCGTGCCGCCAGGAAACCCTGGCGTCATCGAGCACGATGTCACCCTGCGGATCGCGTCCGAGGGTGTAAGGCCTGGACGATTCGAGCGTCCAGGTCCGTCCGTTCAATTCGAGTACGAGTTCCGGCACTCCATGCCCCACTGAGTTGTCCCCCGAAATTTGCCCCAACACGGGGAGTCTAGGGATGTCGAACATCGTGGGGAACTATTCCAGGCTCAGTCCCCTGACCGAAAGTCGGGTCTTGCGGAAGGGGCGTGGAAGCGGACAGCGACGCGCCGTTGACGGGGTGGAGACAGGCCCGGAGAGTGGTAATCCCACGCGAGGGGGGACACGTGCGGTGGACGCCGCCGCGCGGATCGGGGGGCCGACGATGAACATCGGGACATCCGAGCAGGGGCACAGGCTGCCCTGGGGAGAAGTGGCGCTCTCCGCGATCGTCGCCGTGAGCTGGGCGTTGATCGGGATGACGGGAACGGCGGCGCTCGGACTGCATCTGCTGGAGGCGGACTCCACGGCCTCGCTGGGGCCGATGACCGCGGCGGTCGTGGCACTTGGGGCGGGTGGTTCGGTCACACCGTCCGGCGACGTGTCGGCCTTCGGCCTGCAAGGGGCGGAGGCGGCGACCGCCATCGAGATCGCGCCACTGGGCGTCGGCCTCGCGGGTGCGGTGCTTTTGTCCTGGTTCTTCTTACGGTCCCTGCGCAGGGCGGGAGCGGTGGTGTCTCCGTCCGAGCTCCTCGCGCGCGCGGGCACGACAGTCGCCTTTTTCGTGGCGATCCTGGGCGGACTCGCCTGGGCGGGACACGACGTCATCACGATCGACGGCGGCGGCCTGGGCCTCGATGATCTGCCGGGTACGGGCGGCGGAAGCGGGGGGCTCGAGATCCCCGGGGTCGGCGACATCGGCGGTCTGCTGCCCGACCGGGTCGGCGACCTGATCGACGCGAAGGCGGCCGTCGGCTTCACCGTCGACACCCTCCCCACTCTGCTCGGCGGCCTGGTCTGGGCGGCCGCGGTCCTGGCGATCGCCCTCCTGGCGTCCCGTCGCACTCCCGTGCCGCGCGGCTGGGAAACGGTCCACCGCGTCGTACGTCCGGCGGTGTCCGCCCTCGTCACCGTGGCGCTGGTGGCGGTGGCGGCGGGGCTCGCGGCGGCGTCGTACGCGGCGATCGGCGACGCCCACCCCCGGCGCATCGCGGGCGCGGCCCTGCTCGGCGCCCCCAACGGGGTCTGGCTGGGTATCCCGATCGGCCTGTTCGTCCCGTTCGACGGCAGCGCGTCCGGAGTGCTGGTGAACTTCCTGCCGGACCCCCTGGACCGGCTCCTCAGCTCGCCGGACGACCAGTCGGTCAGCCTCGACAGACTGGCCGAACTGGACAGCCGGGTGTGGCTACTGGGGGTCGCGGCGGCCTTGCTGATGCTGCTCGCGGGCATCCTCGCGGCGGCACGGACGCCGCTGGCACGCGGTGTCGGCCCCGACGCCATCGACAGGCGAGTGCCTCCCGCCGTACGGGATCCGGGTGCCCTGCGTTTCGCCGGCCGCTGCGCGCTGCGGCTGGGCGCGGTGACCGCGGTGGCGTTGCCGCTGCTCGCCTGGCTGGCGGAGGTGTCCGTGGACGCGTCGATCTCGGTGCTGGGCTTCGACGCGTTCGGCGCCGGAATCGAACTGCACGGGCAACTGATCGCGGCCCTGCTGCTGGGCGCGCTGTGGGGCGCGGGCGCGGGAGCCGTGGGTGCGCTGCTGGCGTACGCGAGCGGGGCGGCGGGGTGGCGGGCGGTGCCGTTGGCACTGGGTGACGCGTGGGGCCGGGCGGCGGGACCGGGTGGGGCGGAGGCGGCAGTGGGAGCTGGCGGGGTGTCGGGGGCGGTGGCCTTGGAAGCGCGGTTCGGCGGTCGCCCGGAGCAGGCCGGCGGCCCCGGTGCGCACCCCGGCCCGTACGCGCCCGGCTCGCCCTACCGGCCGCCGAACCGCGACACCAATCCGTACCTACGACGCCCCGAGGAGCTTGCGGAACCCGAGGACGCGCGGCCGGCCGAGACGTGGCGGCCCTACGGGGGCGGGCAGGGGGCCGGGGCAGGGGGCGGAGCCGGGCCGCCGCCTGGGAGCGGCTGGGGCCCGGACAGCGGGCGTCCGTACGAGGGCGGGTGGACGCCCGATGCTCCGCGGACGGGGGCGTGGTCGCCCGACCGGAGCAGTGCGCCCGAGCGGGCCGGTTCCGACGGGGGGAACGGTCCGGGAGAGCATCGGGGGCCGGGCGCGGACAGCGGCTCGGGTGCTGGCCCTGATTCAGGGGAAGGCGGCGGTTCGGGTGAGGAAGAGCTGCCGCCCGAGAGCATGTACGGCCTGCCCACCATGGCCAGGCCGATCTCGCCGCCCCCACGACGGCCCGGATGGCGCGGCGGCGGCTCCTCGGGATCCGTGCCGGAGAAGCGGACTCCTCCCCCACCGCCGCCTCCGCCACCGCCGCCGCCCGGCACGCCCAAGGGGCGGCGCTGACCTACTCGTAAGGTCGTCGCCACCTCCGCGCAACGTACTGTTCCCTGTCCGTCAGGCGGACCGCGTGCGCGGTAGGCACTGGGTGCCGGATACGGTGGAAACACCATGAACGCTTCGCAGACTGCTGACGTCCCCACCCTTCTCGTCAAAATCTTCGGCAAGGACAGGCCGGGCATCACCGCCGGTCTGTTCGAGACACTGGCCACCTACTCCGTGGACGTGGTCGACATCGAGCAGGTCGTCACGCGTGGCCGCATGGTGCTGTGCGCGCTCGTGACCCACCCCTCTGCCGGGCTCGAAGGCGATCTGCGGGCCACCGTCCACAGCTGGGCGGAGTCCATGAAGATGCAGGCGGAGATCATCTCCGGGCTCGGTGACAACCGGCCGCGCGGGCTCGGGCGCTCGGTCGTCACCGTGCTCGGGCATCCGCTGACCGCCGAGTCGACCGCCGCGATCGCCGCGCGGATCACCAGGACCGGCGGCAACATCGACCGCATCTTCCGGCTCGCCAAGTACCCCGTGACGGCGGTCGAGTTCGCCGTCTCCGGTGTCGCGACCGAACTGCTGCGCACCGCTCTGGTCACCGACGCGGCGGCACTCGGTGTCGACATCGCGGTCGTCGCGGCAGGGCTGCATCGGCGGGCACAGCGGCTGGTCGTCATGGATGTGGACTCGACGCTCATCCAGGACGAGGTGATCGAGCTTTTCGCCGCGCACGCGGGCTGCGAGGACGAGGTCGCCAAGGTGACCGCCGCCGCGATGCGCGGGGAGCTGGACTTCGAGCAGTCGCTGCACGCGCGGGTGGCCCTGCTCAAGGGGCTCGACGCGTCGGTGGTGGACAAGGTGCGCAGCGAGGTCCGGCTCACGCCGGGGGCGCGCACGCTGATCCGTACGCTGAAGCGGCTCGGCTTCGAGGTCGGTGTCGTCTCGGGTGGGTTCACTCAGGTCACGGACGATCTGAAGGAGCGGCTCGGGCTGGACTTCGCCCAGGCCAACACGTTGGAGATCATCGACGGGAAGCTGACGGGCAAGGTCGTCGGCGAGATCGTGGACCGGGCGGGCAAGGCTCGGCTGCTGCGGCGGTTCGCGGCGGAGGCCGGGGTGCCGCTGGATCAGACGGTGGCGATCGGTGACGGGGCGAACGATCTGGACATGCTGAACGCGGCGGGACTCGGTGTCGCCTTCAACGCCAAGCCCGTCGTGCGGGAGGCCGCGCACACCGCGGTGAACTTCCCCTTCCTGGACACCGTGCTGTACCTGCTGGGGGTCACCCGGGAAGAGGTCGAGGCGGCAGACACCCACGAGTAGCCCGCTGGGAGTTTCGGCGTTCCGCGGGGCCCAGCCGTTCTTCGATGGGGGCCTGGCTCGCGCCGACTGCGGGTCGCAGGCCCCCACGCTTCACTCTGTCGGTGCCCAGAAGTCGACCAGTGTCGCCGTCCCCGGCTCCAGGCCCTTCCAGGAGCCGGTGAAGGACAGGGTCGCGAAGGCCGCTGCCGGGAAGCCTCGGCTGGTCAGCTTGGTGCGGGTGTCGTTCTCGGAATCTTCGGCCAGGATCTCTGCGAGGGCCTGCACCCCTGGGTTGTGGCCGACCAGGACCACGTTCTGGATGTCGTCCGGCGTTTCGTTGAGCAGGGCGATGAGCTCGCCCGGTGAGGCCTCGTAGATCCGCTCCTCATAGACCGTCTTCGGCCGTTGCGGGAGTTCATGGACCGCGAGTTTCCAGGTCTCGCGGGTCCGGGTGGCGGTGGAGCAGAGGGCCAGGCCGAAGGGGATGCCGGTGTCGGCCAGCTTGCGCCCGGCGACAGCGGCGTCCTTGCGGCCCCGGTCAGCGAGCGGCCGCTCGTGATCGGTCACCTGGGGCCAGTCTGCCTTCGCGTGCCGGAAGAGGACGATCCTGCGGGGTTCTACGACGCTCATGACACCCAGCTTCGCATGAAACAGGCCACGGGGCGCAGGGAGTTGACGGGCGGCTCCGCAGGTGGGAATGGGGTGTTCACGACGCTCAACGCGTCACCAGCTCCCGCGCCCGCTCAAGGAGGTGGGCGATCATCGGGTCGCCGGTCGCGGCCTGCGCGTCGGTCGGGTTCAGGATCAGTGCGAGGAGCGCGACGAACGCGACCGTCGGCAGCGCCAGGGCCCACCACGGCAGCCGTATGTCGACGGCACGCTTGGTCGCCGGAAGGGGCCGGGAGTGCGTGTGGGCCGACATGGTGCCTCCGTGGGTCTACGAGCTGTCCGTGGCCCGCCTCTCGCGGCCACACCTCGAAGTTACGGAACCCGCGGCCCTCAACCCATCCGGTGATCCACCCACTTGACCCTGAGACCCGCCCCCTAGGGGTTGGTGGGGGTACCCCCACCAAGGGCCGTCACGGTGAGGCGATCGTCGCGATGACGGCGATGATCACGAAGATGGCGAGGAACGAGCCGAAGACGATCAGCATCTTCTTCTGGCCGTTCTGGGGATTCGGGTCGAGCACTGGCATGCGGCCAGTCTCGCACCTGTACCCCCGGCGCGTACCTCCGGGGTGCTCGCACCCGGGAGGGTGAGGTCAGCGGGCCGCAGCCTCCGTTCGCGTGCCGGCTCAGGGCGTCCGCTTCTGGTGGCTGACCCACACCGAGCGGACTTCCTTCCAGCAGCGGCCGGTGAGTCGTACGGTCTCTGCGGGCCCGGCCTCGACGGGGGTGCCGTCGCTGTCGAGGTCCCACCAGCGGTCGCATTCGATGTGCAGACGCACGCGGTCGACGGCCACGTAGGGGTTGTGGCAGTAGGCGGTCACCTCGGAGCCGGTGACGCGGGTGTAGCAGCCGGCACCGAAGGGCTCGGGCCGTTCCGGCTGTCCTGCCTCCACGCGCGCGTGGGGCACGGCCTCGTCCGGAACAGTGGCTATGAGCGCGACGGCGACGAGCAGCGGGGCGAAGCTGCGGGACAAGCGCACAAGGGGGACCTCCTCGGCTGTGCTGGGGAGGAAACGCGAGGTGATCGCGTAATCCAGCGTGCCCAGTCACCCCTCTCCCCCGCCCGATCGGATAAGCCGAACGGGTGACGCCGCAGAGACGCGCCGAGGGCCCGCGCCGGAAAGGAACGCGGGCCCTCGAATGTCAGCCGTGCCTATGCGGCGGCAGTGCTCACGCGCCGATCGCGTGCAGCCCGCCGTCGACGTGGATGATCTCGCCGGTGGTCTTCGGGAACCAGTCGCTCAGCAGTGCCACGATGGCGCGGCCGGTCGGCTCCGGGTCCTTGAGGTCCCACTCCAGGGGCGAGCGGGCGTCCCACACCGAGGCCAGGTCGCCGAAGCCCGGGATGGACTTGGCGGCCATGGAGGCGAGGGGGCCGGCGGAGATGAGGTTGCAGCGGATGTTCTGCTTGCCCAGGTCGCGGGCGACGTAACGGCTGGTGGCCTCCAGGGCGGCCTTGGCCGGGCCCATCCAGTCGTACTGCGGCCAGGCGAACTTCGCGTCGAAGGTGAGGCCGACGACCGAGCCGCCGTTCTGCATCAGCGGCAGGCAGGCCATGGTGAGCGACTTCAGGGAGTACGCCGAGACATGCATGGCGGTGGCCACGGACTCGAACGGGGTGTTGAGGAAGTTGCCGCCCAGGGCGTCCTGCGGGGCGAAGCCGATGGAGTGGACGACGCCGTCGAGGCCGCCGAGCTCCTCGCCGACGATGTCGGCCAGGCGGCCCAGGTGCTCGTCGTTGGTGACGTCGAGCTCGATGACCTTGGTGGGCTTGGGCAGCTTCTTGGCGATGCGCTCGGTCAGCGTCGGCCGCGGGAACGCGGTCAGGATGATCTCGGCGCCCTGTTCCTGGGCCAGCTTCGCGGCGTGGAACGCGATGGAGGACTCCATCAGCACACCGGTGATCAGGACACGCTTGCCCTCGAGAATTCCGCTCATGGTGATCAGTGACCCATTCCCAGTCCGCCGTCAACGGGAATGACGGCTCCAGTGATGTACGAGGCGTCGTCCGAGGCGAGGAACCGCACCGTTGCGGCGATCTCCTCCGGCTGCGCGTACCGGCCGAGCGGCACCTGCGAGACGATGCCCGCGCGCTGCTCGTCGGTGAGGATCTTGGTCATGTCGGTGTCGACGAAGCCGGGCGCGACCACGTTGAAGGTGATGTTGCGCGAGCCCAGCTCACGGGCGAGGGAGCGGGCGAACCCGACCAGGCCGGCCTTGGAGGCGGCGTAGTTGGCCTGCCCCGCCGAGCCGAGCAGCCCGACGACCGACGAGATCAGTACGACGCGGCCCTTCCTGGCGCGCAGCATGGCGCGGTTGGCGCGCTTGACGACGCGGAAGGTGCCCGTGAGGTTGGTGTCGAGGACGGACGCGAAGTCCTCCTCGGACATCCGCATCAGCAGCTGGTCCTTGGTGACGCCGGCGTTGGCGATGAGGACCTCGACCGGGCCGTGCTCGGCCTCGATCTCCTTGTAGGCCTGCTCCACCTGTTCGGAGTCGGTGATGTCGCACTTGACGGCCAGGCAGCCCAGATCTGTCAGGGTGGCCGGCGGCTCGCCGGAACGGTATGTGATGGCGACCTTGTCGCCGGCCTCGGCGAACGCGCGGGCGATGGCGAGGCCGATGCCCCTGTTGCCTCCGGTGACGAGAACCGAGCGGCTCAACGGATCACCCTTTCGTTAGCGGTTCAACACCTGTCCGAACAGCAGGGTTGACAGGCTGCTTCTCCGAAAACCTATCGGTCCGCCCACACCGGCGGACATTCGGGCACCGACAGTGGCTCACCCCTTGTCCTGTCGGGTCCCTACAGTCGGCGCACTGCCCGCGACCGTGCTCAGCGCTGTCCGGATCCAGGCGAATCCGTTGGAAGCCGTGATGTCAGACCTGCATGATTCACTGCGAGACAGACGCATCACCCTGCGCATCACACTCACCGTGACAAGGAGAGGCCGCTCATGGCCCATGAGGTCGATCAGTCATTCCTGGCACTGCCCCTACGTGCCCTGGCCGACGCCGCCCTCGCACGCGCGCGTGCGCTCGGGGCCGAGCACGCGGACTTCCGGTTCGAGCGGGTGCGCAGCGCGTCCTGGCGGCTGCGGGACGCCAAGCCGTCCGGATCGTCGGACACCACGGACCTGGGGTACGCGGTGCGGGTGGTGCACGGCGGTACGTGGGGATTCGCGTCGGGTGTGGATCTGAGCATGGACGCCGCCGCGAAGGTCGCCTCGCAGGCCGTGGCCATGGCCAAGCTGTCCGCGCAGGTGATCAAGGCGGCGGGTTCCGACGAGCGGGTGGAGCTGGCCGGTGAGCCGGTGCACGCCGACCGGACGTGGGTCTCGTCGTACGAGATCGACCCGTTCACCGTGCCCGACGAGGAGAAAGCGGGTCTGCTGGCCGAGTGGAGCGCCCGGCTGCTCGCGGCGAACGGGGTCAACCACGTCGACGCCTCGCTGCTCACGGTGCACGAGAACAAGTTCTACGCGGACACGGCGGGCACCGTCACCACCCAGCAGCGGGTGCGGCTGCACCCGCAGTTCACGGCCGTCTCCGTTGACGAGTCGAGCGGCGAGTTCGACTCGATGCGGACCATCGCGCCGCCCGTCGGGCGCGGCTGGGAGTACCTCACGGGCAGGGGATGGGACTGGGATTCCGAGCTCGAACAGATCCCTGAGCTGCTGGCCGAGAAGATGCGGGCGCCGAGTGTCGAGGCGGGGCTGTACGACCTGGTCGTCGACCCGTCCAACCTGTGGCTGACCATCCACGAGTCCATCGGCCACGCCACCGAGCTGGACCGGGCCCTCGGCTACGAGGCGGCGTACGCGGGCACGTCGTTCGCGACCTTCGACCAGCTCGGCAAGCTCAGGTACGGCTCGGAGCTGATGAACGTCACCGGCGACCGGACCGCCGAACACGGCCTGGCGACCATCGGGTACGACGACGAGGGCGTCGCCGGTCAGTCGTGGGACCTGGTGAAGGACGGCACCCTCGTGGGGTACCAGCTGGACCGGCGGATCGCGAAGCTGACCGGGTTCGAGCGGTCCAACGGGTGCGCGTACGCCGACTCTCCTGGGCATGTGCCCGTGCAGCGCATGGCCAACGTGTCGTTGCAGCCGGATCCGGGCGGGCTGGCGACCGAGGACCTCATCGGCGGGGTCGACCGCGGGATCTACGTGGTCGGGGACCGGTCGTGGTCCATCGACATGCAGCGCTACAACTTCCAGTTCACCGGGCAGCGGTTCTTCAGGATCGAGAACGGCCGGATCACCGGGCAGCTGAGGGACGTGGCCTACCAGGCGACGACCACCGACTTCTGGGGCTCCATGGCGGCCGTCGGCGGGCCGCAGACGTACGTCCTGGGCGGTGCCTTCAATTGCGGCAAGGCCCAGCCGGGACAGGTCGCGGCCGTGTCCCACGGGTGCCCGTCGGCCCTCTTCAAGGGCGTCAACATTCTGAACACCACGCAGGAGGCCGGTCGATGAGCGCCCGTATGAACAAGCCGCACGAAATCGTCGAGCGGGCCCTCGAGCTGTCCCGGGCCGACGGGTGCGTCGTCATCGCCGACGAGGAGTCGACGGCCAACCTGCGCTGGGCGGGCAACGCCCTCACCACCAACGGGGTCACGCGCGGGCGCACGCTCACCGTCGTCGCCACCGTCGCCGGCAAGCAGGGCACGGCCTCCGGGGTCGTCTCCCGCGCGGCCGTCACCGCCGACGAGCTGGAACCGCTCGTGCGGGCCGCCGAGGCCGCCGCGCGTGGCGCCGGGCCCGCGGAGGACGCCCAGGCGCTGGTCGCGGGAGTACCGGAGTCCCCCGACTTCAAGGACGCGCCCGCCGAGACCTCGTCCGCGGTGTTCGCCGACTTCGCCCCGGCGCTCGGCGAGGCGTTCGCACGCGCGCGTGCGGGCGGCCGGGAGCTGTACGGCTTCGCCAACCACGAGCTGGTGTCGAGCTACATGGGTACGTCGACGGGGCTGCGTCTGCGCCATGACCAGCCCAACGGGACGCTGGAGCTGAACGCCAAGTCCCCGGACCGTACGCGGTCGGCGTGGGCCGGGCGGTCGACGCGGGACTTCAAGGACGTCGACCCGGCCACCCTCGACGCCGAACTCGCCGTACGGCTCGGCTGGGCCCAGCGGCGGATCGAGCTGCCGGCCGGGCGGTACGAGACGCTGCTGCCGCCGACCGCGGTCGCCGACCTGCTGATCTACCAGATGTGGTCGGCGTCGGCGCGGGACGCCGCCGAGGGGCGCACGGTGTTCTCCAAGCCGGGCGGCGGGACGCGTATCGGCGAGAAGCTCTCCGAGCTGCCGCTGACGCTGCGCAGCGACCCGAACGAGCCCGGTCTCGAGGCCTCGCCCTTCCTGCTCGCCCACTCCTCGGGCGACGATCAGTCGGTGTTCGACAACGGGCTGCCTCTGAGCGCCACGGAGTGGATCCGCGAAGGCGAGCTGAACCGGCTGATCACCTCCCGGCACACCGCCGGGCTGACAGGCCTGCCCGTGTCCCCGGCGATCGGGAACATCGTGCTGGACGGGGGCGAGGACAGGTCCCTGGAGGAGATGGTCGCGAACACCGAGCGCGGGCTGTTGCTGACCTGCCTCTGGTACATCCGCGAGGTCGACCCGGCCACCCTGCTGCTGACCGGCCTGACCCGCGACGGGGTGTACCTCGTGGAGAACGGCGAGGTCAGCGGGGAGGTCAACAACTTCCGGTTCAACGAGTCGCCGGTGAGTCTGCTCGGGCGGGCCGTCGAGGCGGGGCGTACGGAGAAGACGCTGCCTCGGGAGTGGAGCGACTGGTTCACCCGGGCCGCGATGCCCGCGCTGCGGGTGCCCGACTTCAATATGAGCTCTGTCAGTCAGGGCGTATAACCTCGTTGCCGGTAGTCCCCGGCTGCCGTAGAACTGCAAGAAGACCCACTCAAGGAGATACGAGAACCGTGACGGACATCGTCGACGAGCTGAAGTGGCGTGGGCTGTTCGCCCAGTCCACTGACGAGGACGCATTGCGCAAGGCGCTCGCGGACGGTCCCGTCACGTTCTATTGCGGTTTCGACCCGACGGCGGCCAGTCTGCACGTCGGTCACCTGGTCCAGGTGCTCACCATGCGCCGCCTCCAGCAGGCGGGCCTGCGTCCGCTGGCCCTGGTCGGCGGGGCGACCGGCCAGATCGGCGACCCGCGTCCCACCGCGGAGCGCACGCTGAACGACCCGCAGACGGTCGCGAACTGGGTGAACCGGCTCCGCGCGCAGATCGAGCCGTTCCTGTCCTTCGAGGGCGAGAACGCCGCGGTGATGGTGAACAACCTGGACTGGACGGCCGGCATGTCGGCCATCGAGTTCCTCCGGGACATCGGCAAGCACTTCCGCGTCAACAAGATGCTGACGAAGGACTCGGTCGCCCGGCGTCTGGAGTCCGACCAGGGCATCAGCTACACGGAGTTCAGCTACCAGCTCCTCCAGGGCATGGACTTCCTGGAGCTGTACCGGAGGTACGGCTGCACTCTCCAGCAGGGCGGCAGCGACCAGTGGGGCAACCTCACCGCCGGTCTCGACCTGATCCACCGCCTGGAGCCGGACGCCTCCGCGCACGCGCTGGCGACGCCGCTGATGACGAAGGCGGACGGCACCAAGTTCGGGAAGACCGAGGGCGGCGCCATCTGGCTCGACCCGGAGATGACGACGCCGTACGCGTTCTACCAGTTCTGGCTGAACGTGGACGACCGGGACATCTCGGCGTACATGCGCATCCTCTCCTTCCAGTCGCCGGAGGAGCTGGAGGCGATGGAGGCGCAGACCGCGGAGCGTCCGCAGGCGCGGGCCGCACAGCGCGCGCTCGCCGAGGAGCTGACGACGCTGGTGCACGGCGCCGAGCAGACGGCCGCCGTGATCGCCGCGTCCAAGGCCCTCTTCGGCCAGGGCGAGCTGGGCGAGCTGGACGAGCAGACGCTGAGCGCGGCGCTCTCCGAGGTGCCGCACATCCAGGTCGCCGAGGCGGGGCTGGTCGTCGACCTGTTCACCGAGGTCGGGCTGGTGGCCAGTAAGTCGGCCGCGCGGCGCACGGTGAAGGAGGGCGGCGCCTACGTGAACAACGCGAAGGTCACCGCCGAGGACGCCGTTCCCGCGAAGGAGGACCTGCTGCACGGGCGGTGGCTGGTCCTGCGCCGGGGCAAGAAGAACCTGGCGGCGGTGGAGGTCACCGGCTGATCAGCCGTACGCGTCACGCGCGTGCACATGTGAGGGGGGCGGCCCTTGTTCGTCGGGCCGCCCCCCTCACATGTGCCAATACCGCCGCTACGCCCGGCGTCTCTTGCCGCGCATCGACGAGTACGCCATGTCGCCCAGGAACACGATCACGACGGCTGCCGCGAGCTGGAGCGCGTGGCGGCCCCAGTCGATGCCGCTCGTCGCCTCGATGCCGAGGCCTCGCGCGATCGCGTTGCCGATGACGGCTCCGAGGATGCCGAAGATGGTCGTCAGCCAGAGCGGACTGTGCTGCTTGCCCGGGATGATCGCCTTGGCCAGCAGGCCCAGCACGAACCCGACGATGATCGCCCACAACCAGCCCATTGCTGCCTCCTCGTACGGCTCTGGTGAGCATTGCGCCCAGTGTCCGCCCGTTCGCGCTACGGCGCATGTCGGGGGCCTCGGTACGCGGTACGGCGCAGGCCGCTCACCTCGCGGGAAGGCGCCCCGGTCTCGTAGGCGGCGCAGGCGCGGCGTAACGTGGAAAGCGTCCGGACCTGGTTCCCCGATCTGGTTCCGTGCGGGTACGGGCCGGGGCGTGTCCGATTCGGGTGGATGGTGGAATGTGATGCGGAAGCAGAGCAACGGTGGCGGCGCCCAGGTCTTTCGGATCACCGGAGCCCGGCAGGGGCTCGCGGACGATGTCCGCGCCAGACAGCGCCGGTACGTCATCTCCATGTCCGTGCGCACGGTGGCGGTGATCCTCGCGGCGGTGCTCTGGAACGTCGAACGGCACGTCGCGTTCGTGGCACTTGTCCTCGGCATGGTCCTCCCCTACATCTCCGTGGTGATCGCCAACGCGGGCCGGGAAAACGCGCCGGGCCTCCCCTCGACGTTCGTGAGGGCTCCCATGCGGCCGATGATCGCGCAGCCGCCACCGCAAGAGGACTTCGCGGAGCCCGCGGCGGAAGACGCGAAAGGCGATCAGGGAGCCGATGTACGGGGCGATTCGCACGAGCGTGCCTGACCAGAAGTCAGTGCGAAAGACGTCGCCAAGCTCAAGAAAAGCTCAGATCAATCATGGAGTTCCAGTGCCGGGCGGACGGGTACCCGTGACATACTTCGTACGCGCTCCGCATCCCCCGTCGGAGCGACAGACCGACGCCGGGCAGCTCCCCCCGTGGCTGCTCGGCGTCGCCTTTTTGAGCGCGGTTTCCGCCGGGTTAAGGTCGGAAAATGATCGGCTCTGACCCTGACTCCCCCATCTGTTCCGCCAAGGCATGCCGGGCGGACGCCGTGTGGGTGCTCGCCTGGAACAACCCGAAGCTGCACACTCCCGAGCGGCGCAAGACGTGGCTGGCGTGCGAGGAGCATCGCGAGCACTTGTCCCAGTTCCTGGGGGTGCGCGGATTCCTGAAGGACGTCGTGAGCCTGGAGACGTGGGAGTCCGCGGACAGCTGAGGCCGCTTCAGCCCCCGATCGCAGACATCGGCCTGTCCGGCTGGATGAACGAGGGGTCGTCCAGGCCCGCGCCCGCCTTCTTGCCCCACATCGCCTCGCGCCAGATGCGGGCTATCTCCTCGTCCGGGGCGTCGGAGCGCAGGGCCGTGCGGAGGTCGGTCTCCTCGCGGGCGAAGAGGCAGTTGCGGATCTGGCCGTCGGCCGTCAGGCGGGTTCGGTCGCAGGCCGCGCAGAACGGGCGGGTGACGGAGGCGATGACGCCGACGCGCTGCGGTCCGCCGTCCACCAGCCAGCGTTCGGCGGGGGCCGAGCCGCGTTCGCCGGTGCCCTCGGGGGTGAGGTCGAATCGGGTGCGGAGGGAGGCGAGGATGTCGCCGGCTGTGACCATGCCATCGCGCTTCCAGCCGTGCTGGGCGTCCAGCGGCATCTGCTCGATGAAGCGCAGCTCGTAGTCGTGCTCGACCGCCCAGGCCAGGAGGTCCGGGGCCTCGTCCTCGTTGAGCCCCGGCATCAGAACCGAGTTGACCTTCACCGGGGTCAGGCCCGCGTCCCGGGCCGCTTCCAGGCCCGCGATGACGTCCTTGTGGCGGTCGCGGCGGGTGAGCGTCTTGAAGACGTCCGGGCGGAGGGTGTCCAGGGAGACGTTGACGCGGTCCAGGCCCGCCGCCTTCAGCGCCGTCGCCGTACGGCCCAGTCCGATGCCGTTCGTCGTCAGGGACATCTGGGGGCGGGGGGCCAGGGCCGCGACCCGCTCCACTATGCCGACCAGGCCCGGGCGCAGCAGCGGTTCGCCGCCCGTGAAGCGGACCTCATCGATACCGAGGGAGGTGACCGCGATGTCGATCAGGCGGACGATCTCGTCGTCCGTGAGCAGGTCGGGCTTGGCCAGCCACTGCAGGCCCTCCTCGGGCATGCAGTACGTGCACCGCAGGTTGCAGCGGTCGGTCAGGGAGACGCGCAGGTCGGTGGCCACTCGGCCGAAGGTGTCGATGAGCACGTGGGCCCCCTCCCTCGTAGTGGATCGCGTGTCGGGTCTGGTGCGGTCAGAGTTTCTCCTGCACCTGCGAGCCTACGTGACTCCACTGACAACAAGGCAGGCCCGATGGCACAGGATGCGGCGCGGGGCCGCCGTAGCTTGCTACGGCGGCCCCGCGCCACGACCCTTCGCGGTGGAAACGGCTTCTAGTGCGCTCCGGTTCCCGTGAGGGACCGCACCTCCAGCTCCGCGTACTTGCCGGTGTCGGGCTCCTCCTTGGAGAGCATGGTGCCGAGCCAGCCCATGAAGAACCCGAACGGGATGGAGATGATGCCGGGGTTCTTCAGCGGGAACCAGTGGAAGTCGACGCCGGGGAACATCGCCTTCGGGTCACCGGAGACCACCGGCGAGAACAGCACCAGGCCGACGGCCACGATCAGGCCGCCGTAGATCGACCACAGGGCGCCCTGGGTGGTGAACCTCTTCCAGAACAGGCTGTAGAGGATCGTGGGCAGGTTGGCGGACGCGGCGACCGCGAACGCCAGTGCGACCAGGCCGGCCACGTTGAGGTCGCGGGCGAGGGCGCCGAGCGCGATGGAGACGATGCCGATGAAGAGGGTGGACCAGCGGGCCGCCTTCATCTCCTCCTTCTCGGTGGCCTTCCCCTTGCGGATGACGTTGGCGTAGATGTCGTGCGCGAAGGACGACGACGAGGCCAGCGTCAGGCCGGCGACCACGGCGAGGATCGTCGCGAAGGCGACCGCCGAGATCGTTGCGAGCAGCACCGCGCCCCAGGCGGAGTCGACGCCGCCGATGTGCAGGGCGAGCAGTGGCGCCGCCGTGTTGCCCGACGGGTTGGAGTCGGTGATCTCCTTCGGGTCGATCAGTGCGGCGGCGCCGAAGCCGAGCGCGATCGTCATCAGGTAGAAGCCGCCGATGATGCCGATGGCCCAGTTCACGGACTTGCGGGCGGCCTTGGCCGTGGGCACCGTGTAGAAGCGGATCAGGATGTGCGGCAGACCCGCGGTGCCGAGGACCAGGGCAAGGCCCAGGGAGAGGAAGTCCAGCTTGGTGGTGCCGGTGGCGCCGTACTGGAGGCCGGGCTCCAGGAAGGCGTCGCCCTTGCCGCTGCGTTCGGCGGCGGTGCCGAGCAGATCGGAGATGTTGAAGTTGAACTTCAGCAGCACCAGGAACGTAATGAGGATCGTGCCGCTGATGAGCAGCACGGCCTTGACCATCTGGACCCAGGTGGTGCCCTTCATGCCGCCGATGGAGACGTACACGATCATCAGGACGCCGACGAGGGCGACGATGGCGATCTTGCCCGCGTCCGAGGTGATGCCGAGGAGGAGCGAGACGAGAACGCCCGCGCCGGCCATCTGGGCCAGCAGGTAGAAGATCGAGACGACGATCGTCGACGTACCGGCCGCCGTGCGGACCGGGCGCTGACGCATGCGGTACGCGAGGACGTCACCCATGGTGTAGCGGCCGGAGTTGCGCAGCGGTTCGGCCACCAGGAGCAGGGCGACCAGCCAGGCGACGAGGAAGCCGATGGAGTACAGGAAGCCGTCGTACCCGAAGAGGGCGATCGCGCCCGCGATGCCGAGGAACGACGCGGCGGACATGTAGTCGCCGGAGACCGCGAGGCCGTTCTGGAAAGCGGTGAACTGGCGTCCGCCGGCGTAGAAGTCGGCGGCGCTCTTGGTCTGGCGGCCCGCCCAGACGGTGATGACGAGGGTCGCGACGACGAACACCGCGAACAGGGAGATGATCAGTGGCCGGTGTTCGCCGGCCTCGCCCGCGGCGAGAACACTCTGCTGTACGGGGCTCATGCGCCGCCCTCCATCCGGGACTTGATCGCCTCACCCTTGGGGTCGAGGTTGGCGGCGGCGTGCCGCGAGTACCACCAGGCGATGAGGAACGTGGTGACGAACTGGGCGATGCCGAGGACGAAGGCGACGTTGATGTGGCCGACGAGCTTGGTGCCCATGAAGCCGCCCGCGTAGTTCGACAGCAGGACGTACAGCAGGTACCAGGTGATGAAGCCGAGGGTCAGCGGGAAGGCGAAGGAGCGGTGGGCGCGGCGCAGTTCGCCGAACTCAGCGCTCTGCTGCACCTCGATGAACTCCTCCGTGGAGGGGAAGTGGCGTTCTGCCTTCGAGGGGGGCGGTGCGTCGACAGCCACGGAGTCTCCTCGCGTTGCGGGTGCGGTCACGACAGTGGACGGCGGTGGGTGGTCCTTCGGGGACGGGGTGGGGCTCGGTACGGACATGGCTCTTCTCTGACCTCGCGGTGATCTGGATCACGGTGGCCGGCTCGCGATGGTAGGGCCCCCACGCGTGATCCGACAGAGGGCTCGATGGCGCTCGTGTCCTCTGTCCAAGGTCACGGCGCCATGCGAGGACCGGTTCAACTCGCCCTGCTTCTTTCCGAACTGGTCTCCGGAAGTCGTTGCTGGCCAGCGGCGACGCGGGATAGCTTCGCCCTGTAGTACCCGTCATGTACCTGCAGAATCGTGGTGCGGGCCATGCGCCCGCGCCCGCCTTTTCGCGCGTACGTATTTGTTGTCCGTCCCTGCTACGCGCTTGCCCGGCGACCATCCTTGTCCGGGCGGGCTGCGCTTCCGGATGATGTGGAGAACCCATGGCCCATCTGCGCTCCCGACGTCGGCTCGCTCTCGCGGTGCCGGTCGTGCTGTCTCTGACCGCCTCCCTCGGCTTCCTGCCTGTGGCCGCGTCGGCCGCCGAGCCGACCGTCTCCGCGGCCCCGGCGGCGGACGATCCGAACCTCGCGTATGTCGTCAACACCAAGAGCACCGACCGTCACACGATCGGGGCCGTGACGAAGGCGATCTCCAAGGCCGGCGGCACCGTCGTGATCACGTACGGCAAGCTCGGTGTGATCGTCGTCCACTCGGCGAATCCCTCCTTCGGGGCGCAGATCCGCGCGGCGCACGGGGTGAGGTCCGCAGGGGCCACCCGGACCACACCGCTGGTCGCCGCCGGGACGACCGACGAGGGCGCCGCGGACTATCTGACGGCCGCGGAGGCTGCCAAGGTCGAGGCCGCGTCGGTGAAGACCCCCGACAGCGAGCCCCTCGAAGCCGACCAGTGGGACCTGCGGTCGATCGGCGCCGACAAGGCAGCGAAGATCAACCCGGGCAGCCGCAACGTCACCGTCGCCGTGATCGACACCGGCGTCGACGACACCCACCCCGACCTCGCCCCGAACTTCTCCGCGGCCCAGTCGGCGAACTGCGTCGGCGGCGTCGCGGACACCAGCCCCGGAGCGTGGCGCCCGTACAAGGCCGAGGACTACCACGGCACGCATGTGGCCGGTGAGATAGCCGCCGCCCGCAACGGCATCGGCGTGGCGGGCGTCGCGCCCGGTGTGATGGTCTCCGGCATCAAGGTGAGCGACCCGAACAACGGGCTCTTCTACCCGGAGAGCGTCGTCTGCGCCTTCGTGTTCGCCGCCGACCACGGCGTCGAGATCACGAACAACAGTTACTACGTTGATCCGTGGCTGTACAACTGCATGGACGACCCCGACCAGCGGGCCATTGTTGACGCGGTCAACAGGGCCCAGCTGTACGCACAGAGGAAGGGCACACTCAACCTGGCGTCGGCGGGCAACTCCAGCCACGACCTGGCCTCCGACGCGATCGTCGACGACACCAGCCCCGACGACTCGCCGCCGGTCCCGCGCACGATCGACCCGCACGAGTGCTTCGACGTACCGACCATGCTCCCGGGCGTCGTCACGGTGAGCGCCACGGGCGTCGACAACGTCAAGTCGTACTACTCCACCTACGGCGACGGCGTCATCGACATCGCGGCCCCCGGCGGCGACCGCAAGTACCAGATACCGGACACGCCGTCGAAGAACGGCCGCATCCTGTCGACCATGCCGAACGGTGAGTACGGCTTCCTTCAGGGCACCTCGATGGCCTCGCCGCACGCCGCGGGCGTCGCCGCGCTGCTGAAGTCGAAGCACCCGTGGGCGACCCCGGCCCAGCTGCAGGCACTGCTCAAGGTCCAGGCGAACAACCCCGGCTGTCCCGTGTCGTACGACCAGGACGGTGACGGCACGCAGGACGCGGTGTGCGAGGGCGGCAAACGGGTCAACGGATTCTTCGGGTTCGGGATCGTCGACGCGCTGCGCGCGGTCAAGTGATCCGCACGTTCTCCGAACTTTTCGCACGGTCCGCACGTCCCACGAACGAACGAACTGGAGAGCCTGTATGACAGCGCCTCGCTCACGCTCCCGTCGCGCCATGGCGATACCCGTCGGCATGGTCATGGCGTCGGCGTTCGCCTTCCTGCCGAACATCCAGGCCGTCGCGGCCGACGCCGAGGTCACCACCGGTGCCGCCGCCGTCGCGGCCGACGCGCCCTCGCTGAGCTATGTCGTCAACGTGTTCCCGGGGTTCGGCCCCTCCGCGTACGTGAAGAAGGCCATCACCAAGGCCGGCGGCACGATCGTCATGTCGTACGACCGGATCGGGGTGGTCGTCGTCCACTCCGCGAACCCCGACTTCGCCAAGATCATCCGCAAGGTGCCCGGCGTGCAGTCGGCCGGCAACACACGCAACGCGCCGCTGCCCGCGCAGTCGACCACCGACGAGGGCGCCCCGAAGGTGCTCTCCGCGGCGGAGATGGCGAGCGCCACCGCCGACGCCACCGCGGCCCAGGACCCGCTGGAGCCGTTGCAGTGGGACCTGCCCGCCATCAAGGCGGACAAGGCGCACGAGAAGACGCTCGGCAGCCGCAAGGTCACCGTCGCCGTGATCGACACCGGCGTCGACGACACCCACCCCGACATCGCGCCGAACTTCGACCGCGCCGCCTCCGTCAACTGCGTGACGGGCAAGCCCGACACGACCGACGGGGCCTGGCGGCCGACCACGGGCGAGAGCCCGCACGGCACGCACGTGGCCGGTGAGATCGCCGCCGCCAAGAACGGTGTCGGTGTCACGGGCGTCGCGCCGGGCGTGAAGGTGTCCGGCATCAAGGTGTCGACCACGGCCGGGTTCTTCTACACGGAGGCCGTCGTCTGCGGCTTCGTGTGGGCGGCCGAGCACGGCGTCGACGTCACGAACAACAGCTACTACACCGACCCGTGGTACTTCAACTGCAAGAGCGACCCGGACCAGAAGGCCCTGGTCGACGCCATCACCCGGGCCTCGCGGTACGCGGAGCACAAGGGTGTCGTCAACGTCGCCGCGGCCGGCAACGAGAACTACGACCTCGCGGCCGACGAGATCACCGACCCGGTCTCCCCCAACGACGCGACGCCCTCGGACCGGGTCGTCGACCCGTCCAAGTGCTACGACATCCCGACCCAGCTCCCGGGCGTGGTGACGGTCTCCTCGACCGGCGCCAAGGGCATCAAGTCGTCCTTCTCCAACCACGGCCTGGGCGTCATCGACATCGCCGCCCCCGGCGGCGACTCGACCCGGCTCCAGACCCCGGCCCCGCCGGCCACCAGCGGTCTCATCCTCGGCCCGCTGCCCGGCGGCACCTGGGGCTACATGGCCGGTACGTCGATGGCGACCCCGCATGTCGCGGGCGTGGCCGCCCTGATCAAGTCGACGCACCCGCACGCCCCGGCCGCCCTGGTGAAGGCGCTCCTGTACGCCGAGGCGGACGCCACGCCGTGCGGGGACCCCTACGACATCGACGGCGACGGCAAGGTCGACGCGGTGTGCGAGGGCCCGAAGAACTACAACGGCTTCTACGGCCACGGCATCGCGGACGCCCTGGACGCGGTGACGAATTGACGCCCTCTCCTGCCCGAGGGCAGGAGATTCCGGTCCGCACCGCTACGCGGTACCACCTCGGGTTCCTGCTTCACTGGCCCTTGCCGGTCTCCGGGGAGCTCGGTCTTACAGGGGGCCTCCACAGGCGTCACTTCCCGCCCGTCCGGCGGTAGATCCGACAACTTCGTCGTCGGATGAGGCGATCTCAGCCATGCCGCTGCGGCCCTCCGGGCCGCAATGGACAGGGGTGCCCTTCACCTCCACCCGGAAGGATGGAGCACTGAGCAAGTGTTCGGTAGCTCCTCCTTAGGTAGGGATCTTCTTTCGGTGGGCCGGGCAGTTCACGCTGCCCGGCCCATCGTGTTGATCCAGTACATATGTTGATACCCAGTGCGGGAAAAGCGGCATTGGGGTGGACTTGATACGACCGACTGACGGGGCGTCCGGCGAGGACGGCACCGCGAGAACACCTGACGGCCGACGCCCCGCCACCGCACGGGCCGTCGCCGCGCTCGTGCTGGTGGCCCTGGCCGCGCTGATACCGCTGCTCGGACCGTCCGTCACGCTGGACGGCACCGGGGAGGCCGCCGCGCCCGGCGTGGACGGGATCGGTCTGCTGCGGGCCCTGCTGTTCGGCGCGCTGTGCGTTCCGGTGGGCGAGCTGTTCGTGCGCCGGCTGGCCGACAGGCTGCCCGGCGCGCGGCCGGAGCGGGCGCGCTCCTGGGGGCCGTACGCGGCCGGTGTCGGTTTCGTCGCCGCGTTGGGGCTCGCCTCGGTGGTGGCGACCGGCAACCTCGTACCGCACAGCCTGGCCGCGATCGATGTCGGCGGCCTGTACGCGTCCCGTGACGGCAAGCTCGCCCTGCTGGAGGTCAACGGGTTCGCCGCGGCGGGCCTGTGCGCTCTCTCGGCCCGCCCGGCCACGCAGATCTGGCCGTTGGCCGCGGTGGCCGTCGCGGAGGCGCTGCGGGCCCATCCGGCGCCGGAGCTCGATCCGCTGACCGGCTCGGCGCTGACCTTCGTCCATCTCACGTGCGCGGCGCTGTGGGTGGGCGGACTGCTGTACGTACTGCGGACGTTGTCCCTCTGGGGGGCGGCCCGTGACGCGGGCGTGGCGTTGTTGGGTCTCTACGCGCGCGTGGCGGCCGTTCTGCTCGCCCTGATCACCGCGACCGGCATCTGGAGCACCCTGCGCCGGATGCCGCCGGACACGGTCCTGGACCAGCTGGCGTCGACGGCGTACGGCCGCACGCTGCTCGCCAAGGTGATCCTGGTGGCCGCCGTCGCCGTACTCGCCCTGTGGGCGCGGCTGCGGCTGCGCCGGGCGGCCGACCCGCTGACGGCCTGCTCCCCCGCGCGCGCGGAGGTCGTCGCGCTGGGGCTGGTGGTCGCGGTGTCAGGTCTGCTCACGGTGTTGCCGATGCCGATCCGCTGGACCTGACGGACCGACGAACGGCGACTCGCACGGCGGCTCTGGCCGCGCCTTCGGCCGGCGACCACTGTGCGGCGAGGTACGTAAGCAGGTTCCGCCGGGCACGCGCGCGTGGGGCGCGGCTCCCGTCAATGTACGTCCTCAAGTTGTACGGCCTGAAGAGGCGACCCGCGCGCTCACGCCAACTGTCCGACGTCTTGATGTCGTTGACGATCGCGACGTACTCATGAGTGGCGACCTTGACCGGGTTGAACGTGTGGAACGGCCAGCCGGTCAGTGTGGTGCAGGGCTGCGGTCCACCACGGGACGGGGACGCGGAGCGGGGTCAGGTGGTGGGTGCGCGACGGACTGTCAGTCGCGGCCCGTATTCTCTGGGACCATGCTCGAAGACCTGACGCCCACGCCGTCCCCCGCCCCGTGGCCGACCGCATATCCCCAGGGATACGCGGTCGTTGACGTCGAGACGACCGGTCTGTCCCGGGATGACCGGATAATCTCCGCCGCCGTCTACCGGCTCGACGCGCGCGGCGAGGTCGAGGACCACTGGTACACAACGGTCAATCCGGAACGGGATCCTGGGCCGGTGTGGATCCACGGGCTGACGAGCGACGCCCTCGAGGGCGCGCCCCTCTTCGCCGACATCGCCGAGGAGTTCGCGTCCCGGCTCGCCGACCGTGTCCTCGTCGCGCACAACGCCGTCTTCGACTGGTCGATGATCGCCCGGGAGTACGCGCGCGCGGAGCGCGAGGCGCCGGTGCGGCAGCGGCTGTGCACCATCGCCCTGTCCAAGGAACTGGGGCTGCCGCTGCCCAACCACAAGCTGGAGACACTCGCCGCGCACTACGGGGTCGTCCAGCAGCGGGCCCACCACGCGCTGGACGACGCGCGCGTGCTCGCCGAGGCGTTCCGGCCCAGCCTGCACGCGGCGGCCCGGGGAGGCGTACGGCTGCCGCTGCTGGAGTGCCGGCCGCTGACGGAGTGGTCGGGGTCCGTGGCGACGAGCGGCTCGGCGCGCCCGCAGATCGGGCGGCAGGCGTCCGGGGGCTACGGGGGCTATCAGCCGACCAGTTGGCGGGCGTCACGCAAGCGGCCCGCGTGCCCGTACCCCAACCCGGGGCGGTACGAGGACGGCAAGCCGCTCATGCAGGGCATGCGGGTGGCGTTCTCGGGGGACACCTCGGTCGAGCGCGATCTGCTGGAGGACCGGGCCGTCGAGGCGGGCCTGCATGTGGCGACGAGCCTGTCCCGGCTGACCAGCCTGCTCGTCACCAACGACCCCGACTCCATGACCTCGAAGGTCGTCAAGGCCCGCCAGTTCGACACGCCGGTCGTCGACGAGGCGGCCTTCGGGCAGCTGCTGCGGGACGTGGCACCCGCGGCGCGGGGATGACCGTACGGACGGGTGATTGCCGTACGACTCGCCCGGCGCCGTCTCGCTCGCACGGCACCGACGGCCCACCCTGTGGCGCATGGCGACCTGTGAAGTATGCGGCAACAGTTACGGCATGACCTTCGAGGTGCACGCGCAGGGTGCGGTGCACGTCTTCGACTGTTTCTCCTGCGCGATCCACCGCATGGCACCCATCTGCGAGCACTGCCGGGTCCAGATCATCGGGCAGGGCGTGGAGGCCGAGGGCCACTGGTACTGCGGGGCGCACTGCGCCCGCGCGGAGGGAAAGGTGGGGATCATCGACAGGGTCTGAGCTTGCGCTATGTCCCCGCCCCCCCGGCCCGTGAGCGTTCTTGGATGCTCTCGGGCCGTTCGACGGCCTGGCCGGGAAGTGGGGTCACAGGCTGTGGGCGACGGGGTGCAGCGGTTCGTACAGCGGGAGTTCGGCGCCGCTGGGGAGTCGGATCGCCGTGAGTCTGCCCCAGCGCTGTCCGCTGACCGGGCGGGTGATCTCGACGCCCTTGGCGCGGAACTCGGCGAGCTGGGAGTCGAGGTCGTCGCACATCAAGTAGAACTCGTGCTGGGGCGGGCCATCGGTCGGGTGCACGGCGACTTCGGCCGGGGGCAGCTTGAAGACGAGCCAGCCGCCGCCCGCGTCGACGCCGGGAAAGTCGAGGACGTCCCGGATGAAGGCACGGTCCGCCTCGGCGTCCTGGCTGTAGAGGATGACATGCGCACCGCTGATCATGGCTGGCTCCTGCCCATCGACGTGCCGGCGGTCGTGTGCCCGGCATCCTGGCATGGATCCCTCATCGAAGTGTCGGAGCGCTTCACTTGATCACTCGAGTTGCAGTGGCACCTCGGCTGACGGGCCGGCCCCCGGTCCCACCCCCCTGAAAGCACCCCACGGGCGAGTTGTACCGTCAGTGGGGTGTACCGCTTCCTCTTGTCCCGGCAGTGGGTGATCCTCACGCTGGTCGCCCTCCTCCTCATCCCCACGATGATCAGGCTGGGCATCTGGCAGATGCACCGCTACGAAGAGCGCACCGCCCGCAACCAGCTCGTCGCCGACGCGCTGTCCGCCGAGCCGGTGCCCGTGGAGAAGCTGACCTCGCCCGGACACACCGTCACCACCGGCGAGCGATACCACACCGTCAGCGCGAAGGGCCGCTTCGACACCGACCGCGAGGTCGTCGTCCGCCGCCGCACCAACTCCGACGACGAGGTCGGCTACCACGTCCTGACCCCCTTCGTCCTGGACGACGGCAAGGTCCTGCTGGTCAACCGGGGCTGGATCCCCGCGGACGGTCCGAGCCAGACCGCGTTCCCCGCGATCCCGGCGCCCCCCAAGGGCGAGATCACCGTCTCCGGGCGGCTGATGCCCGCCGAGACGACCGCGGCGAGCGGCATCAAGGACCTCAAGGGGCTGCCGGACCGGCAGGTCATGCTGATCAACAGCGAGCAGGAGGCCCGGCGGCTCGGGGCCGAGGTGCTCGGCGGCTACATCGTGCTGACGACGCCCGCACCGAAGGGCGACGCCCCGGAGCCGCTGGGCAAGCCCGGCAACGAGAACGCCGCCCTGAACTACGCCTACGCCATCCAGTGGTGGCTGTTCTCCGCCGGCGTTCCCCTGGGCTGGGTGATCCTCGTGCGCCGGGAACGCCGGGACCGGGCGGAGGCCGAGGCGGCGGCGCGTGAAGCGCGGGACACGGCCGACGCCGAGCCCGCCGCCGTGTGACCCACCCCCGTTCGGCGTGACCGGCCGTGTGACCCAACCGGAGATCTCGGCGTGTGACAGGACGGCTTCGCCCGAATGCCGAGGCCCCACACCGGGAACCCGCCCTAAGTGCACCCCCACCAGAATCACCGCATCCCCCGTATCGAGGACTACGCCCTCGTCGGCGACCACCAGACCGCCGCGCTCGTCGGCATGGACGGCAGCGTCGACTGGCTCTGTCTGCCCCGCTTCGACTCGGCCGCCTGTTTCGCGGCCCTGCTCGGCGACGAGAGCAACGGGCACTGGCGGATCGCCCCCGAAGGCGCCGACCGCTGCGTCCGGCGCGCCTACCGGCCCGGCACCCTCGTCCTCGACACCGAGTGGGAGACCGAGGACGGCGCGGTACGTGTCACCGACCTGATGCCGCAGCGCGACCGCGCCCCCGATCTCGTACGGATCGTCGAAGGCGTACGCGGCGAGGTCACCGTCCGCAGCACCCTGCGGCTGCGCTTCGACTACGGGGCGATCGTGCCCTGGATGCGCCGGGCGAACGGACACCGGGTGGCCGTCGCTGGGCCGGACGCCGTGTGGCTGCGCACCGACGACGGAGTGCGCACCTGGGGCCGGGACTTCAGCACGTACTCGGAGGTCACCGTCGCCGAGGGCGAGCGGGTCGCGTTCGTGTTGACCTGGCATCCCTCGCAGGAACCGCACCCGCCGTTCGTCGACCCGTACGAGGCGCTGGAGACGGCCGTCTCGGACTGGAAGGACTGGTCGGCGCGCTGTACGTACGACGGACCGCACCGGGACGCCGTCGTGCGGTCGCTGATCACCCTCAAGGCGCTGACGTACGCGCCGACCGGCGGCATCGTGGCCGCCCCCACCACCTCGCTCCCCGAGGAACTGGGCGGCGTACGCAACTGGGACTACCGGTACTGCTGGCTGCGCGACTCCACACTCACCCTGAACGCGCTGCTGTCGGCGGGATATCACGAGGAGGCCGAGTCCTGGCGTGACTGGCTGCTGCGGGCGGTGGCCGGCGATCCGGCGGACCTCCAGATCATGTACGGGCTCGCCGGTGAGCGCCGGCTGCCCGAGTTCGAGCTGGACTGGCTGCCCGGATTCGGCGGCTCGACCCCGGTGCGGATCGGCAACGCGGCCGTACGGCAGCTCCAGCTCGACGTGTACGGCGAGGTGATCGACTCGCTGGCGCTGGCCCGGCGTTCGGGGCTGCCGTCGAAGCCGCACATGTGGCGGGTGCAGTGCGCGCTCATGGAGTTCCTGAAGACGGCGTGGCGCCTGCCCGACGAGGGGCTGTGGGAGGTGCGCGGCCCCCGCCGGCACTTCGTGCACTCGAAGGTGATGGCCTGGGTGGCCGCCGACCGCGCGGTGCGTCAGCTCGAGCTCAACCCGAAGCTGAACGGCGGCGACCTGGAGGGCTGGCGGGCCATGCGCGACGAGGTGCACCAGGAGGTGTGCGAACGCGGCTACGACCCGCAGCGCAACACGTTCACGCAGTTCTACGGCTCCCGCGAACTCGACGCCGCCGTGCTGCTCCTGCCCCGCGTCGGCTTCCTGCCGCCGGACGACCCGAGGATCGTCGGCACCATCGACGCGATCAGGGACGAGCTGGGGCACGGTGGATTCGTCCGCCGCTACAGCACGGACGGTCCCGTGGTCGACGGACTGCCAGGTGACGAAGGGGTGTTCCTGGCCTGCTCGTTCTGGCTGGCGGACGCCCTGCACATGATCGGGCGTACGGACGAGGCCCGCGCCCTGTTCGAGCGTCTGGTCGGCCTCACCAACGACGTGGGGCTGCTGGCGGAGGAGTACGACCCGGTCGGCGACCGTCAGCTCGGCAACTTCCCCCAGGCGTTCAGCCACATCGGCCTCGTCAACACCGCCCTCGCCCTGTACGGCGAGGACCAGGCAGGATAGGGACCATGGATCTTGGACTGAAGGACCGGGTGTACGTCGTCACCGGAGCCACCCGCGGCCTGGGCAACGCCGCCGCGCGCGAGCTCGTCGCCGACGGCGCGAAGGTGGTCATCACGGGGCGGGACGAGAAGACGGTCACGGAGGCGGCGGCAGCCCTCGGCCCGGGGGCGGTGGGTGTGGCCGCGGACAACTCCGATCCGGAGGTCGCGCAGCGGCTCGTCGCGGCGGCCCGCGAACACTTCGGGCGCTTCGACGGCATCCTCGTCAGCGTGGGCGGGCCGGCGCCCGGGTTCGTCGCGGACAACACGGACGAGCAGTGGCTGGCCGCGTTCGAATCGGTGTTCCTGGGGGCGGTACGGCTGGCCCGTACGGCGGTGGCGGAGCTGCAGGCGGGCGGGGTCGTCGGATTCGTGCTCTCCGGCTCGGTGCACGAGCCGATTCCGGGGCTGACGATCTCCAACGGCCTGCGGCCGGGGCTCGCCGGGTTCGCCAAGTCCCTCGCGGACGAGGTGGGGCCGCGCGGGATCCGGGTGGTGGGGTTGTTGCCGGCGCGCATCGACACGGATCGCGTGCGCGAGCTGGACGGGTTGTCGGCCGACCCGGCGGCGACCCGGGTCGCCAATGAGTCGCGGATTCCGTTGCGGCGGTATGGGCGGCCGGAGGAGTTCGGGCGTACGGCGGCGTTTCTGCTGTCGCCCGCTGCGAGCTATCTGACGGGGGTCATGGTGCCTGTCGACGGGGGGATGAGGCATGGGTTCTGAGCAGCGTTTTTGACTGCGGGTCCGTGGGGGCTTGTTGACCTGGCCCCCTGATTGCTAGTTGACCCTTTCCGCGCTGTGCTTGACCGCCCTCAGATCCACCTCTGCCGGGAGGGACTTGAGGCCTGCCGAGTCGCGGGCGTTCGTCAACGCCTCCGCCGTCAGGCGGCGTACCGCTTCCTCCGGGGCCGCGTGGGGCTGGAGGAGGAGTTGGACTCGGGCCTCCGGGGACGTGCGGCGGCCCGTCAGTGTCACGTGGGCTCGTTCCACGCCCTCCAGACGGGCCGCCTCTCCCGCGACGGCGTTCTCCATGGCCCGGCCGCGCAGCAGGGCTCCCTCGCCGTCGCCCGTGTCGACCAGGACCTCGGTGAGGCGGCGTCGGCGGAGTACCGCGGCCAGCCACCACAGGGACAGCAGGACCAGGGCGGCCAGGACCGCGAGGACGGTCGGCCACCACCAGCCGGCGTCCCGGTAGTGGGTGCGTTCGGCGTCGCTCAGCAGTACGTCGTGGCGGTCGTCGTGGATCCACCACGTCGGCCATCGGCCACCGAGGCCCACGGCCAGTACCGAGCCGCCGACGACGATCAGGGCCAGGCCGATGAGACCGAGCAGTACGCGGTTGACGATGCGCTGCATCCGTCCTCACCCCTTCCGGCCGGGCCGGACGACACGCACCGACAGGGCGGGCGGCCTGGACAGCCCGAGGCTCCTGATCGCGCCGGCGAGCACATCGTCCAGGTCTGCCCGTACGTCGTCGAGTTCGCGGAAGTGGGAGACGGCGCGAACGTCAGCCCTGCCGCGGGTCATGCGGACCCGGACCGACTGGACGCCGGACACCTCGACGGCCCAGTCGCGCAGCACCATCGCGGCGGCGGCCCGGTGCAGGCCCGGCCGGACGTCGGTGTGGGGGCGCCGCATCGGCAGGACCCCGCGCAGACCGGGCGTCACGGCGAGGACAAGCAGCCAGGCGCCGAGGGCCACGGTGACGCCGGCGCCGACCAGGACCCAGGTGTCGTCGAGGGGACGCTCCGCCAGTTGCCGGGCCAGCGATTTCCGCCAGTTCATGGCCTCGCGGTGGGCTCGTACCGCGGTGATGTCGTAGAGGAAGGCGCCCGCGACGACAAGCAGCATCAGCGCGAGGAGGCCCGCGGGGACCCGGCGCGCCGACCAGAAGCGGCCGTTCTTCTCCTGCCCGTCACTGAGGGTGGGCAGGGCGTCGTAGGCGGCGGTGGACGAGGACTGCCCCGCTCCGGTGGTGGTGTCGGCCGTGGCGTAGTCCGGTTTCTCCAGTACGGGCAGCCGCCGGGTGTTCTCGTACCCGTCCGAGCCCTCTGAGCCCTGGGGCTCGCTCATCGCGTCCTCCCCTGTGCCTTGCCTGGTGCCGCACCGTGCGGCGGTGCCAGGTGCAGCCGCTCGATCTCGACGGCGACCTCCGGCACGTCCATTCCCGCCAGGGCGTGTACCCGCGAAGCGACCCGATGACGCACCGTCGCGCACTGGCCCCCGATATCGGACGGGTACGGGAGTTCGAGGCTCACGCGGACGCGGGCCCGATCGTGGTGGACGACGACCGTGGCGTGTGGCGGTACCGCGTCCGGGGGCAGTTCGGCCAGCGCCTCGCGGGCCGCCTGGGAGGCGATCTTCACGAGGACCCGGTCGGCGATCCGGGTGGCGCCGCGTTCACCCGGCGGCACGGTCGTCGTGGCCCTGCCAGGCGTACGGATCTGCTCCGGCGGCCCCTCACCGGGCTGCTCCTCGGTCACGGGACGTCACCGCCGTCGGTTGTCGCGGGTGCGGAAGAAGTCGCCCGGATCCAGGTCGCCCTCCAGGAACCGGCCGATCACGAAGCCGAGGGCGCCCAGGGCGGCCACCAGTAGAAACGCACCGAAGCCACCGAAGTACCCGGCGAATCCCAGCGCCATTCCGGCGATCATGCCGATGACGGCGATGCTCATGCTGCCCTGCCTTCCCGGTACCTTGCCGATACCCCGTATCTCCTATTGCAGGCGGGGCTCGGGTTCCTCTTCCTCTTCGTCGGGCAGCTTGACGTCCGTCACCGCGATGTTGACCTCGACGACCTCCAGGCCGGTCATGCGTTCCACGGCCGCGACGACGTTCTCGCGGACGGCGCGGGCGACCTCGCCGATCGAGACGCCGTACTCGATGACGATCTCCAGGTCGAGGGCCGTCTGCACCTCACCGACCTCGGCCTTCACCCCACGGGTGGCGGATTTCGAGGCGCCGCCGGGCACCCGGTCGCGGACCGCGCCGAAGGTCCGCGAGAAACCGCTGCCCATGGTGTGCACGCCGAGGACGTCACGGGCGGCGAGCCCGGCGATCTTCTCGACGACTCCGTCCGCGATCGTGGTGCGCCCCCGGTCGGCCGGGTCACCGCCGCCGCGCCTGGTGACGTTCGGCTTACGGAGCTGGGTGGACCGCGGGTCCTCGCCCTCGCTCCCGGGCTGCACCGGCTGGCTCTGCCGGGTCATGTCGCTCATCGCCGCACATCCCTTCCGGTCGTCCCCCACGACCCACAGTAGGCGGGGTCGGCCGGACGCGCGCCGGGGAAGTGGCAGGCAGGCGACGCGCCGGCCGCGCCACTCGTCGGAGGTGCGCTCCCGGCCACGCGGACACGTGTGCGAGGCCGCTGCCGGTGGGCAACGGCCCCGCACAGGTGAGGAGGGAGCCGGTCAGTCGCCGATGCCCGCCAGATCGCGCAGTCGGCGGGCCTGGGCCGCGCGCTCGGCGGTGCGCTGTTCGTCGTACGTCCGGCCCTGGACGCCGCGCAGCAGCGCCTTCGTCTCGACGAGGGCGTCACGGGGCGCCGCGAGCAGCGCGGCCGACAGTTCGCGTACGGCGTCGTCGAGTCGCTCGGCCGGTACGGCGATGTTGGCGAGACCCGTGTTCACGGCCTCCTCGGCCTGGACGAAGCGGCCGGTGGCGCAGATCTCCAGCGCGCGGGCGTAGCCGACCAGCCCGACGAGCGGATGGGTGCCCGTCAGGTCGGGGACGAGGCCCAGGCTGGTCTCGCGCATGGCGAACTGCACGTCGTCGGCGACGACGCGGAGGTCACAGGCCAGGGCGAGCTGGAAGCCCGCGCCGACGGCATGCCCCTGGACGGCGGCGATGGACACGACATCGCTGCGCCGCCACCAGGTGAAGCCCTCCTGGTACGCGGCGATGGTCGCGTCCAGCGTGGCGTCGTCACTGCGCGCGAGCTCGATGAACGACGGCTCGCCGTCGAACCCCTCGGGCGTGAACGCCTGCCGGTCGAGCCCGGCCGAGAACGACTGGCCCTCGGCGCGCAGCACGACGACACGCACGGTGCCCGGCAGCAGCCGGCCCGCCTCGGCCAGCGCCCGCCACAGAGCGGGGCTCTGCGCGTTGCGCTTGGCCGGGTTGGTCAGCGTCACCGTGGCGACCGCGTCGTCGACGGTGAGCCGTACGCCGTCCTTGTCGAGTACGGAAACTTCGGGACCTTGGCCAACAACGTCATGGTCGAGCGAAGCCATGGGGCGCCTCCGATGAGTGCGGTCGGATCAGGTGCGTGCCCCATGCGGGACGCACCTAAGTGACTGCACAGTAACCACCCAGCCGGTCAGTTGACCGACCGGGTGGTCACCATCGAAGCCGACGAGTCGCCGGGAGTCAGGCCGAAGCGGCCTTCTTGCCCCTGGTCGCCCCGCCCCGTCCACGGAGCGTGACGCCCGACTCGCTGAGCATCCGGTGTACGAAGCCATACGAGCGACCGGTTTCTTCGGCCAGCGCTCGAATGCTCGCACCGGAGTCGTACTTCTTCTTCAGGTCTGCCGCGAGCTTGTCGCGCGCGGCGCCGGTTACCCGGCTGCCCTTCTTCAGAGTCTCGGCCACCCGTGCCTCCTCGTGGGAAGTGCGCTCTGGTCCTCTCATGATCACCCCTCAAGCGCCTCATGGCCACCCATTCGGCAAGGTCCGTAAGACAAGGTTTTGACGACAGGAGCTCATCCCCACAAGCGGAATGTGTAACTCCGTAGTCGGCTGTCCGTACGGCCGAACGAGTTGTTCTGCGAAATGCCTGGTCAGGAACGCGCGACGGCCGGGCCCTGATCGATGAAGGGCCCGGCCGTGAAATGGATGTAGGACACACCTCGGTATGAGGAGATCTCACACAGATGATGGATCACGGATCGGCCGAATGATCCATAGCGAGTGGATCAGCGATTCGATCACGTGACCGCGACCGTCAGGCGAGGGCCACCAGGTCCGCGTAGTCGGCTCCCCACAGGTCCTCGACACCGTCCGGCAGCAGGATGATCCGCTCCGGCTGGAGCGCCTCGACGGCGCCCTCGTCGTGGGTGACGAGGACGACGGCGCCCTTGTATGTGCGCAGCGCGCCGAGGATCTCCTCGCGGCTGGCCGGGTCGAGGTTGTTCGTCGGCTCGTCGAGGAGCAGCACGTTCGCGGAGGAGACCACGAGGGTCGCGAGCGCGAGGCGGGTCTTCTCGCCACCGGAGAGGACGCCGGCGGGCTTGTCGACGTCGTCGCCGGAGAACAGGAACGAACCGAGCGTCTTACGGACCTCGACGAGGTCGAGGTCAGGGTTGGCGGAGCGCATGTTCTCGAGGACCGTGCGCTCGGGGTCGAGGGTCTCGTGCTCCTGCGCGTAGTAGCCGAGCTTGAGCCCGTGGCCCTCGATGACCTCGCCGGTGTCGGGCTTCTCGGCGCCGCCGAGAAGGCGCAGGAGGGTCGTCTTGCCCGCTCCGTTCAGACCGAGGATGACGACGCGCGAGCCCTTGTCGATGGCCAGGTCGACATCGGTGAAGATCTCCAGCGATCCGTACGACTTCGACAGTCCCTCGGCCATCAGCGGGGTCTTGCCGCAGGCCGCGGGCTCCGGGAAGCGCAGCTTGGCGACCTTGTCGGAGACCCGGACCGCGTCGAGCCCGGCGAGCAGCCGGTCCGCGCGCTTGGCCATGTTCTGCGCGGCGACCGTCTTGGTGGCCTTGGCGCGCATCTTGTCGGCCTGCGCGTTCAGCGCGGCGGCCTTCTTCTCCGCGTTCTGGCGCTCGCGCTTGCGGCGCTTCTCGTCGGCCTCGCGCTGCTGCTGGTAGAGCTTCCAGCCCATGTTGTAGACGTCGATCTGGGCGCGGTTGGCGTCCAGGTAGAACACCTTGTTGACGACCGTCTCGACCAGGTCGACATCGTGGGAGATCACGATGAAGCCGCCGCGGTAGGACTTCAGGTAGTCGCGCAGCCAGACGATGGAGTCCGCGTCGAGGTGGTTGGTCGGCTCGTCGAGCAGCAGGGTGTCCGCGTCCGAGAACAGGATGCGGGCCAGCTCGATACGGCGGCGCTGACCACCGGAGAGCGTGTGCAGGGGCTGGCCGAGCACCCGGTCGGGCAGGTTGAGCGCGGCGGCGATGGTGGCGGCCTCGGCCTCCGCGGAGTAGCCGCCCTTGGTGAGGAACTCCGTCTCCTGGCGCTCGTACTGCCGCATGGCCTTCTCGCGGGTGGCGCCCGATCCGTTGGCGATGCGCTGCTCGTTCTCGCGCATCTTGCGGATCAGGGAGTCCAGGCCGCGCGCGGAGAGGATGCGGTCGCTCGCCAGCACGTCGAGGTCACCGGTGCGGGGGTCCTGGGGGAGGTAGCCGACCTCGCCGGAGCGGGCGACCTGGCCTGCGGCGGGGACGCCCTCGCCCGCGAGGACCTTGGTGAGGGTCGTCTTGCCGGCGCCGTTACGGCCGACCAGGCCGATGCGGTCGCCCTTGGTGATACGGAAGGTGGCGGACTCGATGAGGACACGGGCGCCGGCGCGCAGCTCGATACCGGAGGCGGAGATCACGGACAAGACTCCAGGGCGGGGAGGTTGGCGGGGTGGGCGGCTGAGGACGTTCCCGCCGTCTAATGCGCGAGGAGAATGGCCATGGGCCAAGTCTAACGGGGTCGTGCAAGCACTTTTCCTGCGTGCAGGTGTTCGAGAGAGGGCTCCCCGGTCGGACCGTCCTCCGGCGCCGCAGCTCAGAGGGGGCTTTGTCAGTGGTCGGTGCCAGACTGGGCGCAGGCCATTTCTTTTTGCGGTCTGCCGGTCTCCCGGCAGCGGGCCCCGAGGGAGTGATGGGTATGGCAGGCACCGGCGGCGGGCGTCCCAGCATCTGTCCGACGCTGCTGTACGCGGACGCGAAAGCGGCGATCCGGCAGCTCACGGAGGCGTTCGGCTTCACCGAGGTGTCGGTGTACGAGGGGGAGGACGGCCTGGTGCTGCACGCCGAGCTGGTGCAGGGCAACGGCGCGGTGATGCTCGGCTCGAAAGGCCGGGGCGGCGTCTTCGACACGGCGATGAAGGACGCGGGCCCGTGCGGGGTGTACGTCGTCGTGGACGACGTCGACGCACACCACCAGCAGGCGCTGGAGCACGGCGCGGACATCCTGATGCCCCCGACGGACCAGGACTACGGTTCGCGCGACTACATGGCACGCGACGCCGAGGGCAACATCTGGAGCTTCGGCACATACTCGCCCGAGATACAGGTCTGACCCCCCGGCTGACCTGGCCTTCTCCGGCCGCCCGGCCAGTCCGGCCGGGCCTAGTTGCCTCCGGTGTGGACCTGGAAGGCGGCCCGGCGTACGGCCTTGGCCAGGGCCGGGTCGGGGTGGGCGGCGGCGAGGGCGACCAGGACCTGGACGGTGCGGGGGTGACCGACCGCGCGCACCTCGTCGAGGAGCGCGGGGATGGTGGGCTGCACCGCGGACTCCAGATGGCGCACGAGCAGCGGCGCCTCGCCGTGGTCGGCGACGGCCGCGGCGGTGTCCACCCACATCCAGGTGGCCTCCTCGCGGGTGAGCACCTCGTGGGCGTCCTCCGGGTCGATCCCGTCGTGCTCGGCCAGCCACAGCAGGGCGTAGGGGCGCAGCGGGGTCTTCTCCACCACGGCGCGCACATCGGGCTCGGCGGGGCCGCCGACCACGCGGAGCGCCTCGAAGGCGAGCCCCCGCAGCAGGGCGTCCTCGCCCCGGGCGGCGTCGAGGAGTTCGGCGACGGCGCTGCCGACGGGGCGGGCGGCGAGCCAGGCCCGGTACTCGGCGCGGGCCGCGTTGGGACGCAGCTGGGAGCAGCCGCGCAGCATGTCCTCGGCGTTCTGCTCGATGTTGCCGGCCGGGCTCTGCGCGGCGACGCAGATCTGCTCCAGCTTGACCCACACCGCCCAGCTGCCGAGCGGGGTGAGCGTGGCGTGGCCGTCGCCGTAGGTGAGGGCGCCGACGGAGGCCAGGGCGTGCAGGGCCCAGTCGAGGAGGGGGGCGAGCGGGGTGTCGGCGACGGCGGTGGCCTCCGGCTGCTGCGGCAGCGGCTCGGGCTGGGGGCCGTAGGGGATCTCGCAGCGTTCGGTGCGCAGTTCCGTGACCCGCTGTTCCAGCAGGTCCAGGAGCTGCTCCATGGGGACGGGCCCCGCGGACAGCTGGAGGAAGGAGAGCACCTGGGGCATCGCGGAGACGACTTCCGCGACGGCGGCGGGCTCGTGGTCCGCGGCCTCGGGGTGGGCGATGGACCAGGCGTCGAAGAGGGCGACCCAGCCGCGAAGTACGGCGCTGTCGTCGCGGTTCCAGGCGCGCAGGCGCCAGCCGGGGCGCGCGATGTCGCCGTGCACCTCGACCAGGCCGGCGAGCCGGGCGGTGTCCCAGTCGTGGCGGACCTGATCCGGGGTCAGCCCCAGTTCGGCGGCCGCGCGTTCGGCGGTGGCGTCGGACAGGGCGCCCCTGCCGTCGGAGGACCCGCCGTCATGGCCGGGCCTGAGTGAGGGGTCTGCCCAGCGGGCGACACGGGCCGCGCCGGCCAGACCGGAGCGGGCCATTCTGGCCAGTTCCGCCGGGGCGGGTGTGCCCTCGGGCGGACGGGGGGCGGGGCGGCGCGAGCGCCGCTGGTTCATCGCTCGTGGGGCGGCGGCCAGGGGTCGCGGGCGGACGAGTCGAAGCCTGGAGTCGCGCGGGATACGGGACGTCACGGGTGCAGTCTTCCGGTTGACGGTCCGAAAACCCAAACGGAATGTCACGGCGGGCCACAGGGCTGGCCAAGGGAGGGGTGTCAGGCGGGGGCCCAGGGGGGTGTTCAAGCCAGTGGTCCAGCCTTAAACGGAACGAGGTTCGTCAAGGGGCGACGCATGGGATATGGGGTGCGGACCTGGCGTTTCGCCGGACGGACAGTCGGCGGGTCGCCACAACCGGTGGGCCGCCTACATGAGCGGGGTCAGGAAGCGCCGCAGGGTTTCCTCGTACGCCGAAGGGTCCGCGTTCCACATCGCGCCGTGCGGGGCGTCCGGGACCTGGTGCAGGGTGATCAGGTCGGGGCGGCGGGCCGCGAGGCGACGCGAGGGGGTCCATGGGGCGATCGTGTCGGCGGGGCCGTGGAAGATCAGAGCCGGGACGGTGAGCCGGGCGGGGTCGGCGGCCTCCTGAGCGGTGCCGCCGTGCAGCCCGGCGCGGCCCTGGGCGGCGCGTACCGCCAGCGGCAGCAGCGCGCCCGGGGTGCGGCGGGCCGTGGCGAGGGCGCGCAGGGTGGTCTGCCAGTCGAGCACCGGCGAGTCCAGGACCAGCCCGGAGACCCGCTCGCGCAGCGCGGAGCGGGCGGCGGCCCGCAGGGCCATGGTGGCGCCGGTGGACCAGCCGTACAGGACGACGTGCTCGGCGCCCTGGCGCAGGGCGTAGCGGATCGCCGCGTCGAGGTCGCGCCACTCGGTCTCGCCGAGGTGGCCCAGGCCGTCCTGGGGCCGGGGGGCGCCGGGGTCGCCCCGGTAGGCGAGGTCGAGGACCGGGAACTGCTGGCGGTGCAGGAACGGCAGGACGTTCAGGGGGTGCTCGCGGGTGGCACCGAGGCCGTGCACGGTGATCACCCAGGTGCTGCGGGCGCCGGGCACGAACCACGCGGGCAGGGCGCCGAGTTCGCCGGGGATCTCGATGTCGAGGTGTTCGAGTCCGAGAGCGGTGCCGGGGTCGCCGCTGTGCACGTTCGGGGTGAGCCAGACCTTGTCGCGGGGTTCCAGCGTGCCGTGGGCGACCCGTTCGAGGCGGCGTACGACGGTGTCGGCGGAGTGGGTGGCGTGGCCCAGGACGGGACCGACGACCGCGTGGATGCCGTCGCCCGCGAGGCCGTAGACGCCGGGGCGCTGGGAGGCCAGGGTGCGGGTGAGGGCGACCCGGCCGGCGGCGGTGGCGTGCACGGTGAGCCGGGGTTCGGTGGGCAGGGGCCTGCCCGGGGGCGCCTTGAGCGCGGCGTCGCTGGCGTAACGGCCGGCGGCGACACTGGCGGCGCCGGCTGCCAGGGCTGCGGTGACGGCAGCGGCCGTCGCGGTGACTGGGCGCACGGACCCAGTCTCCTTGCGGAGCGCTCCGACGGCCAGCGGGAGGACGGGGCGAAAGTGGTGAAGGTGGTGAACGTGGTGAAGGCAGCGCAGAAGGCGGGCTCCTCCCCCGCTGCGCCCGCTGTCTCCGCTGTCCCCGGCTATCCCCGCTGCCCGTACCCCTTGAGCCGCTCCGCCGCCTCGCTCACCTGTTCCTCCGACAGCAGCGTGGGGGACAGACCGGGCACGGAGGACGCCGTCAGCCAGACGCGGCACATCCACTCCAGCTGGGCGGTGCGGTTGTACGCCTGGTCGAGGGTGGCGCCGAGGGCGAGCGTGCCGTGGTTCTGGAGGAGGCAGGCGGTGCGGCCGGTCAGGGCGCGGAGCGTGTTCTCGGCCAACTCCGCCGTGCCGTACGTCGCATACGGGGCGACGCGGACCGGGCCGCCGAGGTCGCCCGCCATGTAGTGGATCAGCGGCAGCTCTCGTACGAGCGTCGAGACGGCGGTCGCGTGGACGGCGTGGGTGTGGACGATGGCGCGGGCGTCGGTGGCGCGGTAGACGGCGAGATGCATGGGCAGTTCGCTCGTCGGGGTAAGGGTGCCGAAAAGCCGGCGGCCGGTCAGGTCGACGCCGACGACGTCCTCGGGGGCGAGCCGGTCGTAGGGCACGCCGGAGGGGGTGATCAGGACGGTGTCCCCGTCCCCGACGCGCACGGAGACGTTGCCGGAGGTGCCGACGACCAGACCGTCGGCCACCGTGCGGCGGGCCGTCGCGACGAGCGCGGCCCAGGCGCGCGCCGTCCCCTCGGGCACCGCGTCCCCCTGCGCCGCACCCGCTCCCCGCAGGTCGTCCCGCTCGTCCCGCCCGTCGCGTCGCTGCTCAGCCATGCCCTGATCCTGCCAGGCACGGTCGGTGACCGGGCGAGGGCACTGTAGGCGGCAACTCCGGTGGCCGTAAGGGCGCGTACGCGTGCACATCGGCGTATAGGCGCGCTTTGATCGGGGACCGCCGGAGATATGACGATCTTCCAGTAGCCTCCTGGAGATTTGCCTCGCGCGCGGCCATTCCGCGCAGCCATTCCGGGGGGAAACATTGGCCAGTGATCGCACCCTGTTCGCACGCGTCCACCGCAAACCGTCACGCCGCCGCTTACGGGCCTTCGCGGCCACCGCGGCGGCGATCACCCTCGGGGGAAGCCTCCTGACGGGGGCTCCGGTCTCGGCGGCGGGGGAACCTCGCGGGAACGACGTCTCGGCGCACCAGAAGGACGTCGACTGGCAGTCCGCGAAAGCGAACGGCGCCACTTTCGTCTACGTCAAGGCGACCGAGTCCCACACCTACCGCAGTCCCTACTTCGGCCGGCAGTACGACGGTTCGCGAGCCGCGGGCCTGATCCGCGGCGCCTACCACTTCGCCCTGCCGGACAGGTCGTCCGGCGTCACCCAGGCCCGGTTCTTCGTGCGCAACGGCGGGGCCTGGCGCGCGGACGGCTGGACGCTGCCGCCCGCGCTCGACATCGAGTACAACCCGTACGGCAGGCAGAAGTGCTACGGCCTCAGCAAGGCGGGGATGGCCACCTGGATCACGGCGTTCAGCGACGAGGTCAGCCGGCTCACCGGCCGCCGTCCGGTGATCTACACGACCGCCCACTGGTGGAACACCTGCACGAACAGCAGCAGCGCCTTCACCTCGAAGCACTCCCTGTGGCTGGCCCGTTACGACGCGGCGGACGCGGGGGCGCTGCCCGCAGGGGGCTGGCAGTCCTGGACCTTCTGGCAGTACGACAACAGCGGCTCACTGCCGGGTGACCAGAATCTCTTCAACGGGTCGTTTGCCCAGCTCAGGCGGTTGGCGAAGGGGTGACGAGCGCGGGCGTCGCTCGCTCTGCGGCTCCGTTGGAGCGGCGCCCCGTTTTCGGTCATCCGCCATCCCCCGTCAGTTCATCTTCCGTTCATTCAGATTGCCTACGGTCCAACAGCCAATACCGTACGGAAGAAATCTGGGTAAATGGAAAGCTTCTCGCTGATCCTCGCGATCGTGGTCGTCACCGCGCTTGCGTTCGATTTCACGAACGGTTTCCACGACACCGCCAACGCGATGGCCACCACCATCTCGACCGGTGCGCTCAAGCCCAAGGTCGCGGTCGCCATGTCGGCCGTGCTCAACCTCGTGGGCGCCTTCCTTTCCGTCGAGGTCGCCAACACGATCTCCAAGGGCCTCGTGGACGAGAGCGGCATCCGTCCCGAGGTCATTTTCGCGGCGCTGGTCGGAGCGATCCTCTGGAACCTGCTGACCTGGCTGGTCGGGCTTCCGTCCAGTTCCTCGCACGCCCTGATGGGCGGTCTGATCGGTGCGACCATCGCCTCGGCCGGAACGGGTGCCGTCCACGGCGACGTGCTGGTGACGAAGGTGCTGATCCCGGCGATCGCCGCCCCGCTGGTCGCGGGCATCGCGGCCATGCTGGCGACCCGGCTCTCGTACACACTCGGCGCCGGGCGGGCCGAGGGCAAGGCGGCGGAGAAGGGCTTCAGGGCCGGTCAGATCGCCTCCGCCGGCCTGGTCTCGCTGGCCCACGGCACCAACGACGCGCAGAAGACGATGGGCATCATCACCCTCGCCCTGGTCGCCGGCGGCGCCGTCTCCCCCGACTCCGATCCCCCGGTGTGGGTCATCCTCTCCGCGGGCCTGGCCATCGCGCTCGGCACGTACCTCGGCGGCTGGCGCATCATCCGTACGATGGGCAAGGGCCTGACCGACCTTCAGCCCCAGCAGGGCTTCGCCGCCCAGACCAGCGCGGCGACGGTCATCCTGGCCTCCTCCCACCTCGGTTTCTCCCTCTCCACCACGCACTCGGTGTCGGGGTCGGTGATGGGCGCGGGCCTCGGCCGCAAGGGCGGCGTGGTCCGCTGGTCGACGGCGACGCGGATGTTCGTGGCGTGGGGGCTGACCCTGCCCGCCGCGGCGCTCGTCGGTGCCCTCGCGGAGTACGTCACCGGCTTCGGCGACTGGGGTACGGCTGTGGTGGCCGTCTTCCTCATCGCTTCGAGCGCGGCGATCTGGGTCGTGTCGCGCCGCGAGGTGATCGACCACACGAACGTCAACGGCGTCGAGGGCGAGACGGAGCCCGCGGGCGTCGTCACGACGGCCATCGCCGCCGTGACCCCGCCGCCGGCCGGCACGGTCGCCGACGGCCTGACGGCCACCATCCCCGCCCCGGCCGAGGTCACGGCGAAGCCGTCGGCCACGGCCCTCTGAGTCCGGCTCCCGGTCCGAGCGAGAAGCAGAAGGAAGCAACATGAAGATCGACTGGGCAGCCCTCGGCTCCGTCTTCGGCGTCAGTCTCGTCATCACGGTGGCCATGGTGGGCGTGTTCACCCTGGGCATCGTCGGACTCTCGCGCCGCGAACGCGCCCTCGCGCAGGGCGAGTCGGCGGGGGCGGCGGTCACCGGCGCGTACGCGTGCTTCGCCGTCTGCGCGGCTGTGGTGGCGTACGGGATCCATCTGATCGTGGCCTGAGGCCCGAAGGACCCCGTCCACGTCCTTGGCGCCCGTTCCGCCCGTGGCCACCTTGTCGGTGGCCGTGGGCGGGGCGGGCGTTCGGCCGTCCGCGGGCGGGCGTTCATCGCCCTGATCCGGGTGCGGTGTGGGGCTCAGCACAGTCTTCCTGTCCAGGTCAACGGCAAGTTGACGGGTGTTCCGGGCCCGTGGTGGACTGCCGGGGCCATGTACGGCAGCAGAAGAGGAAGCCGGTGTGAATCCGGCGCGGTCCCGCCACTGTCACCGGGGTAGGTAACCCCGGGAGCCAGGAACTCTTGCCGCCGGTCTCGTCGAACCAGGGCGTGGACACCCTGAGTGAGGACATATCGCCATGCTCGGCTGCCGTTCGAGGTACAGCACCAGATCGCTGCCCGATCCCACGGCCGGCTGAGCCGATGCGTGCCGATCGCGTCTTCGCGTACGGCGCCACCGCCGGACTCCTCGGTGACCTGATCCTGGGCGACCCTCGCCGCGGGCATCCGGTCGCCGCGTTCGGGCGGGCCGCCGGCGCCGTCGAACAACTGCTGTGGCGGGATCACCGGGGATGGGGCGCCCTGCACACCGCCGTGTGCGCGGGAGGCGCCGTCTCCCTTGCCGCAGCGGCCGGTTGCCTCGTACGTCCGTCCCGTACCGCTTCCGTCGCGCTCACCGCCGCCGCCACCTGGGCCGTCGTCGGCGGTACCTCCCTCGGCCGGGAGGCGCGGGCCGTCGGCCGGTCGCTGGAGACCGGCGACCTCGAGGGAGCGCGGAAGCGGCTGCCGCATCTCTGCGGCCGGGATCCCCAGGCGCTCGACTCCGACGGCATCGCCCGAGCCGTCGTCGAGTCCGTCGCCGAGAACACCTCCGACGCCGTCGTGGGCGCGCTCGTCTGGGGCGCCCTGGGTGGCGTACCCGGACTGGTCGGGTTCCGGGCCGTCAACACCCTGGACGCCATGGTCGGGCACAAGTCCGCCCGCTACCGGCGGTACGGGTGGGCCTCCGCCCGGCTGGACGATGTGGCCGGGTGGCCGGGAGCACGGCTCACCGCCGTACTGGCCACCCTCACCGGTGGCGATCCCCGCGGCGCCCTACGGGCCTGGCGGAGCGACGCCGGCAAGCATCCGAGCCCCAACGCCGGGCCCGTGGAGGCTTCTTTCGCGGGCGCCCTGGGCGTGCGGCTCGGCGGGACCCTGTCCTACGGCGGACGGGTCGAGCACCGGCCGGTGCTGAACCAGGAGGGGCGTTCCGTGGAGGTGCACGACATCGAGCGGGCCGTACGGCTGTCCCGTCGCGTCGGTCTGCTCGCACTCGGCGTCAGCGTCGCCGCGCGGGCCCTGATGAAGGGGCGTACCTGATGACGCATTCCATGAGTGGTGGGGCCCTCGGTGGCGGTCTGCTCGTCGCCGGGACGACCTCCGACGCCGGCAAGAGCGTCGTCACCGCGGGGATCTGCCGGTGGCTGGTGCGGCAGGGGGTCAAGGTCGCGCCGTTCAAGGCGCAGAACATGTCCCTCAACTCCTTCGTCACCCGTGAGGGTGCCGAGATCGGGCGGGCGCAGGCCATGCAGGCGCAGGCGTGCCGCGTGGAACCCACCGCGCTGATGAATCCCGTCCTGCTGAAGCCGGGGGGCGACCAGAGCAGTCAGGTCGTGCTCATGGGCAAGCCCGTGGGGGAGATGAGCGCCCGTGGGTATCACGGCGGGCGACAGCAGCGACTTCTCGGGACCGTGCTGGAGTGCCTCGCCGAACTGCGGGGCACGTATGACGCGGTGATCTGTGAGGGGGCCGGGAGCCCGGCTGAGATCAACCTCAGGCGGACCGACATCGTCAACATGGGAATCGCGCGCAACGCCCGGCTCCCGGTGCTCGTCGTCGGCGACATCGACCGCGGCGGGGTCTTCGCCTCCTTCTTCGGAACGGTCGCCCTGCTGTCTCCCGAGGACCAGGCGCTCGTCGCCGGGTTCCTCGTGAACAAGTTCCGGGGAGACGTGTCCCTGCTGGAACCGGGGCTCGACATGCTCCTCGGGCTCACCGGACGGCCGACGTACGGTGTGCTGCCCTTCCGGCACGGCCTCGGTATCGACGAGGAGGACGGGCTGCGCGTCTCGCTGCGCGGGACGGTCCGCGAGTCCACCGTGTCCCCGCCCGTCGGGGAGGACGTGCTGCGGGTCGCCGTGTGCGCGGTCCCCCTGATGTCCAACTTCACCGACGTCGACGCACTCGCCGCCGAACCCGGTGTCGTCGTGCGGTTCGTGGACCGGCCCGAGGAACTGGCCGACGCCGATCTCGTCGTCGTGCCGGGGACGCGTGGGACGGTGAAGGCGCTGGCGTGGCTGCGGGAGCGCGGCCTCGCCGACGCCCTCACCCGCCGGGCCGCCGAGGGACGGCCCGTGCTCGGCATCTGCGGCGGCTTCCAGATCCTCGGCGAGCACATCGAGGACGAGGTCGAGAGCCGACAGGGCCATGTCGAGGGGCTCGGGGTCCTTCCCGTACGGGTGCGGTTCGCCCGCGAGAAGACCCTCACCCGACCCGTCGGCAGCGCCCTCGGCGAACACGTCGAGGGGTACGAGATCCATCACGGGGTCGCCGAAGTCACCGGCGGGGAGACCTTCCTGGACGGCTGCCGGGTCGGCAGCGTCTGGGGTACGCACTGGCACGGCTCCCTCGAATCCGACGGGTTCCGGCGGGCGTTCCTGCGCGAGGTGGCCGCCGCCGCGGGCCGCCGCTTCGTACCGGCCGCCGACACCTCTTTCGCCGCGCTGCGCGAGGAACAGCTCGACCTGCTCGGCGATCTCATCGAACAGCACGCGGACACGGACGCGCTCTGGCGGCTCATCGAGTCGGGCGCGCCACAAGGACTGCCTTTCATTCCACCGGGAGCGCCCGCATGAGCACAGTGTTGTTGTTGTCGACCGCCGACACGGACCTGCTGGCGGCCCGGGCCGCCACCGGCGCCTCGTACCGGATCGGCAATCCGACCCGGGTGGACGTCGCGGAGGAGCTGCCCGCGCTCGTCGAGGGCGCGGACATCGCCGTCGTACGGCTGCTGGGCGGCAAGCGCGCCTGGGAGGACGGGCTCGCGTACCTGAAGACGTCCGGTGTGCCCACCGTGCTGCTCGGCGGGGAGACCGTGCCCGACGCCGAGCTGATGGCCGAGTCGTCGGTGCCGGCCGGTGTGGTCGCGGAGGCGCTGCGGTATCTCGTCGAGGGCGGGCCCGCCAACCTCGTGGAGATGGCGCGGTTCCTGTCCGACACCGTGCTGCTGACCGGTGAGGGGTTCGTCGAGCCGCAGAAGATGCCCGAGTACGGCACGCACGGCTCGTACGCGCGGGAGAACGGCCGTCCGACCATCGGAGTGCTCTTCTACCGGGCCCACGAGCTCAGCGGCAACACCGGGTTCGTCGACACGCTGTGCGAGGCGATCGAGGCGCGGGGCGCCAACGCCCTTCCCGTGTACTGCGGTTCACTGCGCGGCGCCGACGCGGGCCTGTACGAGCTGCTCGCCGGCGCGGACGCCCTGGTCGCCACGGTCCTCGCCGCCGGCGGTACGCACGCCTCGGAGGCGTCGGCCGGCGGTGACGAGGAGGCCTGGGACATCGGGGCGCTCGCCGACCTCAATGTGCCTGTGCTGCAAGGGCTTTGCCTCACCTCGTCCAGGGCCACGTGGGACGGTTCCGACGCCGCCCTCTCCCCCATGGACGCGGCGATGCAGGTCGCGATCCCCGAGTTCGACGGCCGGCTGATCACCGTGCCGTTCTCCTTCAAGGAGGACGGCCCCGGCGGCGTACCCGTGTACGTCGCGGACCCCGAGCGGGCCGCGCGCGTCGCCGGGATCGCCGTACGGCACGCCCGGTTGAAGTACAAGCCGAACGCCGAGAAACGGCTCGCGCTCGTCTTCACCGCCTACCCGACCAAGCACTCGCGCGTCGGCAACGCGGTGGGCCTCGACACGCCCGCGTCGGCGGTACGGGTGCTGGACGCACTGCGCGCCGCCGGGTACTCGCTCACCGAATACCCCGACAACGGCGACGAGTTGATCCACCGGCTCATCGCGGCCGGCGGCCACGACGTGGAGTGGCTGACCGAGGACCAGCTCGCCGCCGCGCCCGCGCGCGTGCCGCTGGCCGACTACCAGGCGTGGTTCGACACGCTGGACAGCGAGCTGCGGGACGGCATGCTGGAGGCGTGGGGCGAGCCTCCGGGCTCCCTGTACGTCGACGGTGACGACATCGTCCTGGCCTCCCTCCAGTTCGGGAACGTCGTCGTGATGATCCAGCCGCCGCGCGGCTTCGGCGAGAACCCGATCGCGATCTACCACGACCCCGACATGCCGCCCTCCCACCACTACATGGCGGCCTACCGCTGGCTCGAGAATTCCTTCGGCGCCGACGCGGTCGTCCACATGGGCAAGCACGGCACCATGGAATGGCTGCCCGGCAAGGGACTCGGGCTCAGCAAGGGGTGCGGGCCGGACGCCGTGCTCGGCGAACTCCCCCTCGTCTACCCCTTCATCGTCAACGACCCCGGCGAGGGCACCCAGGCCAAGCGACGCGGGCACGCCACGATCGTCGACCACCTCGTACCGCCGATGGCGCGCGCGGACACGTACGGCGACCTGGCGAAGCTGGAGCAGCTCCTCGACGAGTACGCGCTCGTCTCCGACCTGGACCCGACGAAGGCGCCGGCGGTGCGCGCGCAGATCTGGACGCTGGTCAAGGCGGCCGAGCTGCATCACGACCTGCATGTGGACGACCAGCCGGACGACGACGCGTTCGACGAGTTCGTCATGCACATCGACGGCTATCTGTGCGAGATCAAGGACGTGCAGATCCGCGACGGACTGCACATCCTCGGCGGCGGCCCGGAGGCCGAGCCACGCGTGAACCTCGTCCTGGCGGTGCTGCGGGCCTCGCAGGTGTGGGGCGGCACGGCGAACGCGCTGCCGGGGCTGCGGGCCTGCCTGGCCCAGCACTACGGGCTGGTCGAGAAGGAGCTGCTGGCCGAGCCGGGGGCTCCGGTGAAGCTGCCGATCGAGCTGACGGATCTCGTCGAGGGGCCGTCGCGTTCGGCCGCCGACGCGATCGATCTGCTGGAGCAGCTGTGCCGACGGCTCGCGGAGGGCATGGAGGAACGGGCATGGGACGCCACGACGGTTCCCGCCCTCGTACGGGACGTACTGGGTCTCGAACTGCCGGACGCCGTCGCGGTGTTGGAGTTCGCCTGCCGTGAGGTGGTGCCCCGGCTGGCCCGGACGACCGACGAGATCGACCACATCCTCAAGGCACTTGACGGCGGTTACGTCCCGGCGGGACCTTCGGGTTCGCCCACGCGCGGACTCGTCAACGTCCTGCCGACCGGCCGCAACTTCTACTCTGTCGACCCCAAGGCCATTCCGTCCAGGCTGAGTTGGGAGGTCGGACAGGCGCTCGCCGACTCGCTCGTGCAGCGGTACCTGACCGACAACGGCGAGTACCCGACGTCCGTCGGCCTGACGGTCTGGGGTACGTCGGCCATGCGGACCCAGGGCGACGACATCGCCGAGATCCTGGCGCTGCTCGGCTGCCGTCCGGTGTGGGACGACGCGTCGCGCCGCGTGACCGGCTTCGAGGTGGTGCCGGTGGAGGAACTGGGGCGGCCTCGTATCGATGTCACGGTGCGTATCTCCGGCTTCTTCCGGGACGCGTTCCCGCACGTGGTCGGGCTGATCGACGACGCGGTGCGGGCGGTCGCGGAACTGGACGAGCCGGCCGAGTCCAACTTCGTACGGGCTCATGTGGAGGCGGATGCCGCGGAGCATGGTGATCGGCGGCGGGCGACGGCGCGGATCTTCGGGTCGAAGCCGGGGGCTTACGGGGCCGGCCTGCTGCCGTTGATCGACGCGCGCAACTGGCGGTCGGATGCGGATCTGGCTGAGGTGTACGCGGTGTGGGGCGGTTACGCGTACGGGCGCGGGCTGGATGGGCGCGCGGCCCGGGGGGACATGGAGACGGCGTTCCGGCGGATCGCGGTGGCGGCGAAAAATGTCGACACGCGAGAACATGATCTTGTCGACGCCGACGACTATTTCCAGTACCACGGCGGCATGGTCGCTATGGTGCGCCACCTGACGGGGGCGAGCCCCGAGGCGTACGTCGGGGACTCCGCGACTCCCGACCAGGTGAAGACCCGGACATTGGGCGAGGAAACGCACCGGGTGTTCCGGGCTCGGGTGATCAACCCTCGCTGGATGAGCGCCATGAGGAGGCACGGCTACAAGGGTGCTTTCGAGATGGCGGCGACCGTCGACTACCTCTTCGGGTACGACGCCACGGCCGGAGTCGTGGACGACTGGATGTACGAGAAATTGTCGGCGGAGTACGTCTTCTCGCCGGAGAACCAGGACTTCATGCGGAAGTCCAACCCCTGGGCGCTGCGCGGCATCACCGAGCGACTGCTGGAGGCTGCCGACCGTGGGTTGTGGGCCGAGCCCGACGCCGACACGATCGAGCGGCTCCGGGCGACCTACCTGGAGCTCGAAGGCGACCTGGAAGGTGACGACAAGTGAGTACCCCGTTTCCGTTCACGGCCGTCGTCGGCCAGGACGATCTGCGGCTCGCGCTGCTGCTGAACGCCGTCTCGCCGGCAGTGGGTGGTGTATTGGTTCGTGGCGAAAAGGGCACCGCCAAGTCCACCGCCGTGCGCGCCCTTTCGGTGCTGCTGCCCGGGGTCGACGTCGTCGCCGGTTGCCGGTTCTCGTGTGATCCCGGGGCGCCCGATCCGGCATGTCCCGATGGGCCGCACGAGGCCGGGGCCTCCGCGTCCCGGGCCGCCCGGATGGTCGAGCTGCCCGTCGGTGCCTCCGAGGACCGGCTCGTCGGGGCCCTCGACATCGAGCGGGCGCTCGCGGAGGGCGTGAAGGCGTTCGAGCCCGGGCTGCTCGCCGACGCGCATCGCGGGATCCTGTACGTCGACGAGGTCAATCTTCTCCACGACCACTTGGTGGACTTGCTGCTGGACGCGGCCGCCATGGGTGCCTCCTACGTCGAACGTGAGGGCGTCTCCGTACGGCATGCGGCGAAGTTCCTGCTGGTCGGGACCATGAATCCCGAGGAAGGTGAACTGCGGCCGCAGTTGCTCGACCGGTTCGGGCTGACCGTCGAGGTCGCCGCCTCGCGGGAGCCCGACCAGCGGGTGGAGGTCGTCCGGCGGCGGCTGGCGTACGACGACGATCCCGCCGGGTTCGCCGCCCGGTGGGCCGATGAAGAGTCCGCCGTACGGGCCCGGATCGTCGCCGCGCGGGAGTTGTTGCCGTCGGTGCGGCTGGGCGACGGGGCGCTCAGGCAGATCGCCGCGACCTGTGCCGCCTTCGAGGTGGACGGGATGCGCGCCGACATCGTGATGGCACGCACCGCCGTCGCACTGGCCGCCTGGGCGGGGCGTACCGACGTGCTCGCCGAGGATGTCCGGCAGGCCGCGTTGCTCGCTCTGCCGCATCGGCGGCGGCGGAATCCCTTTGACGCGCCCGGACTTGACGAGAACAAGCTCGACGAGACGTTGGAGGAGTTCGGCGGACAGGGTTCGGGTGGGGGTGAGGGTCAGGGTGACGACGAGGATCCTGATCCTGACCGTGATCCCGATCCTGGGTCGGACGGGCCCGGGGGTGGCGGTGGCCAGGCGCCGGAGTCCGACGGGCCGCAGGGGGACGACGCCGGTGCGCAGCCCGAGGCCGGGGAGGGCGGGGTGCCGCAGCAGTCGGGGGGCGGTTCCGGTGAGCAGCAGCCCGTGCGGGCCGGCGAGCCCTTTCGTACCAAGGTGCTGAGTGTGCCCGGTGTCGGTGAGGGGGCGGCCGGGCGGCGGTCGCGGGCGCGTACCGAGCGGGGGCGGACGACGGGGTCCCGGCGGCCTCAAGGGGCGCTCACCAAGCTGCACTTGGCGGCCACCGTGCAGGCCGCCGCGCCGCATCAGCGGGCGCGGGGTCGGGTCGGGCGTGGGCTGGTCGTGCGGCGGGACGATCTTCGGCAGGCCACCCGGGAGGGGCGTGAGGGGAATCTGGTCCTGTTCGTCGTCGACGCCTCGGGGTCGATGGCGGCCCGGCAGCGGATGAGTGCCGTCAAGGGGGCGGTGCTGTCGTTGTTGCTCGACGCGTATCAGCGGCGGGACAAGGTGGGGCTCGTGACGTTTCGCGGGGCGGGGGCCGAGGTCGCGTTGCCGCCGACTTCCTCGGTCGACGCGGCCGCTGCCCGGCTGGAGTCGTTGCCCACGGGTGGGCGGACGCCGCTCGGCGCCGGGCTGCTCAAGGCGCATGACGTGCTGCGGGTCGAGCGGCTCAGGGATCCCGCGCGGCGGGCGCTCGTCGTGGTCGTGACGGACGGGCGGGCCACCGGAGGGCCCGAGCCGGTCGCGTTCGGGGCGCGGGCGGCTCGGTTGTTCGCGGCCGAGGGGATCGCCTCGGTCGTCGTCGACTGCGAGTCGGGCGTGGTGCGGCTCGGGCTGGCCGCTCAGCTCGCCGGTGACCTGGGGGGTACCGCTGTGACACTGGATGAGCTGCGGGCCGATTCGATCGCCGGGCTGGTCAGGGACGTACAGGGTGACAGGCAGAGCAACAGGAGGGTCGCGTAATGCCACAGGGACAGCCGAGTGTCGTGCCGGAGGACGGGCTGACGACCAGGCAGCGGCGTAATCGGCCGCTGGTCGTGGTGCATACCGGGGTCGGGAAGGGCAAGTCGACCGCCGCTTTCGGGCTTGCTCTGCGGGCTTGGAATCAGGGGTGGCCCATCGGGGTGTTCCAGTTCGTCAAGTCGGCGAAGTGGAAGGTGGGGGAAGAGAACTCGCTTCGGGTGCTGGGGGCCAGCGGGTCG
>NZ_LGDW01000324.1 GCF_001280005.1 Streptomyces sp. NRRL WC-3618 | reverse complement strand
AGCCGGTCACCGGCGACGGCAGCGACGCCTGCGCCACCGTCCCGAAGACCGACCCGAGCGACCTCAACACCCCGAACATCTCGGTCGGCGACCTGGCCGGCAAGCAGACGGTCACCCGGACGGTCACCAACGTCACCGCCGCCACCGGCCTCTACACCGCCAAGCTCCAGACCCCGCCCGGCTACAAGGCCGAGATCACCCCGAAGTGGCTGGTCGTCCCGGCGGGCGGATCGGCGACATACAAGGTGACCTTCACCCGCACCAACGCCGCCTACGGCGACTGGGCCTTCGGCTCGGTGACCCTCGGCGACAAGGACGGGCACCGGGTCCGCAGCACCGTCGCCCTGCGCGCC
>NZ_LGDW01000323.1 GCF_001280005.1 Streptomyces sp. NRRL WC-3618 | reverse complement strand
TCTAAGGAGCACTTCTTACCGAGTTCGCTCGGTCAGAGGCCAGTACATCGGCGAATGTCCGGTGCTGGTTGCTCATGGGTGGAACGTTGATTATTCGGCATCATCGGTCATCTCAGGCTGTGAGTACTGTCCTTCGGGGCGTGGAAAGCTGATCTGAGTGGCGGGGATGCCGGGCACGCTGTTGGGTGTCTGAGGGTATGGCCGTTTGGCTGCCTTCAGTGCCGGCCCCAGTGAACTCGCCCGTGAGGGTGGGGTGGTGGGTGGTTGGTCGTTGTTTGAGAACTGCACAGTGGACGCGAGCATCTGTGGCCAAGTTTTTAAGGGCGCACGGTGGATGCCTTGGCACCAGGAACCGAT
>NZ_LGDW01000322.1 GCF_001280005.1 Streptomyces sp. NRRL WC-3618 | reverse complement strand
TCTAAGGAGCACTTCTTACCGAGTTCGCTCGGTCAGAGGCCAGTACATCGGCGAATGTCCGGTGCTGGTTGCTCATGGGTGGAACGTTGATTATTCGGCCGGTTTCACGGGTCGGAGGCTGCAAGTACTGCTCTCTTAGGAGGGCGTGGAAAGCATGATCTCCGGACGGGACACGGTCGGGCACGCTGTTGGGTGTCTGAGGGTATGGCCGTTTGGCTGCCTTCAGTGCCGGCCCCGGTAAAGATTCGCTTCGGCGGGTTGTGACGGGTGGTTGGTCGTTGTTTGAGAACTGCACAGTGGACGCGAGCATCTGTGGCCAAGTTTTTAAGGGCGCACGGTGGATGCCTTGGCACCAGGAACCGAT
>NZ_LGDW01000321.1 GCF_001280005.1 Streptomyces sp. NRRL WC-3618 | reverse complement strand
GTTCTGCCCTGCCCGCGAGCGGGATCGCCATGGGCCGCCTGCTCGGTCTGAGCGCACCCTACGGCAGGGCAAGCGCCGCCTGTTTCGGTGGGCCTGGGCCCTGCCCCTCGCAGGGAATCACGGCCTTATGTTCTTCAGGATTCCGCCTCTCACGATGGGAAACGGACCCCTGGCCCATCGGCGCAACGGTAACCTCCCCGTAGGCCTAGCGCCTCGGCCCAAAATGGGCCCGGCCCCTGAACCGCCCCCCACCGCCAGCTGGGAAACGAACCCGGCCGCCGCCTCAACCACCGCGGAGAGTGGGGTAATGGTCATCCCCGCGAGGCCGAGGGTCGAGGGGTCCCGTGCTCTCATATGGGCCAGAAT
>NZ_LGDW01000320.1 GCF_001280005.1 Streptomyces sp. NRRL WC-3618 | reverse complement strand
CTGCCCGGCGATCCGCTGCCGGCTCACCCGTACGGATCGGTAAGTCGCGCAGGGGTCCCGACGCCGCTGTGGTCAGGCCATCGGGTCGCCGGGCCGCCTTCGAGGGATGTTCGACGCTTCTCGACGTTTCCGGTGGGCGCCAACCGGCTTCGTCTGACCGCCCGCTCACCCGCCATACAGGAGAGCCCCGGCTGGACGGGGGAGGCCAGCCGGGGCGGTAGGTGGTGGCGTGCGGAGGGCGGTCGCCTCTCGGCGGAGAGCTCCATGGGGCTTCAGCCGGACGATCGTCCCCATGGGCTGTTGGTGAGGCCCGGGGACACTGTCCCCTCCGCAGCCACATACAGAGGAACCGTCAACCACCCCTGG
>NZ_LGDW01000319.1 GCF_001280005.1 Streptomyces sp. NRRL WC-3618 | reverse complement strand
GATTCTGGAGCTGAAGAACACCATCAACACGATGGTGGATCAGTTGTCCGGCTTCGCCGACGAGGTCACCCGGGTCGCCCGCGAGGTCGGCACCGAGGGGCGGCTCGGCGGACAGGCGGACGTCAAGGGCGTGAAGGGCACCTGGCGCGACCTCACGGACTCCGTGAACTTCATGGGCGGCAACCTCACCGCGCAGGTCCGCAATGTGGCCCAGGTGGCCACGGCGGTGGCTCAGGGGGATCTCTCCCAGAAGATCACTGTGGATGCGCGTGGGGAGATTCTGGAGCTGAAGAACACCATCAACACGATGGTGGATCAGTTGTCCGGCTTCGCCGACGAGGTCACCCGGGTCGCCCGCGAGGTCGGCACC
>NZ_LGDW01000318.1 GCF_001280005.1 Streptomyces sp. NRRL WC-3618 | reverse complement strand
GGCGCGGAGCTGTCGGCGGTGGTGCATGTGGCGGGTGTCCTGGACGACGGTGTGGTCACCTCGCTCACGCCCGAGCGTTTGGCGACGGTGCTGCGTCCGAAGGTGGACGCGGCATTGAACCTGCATGAGCTGACCGTCGACCTGGACCTGTCCGCGTTCGTCCTGTTCTCCTCCGCCTCCGGCGTCTTCGGTGGCCCGGGTCAGGCGAACTACGCGGCGGCGAACGCCTACTTGGACGCCCTCGCCGTACACCGCCGTGCCCAGGGTCTCCCGGCGACCTCGCTGGCCTGGGGCCTGTGGGCCGCGCAGGACAGCGACATGACCGGCGCCCTCGCGGACACCGACCTCCAGCGCATGGCACGCGGCGGCGTC
>NZ_LGDW01000317.1 GCF_001280005.1 Streptomyces sp. NRRL WC-3618 | reverse complement strand
CCTGCGCCTGCAACGCAGACTCCAGGACATCACTGCGACCGGTCGACACCGCACCCGACGTCACCGCCCACAGCCGCGCACCGACCCCGGCATCGCCCAGGGCCTGCACCAGCGCGACCGTGCCCGCAAGCCCGGCGGGCACCCCTTCGTGCCCCGCGTGCTCCGACTCCTCGAAAGCGAGCAGCGAGACGACACCGGTGAGTCCCGCGTCGACGTCGAGGGCACGCAGGCGAGCGGCCAGCTCGGATCGCGTCCACTCATCGGCACCGACGCGGAGTTCGACGACCTCCGCACCGGTTTGCGCCAGTGCCTCGCTCGCACCTGTCGCCCACGGGTGTTCCGCCGCGTTCTCCGGGAGTACGACGAGCCAGCGC
>NZ_LGDW01000316.1 GCF_001280005.1 Streptomyces sp. NRRL WC-3618 | reverse complement strand
CCCTCCAAATTAGCCTGGTAAGGGTGATCCGTAACCGGGGCGTGGCCAACCGGCCGGCGTTCGGGCTGATGTTACTTCACCGAGGGCTGGGCGGCGGGCGACTCGGCAGTACCTTCCTCCAGCCGGACGTCTGGTTGGCCGCGGTCCCGTTCCTGCTCTCGCTGAACCCGCACACCGTGGGGGGGGAGGGGGGGCGGGGGGGGGCGGCTGCGGTCGCGGAGGCCCTGGGCTGGGGGGTGGGGGCCCCGGCGGTGGCCTTGGGTCCCCCCCCGCCGCCCCCCGCCACCGCCACGATGAGCGCGGTCAGGGCGAGCAGGAACGCGCCCGCGGCCAACCAGACGGCCGGCTGCCGGAAGCTACTGCCCCCAGGGCTGGGC
>NZ_LGDW01000315.1 GCF_001280005.1 Streptomyces sp. NRRL WC-3618 | reverse complement strand
GCCGCTCGGCAGCGGCTTCCAGGTGACCCGGTAACGCCAGCCGTCGATCGTCGAGCGCTCGCGCCGCTGCTTGCGCCACGACGAAAGGACGGGCAGCACCGCACCCAACTCGGCGGCGGCGGACCCGCCCGCCACCTCCAGCTCGGCCGCCAACTCCGCCAGATCCTCGCGCTCCACCGCTTCCCAGAACCGGGCCTCCACGTCCGCCACGACGGACAGCGGCGTGCCGTCCGGCACCTCACCGTCGTCCGTGAGCCAGTAGTGCTGGTGCTGGAAGGGGTAGGTGGGGAGGTCGACGGTGGTGCGGGAGCCGGGGAAGAGGGCCTTCCAGTCGAGTTCGGCGCCGTGTACGTGGGCTTCGGCGAGCGAGGCGGCCAGGCGG
>NZ_LGDW01000314.1 GCF_001280005.1 Streptomyces sp. NRRL WC-3618 | reverse complement strand
GACACGCGCGAGGGGGTCCCGGGCGGGGCCCCCGCCCCCCCCCCCCCCCCCCCCGCCGCCCCCCCGGCCGCCCCGCCGCACCCCGTCCGGATCGCGGGCCGTCACACACACTCGTGCCCCCGCCCCCACCAGCGCCCCGGCGACGGCCAGCCCGATGCCCCGGGTGCCCCCGGTGACCAGGGCGACCCGCCCCTCGAGTCCGTACGGTGACGTCATCCGCGTACCGTCTCATGACGGATCGTCAGTCAACAGCCCCTGGACGTACGGCGGTTCAGTCGAGGACGCCCAGCCGGGAGTGCTGCTCCGCGACCAGTCCCAGCAGCGTGCGCCAGTCCTCCAGGACGCCCGCGTCGACCCCGGGGACCCGGCCGGCCTCGTCCGCCTGGCGCACGGTCAGGGCGTCGGCGTCCACATGGGGGCCCCGGTCCGTGGCGTACGCACTGTCGTGTACGAGGCGGGCGACCCGGTCGCCGAGCAGGTGCCGTACCGCGTCCGCGGCGATCCGGGCGTGCCGGGCGGGGTCGCCGGGCGCGAGGAGCCGGCCGATGACATGGACCAGGCCCGCCACCTGTAGCTCCTTGTCGGCGGGGCGGCTCCGGCGCAGCAGGGCGGCCGTCTGGAGGGCGTGCTGGTGCAGATCGACCGGACCGACCGGGCCGCCGCCGTGTTCCGGGGTGCCCCGGCAGGCGTGCAGCAGGTCCATCAGTTCCTCGACGCCGCGCAGCTCCATACGTCAGTCCTCCCGAGTCCTACCGCGGGACCAGCCGTTGCCGTCGGTCAGCACACCATGGGCGACTTGCGCGCGGGTCAACGGGAGCTGAACTGCCGGACCTGTTCGGGCCACCGCGACACGGGATGTCGAAAGGTCCATACGGGTGATACTCAAACCGCTCGCCAGGTAACAAACAACCGCAGATTATGGCTGAATGAACAGTGGACGACTTGAGATCTTTACTCCTTGTTTTCACCCCATCGAGCGGGCGCCCGCTCATTTGGTTAATACTGTTCCGGACGGACATCACCACTGGGTTCCACCCACACCCACGGTCCGTTACCGGCGCCACCGCGTCCTGACTGTTTCTGAACCAGACCCGAGTGGATGTGGAGCGGCCGGCATCAGACTGGTCCCGAACGTCCTGAGGGTGACCGACACATAAGGAGTGCGCGGTGACACCGGAGAAGACGAATCTCGAACAAGGCCCTGAGGAACGCACCAAGGCCGCCGGAGACCGGAGCGAACGGCTCGGCAGCCTCGACGTGTGGGCCAGGTCGGCCCCGATCCGCCTGGCGGGCTACGAGGACGACCTCGCCGAGCCTCACATCCTGCCCAGCGTCGACTGACGCACGGACGGACAGGACCGGTCGAGATCGCCTCGGCATGGACGTGCCACACTCACGTCCATGCCGGTCATCAGAGCGATCCGCCAAGCCACCGCCGACGACTGGCCGCGCATCTGGCCGTTCTGGCACCGCATCGTCGCCGCCGCCGACACCTATACCTGGGACCCGGACACGTCCGAGGAAGCGGCCCGCGCCCTGTGGATGAGCCCGGCCAAGCGTGTGTACGTGGCCGAGGACAGCGCCGGAGCCGTCGTCGGCTCCGCCTACCTCACCCCCAACTACGCCGGCCCCGCCGCCCGTACAGCCAACGCCGGCTTCATGGTCGACCCCGACCGTGCCGGGCATGGCATCGGCCGCGCTCTCGCCGAACACGTCCTGGACGAGGCCCGGGCCCACGGCTACCGGGGCATGGTCTTCAACGCCGTCGTCGAGACCAATCCGGCGGTCAGGCTGTGGACCTCGCTGGGCTTCATGATCCTCGGCACGGTACCGGACGCGTTCGAGCACCCCCGGGACGGCCGGGTGGGTCTGCACATCATGTACAAGGCGCTCGGAGACTGACGGATCAGGCGAGCGGAGCCGTCCGCTGCCAGGGGTGCAGCTCCTCCAACTGCTGGGCCACATCGAGAAGTACGGCTTCCGATCCGGGGCGCCCGACCAGTTGTACGGCGCAGGGCGCGCCCGAGGGCAGGGTGCCGAACGGCACCGACATCGCCGGCCAGCCCGTCAGGTTCCACGGGGGCGTCATCGGCGAGTAGTTGGTGTTGGCGAGGATGTTGCGCAGCCAGCCCCGCTCGTGCCAGGCCGCGGCGGTGGGTGAGCGCCGGGCGAGGGCCGGGGTGAGCAGTACGTCGTGCGCGGCGAAGAACGGCTCGAGGCGCCGTCGCAGCTGTTCCTTGTGCTGCCCGCGCTCGACATAACCGACGAACCGGCGCCCGACGGCCGCGTGGACCCGGGTGCGCCTGCTCAGCCCGCTCCGGTCGAGGCCCTCCGCGTCCCGGGCCGTGCCCGCCGTCCAGTGGGTGAACGAGGTCACGCCGATCGACAGCGGGTACGGAGGGTCGGCGGGCACCACCTCGTGACCGGCGCTGTCCAGCAGCGCGGCGGCCTCGCGCGCGGCGGAGGCGTACGGCCTGCTGATCGTGACGCCGGCGATGGGGCTGCGGACGGAGAGGGCGACCTTGCGGTGGGCGTGCGCCTCCGAGCGTACGAAGCGGGTGTCCGCGAGGACCGACAGCAGCAGCCGGGCGTCCTCGACCGTTGTCGCCAGCGGGCCGTTCTCCGACATCCCGAACCAGTCGCCGTTGCCGATGCCCGCCGGGACGACTCCGAGGCCCGGTTTGATGGTGACGACACCGCAGTTGGCGGCGGGGATGCGCAGTGAGCCCATGCCGTCGTTGCCCAGCGCGATCGGCACCATTCCGGCGCCGACGGCCGCCGCGCTGCCGCCCGAGGAACCGCCGGCCGTGCGGGTGGTGTCCCACGGGTTGCGGGCTGTGCCCAGAGGGCCCTCCGTGGTGCCCCAGATGCACAGCTCGGGCACATTGGTGACCCCGACGACGATCGCGCCCGCCGCGCGCAGCCGGGCAACGGTGACGTGGTCGTGGTCGGCGGGGGTGTCCGGCGTCGCGGCGGAGCCGTGCCGGGTCGACTCGCCGCGTACCCCGAGGTTGTCCTTTACCGCGACGGGTACGCCCGCAAGCGGAAGGTCCGCGAGGTCCGCGCGGTCGGCCACCTCGTCCGCCTCGGCCAGCGCCTCCTGGGCCCGCAGCCGGCGGAACGCTCCGACGCGGACGTCAAGGAGTTCGATGCGCGCGAGATGTTCGGCGACGACTTCGCGGGGCGTGACGCGCTTCTCGTGTACGGCGGCGGCGATCTCGGTGGCGGTACGGCCGGCCCAGCTGGTCACGGGGGCTCCTCGGGGTGGATACAACACATCGTGCTACGCGTGCGGCGATGAGGCTACTCGTGAGTACAAGGGGCGTCGAGAGCCGTGGACCTTGGACATTCGGGCCGGGTCTCCTGGACTTTCCCGACGGCGGCGTGTCCGGCCGCCCTCGCGGACTCGCCGGTCATCCGATCACTGGCTGAACACCGCTGGCTCCGGACCCCATTGACACCGCCCGGGGGGCGCTCGATCATCACACATCCGATGAAGGGGAGCTTCCAGATGCGTACGTATCCAAGAGGCCGGCTCCTGTTGGCCGCGGTGGCCCTGTTCCTGCTCGCCCTACCGGTCCAGGCGTCCGCACGGACGGGCGTGGCGGGCGCGGCGGTGACTCCGGTCACGGTGCCCGCTCTCGCCAACTGGAGGCCGGAACAAGGGAGTTACCAGTACGGCTCCGCTGCCCGTCTCATCGCCGACACGGCGCCCGGGCGCAGGGTCGCGGACACCCTCGCCGACGATCTACGGGCGGCCGGCCACGGCACCCCGCCTGTGGTGAGCGGCGGAGCGCGGGCCGGTGACATCGTTATCGAGGTGGTCCCGGCGCGAACCGCACTCGGCGCGGAAGGGTACGAACTCCGGTCCGGCGCACGGCTGTCGGTGACCGGCGCGACCGAGAGCGGCGCCTTCTACGGCACCCGCACCCTCCTCCAGCTCCTCGCCCAGGGCGACCGGATCCCCGCCGGCCGCACGGTCGACGTGCCCCGGTACGCGGAACGGGGCGTCGGGGTGTGCGCCTGCTACATCCACATCTCGACCGGGTGGCTGGAGAACCTCGTACGCGACATGGCGTACGGCAAACTCAACCAACTCCTCCTCGAACTCAAGGTGAAGAGCGACACCCACCCCGAGGCCAACACCTGGGGCTACTACACCAAGGACGAGATACGGCGGCTCGTCGCCCTCGGCGACAAGTACCACGTCGAGATCATTCCGGAGATCAACTCCCCGGGCCACATGGACCCGTGGATCGAGAACCGCCCGGATCTCCAGCTCACCGACTCCGACGGCAACCGGCAGCCCAGCAGACTCGACATCACCCGGCCCGCCGCCTTCGACTACTACACGAGCCTGATCGACGAGTACGCACAGGTCTTCACCGGCGGCTCCTGGCACATGGGCGCCGACGAGTACATGCTGGGCTCCGACTTCGCCAAGTACCCGCAGATCCTGCGCTACGCACGGGAGAAGTTCGGGGCGAACGCCACACCCCAGGACGCCTTCATCGACTTCGTCAACCGCGTCCAGGCCCGCCTGGCGGCAAGCGGCAGGAAGTTGCGCGTCTGGAACGACGGGCTCACCGGCGCCAACACCGTGCCGGTGACCGCGGGGACCACCGTGGAGCACTGGCTGAGTGTGGCCGTGAAACCGAGCCAACTCCGGTCCCAGGGGTACCCGTTGATGAACGCGGCCTATGCGCTGTATCTCGTCCGGGGCGGCTTCCACAGCGACACCAAGGGCCTGTACGACCAGAGTTGGGACCCGCGCAGCTTCGAGGGCGAGCAACTCGCCTCCAGCCAGGGCATCACCGGCGCGAAGATCAGCCTCTGGCCGGACAACGGGCGCGGCGAGACCGAGCACGAGGTCGCCGTCGACACCGACCCCGCGCTGCGGCACCTGGCACAGGCCACCTGGGGCGATCCGCACCCCGACGCCACGTATGCCCGGTTCACGGCGCGGGGGACGGCCGTCGGGCACGCACCGGGATGGCGGGACCCGACCCGAGTGCCGGTCACGGACGGCACGTACACCTTGCGGGCGGACGGGGTGTCCCTGACCGCCGAGGTGCGGCGCACGCCCGACGGATACGTCACCTTGAAGACCGGGTCCGGCTGCCTGGAGGTGCGCGGCGGAAAGCTCACGCTCAACACCCCGCTCCAGCCCGGCGTCGAGCTCACCCCACAGACCTGCGACACCGCGAACACCGTGCAGCGCTGGGAGTTGGAGCCGTCCGCAGGGGGCTACCGACTCGTCAACGCGATCACCCGGATGGCTGCGCACGTGACCGACGACGGCCGTCTCGCGCAGTACCCGCCGGACCAACACCCGCCCGCCGTCTGGCACTTGACCCCCGTCCGCTGACCCGAGGAGTCCGCCGCGCCATGACCGTGTCCAGCCGTCACGGCCCGGTCGGCGGAGCGTCGGACTGCCCGCGCAGCCACTGCTCCACCTCGCCCACGTGGGCCGCCGCTGCCGCTCGGGCCGCTTCCGGGTCGTGGGCGACGAGGGCGCGGTGGATCGCGGCGTGCTCGCGGCGGGTGCGGGCGAAGGCGCCCTCTTCCTGGTAGGCGCGCCAGACGCGGGCGCGGAACGTCCGGGAGGAGAGGCCCTCCAGGATCGCCGCCATGCTGTCGTTGCCGGCCGCGGCGGTGATCGCGCGATGGAAGGACAGGTCGTGGGCGAGGATCTCCTCGGGATCGTCGGTGGCGTTCATCGCCGCGAGATGTTTCTCCACCTCCGCGAGCTGGTCCGGGGTGATCCGCGCGGCGGCCAGCGCGGTCGCCGTCGACTCCAGGATGCGCCGGACCTCCAGCAGCTCGGCCAGCCGAGGGCCCCGCGAGAGATCCGCGACCACACCGAAGGTCTCCAGCAGGTCGCCGGCCTCCAGCTGGGTCACGTAGATGCCCGAGCCGTGCCGGGCCTCCAGTACGCCCATCACCGTGAGCGCCCGGATCGCCTCCCGCGTCGAACTGCGCGAGATGCCCAGCCGGGCGGCGAGATCGCGCTCGGTGGGCAGTCGCTGGCCCGGCTCCAGACGGCCCTCGCCGATCATCGCCTTGATCTGCTCGATGGCGCGCTGCGTCACAGTGCCCTTCTGCGGGACGGCTCCTGTGCCGTCGGCCGGGATCTCGTCCACGCCGTGTCCTCCTGTCGCCGGGTGACGCCGCACTTCAACCAGTTAACCAGCGGGTTGGTCGGACCACTACGGTCGGAATCCGGGAATTTTGGCCCTCCGGGGTGTTCGAACCCGAAAGTGGTCTGATAAATATGCGGTGCATCCCGCGATCGCGCTCGACGGCGAGTCGGCGGACGGCACGAGGCAGGATCGCTGTCCAGGGTGGTACTTTCTGGGCCGCCGACCCGGTGAAAGAGAAGGGGCAGGCCGCATGACCGACTTCGAGGGGCTCAAGGCGCTGGTCACGGGCGGTGCGTCCGGTATCGGCCGGGCCACCGCCGAACTGCTGGCGGCGCGCGGCGCACAGGTCGCCGTCCTCGATCTGGACCCGTCGTCGGTCGAGAAACCGCTGCGCGGCTACCGGGCCGACGTCACCGACGACACGTCCGTACGGGAGGCGGTGGCCGCCGCCGTGGCAGACCTCGGCGGTCTCGACATCGTCATCAACAACGCCGGTATAGGGGCCCAGGGCACCATCGAGGACAACGACGACGAACAGTGGCACGGAGTCTTCGACGTCAACGTGGTCGGCATGGTCCGCGTCTCCCGGGCCGCCCTGCCGCACCTGCGCAGCTCCGCGCACGCCGCCATCGTGAACACCTGCTCGATCGGGGCCACGGCCGGCCTGCCGCAGCGCGCCCTGTACTGCGCCACCAAGGGCGCCGTGTACTCCCTGACTCTGGCCATGGCCGCCGACCACGTCCGTGAGGGCATCCGCGTGAACTGCGTCAACCCCGGCACGGCCGACACCCCGTGGGTCGGCCGCCTCCTCGACTCGTCCGCCGACCCCGTCGCCGAACGCGCCGCCCTGGAGGCCCGCCAGCCCACCGGCCGCCTTGTCTCGGCCCACGAAGTCGCGGGCGCCATCGCCTACTTGGCGAGTCCCCTGTCCGGCGCCACCACCGGCACCTCACTCGCCGTCGACGGCGGTATGCAGGGCCTGCGCCTGCGTCCGGCCGCCCAGTGAACACGCCGCACCCCACCTCAGGGAGTCCTGACATGTCCGCAACCGTGCCGATGCCGGTGCACACGCTCGGCCGCAGCGGCGTCGAGATCACCGGCCTCGGCTTCGGCGCCGCCGCCATCGGCAACCTCTTCACCGAGGTCACCGACGCACAGGCACACGACGCCGTGTCCGCGGCCTGGGACACGGGCATCCGCTACTTCGACACCGCCCCGCACTACGGCATCGGCCTCTCCGAACGCCGCCTCGGCGCGGCCCTGAGCGAACACCCGCGCTCGGCGTACACCATCTCCACGAAGGTCGGCCGCCGCCTGGAACCCGCCGAGGCCCCGGCGGGCGACGACCTCGCCAACGGCTTCGCGGTCCCCGCCACCCACACCCGCGTCTGGGACTTCAGCGCCGACGGTGTACGCCGCACACTGGAGGCGAGCCTGGAGCGGCTCGGCCTCGACCACGTCGACGTCGTCTACCTCCACGACCCCGACGACCACGCCGAGTCGGCCTTCCGCGAGGCCTACCCGGCGCTGGAGGAACTCCGCTCCGAAGGCGTCGTGCGGGCGATCGGCGCGGGCATGAACCAGACGGAGATGCTCACCCGCTTCGTCCGGGACACCGACGTCGACGTGGTCCTGTGCGCCGGCCGCTACACCCTCCTCGACCAGAGCGCGCTCACCGAACTCCTCCCGGCCGCCGTCGAACGCGGTACGTCCGTCGTGATCGGTGGCGCCTTCAACTCCGGTCTGCTGGCCGACCCGAAGCCCGGGGCGACCTACAACTACGCGGCGGTGTCGGGCGAGTTGCTGGACCGCGCCCTGCGCATGAAGTCCGTCGCCGACCGCCACGGCATCACCCTGCGAGCGGCCGCGCTCGCCTTCTGCGCGGCGCACCCGGCCGTCGCCGGCGTCCTCGTCGGCACTCGTACGGCGGCCGAAGTCCGCGACTGCGCCGAGCAGTTCGCCGTGCCCGTGCCCGAGGCATTCTGGCAGGAACTCCGGGACACGGGCCTGCTGACCACCGAAGCGCCGTAGGAGGGACTGTCCTGACCGCGACCAGCGTCTACGGCCTCTGAACCCGGCTGCGGGCAAGCCGCGTCGGAGGCATGAACTCCCGTACGTACACCCGCTCCCAGTACGCGCCCGTCGCTCGCCGCTCCCGCCAGGTCGTGTACCGGTAGCGGAAGAGGCGGGCGCGGATGTAGCGCGGGGGTGCGTTCGGTGGGAACGGGGAGCGGCGCAGCAGCCGGAGGGTGTCCTGGTCGTTGTCCAGGAGCCGTTCGACCATCGGGCCGAACCATGTACCGGCGTACGCGGGCGACAGCGCGGCGAACCACATCATCCAGTCGAGCCGCAGATGGTAGGGCGCGAACTGGCGTGGCCTGCGCGCCGGTTCACCCGGCTTGCCCTTGAACTCGTACTCCCGCCAGTCGGAGTCCTCGCGCGGTACGTCGTCGGCCGTGCCCTCGACGATCACCTCGTACCGGATACGGCTGACGCTGCCGAAGGCGCCGTAGGTGTTGACAAGGTGGAGCGGGTCGAAGGAGCGGTTCATGACCTGGCGGCGCGAGAGCATGTTGCGGACCGGGTGGTAGCTGAGGGCCACCAGTGTCACGGCGATCGTCAGGACCACGATCTCGTACCAGAGCGGGGTGTCCGGGAGGGTCTTCGGTGCCGTGTCCGGGAGGCGCACCGCCGACAGTCCCAGCACGATCGTGAGCCAGTTCAGCCAGGCGAAGTTGCCCGACAGAACCAGCCACAGCTGGGTGACGATCATCAGGGACGCGGCGGCCGTAGCCACCGGCTGCGGAGTGAACAGCAGGACGGGGACGCCGAGTTGGGTGACGTGGTTGGCGGCGGTCTCGATCCGGTGCACCGGCCTCGGGAGGCGGTGGAAGTACCAGCTCAGCGGGCCCGGCATCGGCTGGGTCTCGTGATGGAAGTCGAGGCAGGTCAGTTTCCGCCAGCAGGCGTCGCCGCGCATCTTGATCAGACCGGCGCCGAATTCGACGCGGAACAGGATCCAGCGCAGCAGGAACAGCACCACGACCGGCGGCGCCACCTCGTCGTTGCCCAGGAAGACGGCGAGGAAACCGACCTCCAGGAGCAGCGACTCCCAGCCGAAGCCGTACCAGGTCTGGCCGACGTTGACGATCGACAGGTACATCCCCCACGGCAGCAGCCACAGCGCCATGCCCGCCCAGAGCGGGAGTCGCGAGTCCAGCCCGGCGAGCAGCGCCACCGACACCGCACAGCCGGTCCAGGACCAGACAGCGAAGAAGCGGTCGGAGTAGTGGAGTTGGAACACGCTCGGTGCCTGCCGGAAGCCGACCCGGGCGACCAGACGGGGAACCGGAAGCATGCCCCGCTCGCCCATCAGCGCCCGGAACTGGAGGGCCGCCCCCAGGAACGCCACGAGGTAGAGGCAGGCCAGGCCGCGCTGGAGGACCAGTCGGCTCAGCCAGTAGTCGGGTGCGGTGAACCACTCCACGGTGCTCGCTCCTCTCTCCCACCAGTGTGGCGCTGGGTGACTGTTCTCCGCTTGCGTGCGCCGAGCGGGTGACGCAGACAATGGGGGATGCGCCGAACTCTTGTCACGACGTGCGTACTCTCCGCAGCCCTGATCGTCGGGGGCTGGGACGGCGACCCGCCGGGGGAGGAGATCCTGCCCTCGGACGACTCCGGCGTCGGTACGGCCCAGGACCCCTGCGACGAGATGGGCCCCGACACCGTCCCGGACATCCCCGACCTCCCGGACGGCGGCGGCCAGATCCCCGACGACGACACCGCGTACGGCCCCTATGCCGAGGCCGACCCCTGCGAGGGCGTCGGCGAGTGAGCGGAGGCCTGGCGAACCACGCCGGACAAGTCGAAGAATCAGCCGAAAACTGGCAGGGTGGGCGCATGGCTGATCGGGGAGCGAGCGCCCTGTCACTCCCGGAGGACTGGCCCGATCACCCGGATCCGGTCCTGGCGCTCAACCGCATGGGAACGTTCGACTGGGACCTGGACACAGGCCTGTTCACCATGGACGCACTGGCGTTCGAGATCTTCGATCTGCGCCCCGACGAATACGACGGCCACCCCGAGAGCCTGGCCCTCAGAGTGCCCCCGATGGAGGGCCGCCGGCTCGACTCGGTCGTCGCCGAGGCCATGAAGGACGGCAGCGAGAACTACGGCGCCTACTTCCGCCTCCGCCGCCGCGACGGCGCCACGCAGTGGACCCACACCCAGGGCTACATCCGCCGCGACGAGACCGGCCGCCCGCGCCGGGTCATCGGCATCGTCCGCGACGCCACGCAGGAGCTGCGGGACAGCCAGGCCCGTAACGAACAGGCCGCCCATGACGAGGTGCGACGCCGCCAGACGAACGTCGTGCAGGTCATCACGGCGGCCCTCGCGCACGCCCGCACCGTGGCGGACGTCATCGACGTCCTCACGGACTCCCACGGAGTCCCCCACCTCGGTGCGGCCAGTCTGGTCATGGGCCTGGTGGAGGCCGGCCGCATCCGGCTGGTCGCCGAGGGACCGGCCGGCGCCTCCGTGCCCGGCACCCGCATCACCCGTATCGACGAGCCCTACCCGATGGGCGACGTCGTACGGACCCTCAGCCCGCGTTTCATCGAGTCGCCGGAGGAGTTCGCCGCCGGGTACCCGGTCCTGTGGCCGCATCTCACCGATCTGCAGATCACCTCCGCCGCCTATCTGCCGCTCATCGCGCAGGCCCGGCCGATCGGCGCGATGGGCCTGCTCTACAACGACCGGTACGGCTTCTCGGCGGAGGACAGGGCCGTACTCGTCGCGCTCGGCACCAGCATCGCGCAGAGCCTCCAGCGGGCGATGCTCTTCGAGCAGGAGAAGGACCTCGCCCAGGGCCTCCAGCAGGCCATGCTGCCGCGCTCCATCCCCAACATCCCCGGCGCCGACATCGCCGTCCGCTACCGCGCCGCCTCCTCCGGCGGCCAGCTCGGCCGGGACATCGGCGGCGACTGGTACGACGTGATCCCGCTGCCCGGCGGCCGGGTGGGCGCGGTCATCGGGGACGTCCAGGGCCACGACACGCACGCGGCGGCCGTCATGGGCCAGCTGCGGATCGTCCTGAAGGCCTACGCGGCCGAAGGACACCCGCCCGCGACGGTGATGGCCCGCGCCTCCGTCTTCCTGCACGAACTCGACACCGACCGCTTCGCGACCTGCCTGTACGCGGAGGCCGACCTGTCCACCGGCGTGGTCCAGGTGGTCCGCGCCGGCCACCTCGACCCGCTGGTACGGCACTCCGACGGCACCTGCCGCCGCGCCCACGTCGAAGGCGGGCTGCCACTCGGTCTCTCCGCCGAGTTCGGCCGCCTCGCCTACCCGGTGGCCACCTTCGAACTGGACCCCGGAGAGACCCTGGTGCTGTGCACCGACGGGCTCATCGAACAGCCCGGCGCCGACATCGCCGACGGCCTGCGCACCCTCAGGACGCTCATCGCCGCCGGCCCGGAGAACGTCTGGGAACTGGCCGACCGGTTGATCGAGGTCGCCGACGAGCGAAGCGGGGACGACGACGTGGCCCTGCTGCTCCTGCGCCGCCGGGGCCTGGCCGCCGTACAGTCCGGCGGGCGGCTCCAGCAGCACGTCGGGGTGGCCGACCCCGACGCGCTGATCGAGGCCCGGCACATGATCGGCGCGGCGGTCCGGGCCTGGGGCGCCCGGGAGCGCGCCGACGAGGTCGAACTGGTGGCCGACGAGCTGATCACCAACGCCCTGATGCACACCGAGGGCGCGGCGGTCGTCACCCTGCGCGTGCTGAGCGGCTCCGAACGCCGGCTGCGCGTCGAGGTCGAGGACTCCTCCAGCGCCCTGCCGCGCCGCCGGGAGGCGGGGGAGTCCGGGGTCTCCGGGCGCGGTCTGCTCCTGGTCGACCTCCTCGCCGACGACTGGGGCGTGGAGGCGCGGGGCGGCGGCAAGGTCGTGTGGTGCGAGTTCGCGGTGCCGCCCACGAGCTGAGCACCGGGTCGGGCGGTGGCACTCTGGACGTATGCCGGAACTTCCCGAGGTCGAAGCGCTCAGGGACTTCCTCACCGAGCGACTCGTGGGCCATGAGGTGGTCCGGGTGCTGCCCGTCGCGATCAGTGTCCTGAAGACGTACGACCCACCGGTCACCGCCCTCGAGGGCCGTGAGATCACCGCCGTGCACCGGTACGGCAAGTTCCTCGACCTGACGGCGGACGGCGGCCCGCACTTCGTGACCCATCTGGCCCGCGCGGGCTGGCTGCACTGGCGCGACCGCCTTCCCGACGGCCCGCCGAAGCCCGGGAAAGGCCCGCTCGCACTGCGTGTCGCCCTGGAGACGGGCGAGGGCTTCGACCTCACCGAGGCGGGCACCCAGAAACGGCTGGCGGTGTACGTCGTCCACGATCCGCAGGACGTGCCCGGCGTGGCCCGCCTCGGTCCCGACCCCCTCGCCGACGACTTCGACGAGGCGCGCCTCACCGGTCTGCTGGCGGGGGAGCGGCGCCAGCTGAAGGGGGCGCTGCGCGACCAGAGCCTGATCGCGGGCGTGGGCAACGCCTACAGCGACGAGATCCTGCACGCCGCGCGGATGTCCCCGTTCAAGCTCGCAGCCTCGCTCACGCCCGAGGAGTACCGGCGGCTGTACGAGGCGCTGCGCACGACGCTCACCGAGGCGGTCGAGCGCTCCCGGGGTCTCGCGGCCGGACGGCTGAAGGCGGAGAAGAAGAGCGGGCTGCGGGTGCACGGCCGGACCGGCGAGCCCTGTCCGGTGTGCGGCGACACCGTCCGCGAGGTCTCCTTCAGCGACTCCTCGCTCCAGTACTGCCCCACCTGCCAGACGGGCGGCAAACCGCTCGCGGACCGCCGTATGTCACGCCTGCTGAAGTAGCCCGACGGCCGCCCCAGGAGGGGCGGTTCGGATCAGGAGAGGTCCAGGGTCACCAGGTGCAGACCGTCGTTGGAACGCAGCTCGTACTTGTCGATCTGGTTCGAGTGGAGGGTCGACGCGCCCATCATCGTGCTTTCACGGGCGTCATGCTTGGGCACGTTCCAGTTGGTGAGCGTCTCTTCCGTGCCGTCGTTCGCGATGGCGACGAGATGGCAGGCACGGGGGCCGGCGCCGTCCTTGACCTTCAGTTCGATCTGGCTGCCCCAGACCGTGTCCTCACTCGTGACCTGCGCCCATACGCCCGAGCGCTCGTCGGTCGCGGCGACCTGCTGCGTCCGGTCGACGTCGCCGCCGCTCGCCATGATCGCGATGCCGGGCCCGGCCACCGCGAAGACCACCGCGGCGGCCACGGCGTACAGCCAGCGCCGCCGGTCGGCGCGGCGGCGGTTCGCCACTTCGCCGAGCAGCCGGTCCAGAAACCTGGGACCGGGTTGGGCCATGGGGTGCACAGAGCGCGGCGTCGCCCGTCGGTACAGCAGCAACTGCCGTGTGGCGGGACCGAATTCGGTCACATGGGCGGCGCACTCAGGGCACTCCATGAGGTGGTCCTCGAAGCGGAAGGCGTCCGCCTCGTCGAGCACGCCCAGCGCGTATGCGCCGACGTCGCGATGCCGTTCCAGGGACCTCATGCCGAATCCTCGTGCCGATGGTACGGGTGGGGTGGTGTTGCTCCCACCGGTACGCACCGGACACCAGAATCACTCAAGCCGCATACCGAATCGAGACCAAAGTGTTCGGAGCGGAGGGGACCGCGGATTGGTCGGATTCTAAAAAAGATGGATCGCCAGATGACCGAGAGGCAGTCCCAGCCGCCAGGCCGGGGTCCAGACCTTCGGTCCGTCGTCCTCACCGAGCACGGGCCCGCCACCCGGCACGGCGTCGAGATCCGGGGCGAGCAACTCGGTCTCCTCCAGCCAGCGCCAGGCGGCGGCAGCCAGGTCCAAGTCGGGTGCCGGCGCCCTCGATTCGAGTGCGTCGGCCGCCAACCTGGAAATACGTGTCCGAACCCAGTCCTGCCAGGGCTGGTCGTACGCCGTGAGCGAAAGCCACTTCTCCAGTTGCGTGATGACCCGGATGCCCGAAAGTTCACCTCTGGTGTCGGACAGGAAGATGGTGAGTGCCAGCGCGTCCCGACCCGCGCGGAACTCGAAGGACGTGGGCGGCATCAGGTCGCCCGTCCGCAGCAGCTCGTCGGCGATGTACTCGGCGTACAACCAGGCCATGGGGATGGTGAGTTCGTCCCCGCCGGTGCCGTCCGTGCTCTCTTGACCTCTGTGCAGCATCCCTTCCTGCCTTCCTCCGGTGCGTGCGCGTCGCCCGACCCCGGGCCTCCGGGACTGTCGCCCGGTTCGGACACGGATGAAGACAGCTGATTGCCCAACCATGGTCCTCAGCAAGGCGCTTTACCGAGGTTTGACCCGACCATTGGTTTCACCGCAGGTCGGCTGCATAACCCGGAAGCACTCGGCGCAGGGCGCGCAGCGCGTAATACGCGCGAGATTTCACCGTACCGGGCGGGATGCCGAGTGCTGTCGCGGCCTCCGCCACACTCGCCCCGTGGAAATACACCAGCACCAGGACTTCACGGTGCTCGGGAGTGAGTGTCTTCACAGCCTCCCGCACATCGAGCGTCGCCGCTGACCGTTCCGCGTGATCGGCACACACCCGCGCGTTCTCCAGGACCGCGTCCCCGACCTCGGCGGGCCGCGCCTGACGGGCCCGCCGCGCGTCGATGGCGAGCCGCCGCCCCACGGTCAGCAGCCAGGGCCGTACGGACGCGAAGTCGTTCGCGCGCAGCGCCTCCGGATGCTGCCAGGCGCGTACGAGGGTCTCCTGCACCAGGTCCTCGGCGCGCTGCCGGTCGCCGTCGCACAGGCGCAGCAGCAGGGCGAAGAGCGGTCGGCCGTGCTCGCGCTGCAGCGCGGCCAGCTCGTGCTCGGCGGTCGTCGTCCCGGGCGTGATGGTGGTTCCGGCCGTCATGGCCGTATGGCATCGCAAGGTCCCGATTCGGGACAGTGCGTGGACCGGAGTCTGCGGCGGACGGTCGGACCCGTCGGCGAACGGTGCGACGAACGGTCCGAACGGGAGGTTCCCCCTCCGGCTGAGCCGGGGCGCGCGCCGGGACGGCGGACCGACAGGGCCTACGGCACGACCGTGACCGGCCAGCGGCCCGACTTCACCAACCGGATCGCGACCGAGCCGATGATCCGGTGGCCCGCCTGCTCGGACGCGCCGACGACCACCGCGTCCGCCTTGAGGTCGTCGGCGGCCTTCACCATGCCCGTGTACGGGTCCCCGCGGAAGGTGTGGAACTCCCACCGGACATCGAATATCCCCTTGACCTGCTCGGTCGCCTCCCGGATCTGCGCGATGAGATCCTCGGCGACCCCGCCCGTCGTCTCCGCCACCGGCACCCCGAACGCGGCGCCGGCCGCCATCACCGGTTGTACGTACACCAGGGCGAGCAGCGCGTGCTGGCGCCGGGCGAGGCCGGCGGCGTAGGACGCGGCACGGAGCGAGGACTCGGAGCCGTCGACGCCGGCGACGATGACCTTCGGCCCGTCCGTGCCCCGCTCGAACTGATGCTCACCCTGAGGTGAGTGCTGCTGTTCCGTCACACGTTCGAGGCTAGCGGGCGCCGGGGGTCCGCCGGGCACCCGGGGGAGGACATGATCGACACCCGGCCTCCGGGACCGGCCGGCGCTGCGCTCTGGCAGCCGCGGGCGCCCACTGGTCCCAACGGGTGCTTTCCTGCCGCCGCACCGGTGTCGAAGCGGGGCGTCAGGTCCGTACCGGGCGAGTGATGAGTCATGACGAAGGATCAGTTGCTCACACGGCGCCGGGTGTTGATGATCGGCGGAGCCGCCGCCGTGGGAGCGGCCGGTACGGCCGCGCTGCTCACCGCCGGCCCGGACGGAACCCCGCCCGCCCGGTCCGCCGCGGGCTCCCCGGCGCTCCGCGCGCTCAAGCCCTCCGCATACCGCCTCGAACCCCTCACCGGCTACGGCCCCCCGCACGCCACCGCCCACGGGCGCACCCTGGTCCGCCACGAACCGCTGCTGCGCGTGTCCGGACGCGGCCGCACCATGGTGCTGACCTTCGACGACGGACCCGACCCCCGCTACACCCCGGGCATCCTCCGGACCCTCCGGGAGCACGACGTCCGCGCGATGTTCTTCGTGTGCGGGGAGATGGCGGTCAACAACAAGGATCTGCTCGCTGAGATGACCGAGGACGGACACGTCGTCGGCAACCACACCTGGTCCCACCCGCTGCTGACCCGCCTCACGCGCTCCGAGATCCGCTCCCAGATGGCACGCACGTCCGAGGTCATCGAGGACGGCTGCGGAGAGGCCCCCGTCTGGTTCCGCGCCCCCTACGGCGCCTGGAACCGGGCCGCCTTCCAGATCGGCGCCGAACTCGGTATGGAACCGCTCGCCTGGACCGTCGACACCCTCGACTGGATGGCCCCGGGCACCCGCAGGATCGTCGACCGGGTCGAGCAGGGCGCCGCCCCGGGCGTCGTGGTGCTCTCGCACGACGCGGGGGGCGACCGCTCGCAGAGTGTCCGGGCGCTGCGCGACTATCTGCCGGAACTGCTGAAATCCGGCTACCACATCACTGTACCGACGCGGCAATACACGTAGTCGCGGTTGACGGAAATCGCCGGTCACGGGCTTTCGCCCGCCCGGCCGAGGAACGCTCAGCGAACCTCGACCAGGCGGGCGAACACCACGACATTCCCGTTGTAACCGTTCTGCTTGGAGAAACCGCCCCCGCAGGTGATGACACGCAATTCGGGGGTGTTCTTGCTGCCGTAGACACGGTCGCCGGGGAAGTTGCTCTTCTGGAAGACCTCGATGCCGTAGATCTCGAAAACGGCGACCTTCTTGTCCTGGCGCTGGACCTCGATGCGATGTCCCTTCTTGAGGGCCCCGAGACCGTAGAACACGGCGGGGCCCTGTTTGTTGTCGACATGTCCGACGATCACCGCGGTGCCCTTCTCGCCGGGCGACACGGCGCCGGTGAACCAGCCCGCCAGATTCGGGTCCTCCGGCGGCGGGGCGTCCACCCAGCCGGCCGCGTCCAGGCCCACCGGCAGCACCGGCGCGTCGACCGAGATCGACGGGATCCGCACGCGGTCGACCACCGAGTACGGCAGCTCGGCCGGCGCACTGGAGAAGGTGCCGTCGGGAAGGCGGCTGTCCGCCGCCGCTGCCGCCGCGGGCTGTGGCGGACCCACGTCGAACTCTCCCGAACCATTTCGGATGAGAGCGAGGCCGGTCAGCAGAACAAGCGCTATCACGCCCCATGGAGCACGCTTTTTCTGCCGCTCCTCCTCTTCCGCCAGCTCGGACGCAGACATTCGCCATCCCCTCTCGACCCGGCCGTCGCCGTGTCTTTCGCGCATACGAGAACGCTAAGTGCCCGGCGGGAAACCGGCGACGGGGCAGCGGCGAACGGGTGGCGGACGTGTCGTTCGTGCGCCATCCGAGTTGCCGGGGAAAGTATTTTTCTGACGGTCCGTGACCTGCGGCAATATCTGATTGTGTGGTCTTCCGTCGGCGTGTCCCCTCACCAGGACGGACCATTCCCGAAATGCGGCTGAGCGCACGGCATCTGAGGGTTCGTCTGGGAGGCGTTTTCTCGCCGATCGACCGGGGACGGGTCCCGGGGCGCCTTCCGCGGAGGTTCACATGCGTACTACTCGTGCCTTGGTGGTGGCTGCCGCCACGGCCGCCGCGGTGGGGCTCGCCGCTCCGGCGGCCTCGGCCTGGGACCAGCCGTCCAGCGTCACCGCCGCACCGAGCGTCATCGCGCCGGGCGGTCAGCTGGTGCTCACGGCCAACGGCTCGGCCTGCACCGTGGCCGGCAGCACCATCAGTTCCAACGCTTTCCCGACGACCAAGTTCAGGTCCATGGGCGGCAACTCGGCGACGGCGACGGTGACCGTCAACGCGAACGCCACCCCGGGTTCGTACAGCGTCACCACCAACTGTGAGAACCAGACCAGGTCCTTCAACAGCGTGTTCACCGTCATCGGCGGTGTCCGGGGCGGACTCGGTGGCAGCAGCTCCACCGGGGCCACCCCGGCCGACCTGGCGATCGGTGGCGGGCTGGTGGCCGCCGCGCTCGTCGGCGGTGGTGTGTTCTGGATGCGCCGCCGCTCCGAGAACCGGCTCTGACGCCCAGCACCTTCGGGCGCGCACCGACAGCCCTTCGCCCCGGAACCCGTCAGGGTCCGGGGCGAAGGGCTGTGCCGGTGCCGCCGGGTCAGGCGTTGTCGTCGCCCGCGCGACGGCGTGAGAAGTGGTACGCCACCGTCAGCGCCCCCGCGATGAGCGCCGCTCCGATGCCGATCTCCTTGAGGTCGAAGCCTGCGACGCTGCCGCCCTCACCCGCGTGCACACCCCGCTGGATCGGCAGCGGATACTGCGTGGGCTCGCTGGGACGCCCGATGGCGATGCTGAGGTCGGTGTGGCCGCTCTCGCCGCCACAGGTGAACGTCACCCGGTAGGTCGCCCCCGGTTTGGCGTCCCAGTCGACCTTCGCCGTCGCCGACGAGTGACCCCTGGGGATGGTGACCGGATCGAAGACACCGGAGGACACCCGGGTGTCGTCGTTGCAGTTGTCCACGCGCAGCGTGACCTCTCCGCCCGCGGCGACGGTCGACGGCACGACACTGAAACCGAACGACGTGACGCTGTTGCTCGCGACGACCGCGTGAGCGACGGGTGCGCTGAGGGCGAGGGCGGTGATGGCCGGCAGTGCGGCCGAGGCGACGCGTATCGCGCGCATGTGTTCCTCCGGGTCCCCGAGGAGCAGCCGCGGACCTTTTCCGCTCGCGCCGTACCGTTCGCGCCAGGAATGCACCTCGATATCCGAAACGCTAGGAACGCGTGTGCGTATGCGCGATCGGTGTCGGGCGAATGGGTCATGTATGTGGGCCACTCAGGGGACCCAGGGGCCTGTCGCACAAGCCGGGGGACACCCGCGTGTGGCGAGTGTCCCCCGTCGACTCGTGTGGTGAGGAACCGTCAGCCGGTCCCCGCCCGGTCGTGGCCGGTCAGTGGCCCGCGCCCGGGAAGAGCATCAGGAACGGATCGGCCGTGGCCGTGATGCCACGGCTGTAGGGCGCGTCGAAGTCCCAGATCAGGAAGAGCAGGAAGGCGATCAGGGTGGAGAACAGCCCGGCGAGGACCAGTTCGCGGGTTGTACGACGGATCTGGAGCGCGAAGATCATCCCTACCGTGATCACGGCCCCGGAGATCAGGCCGAACCACACGACGCCCGGCATGGTCGGCCCGGTCGAGTCGGCGCGGGCCGCGCGGGCCTGGTCCGCCGCGGTCACCTGGTCCACGAGCGGCTGGTAGGCCTGCGCCTGGAAGTCCGTCTTCGGCTCGTAGTCCGTGACGTCGACGCGAATGCGCTGCATCAGCTGGTCGCCGCGCTTGGTGAGCCGGCCGTTGTCCGCCATCTCCTGCCACTCGGTTTTGACGACGTGTCCGACGTACGCGTTGACGTCGTCCCGAATGCGGTCGCGGATGTCGGGCGGATAGACCCGGACCCTCTCGGAGATCTCGTGCAGTGCGTGGGCCTCGGTCGAGACCTGGTCCTGGGCGACGCCGCGTGCCTCCCAGACACCGGCGATGGCCAGGCCCAGCACGATGGCGTACACCACGCCGATCCACATCGTCATGTACTCAATCACGTCCGGGGTGTCGGACGGATCCTCGTCCTCAGGGGCCCTGCGGTCCCGTACGAAGGTGATGAGGATGACGACCGCACACGCGGCCGCGATCGCGACGGCGAGAACAAGCCATTCCGACAAGAGAATGCCTCCAAGGGGTCAGCGCGGACGCAGTGCGGCGACGGCGATCACGGCGGGAAGGGCGACGAGCAGCATGTAGGAGACCGGCGAGGTGCCACTGCGGACGGTCCGTCTGTGGGCGGACACGCGGTACGGCGGATAACTCACCGGAGCCGGAATCGGTGACGCGGTCGGGCCCGGGCGCGGCTCGGCGGCGCGCTTCGGTGTGTGCGTGGGGCTGGGCGCGGGAGCGGGAGGCGGCGGCGGACTCGGGGCCGGCCGGGGTGCCGGTGCGGGCGGCGCGGCCGGTGGCTTCGGCGCTGGTGCCGGCGACGGCTTCTTCGGGGGAGTGGGCTTCGGGGTCGGGGTGGGTGCGGGCCTCGGTTTCGGTGGCGGCGGAGGTTCCGGTGTCGGTGTCGGCGTGGGCGTGGGTGTCGGCGGAGGAGTCGGCTTCGGGGTCGGCGTAGGAGTGGGCGTGGGCGTCGGGGTCGGGCAGGGCGGCGACGGTGTCGGGCTCGGGCACCAGGTGCCGGTGCCGGCGACGACCGCCGTACCGTTTCCGGTCGCGGCCGCCCCACCGTTGCCCGCGACGACCGACCAGCCGTCTCCCGTGTCGACCGGGACGCCTGTGCCGACCGTGACCGTGGCGCCGTGCCCGGTGACCGTCACCGAGGTGTCGCTGCCCGAGCCGGTGGAGACGGAGACGCAGGTCGTCGCCTCCACCGCGCCGACCGGTACGCCGACGAGCAGCCAGGTCAGGGCCAGCAGCGCCAATACCCGTATGGCGAGGGCGAATCGGGTCCGTGTGGGTCCATACACGACGAAGATCATGTGTGCTGGGTGCTTCCGCGTGCGCGGGAGCGCGAGGAGATTGCCCCGAACGAGTGACATATGTCGTGCGATGGTTTGGAACGCGCGTTCTGGGCGGGCCTGGTGATCGTCCCTGTGTGCGGGTGTGACGGGTGGGGCCGCAGGGTTTCGAAAGAAATTTGAGCGGTGGTTGAACACAGTGACCACCCCCGCCCGTACCTAGGACCGTGCGGCGGCCCAGCAGGGCGTCGCAACACCCTAACGATTACGGGGAGTTTCACAATGAAGACCTCCTGGCGGAGCGCCTCACTCGTAGCCTCAGCTGCGGCCGTGCTGGCGCTGACGACGGCGTGCGGTCAGGACAAGGCCACCGACACGAGCAGCCAGAACGTCGGCGCGGCGGCCCCGGCGGCCGGCGGCTACGGATCCGTGGGCGGCACGGCGGGTGCGGCCGGCACGGCGGGTGCGGGCACGGGTACCGGAACGGACACGGGCGCCGACACAGGTACGGACACGGCTGCCGGCAACGGTGCGGAAGCCAACGGTGAGCAGGCCGCCGCGGGCAACTCGGCCGCGGCGGGCCAGCTGAACGTGGTCACCAACGCGAAGATCGGCAAGGTGCTGGCCAGTGGCAGCGGCCGGACGATGTACCGCTTCGACGCGGACACGGCCGAACCGCCGAAATCCAACTGTGACGGCGACTGCGCCACCGCCTGGCCGCCGGTTCCGGCGGACGACGTCTCGGCCGGTACCGGTGTCGACGCCGCACTGCTCGGCGAGGTGACCCGGTCCGACGGCAGCAAGCAGCTCACCATCGGCGGCTGGGCCGCGTACTACTACGCCAAGGACACCTCGCCCGGCGACATCAAGGGCCAGGGTGTGGGCGGCAAGTGGTACGGCCTCGCTCCCGACGGCAAGAAGGCGACGCTCGCCGCGCAGCCCGGCCTGTCCACCCGCAACGACCCCAAGCTCGGCACGATCGTCGTCGACAAGAACGGCATGACGGTCTACCGCTTCCTGAAGGACAAGGCGTGGCCGAAGCCGGTCTCCGCCTGTGTCGGTGCCTGCCTGGAGAAGTGGCCGGTCGTCGAGCCGGTCGCCTTCAAGAGCACCAAGGGCATCAAGGAGAAGGGCTACATGAACTTCACCCGGCCCGACGGCGCCGAGCAGCAGACACTCAACTGCTCGCCCATCTACACCTTCATCAACGACAAGAAGCCCGGTGACACCAACGGCCAGGGCGTCGGCGGCACCTGGTACGCCGTGGCACCCGACGGCAAGCTGGTCGGCGCGCCGAACCAGTAGGAACCAGCAACCGGCAACAGGGGAAACCGACCTCTGAGGGCCTGTTCCCTTCGTGTCCCGCACGCTCTGTGCGGCACGGAGGGAGCAGGCCGCTTCGGCATGTCCGGAACACGACGGCGGGCAGAGCGATGTGCCGCTGAATCGTCCCCGACTCGCCGTATTTCAGCGGGAGTCGGCAACCCCGCTTTCGTGACTTTGAGAACTCTTTGGAGCGCTCCGGCCACTTTTCGTGGAGAGTTCGCGGTACGTCAATTCGGCACGTGCCGCAGGCAGTGACCGGTAACGGATGGTCAATTTCCGTTTCCGCTCGCTCCTTTGGCGGGCGATCAGTAACCTCAGCTCGAACACTGGAGCGCCAACACCCTGCCAACTCCTGGAGAGAGATAGATGGAGCGTCCCGCCTGGGCCCCCCGGGGCATCGACATCTCGGTGCCGAGCGTGTCCCGGATCTACGACTTCTACCTGGGCGGTTCGCACAACTTCGAGGTCGACCGGGAAGCCGCCCGCAGGGCCATGGAGTTCATGCCGGGACTTCCGAAGATCATGCAGGCGAACCGTGCTTTCATGCGCCGGGCGGTCCGTTTCGCCGTCGCCGAGGGCATCACCCAGTTCCTCGACATCGGCTCCGGCATTCCCACCTTCGGCAGCGTCCACGAAGAGGCGCAGAAGGCCAGCCCCGAAGCGCGGGTGATGTACGTCGACCACGACCCGGTCGCCGTCGCGCACAGCCAGGTGGTCCTGGCCGGCAACGAGCGCGCGGACGTCCTCGCCGCCGATCTGTGCAAGCCCCGGGAGATCCTGGACAGCCCCCAGGTACGGGGCCTGATCGACCAGAACCGGCCAGTGGCCCTGCTTCTCGTTGCCATACTGCACTTCGTGGAAGACACGGACGACCCATACGCGGCGGTCGCCGAGCTGCGCGACGCGCTCGCGCCCGGCAGCCTGCTCGTCCTGACGCATGCCTCGTACGAGGGAATCCCGCTGCCGCCGGAGCGGGCCGAGGGCGCGGTCGACGTATACAAGGACATCCGCAACCCGCTGGTCATGCGCTCGCGTGACGCGATCGCGCGGTTCTTCGAGGGGTACGACATGGTGGAACCGGGACTGGTGGCGATGCCGCACTGGCGGCCGGAGACGGCACCGGAGGACGAGGACGCGTACGCGTTCTCCGGATTCGCCGGCGTGGGACGCAAGGCGTGACCGCCGAGCCGGACGGCCTCCAGGACAGACTGCGCAGGTTCGCCACCATCTGGAGCCGGGCGGTCTACCAGGTGACCTCCACGTCGCTCACCCGGGTGGAGCTCGAGGAGCGACTCCTGCCGCTCGCCGGGCGGTTGAGCCAGGCGCTGCGGGCCAGGACGTTCGACGCCGAGGAGGGCAGGGCGGTCGGCGCCGCGCTGGTCTCCGCGCACTGCACCGACCCCGAGTCGCTCAGCCGTTCGCTCGACTGCGTGGACGCCTACCTGGTGCTGTACTGCGGAGAGGACGGCCCGCAGGAGGACCTGCGCGCCCGTTCCTCGCGGCTCCAGCACGCCATGGCCGCCGGATACGCCGGCGCGCTGCGTGACCGGACGCTGGCCGAGCAGGAGGCGATCGCGTGGGCCGCGCAGAGCGCCCGCAGCGCGGTCGCCGAGGCGCTGCACGACAGCGAGGCCCGCTTCCGGGCGGTCTTCGAGGGCGCGGCGATAGGGATCGGCATCGCCGACCTCGACGGGAACATCCTGCAGATAAACGGCGCGCTGCAACGCATGTTCGGCGGCTCGGAACAGACCGTCCGGGGCCGCAGTGTCACGGACTGGACGCACCCGGACGACGCCCCGCAGGTCTGGAAGCTGTACGAGGAACTGGTCCGCGGCGAGCGCGACCACTACCACGTCGAGAAGGCGTTCTACCGCCCCGACGGAACGGTCCTGTGGACCAACCTCACGGTCTCCCTCCTCCGGGACGCCGACGGCCGGCCGCAGTACCAGCTCGCCCTGATGGAGGACACCACCGAGCGCCGGCTCCTCAATCTGCGGCTGCGGTACGAGGCCACGCACGACGCGCTCACCGGGCTGCCCAACCGCACGCTGTTCTTCGAACGCCTGGAGAAGGCGGTGTCGGCGGGCAAGGGCCAGCGCTTCGGCCTGTGCTATCTCGACCTCGACGGCTTCAAGACCATCAACGACAGCCTCGGTCACGCGGCCGGCGACCGGCTGCTCGTCGAGGTCGCCGACCGGCTGCAGTCGTGCGCGACCGCGCCGGGCGAGATGGTGGCCCGGCTGGGCGGCGACGAGTTCGTGGCGCTGACCACGGGCCCCGACACCGAGGCCGAGGTCGACGACCTCGCCGCCCGCATCATGCACGCGCTGGTCGCCCCGGTCAGCGTCGAGGGCCGTGAGCTGACGGTGCGCGGCAGCATCGGCATCGTCGAGGGTCCGGCGGGGGAGCGCGGCCCGGCGGAAGTGCTGCGCAGCGCCGACATCACCATGTACCGGGCGAAATCCGCGGGCGGTAACCGCTTCGAACTGGCCGACCCCGAGGCCGACTTGAAGGCGATCACCCGACACGGGCTCACCACGGCACTGCCGGCGGCCCTGGACCGCAGCGAGTTCTTCATCGAGTACCAGCCGCTGGTCCACCTCGGCGACGGCAGCGTCCGTGGCGCCGAGGCCCTGGTGCGCTGGCTGCATCCGCAGCACGGCGTCCTCGGCCCCGACCGCTTCATCCCGCTCGCCGAACACACCGGCCTGATCGTCCCGCTCGGCCGCTGGGTCCTGGAACAGTCGGTGCGCCAGGCCCGCGACTGGCAGGAACAGTACGGCGGACATCCGGCCGGCGGCCCGCTGCGCATCAACGTCAACCTGTCCCCGTGCCAGCTCACCCACCCCGGTCTGGTGCAGGACACCGTCGACATCCTGGAACGCGCGGGCCTGGAACCCGAGGCACTGTGCCTGGAGGTGACGGAGTCGGCGTTGATCGGCGCCGACGACGACCTCCTCAAGCCCCTGCGCCGCCTCGCCGAGATGGGCGTCGACATCGCCCTGGACGACTTCGGTACCGGCTACTCGAACCTGGCCAACCTGCGCCGTCTCCCGGTGAGCATCCTCAAGCTGGACCGATCCTTCACCCAGGGGATGCAGCAGTTCCCGGCGGACCCCGTCGACCTCAAGATCGTCGAGGGGATCGTCTCCCTCGCCCACAGCCTGGACCTCACGGTCACGGTCGAGGGCGTGGAAACGGGCGCCCAGGCGGAGCAGCTGCGCATACTGGGCTGCGACACGGCCCAGGGCTGGTACTACGCCCGCCCGGGCCCACCGGAACGCCTGCACGATCTGGCGCTGGCGGACGCGACGGGGTGATCCGGTGACCCAGGAATCAGCAGACGTGAACGAGGCCATCGCGGGTGAACTGCGCCTGATGGACCCCGAGTTCCGTTCCTCCGGAGGGGCCGCCCGCCTGCTCGACCCCGAGTTCGTGGAGGTCGGCGCCTCCGGCCGCCGCTACACGTACGAGGAGATGAGCGCTGAACTGCCCGGCAAACCGGGCAGCACGGCGGACGGCCCACGCTACGAGCCGTCGGCGATCACGGGCGTCGTCTTGGCCCCCGGTCTGGTGCACCTGACATTCGAGACCGTCTTCGACGGCCACAGGTCGCGCCGAAGCTCCCTGTGGCGCAAACGCGACGAGGAGACAGGCTGGCGCATGTACTACCACCAGGGAACGCCGGTGCGCGCCCCCTAGGGGCGCGGGGAACTGCGCGACAAGCCACGTACGACGTGAACCAGTCCACGGCCTCTGCGCCCAGCCAGCGCAGCGCTACCGTTCAAGCAGCATCCGCTGCAACTCCCGAGCCGCCCGAGGCGGAGCCACATCGCTGCGATGGGCCAGCGCGATCGCCCGGAACAGCCCAGGCCGGGCAAGAGGCGTAACCCTGAGCCCCCGCCCCGACCGGCTCGCCACCATGCGCGGTACGACGGCCACGCCCAGCCCCGCCCGCACGAACCCCAGTACCGCGTCCATCTCCCCGCCCTCCACCGCGAAGTCCGGCTCGAAGCCCGCGGAGCGGCACGCGGCGACGGTCAGTTCGCGCAGGTCGTAGCCGTGCCGGAACATCACCAGGCGTTCGCCCGCCAGGTCGGCGATGCGGACCGTGCGCCGGCCCCGGCCGGGGGCGGGTGCCTCGGGGGACGACACGACCACCAGGTCCTCGCGCAGGACCTCCACGGTGGTCAGAGCCGGTGACGGTGTGGGCAGCGGGAGGACGATCAGGGCGAGGTCCAGGGCACCGCGCGCCAGCTCCCGTACGAGGTCGTGCGAGCCGCTCTCCTCGATCAGCAGCCGGATGCCGGGATAGCGGTCGTGGAAGGCGCGCAGCACATCCGGCAGCAGACCCGTGCACACGCTCGGGGTCGCGCCCAGGCGAACACGGCCGGAGCGGAGATGGACCAGTTCCCGCACCTCGTGCCGGGCCGTGTCCGCGTCGGCCAGGATGCGCCGGGCCAGCGGGAGGAGCGCCTCGCCCGCGTCCGTGAGCGTGATGTTGCCGCGTGCCCGCAGGAACAGCTCGGCCCCCAACTCCCGTTCCAGCGACTTGATCTGCTGGGACAGCGACGGCTGCGCGACATGGACGAGATCCGCGGCGCGCGTGAAGTGCCGGGTCTCGGCGACCGCCACGAAGTACTGGAGCTGCTGGAGTTGCACACGCCCAGGATACGACCTCCATAGGCTCTGCCTATGGAAACGAGCCGGACCATGTCTTGGACCGATGAGCATCCCGCGGCCTAGCGTCTGACCCATGGCTCTGGCAACGCGGACGGACCGACGGCCGTCCATGGCACGCACCGTGTGGGACAGCTCCGTCGGCAAGAAGACCGTGATGGCCGTGAGCGGCCTGATCATGCTGCTGTATCTCGTCGTCCACATGATCGGCAACCTGAAGATCTTCTTCGGACCCGGCGAGTTCAACCACTACGCCCACTGGCTGCGCACGGTCGGTGAGCCCTTCATGCACGACGAGTGGACGCTCTGGCTCGTCCGGATCGTCCTCGTGGCGGCCGTCGTCGCCCACGCCACCTCCGCCTACCAGCTCAGCCACCGCGACCTGAGGGCCCGGCCCAGCAAGTACGCGCACCGGAAGGCGCGGACGAGCTACGCGACGCGCACCATGCGCTGGGGCGGGATCATCCTCGGCCTCTTCATCGTCTGGCACCTCCTCGACCTGACCACCGGCACCGTCCACTCGGGCGGCTTCCAGCCGGGCCACCCCTACCAGAACGTCGTCGACACCTTCTCCACCTGGTACGGCAACGTCATCTACATCGTCGCGATGCTCGCCCTCGGCCTGCACATCCGGCACGGCTTCTGGAGCGCCGCCCAGACCCTCGGCGTCGGCAGCCGCACCCGCGACCGCGCCCTCAGAACCGTCGCCAATGTCCTCGCGCTGCTGCTCACGGCCGGCTTCCTCGCCGTGCCCGTGGGCGTCATGACCGGAGTGGTGAACTGAAATGAGCACCGAATACACGCAGTTCATGACCGGCGAGCCCCTCGTCGACCACAAGGCGCCCGCCGGCCCGGTCAACGAGCGCTGGGACACCCGCCGTTTCGAAGCCAAGCTGGTCAACCCGGCCAACCGGCGGCGGCACACCGTCATCGTCGTCGGTACCGGTCTCGCGGGCGGCTCCGCCGGGGCCACGCTCGCTGAACAGGGCTACCACGTCGTCCAGTTCTGCTACCAGGACTCCCCGCGCCGCGCCCACTCGATCGCCGCACAGGGAGGCATCAACGCGGCGAAGAACTACCGCAACGACGGCGACTCCGTCCACCGGCTGTTCTACGACACCGTCAAGGGCGGCGACTTCCGCGCCCGCGAGTCGAACGTCCACCGGCTGGCGCAGATCTCCGTCGAGATCATCGACCAGTGCGTCGCCCAGGGCGTTCCCTTCGCCCGCGAGTACGGCGGGCTGCTCGACACCCGCTCCTTCGGCGGCGTCCAGGTCTCGCGGACCTTCTACGCCCGCGGCCAGACCGGCCAGCAGCTGCTGCTCGGCGCCTACCAGGCCCTCAGCCGGCAGATCGCCGCCGGGAACGTCGAGATGCACGCGCGCACCGAGATGCTCGACCTGATCGTCATCGACGGGCGGGCCCGGGGGATCGTCGCCCGTGACCTGGTCACCGGGGAGATCTCCAGCCACTTCGCGGACGCCGTCGTCCTCGCCTCCGGCGGCTACGGCAACGTCTTCCACCTCTCCACGAACGCCATGAACTCCAACGCCACCGCCGTCTGGCGGGCGCACCGGCGCGGCGCCCACTTCGCCAACCCCTGCTTCACGCAGATCCATCCGACCTGCATCCCGCGCACCGGCGACCACCAGTCCAAGCTCACCCTGATGAGCGAGTCGCTGCGCAACGACGGCCGGATCTGGGTGCCGAAGGCCATGGGGGACACCCGGCCCGCGAACGAGATCCCCGAGGACGAGCGCGACTACTACCTGGAGCGCGTCTACCCCTCCTTCGGCAACCTGGTGCCACGTGACATCGCCTCCCGCGCCGCCAAAAACGTCTGTGACGAGGGGCGGGGCGTCGGACCCGGCGGGCAGGGCGTCTACCTCGACTTCGCCGACGCCGTCCGGCGGATGGGGCGCAAGGCGGTCGAGGAGAAGTACGGCAACCTCTTCGACATGTACGCGCGGATCACCGCAGAGGACCCGTACACCGTCCCCATGCGGATCTATCCCGCCGTGCACTACACGATGGGCGGCCTCTGGGTCGACTACGACCTCCAGACCACCGTCCCCGGCCTGTTCGCGATCGGCGAGGCCAACTTCTCCGACCACGGCGCGAACCGGCTCGGCGCCTCCGCGCTGATGCAGGGTCTCGCGGACGGCTACTTCGTCCTCCCGGCCACCATCAACGACTACCTGGCCCGCAACCCCGGCCACCGCCCGGTCGACGCGCAACACCCCGTCGTACAGGAGGTGTTGGCGGAGACAGCGGACCGGCTGAACCTCCTCCTCGCCGTCGACGGCGACCGCACCCCCGACTCCTTCCACCGCGAACTCGGCGAACTGATGTGGGAGTTCTGCGGTATGGCCCGCAGCGACAGCGGGCTGCGCAAGGCCCTGGAACGCATCCCGCGGCTCCGCGACGAGTTCTGGCGCCGGATCAAGGTCCCCGGCACCGGGGAGGAGTTCAACCAGTCGCTGGAGAAGGCCAACCGCGTCGTCGACTACCTGGAACTCGCCGAACTGATGTGCCTCGACGCCCTGCACCGCGCCGAGTCCTGCGGCGGCCACTTCCGCGAGGAGTCCCAGACCCCGGACGGCGAGGCGGAGCGCGGGGACGACGACTTCTCGTACGTCGCCGCCTGGGAGTTCACCGGTACGGGCACGGCCCCCGTCCTCCACAAGGAACACCTCGTCTTCGAGTACGTCCACCCCACCCGGCGGAGCTACGCATGAAACTGACCCTGCGCGTCTGGCGGCAGCGCGCCGCCGCCGCCGCCGGCGCCATGTCCACGTACGAGGTGGACGGCATCTCGGCCGACATGTCCTTCCTGGAGATGCTCGACACCCTCAACGAGGAACTCATCCTCAAGGGCGACGACCCGATCGCCTTCGACCACGACTGCCGCGAGGGCATCTGCGGCGCCTGCTCACTCGTCATCAACGGCGACGCGCACGGGCCCGAGCGCACCACCACCTGCCAGCTCCACATGCGGTCCTTCACGGACGGCGACACCATCGACGTCGAACCGTGGCGCGCCGCCGCCTTCCCGGTGGTGAAGGACCTCGTCGTGGACCGGTCGGCCCTCGACCGGATCATCCAGGCCGGCGGCTATGTCACCGCCCCGACCGGCGCCGCCCCTGAGGCCCACACCACCCCCGTACCCAAACCGGACGCCGACTTCGCCTTCGAGCACGCCGAGTGCATCGGCTGCGGGGCCTGCGTGGCCGCCTGCCCGAACGGCGCGGCGATGCTCTTCACCTCCGCCAAGGTCAACCACCTGAACGTGCTGCCGCAGGGGGCACCCGAGCGGGAGACCCGGGTCCTCGACATGGTCGCCCAGATGGACGAGGAGGGCTTCGGCGGCTGCACCCTCGCCGGGGAGTGCGCCACCGCCTGCCCGAAGGGGATCCCCCTCGTCTCCATCACCGGGATGAACAGGGAGTGGCTGCGGGCGACGCGCAAAGTGTCCGGACGCTGACCCCAAGACGTTCGCCGACAAGGTGCGGACGGGCGGGACCGGAGTGGTGCTCGACCCCGGTCCCGCCAAGCACCCCTGGCATTCAACAAGCCCACATCCGCACTCTCCGCGAGAGTCACGCGCCGGACAGCCACGGTCGGAAGAACTGATACGGCCGGACGTAACGGGACCGGCCAGCTCGCCGCTTCGCCGTCCCCGGCCCGTGACCAGGAGAGAGCCATGACCGGCGTTTCCACCATCGAACGTCCCCCGCTCCCCGCCACACCCAGCCGCTACACCGTCACCCTCGCCCGCGACGAGGACGACGTACGAGCCGCGCAGCGGCTGCGGCACGACGTCTTCGCCGGTGAGCTCGGCGCCCTGCTGTCGTCCCCGCAGCCCGGCCTCGACATCGACCCCTTCGACGCCTACTGCGACCACCTGCTCGTCCGCGACACGCTCACCGGTCAGGTCGTCGGCACCTACCGACTGCTGCCCCCGGAACGGGCCGCGATGGCCGGACGCCTGTACTCCGAGGGCGAGTTCGACATCACCCGGCTCGACGCGATCCGCCCCGGACTCGTCGAGGTCGGCCGCTCCTGCGTCCACCCCGAGCACCGGGACGGCGCCGTCATCGGCCTCATCTGGGCCGGGATCGCGCGCTACATGGTCGACCGCGGCCACGAATGGCTGGCCGGCTGCTGCTCCATACCGCTCTCCGACGGCGGCACACTCGCCGCCGGCACCTGGGACCGCGTACGGGAGAAGAACCTGGCCCCGGAGGAGTTCCGGGTACGCCCGCTGCTGCCCTGGTCCGCCGACGGCGTGACCCGTCCGGCCGGCCGCACCGAACTTCCCCCGCTGCTGCGCGGCTACGTCCGGCTCGGCGCCTGGGTGTGCGGGGAGCCCGCCCACGACCCGGACTTCGGGGTCGCCGACATGTACGTGCTGCTGTCGATGCGCCGGATCAACCAGCGCTATCTGCGGCACTTCCTCTCCCTCGTCCCGGCCTGATGAGCGTCTGGCTGCCCAGCGCGCCCTGCACCCCGAGGGCGTGCGTGGAGACGTCGGGTGCCACGACGGCCCTGCCCGTGGCCGTCCTGCGCCTGCTGACCGTCCTGGTCGTCCTGGTCGCCGGGATCTCGCTGTGCCCGCTCGGCAGGAGGATCCCTGCCCGGTGGGTACGGCGCTGGGCCCGCACCATCGTGCGGGCGGCGGGTGTCCGGCTCCAGGTGACCGGCCCCGCCGCCCCCACCGGGGGCGTCCTGCTGGTCGCCAACCACATCTCGTGGCTGGACATCCCGCTGCTGGCCGCCGTACGACCGGCCAGGATGCTCGCCAAGGCCGAGATCCGGCAGTGGCCGGTGGCGGGCCCGCTGACCGCGTCCAGCGGCGCGCTGTTCATCGAACGCGACCGGCTGCGGGCGCTGCCGCAGACCGTCGCCAAGATCGCCGGCGCACTGCGTGAGGGTACGGCGGTCGTCGCCTTCCCCGAGGGCAGCACCTGGTGCGGCAAGGCCCAGGGCCACTTCCGCCGGGCGGTGTTCCAGGCCGCGCTGGACGCCGGGGTCCCCGTCCAGCCGGTGCGTCTGCACTACCGGCTCAGCGGGGGCGCGTCCAGCACGGCGCCCGCCTTCGTCGGCGAGGACTCCCTGCTCACGTCGGTGTGGCGGGTGGTGTCGTCCCGCGGCCTGATCGCGGAGGTCGAGGTACGGGACCCCATAGCAGCGGGCAGCCACCCGGACCGGCGGTCCCTGGCCCTGGCGGCACAGCTGCCGCCGGTGGGTCCGCATCCGGTTGTGGGCGGGTGCGGGTTCGTTGTGGCCGGTCGCGCAGTTCCCCGCGCCCCCAGAAGCAGAGGCCGGCTGCGCCACCTCAGCTTCTGGCCGGCCGGTCACCTCCGGAACAGTGCCGCCAGCCGTCGGTAGGAGTCCAGCAGGGCGTCCCGGTCGAACGTGCTCGTCGTGACCAGGACCTCCTGCGCGCCCGTCTCCTTCAGCACCGTCTCCAACTCGTCGGCCACCTCGTCAGCCGTACCGGCGAGCTGGCCCACAAGCCCCGACTCGTAGAAGCCGCGCTCCTTGGCGGTCATCGTGCGGGACTCGACCTGTTCGGCGGGCGGCAGCGGCGGGAAGGTGCCGTGGGTGCGGGAGTACGCCATCGACCAGGCCTCGGGGACCAGGAGCCGTCGGGCCTCCTCGGCGGTGGCGGCCACCGCGACCGTCCCCGAGATGACGACGTACGGCTCGTCCGCCCGGGCCGAGGGACGGAAACCGGCACGGTAGGTGTCGATGGCGCGCAGCATCCGCTCCCGGCCGCGCAGGTCGCCGATCACCATCGGCAGGCCCGCCCGGGCGGCGATCGCGGCGCCCTCACCCATGGCGAGCACGAAGGGCGGTACGGCGATCCCCTCGGCGGGACGGGCGTGCACCCCCGTCGAGGAGGTGCCATCGAACCAGCCGAGCAGATCGTCGAGTTGGGCCGAGAAGTCGTCGGCCACGTCCTTGTCGCGGCCCAGCGCCCGGCGTACCCCGTCCGTGAAGCCGACCGAGCGGCCGAGCCCCATGTCGATCCGGCCCGGGAACAGGGACTCCAGGACGCCGAACTGCTCGGCCACGACCAGGGGTCGGTGATTGGGCAGCATGACGCCGCCGGTGCCGACCCGGATCGTGCTCGTCGCGGCTGCCACGGCCGCCGCCAGCACGGTGGGCGCGGAGCCGGCGACGCCGGGCACACCGTGGTGCTCGGAGACCCAGAACCGGTGGTAGCCGAGCCGTTCCGCCTCCCGGGCCAGCGCGACCGTGTCCCGCAGGGCCTCGGCGTCCGGGTGGCCTTCCCGGGTACGGGACCGGTCGAGGACGGAGAACCGGGTCGCGGACAGCACCGACCCCGGACCGGATCGCGGTGACCGCTCCACCTGATCTGCTGGGTTCGGCATGACGGCTCCGGACGTCCTCGGGTGTGTTCTGTCAGTGATCTGTCAGCGATCTCCCAGCCGCCGGTATTCCTCGCGGCCGAGCGGGCACCTGTGCGAGGGTGCAGAACATGTCGACTACACCGGACGGCCGCCTCATACCTCCCGCGCACGCCGACGAACGCGCCATGCTGAGCGCCTGGCTCGACTTCCACCGCGCCACACTCGCCCTCAAGTGCCAGGGCCTCGACGACCGGCAGGCGCGCCTCGCCTCGGCGACGCCCTCGGAGATGACGCTGCTCGGACTCGTCCAGCACCTGGCCGAGGTCGAACGGAACTGGTTCCAGCGGGTGTTCGCCGGCCTGGACGTGCCCCTCGTCCACCAGGAGGGGAAGGGCGACGGTTTCACCCTCGTCCCCGAACGCGGTCTCGACGAGGCGCTCGCCGTCTGGCGCGCGGAGATCGGGCGGAGCCGGGAGATCGTCGCCGCGGCGGCCTCGCTGGACGAGTCCGGGCGGCTGTCGGAGAGGGAGGCGGCCCTGGCCGGCATGCAGCGGCTCTCGCTGCGCTGGATCATGGTGCACATGATCGAGGAGTACGCCCGCCACAACGGCCACGCCGACCTCCTGCGTGAACTCGTCGACGGGGCCACGGGGATGTGAGACCCCGGCCGGGGTCGAACGAGCGACGCAACCGACCAGCAAGGAGATCCAACGTGTCTGCGCCACGCCTGCGGGCGACCCCGCTGCCGGGCATCGGGGTTCAGTACGACCTGATCACCCGTGAGCACCGGCATCTGTCGGTCGTGGCCCACCGCGACGGCGGCCGTACCCTGAGCCTGTACCGGGAAGACGATCCGGACTCGTGCGCCCAGTCGCTGCGGCTGACCGCGCCCGAGGCCGCTTCGCTGGTCGACGCGCTGAGTCCCTCGCACCACAGCCCCAGTCTGCTGTCCACCACCGCGCTCGGGCTGGTGGCGGAGCGCGTGGAGGTGGCCGCCGGTTCGCGCTGGAACGGACGGGTGCTCGGGGAGACGCGGATGCGCACGGAGACCGGCGCGTCCGTGGTCGCCGTGCTGCGGCGGGCCGAGGCGATACCGTCCCCGACGCCCGCGTTCCGGCTGGCCGGCGGGGACGTCGTCATCGTGATCGGCACCCGCGAGGGCGTCGACGCCGCCGCGGCGATACTCGGACGGGAGTGACACCACCATGCACTCCCAGGTTCTGCTGATCGAGTTCGGCGCCATCATCCTCGCGCTCGGGCTGCTCGGCCGGATGGCCGCCCGGCTCAGCTTCTCCCCGATACCCCTCTATCTGCTCGCCGGTCTCGCCTTCGGCGAAGGCGGGCTGCTGCCGCTCGGCGCCAGCGGGGAGTTCATCGCCACCGGTGCCGAGATCGGCGTCATCCTGCTGCTGTTGATGCTCGGGCTGGAGTACACGGCCAGCGATCTCGTCTCCAACCTCAAGTCCCACTACCCGGCCGGCCTGGTGGACTTCACCCTGAACGCGCTGCCCGGCGCCGCCGCCGCGCTGCTGCTCGGCTGGGGCCCGGTCGCCGCCGTCGTGCTCGCCGGGGTCACCTGGATCTCGTCCTCCGGTGTCATCGCGAAGGTGCTGGGCGACCTGGGCCGGGTCGGCAACCGGGAGACCCCGGTGATCCTCAGCATCCTGGTCCTGGAGGACCTGGCGATGGCGGTCTACCTGCCCATCGTCACCGCGCTGGTGGCCGGTGTCTCCCTCGCCGCCGGCAGTGTCACCCTGGCGATCGCGCTGGGCGCCGCCGGACTGGTCCTGTTCATCGCCGTCCGCTTCGGCCGGGTCATCTCCCGCTTCGTCTCCAGCGACGACCCCGAGAAGCTGCTGCTGGTCGTCCTCGGGCTGACCATCCTCGTCGCGGGCATCGCCCAGGAGCTCCAGGTGTCCGCCGCCGTAGGGGCGTTCCTCGTCGGGATCGCACTGTCGGGGGAGGTCGCTGAGGGGGCACACACGCTGCTCAGTCCGCTCCGGGACCTGTTCGCGGCCATCTTCTTCGTCTTCTTCGGGCTGCACACCGACCCGGCCAGCATCCCGCCCGTACTGCTGCCGGCCCTCGCCCTGGCCGTCGTCACGGCGGGCACGAAGATCGCCACCGGATACTGGGCGGCCGGCCGCGCCGGGATCTCGGTCAAGGGCCGCTGGCGCGCGGGCGGCGCGCTGGTCGCGCGCGGCGAGTTCTCCATCGTGATCGCGGGCCTCGCGGTCACCGCGGGCATCGAGCCCGACCTCGGCCCGCTGGCCACGGCGTACGTCCTGATCCTGGTCGTCGCCGGCCCCCTCACCGCCCGCTGGACCGAGCCCCTGGCGGCCCGGGCCGGCACATGGCGAGCCGAGCGCGCCCGCCCCGATCCCCCGGCCACGGCCCCGACGGACGAGACGGTACAGCCGACGACAGTCGGCGACTGAGGAACAGGCGGGCGAGGCCGCCGACTCCGGTGGGGGTGGCTGCGCCCGGACGACTCGGCGGGTCGGGCGGCGCCGGGACGGGTGGTGATAGCGGGGGAGGACCGGCCATCCCCCCGGGCGGTGCCGCCGATGCCTGGTGACGCGGGCGAGGACCGGCGACACCCCCAACACCCCCGGCGGTGCCGCCGATCCCGCCACCGGCGGACCCGCCCGGGTCATCTTCGGTACGCGAGTCGGCGCGGCCAGCCACCACCGGATGGGTGGCCCTGTCGTCCCGTGGCGCAGGACTCCTGCGGCGGCCAGGCCCGCACCAGCCCCGACTGGTGGGCGACCACCCGGCGGGCCCGGTCGCGGGCGCCACTGTGGTCACCATGACGGCCGTACGCGGATTGCTGCGCCTCAGCCGCACGCCCGCGCACGCGCCGACGGCGATGATCGCGGCGGCCTGCGGTCCCTGCCGCAGGGCAGGGTGCCCCGGGCGCCGGTGCCGTGGTCGCGCGGGTTGCCGTTGGCCTCCCCGCGCGGACCCTCGCAGGCGCGCGCCCCTGTGGGATCTACTCGGCGTAGTACGTCGCGTCCTGCTGGTCGAGCGAGGTGCTGAGCGGCTGGAGTTGCAGCAGGCCGTCGTAGTGCCGGATGTAACGGCCCGGGAAGTTGTACGACTCGAAGGACACCCCGGCCGAGTCGGCGAGGCCCGCCCGCTGGGTGAAGGAGGCGTCGGCCTGGAAGGTGGCCGTGCCGTCGTTCTTCTCCACCCACAGCTCGTAGTGCTTGTGCCGGAGGTAGTAGCCGGGGAAGTTCGCCGACTCCAGCGAGACGGTCCCGGAGCCGGTCAGCCCGGTCACGACCCGGAACTGCGAGTCGGCGAGGTTGGTGACGTTCGCCTCGATCTTCGCCCGGTACTCCCAGTGGCGGATGTACCGGTCCGGGTAGTTGAACGACGAGAAGCGGACCGGGGTGAGACCGTCGGAGACCGGGATGCCGAAGTTCGGGGTGCCGTCGGCGTTCCAGTAGATCTTCTGCACGCGGGTGCGGCGGTTGGGGTCGTTGAGCGGGGAACCGGTGATGTTCTTGTAGCTGCGGTCGTGGTAGACGAGGATGTCCGACTTGCCGTCCTCGGAGACCGTGAACTGGTTGTGCCCGGGGCCGTACTGGCTGGTGGCGGCAAAGGTGGCGAAGACCGGGCCGGTGCTCTTGGTCCACGACGAGACGTTGAGCAGGTCGGCCGAGGCGGACGCGGTCAGCATGCCCATGCAGTAGTTGAAGTCGGTGGCGCTGGCCGAGAAGGTCAGGAAGACCTTGCCATTGCGCTGGAGCACGGCCGGACCCTCGTTGACCGTCTCACCTCCGGCGGTCTCCCACGCGGCGGTCGGCCGGCTGAGCATGACCGGGGTGCCGGTGATGGTCCACGGACTGGACATCTGTGCGAGGTAGATGTTGGTGCCGGGGCCGACGGCCGGGTCGTTCTGCGCCCAGGCGAGGTAGCGGGTGCCGTTCACGGCGAAGGTCGTCGCGTCCAGGGAGAAGGTGTCCAGCGGCAGGGCGATACGGCCCTTCTCCGTCCAGGTTCCCGTGATCGGGTTCGCGTCGGCGCACTCCAGGACGTAGGGGCGGATGTGCCAGACGTCGTTGGCGTCACCGGCGGCGAAGTAGACGTACCACTTGCCGTTGATGAAGTGGATCTCCGGGGCCCAGATGTAGCCGCCCATCGTGCCGGTGGCGTGCTTGGTCCAGATGGTGGTCTCGGCGGCCGAGGCCAGCCCCTGGATGGTGGTGGCGCGGCGCAGCACGATCCGGTCGTACGCGGGGACCGTGGCGGTGAAGTAGTAGTAGCCGTCGGTGTGCTTGAAGATGTGCGGGTCCGCGCGCTGCTCTGCGATCGCGTTGGTGTAGGTGACGGCCGGGGAGGCCGGGACGGCGGCGAACGCCGGGGTGCCGACGGTGACGGGCACGGTCACGGCGACGACCAGGGCCGTGCAGGCCTTGAGGAGCGTCCGTCGACTGGTCGAGCTGTTGCGGGTGCGGTCCACGGCGGGTCTCCTTCGGCGGCCTGTTCCCGGGCCGATGATGTTCGATATGCGGAACGACGTGCGGAGGTTCGACCGAAAGATAGGTAGGGGATGCGAGTGAGTCAATGTTTCCGGCAGATCAAATTGCGGTTGACCGCAGATGTCTCCCGAGATGTCTTCGCAGATCGCCTCGAAGCGGGCGCCGATGTTCGTACTCCGGCGTGCGGAAAGGAAGTTGGGGACCGCGGGCGGCCAACCGTCCGCGCGACGCCCGCCCGTGACGGCCGCCGGGTGAGGCCCTAAGGTCGGTGACCGTGACGCAGAACAGCAGCCCGAGGAGCGGCAGACCGCTCGCCGTGTTCGACCTCGACAACACGCTCGCCGACACCGCGCACCGGCAGCGGTTCCTGGAGCGCAGGCCGCGCGACTGGGCGGCCTTCTTCGCCGCCGCGCCGCACGACCCGCCGCTCACCGAGGGCGTCGCACTGGCGCTGGAGAGCGCGAAGGAGTGCGAGGTCGTCTACCTCACCGGACGGCCCGAACGCCACCGCCGGGACACGGTCGCCTGGCTCGCCGCGTACGGACTGCCCGAGGGCCGTATCTGGATGCGACGCGACGACGACCGCAGACCCGCTCGCAGCACCAAACTGGAGACCCTGCGCCGACTGGCCCAGAGCCGCGAGATCCGCGTCCTGGTGGACGACGACGAACTCGTCTGCCAGGACGCGGAACGGGCCGGCTTCAGGGTCGTACGGGCCCGCTGGGCGGCCGAGGCGAGTGCCCTGAAGGAGGCGCAGGAGGCCGAGGGCCGGACCTGAGCGAGCGGGCCCGGGTGCGGGCCCAGGTGTGAGCCCTGGTGGGGTTACTCGCCGTCCTCCAGCCGGAAACCGACCTTCAGGCCGACCTGGTAGTGCTCGATCTGCCCGTCCACGATCTGACCCCTGACCTGCGTGATCTCGAACCAGTCCAGGTTGCGCAGGGTCTGCGAGGCCCGGCTGATGCCGTTGCGGACGGCCTGGTCGACGCCTTCGTGCGAGGTGCCGACGATCTCGGTGACCCGATAGGTGTGGTTCGACATGCGGGTGCTCCTCTTCGCGGTACGGGAAGTGCTGGGCCTTCCTGACGGCATTCCACATTCCACCGTGCCCCATGTGACGGTGGTTCGCGAGGTGTCGCTAACGCGCGACGCTCAGCGAAAGGGCGAAACGGCCCTGCTCGTCCGTCCACCACCGGATCGGCTCCAGCCCGGCGGCGGACAGTTCGGCGCCCACACCCTCCTTCCGGAACTTCGCCGACACCTCCGTGCGCATCTCCTCGCCCGCCGCGAAGTCCACGGCGAGGTCGAGCGCGGGGACCTTCACGGTCTGTTCGGCGAGCGACCGCAGCCGCATCTCGATCCACTCGTTGTCGGCGTCCCACAGCGCCACATGCTCGAAGGCGTCGGGGTCGAAGTCGGCGCCGAGTTCGCGGTTGACGACGGTCAGCACGTTCTTGTTGAACGCGGCCGTCACACCCGCCGCGTCGTCGTACGCCGGGACCAGCACCGACTCGTCCTTGACCAGGTCCGTGCCGAGCAGCAGCGCGTCGCCGGGCGACAGCAGGGAACGCACCGACGACAGGAACGCGGCCCGCTCGGGCGGCAGCAGATTGCCGATCGTGCCGCCGAGGAACGCCATCAGCCGGGGCCCGGGCGTGCCCGGCAGTGCCAGACCGCCGGTGAAGTCGGCGATCAGGGCGTGTACGGAGAGCCCCGGCCGCTCGGCGACCAGCGCCTCACCGGCCTGCCGCAGCGCGCTCTCACTGACGTCGACCGGGACGTACGACTCCAGCTCCGGCAGCGCGTCCAGCAGATGCCGTGTCTTCTCCGACGAGCCGGAGCCGAGCTCGACCAGTGTGCGCGCGCCGGTCGCGGCGGCGATCTCGCCGGCCCGGGCGAGCAGGATCTCGCGTTCGGCCCGGGTCGGGTAGTACTCGGGCAACTCGGTGATCTCGTCGAAGAGTTCACTGCCGACGGCGTCGTAGAACCACTTCGGCGGCAGGGTTTTGGGGGTGCGGGTGAGCCCGTGGAGCACGTCGGCGCGCAGGGCGGCCTCCGTGGCGTCCTCGGGCAGGGTGCGGGTGACCAGGTACGGACTCACGTACGAAGCTCCTCGGGTGGTGCGGATGCCAGGTCGTCGCTCATGTCCTGGAGCGGGGTGAGCCGGACCTCGGTGCGGCTCGCGATGACGAGGGTGCGGTCGGGTATCTCCTGCCAGCGGGGATCGTCGTCGTACGGTTCGGACGCCAGCACGATGCGGGGGCCCGGCCCGGTCAGCTGGAACAGGGTGTCGCCCCAGGTGGTCGCCGCGATCGTCGTGCCGTCGGTGAGCAGCAGGTTGAGGCGGGAGCCGGGGGCCGCCGCGTCGACCTCCAGGACGGTGCGGGCCAGCGCCCGGCCCACGTCGTCACCGGCGTGCAGCCGGTGCAGCACCAGGGCCCACAGGAACGCCGAGTCGGAGCGCGCCTCCATCGACAGCAACTCCTCACCGGGCAGGGCCTGTACGAGGGGTGCGAGGGATCCCGGCCAGCCCTTGACCGCGCCGTTGTGCCCGAACAGCCAGGCACCGGCGGCGAAGGGCGCCGCGGCGGCCTCCGCGTCGGCGCCGGCCAGTGTCGCGTCCCGTACTGCGGCGAGCAGCGCGGTGGTCCGTACGACCCGGGCGAGGTCGGCGAAGGACTGGTCCGCCCAGACGGGCCCGGCACGCCGGTAGCGGGCCGGCACCGGATCGCCCTCGGCGTACCAACCGACCCCGAAACCATCGGCGTTGACGGTCCCGTACCGCTGGTGCCGGGGTGCCCAGGACTGGCGGTACAGCCCGTGCGGCGGCTCCACCACCACGTCGCCGATCGCCTCCGGGGACCCCAGGAAGGCAAGTTGACGGCACATCAGCTTGCCTCCGGGGTACGGGCGGTGCGGAACCCGGAGAAGATCTGCCGCCGGATCGGATAGTCCCAGTTGCGGAACGTCCCCCGGCAGGCCACCGCGTCCACGGCGAACGAACCCCCGCGCAGCACCTTGTACTCGGGCCCGAAGAACACCTCCGAGTACTCCTTGTACGGGAACATGCTGAACCCCGGGTACGGCGCGAAGTCGCTCGACGTCCACTCCCACACGTCACCGATCAACTGCCGTACGCCGAGCGGTGATTCGCCCGCCGGATAACTTCCGGCGGGCGCCGGCCGCAGATGCCGCTGACCGAGGTTGGCGTGCTGGGGGCCGGGGTCGGCGTCGCCCCACGGGTAGCGCGTCGAGCGACCGGTCGCCGGGTCGTGCCGGGCGGCCTTCTCCCACTCCGCCTCCGTGGGCAGCCGGCGCCCGGCCCAGCGGGCGTACGCGTCCGCCTCGTACCAGCACACGTGCACGACGGGTTCGTCGGGCGGCACCACCTCGGTGACCCCGAACCGGCGCCGCAGCCACTGGGCGCCGTCCCGGAACCAGAACTGCGGTGCGTACAGGGAGTGTTGGCGAACGTGCGCCCAGCCGTCCGGCGTCCACCAGCGCGGGTCGTCGTAGCCGCCGGCCGCGATGAACGCCTGGTAGGCGGCGTTCGTCACCGGCGTCGTGTCGATGAAGAAGGACGCCACCTCGCGCCGGTGCGCGGGCCGTTCGTTGTCCAGGGACCACGGCTCGGTGGAGGTGCCCATCGTGAACGGGCCACCGGGGACCAGCACTTCGGCCGGACCGGTGAACGGGGGAGCGGGCTCGGGGTCGGGCGCGTGCAGAACCGCCGGCCCCTTCCGCAGCTGATGGGTGATCAGCATCGTCTCGTCGTGCTGCTGTTCGTGCTGGGCGATCATCCCGAAGGCGAACCCCGCCTCGGTCAGGCGCGTACCCGTACCTTCGAAGGAGGCGCTCTCCAGCACGTCCAGGGCCCGGCCGCGCACCTCCGCCGCGTACTTACGGGCCTCGGCGGGCGGCAGCAGCGGAAGCGAGGGCCGTTCCGCGCGCGAATGCTCGAAGGCGTCGTACAGGCCGTCGATCTCGGGCCGCATCGCCTCCCGCCCGGCGACCGCACGCAGCAGCCACATCTCCTCCTGGTTGCCGATATGGGCCAGGTCCCACACCAGCGGGGACATCAACGGCGAGTGCTGGGCCGTGAGTTCGGGATCCTCCACGGAGGTGAGGAGCGCGGTCCGCTCCCGCGCGGTGGTGAGCGCGGCGAGCGCGCGCTCCCGGAGCGTCTCCGGATCCAGGGCGGGGTCGGTCATGTCCTGAGGTCCTTCCCGTACGAGGTCCCGTGCGCGAGCAGGTCCGTGCCGCGCAGCTGGTCGAGCAGGTCGTCGGCGGGGCAACGGCCTTGGAGGACATAGCGATCGACGTACGCGGAGACGGCGTCGAGGACCTCCTGGCTCGCGCCGAGCCGGGGCAGCGCGTCGAGCGCGGCCGAGAAGCAGACGAGGGCCACCTCCCGCAGCTCCGGGTCCGCCAGGCCGTGACGGGCCGCGTCGGCCCACAGCGGATTGTTCGGCGCGGGCTGCGACAGGGCGCGTTCGGCGAGCGGCTTGACCGCCCGATAGGCCCGTTCGGTGGCCTCGGGGTCGTCGAAGAGGGCGGCCGTGACGGCGAGCGGGACGATCCAGCCGTCGTCGCCGGGCTGGGCGTCGATCATGCGCAGCTCGAGATGGCCGCGCGGCCGGACCGGCGGAAACAGGGTGGTCAGGTGGTAGTCGAGATCCTCCCGCGTCGGCGGTCGGGGAACCCCGGTCCGCACCCACTCCCGGAACGTCAGCCCGTCCTCCGGGACGTACCACGGCCCGCTGTCCCGGCGTACGCACATCACCGGGGCGTCGAGCACATGCCGCGCCCACGCCTGGCGCGGGTCGGCGTCCAGCGGCGGTGCCCCCGCCCTCCCGGCGCCGATCTCCATCCACAGCACCTGCCGGGTGGAACGCCAGCCGGTGGGGCCCTGCTCGGCGAGCGGGGAGTTGGCGAAGGCGGCCACGAGGACCGGGCCGAGCTGGTTCGCGAGCCACCAGCGCCGTCCGTGGCCGAGGGGGCCCGGCTCCTCGTGGCCGGCGTCGAGACACACCTGCACGGAGGCCGAGGTGCACATCATGGCGCGGCCGGCCGGACCGGTGAGGTCGAGGCACTGTTCCAGGGCGTCGTAACGGGGCTCGTGCAGGAAACGGCGGGGCGAGTGCCAGGGGTCCTGGCCGAGGCCGACGAGACCGAGACCGTCCTCGCGCAGTACCGCGCGGACGGCGTCCAGGTCGGCGGAGACGGACCCGATGCACTCCATCAGGGAGCCGGCGGGAGCGGAGCTGAGCTCCAGCTGACCGCCCGGTTCGACGGTGAGCGCCGACCTGAGAGGCAGGGTCCGCAGTGCGGCGTAGGCCGCTTCGAGCCGTTCGGGTGTCACGGGGAGCTGGGGGCGCCGCAGCTCGTGGACGAGCCATTCCACCTCGACACCGAGGGTGCGGGGCGGTCCCGTCTTGAAACAGATACCCCGGACCAGGGCCTCGACCTCGGCCTCGGACAGGGCGGTGCGTGGTGTCGAACAGTCACTCACCGAATCGGACATGTCGGTTTCCTCCTGAGATTCCAGCATGCCGCCGGCCCGGCGTCGGGTAGGCCGGACAGGCATCGCTCGTCCCACCCAAACCCCTCGCATCGAATCGCACAAGGGTGCGCATGGGTGCTTTCGGGACGATGGATCTACGTTTCCATGGAGTTTCCAGACCGTTCGCGTACCCGGGAAATCCTGTTGCACCGCCCGTCCAGCATCACCCACGATGCGTGCGGGGGCACTGCGGGGGAGCCGGCGGGGGGACGAGCACCGGGCACGGTCATGGCGCACACGGGGGTGGCGCCATGACCGCGCCTGCGCGCCCTCGCCCGTCCCGTGGCGGTCCTGCATTCCCCTCGGCGTCGTCCGCCTCACCGAACGACCATTCCGAAGTTCATCCCATGTCTACCCATAGGGGAACTGGTCGCGCGGCTGCGATGGCGCCGCTTGTCGCTAAAATCTGCCGCACCTCTAGACGGCGGCCCGTTGATCCTTCTTAATTCGTCCAATGTCTCGGAGGGGTGTAACGGTGCGCCGCCCGGGCGGCGTGACCGTCCGGCACTCCGCTGTCTCCACTCAGAGCCGAGTCGAGCCCACAGTTCAGACAACGGAGTCCGCATCATGGAACTGCCCGACGGCCCCCTCAACCGGCGCCGCTTCCTCACGGCCACCGCCCTCGCCGTCGGCGCCGCGGCGCTGCCCGGTCTTGGGTACGCCGACAGCGCCGCCGCGGCCGTGCCGCCTCAGGTCACGCTCCCGGCCCGGGGCATCTGGGACAACGCCACCGCCTCGACCTGGACCGACGGCTTCCTGAGCGGCAACGGCGAGTACGGCGCCGTCTACTACGGCGCGCCGACCCTCGAAAAGATGATCGTCAACCACCACCGGTTCGTGCTGCCCAACGGCACCCGCAACGTCATGCCCCCCGTGATCTCCGGCAAGCTCGAAGCCGCCCGGGACAAGGCGCTCGCAGGCGACTACTCCGGAGCCGCGTCGACGTTCGACAACGGCTGGTCGCTCAAGTGGACGCAGACCTTCCACCCGGGCTACGAACTCCGGTTGAGCACCCCGGGCATGACCACCGTCAACAACTTCGCCCGTATCACCGACTTCCGCACCGGCGAGGTCACCCACACCTGGACCGACCAGTACGGCACCTGGCAGCGGCACGTCTTCGTCTCCCGCGCCGACCAGGTCATCGTCCACGAACTGCTGCCCGCCACCGGCCGCACCGTCGACACCACCCTCAGCGTCAACACCGCCCTCGACGGCGTGCCGACCAGCGTCTCGTACGCCACCACCGCCACGGTCACCGGCGGCGACGGCTACCTGAACCTGCGCGGCACCTACCCCGCCGGCGGCGCCTACGGCTACGAAGGCGTCACCCGGGTCGTCGTCTCCGGCGCCAACGCCTCGGTGACCGCCGCCGGGGAGACCCTGGTGGTCGCCAGGGCCACCAGGGTGCTGCTGCTGACCAAGCTCGGCCGGTACGAGACCGCCACCGCCTGGGACGCGAAGCCGCTGCAGACCGCCCTCGCCGCCCTCACCGCCGACTACGCCACGCTCCTCGGCCGCCACACGGTGCCGCACCAGGCGATGTACGACCGTTCCACCCTCGACCTGAACGTCCCCACCGCCGACCGTCAACTGCCCACCAGTGAACTCGTCGCCCGCCAGAAGAACAACGCCTCGGCCGTCGACATCGCCCTGCTGGAGCGGATGTACGACTCCGGCCGCTACCTGTTCGTCAGCTCCTCGGGCGTCCTTCCACCGCGCCTGACCGGCATCTGGACCGGCACCTGGAACGGATCCTGGGCCGACGACATCACCACCGACGCCAACATCAACCTCCAGGTCGCCGGCGGCAACATCCTCGACCTCGGCGACGCCATGCAGGGCTACTTCGACCTGATCCTCGGCCAACTCGCCGACTGGCGCGACAACGCCAGGAATCTCTACGGCGCCCGCGGCTTCCTCGCCCCGTCCCGCACCGACGGCGAGCACGGGCACATGCTGCACTTCGACAACGGCAGCTTCCCCGGCGAGGCCTGGACCGGCGGCGCCGACTGGCTGCTCTACCCCCTCCTTGAGCACTACCAGGTCACCGGTGACGCCGCCTTCCTCAAGAACAAGCTCGGCCCGGCCCTGATGGAACTCGCCCTGTTCTACGAGGACTTCCTCACCCGCAAGGACGCGAACGGGAAGACCGTCTTCGTCCCCTCCTACTCCATGGAGAACACCCCCTCCAGCACCGGCCAGGCCTTCTCCATCAACGCGACCGGCGACATCATGGCCGGCCGGCACGCCCTGCAGGCCGCCATCGACGCCGCGAACACCCTCGGCCTCGAACAGGGCGGCGGTCAGGGTGTGGCGCGCTGGACGGCCCTGCTCGCCAAGCTGCCCGACTACACGGTCAACGGCGACGGCGCGCTCGCGGAATGGTCCTGGCCGGGCCTGGCCGACCGCTACAACCACCGCCACATCCAGCACCTGTACGGTGCCTGGCCGCTGCACGAGATCAACCCCGAGGACAAGCCCGACCTCGTCAAGTACGCCCGCAAGGCCCTGGACAAGCGCGGTGACCAGAACTACTCGGCCCACGGCAGCCTGCACCGGGCCCTGGCCCGCGCCCGTCTCAAGGACGGCCCCGGCGTCTACGGCAACCTGCTGAAGATCTACGGCCGGAACATGGTGTGGCGGTCCCTGATGACGTCCCACAACCCCAACCTGGACATCTACAACTGCGACGCCGCCAACGCCGTCCCCGGCATCCTCGGCGAAGCGCTCGTCTACACCCGCCCCGGCGTCCTGGAGATCCTCCCCGCGCTCCCGGACCAACTGGCCACCGGCACCATCAAGGGGGTGCGCGGACGCAACCGCGTCACCGTCCAGTCGCTGTCCTGGGACACCGCGGCCCGCACCGCCACCGTCAGGCTCACCTCGGACATCGACCAGGACATCACGTTCATCTGCCGACGCGGCATCACGTCCGTCAGCACCGGAGCCACCGTCACCGCGTCGGCCCTGGGCAACCACGCCCGCGTGGTGTCGTTGACCGCCGGGACGAGCACCACGATCACGATCGGCCTGCTGACCGGCGGCTTCAAGCTGGTCAACCGTAAGAGCGGCAAGGTCATGGACGTCTCGGGCGGATCGACCGCCAACGGCGGTGCCGTCATCCAGTACCCCTGGGTCGGCAGCACCAACCAGCAGTGGAACCTGCTGCCCGATTACGACGGCTCCTACCGTCTGTGCAACGTCAGAAGCGGCAAGATGCTGGACAATCCGGGTTCCTCCACCAGCTCGGGCACCGCCCTGGACCAGTACTCGGACACCGACAGCACCAACCAGTGGTGGAAGCTCGTTCCCGCCGCCACCAGCGGCCACTACCGGCTCGTCAACGTGAAGAGCGGGCTGTGCGTGGACGTCCAGGGCGGCTCCACGGCCGACGGCGCGAAGCTCGTCCAGGGGCCGGTCAGCGGCGACGCCGGCCAGGAATGGCAGCCCGTGGGAGTGTGAGGCGGAGGGCGGACGGCCGGGCGGCCGGTGTCCGAAGACACCGGCCGCCCGCCAAGCCTCAAAGGCCAGTCCGAAGACTCACTCCCACCCGTACCGCTCACGCAGCCGCCGTACGACGGCGTTGAACCGCATCCGGTCCAGCGCACAGGCCTCGCGCCGCATCCCGTCCTCGAACAGCCGCAGGACCCGGTCCACATCCACCCACGAGTCGCGTCCGGTCCGGTCCCACGGTCCGCTCCCGATCGGCACCCACTCCCGATCCCCGTCGTGCCGCTTGCTGGACAGCTGAACGGCGAGGAAAGTCCCTCCGGCCTCGCGTGCGACAACCAGCAGGGGCCGGTCTTTCCCCCTCCCGTCGTTCTCCTCGAACGGCACCCAGGTCCACACGATCTCCCCGGGATCGGGATCCCCGTCGTGGGCGGGCGAGTACTCCGTACGCACCCGCCCCACATCGCGAGGGTCGGCCTCGGTGGTGGCGGAGGGGCCATAACGCCCCGGAACTTCGGCATCGGGAAAGGCAGTCACGAGGCTCACGTTAGAGCCTGCGCGCTGCCTCTCACCGCGGCGCCCCACACTTCAGCGCACCGCCCTCACCGCATCACCCCTCGTCCACCTCCACCGTCACCTTCTGCACGCCGGGCGCCGCGATCCCGTTCAGCGAGGAAGTCCCGTTCGCTGTCGGCCCGTTCGGCGTCTGTCCGGTCTGGTTCATGGACGCGAGCAGCTGCCGCGCCAGGCCCAGTCCCGTACCGCCCATGGTGAGCGCCTTGGCGAGCATCTCCGCCATACCGTCCGCGCCGTTGAGCACCACCATGTTGTCGACGCTGCCGAACGCGGACGCACCGGCCTTGACGATCTCCGGCCAGTTCTCGGCGAGTTGCTGGGCGACCACCGCCTCCTGGTTCTCCGCGAGCGCGGCGGCCCGCGCCTTGATGGTCTCCGCCTCCGCGAGCCCCTTCGCCCGCGTCGCCTCGGCGACGGCGAGCCCCTTGGCCTGCGACGCGGCGGCCTCGGCCTCACCGGTCGCCCGGGTCGCCATGGCGGCGGCAGCACCACGTGCCTTGGTCGCCTCGGCCTCGGCGGTCGCGGCCGTCGTGATGCGGTTCGCCTCGGCCGTCGCCGCGAGCTCTGTCTCCTTGGCCTTGGCCTGCGCCGCCGAGATACGCGCGTCACGCTCGGCCTCGGCCCGCGCCCGCGTCTCGTAGGCCTGCGCGTCGGCCGGCTTGCGGACGTCCGCCTGGAGCTGCTGTTCCCGGCGCAGGGCGTCGAGTTCGGCGATGCGGGTCTCCTGGACGACGACGTCCTGCCGGGCCGCCGCGTCGGCGAGCGGCCCGGCCTGGCGGGCCTTCGCCGCCGCCTTGTCGCGCTCGGCCTGGTAGCCGGCCTGGAGGATCTCGCTGTCCCGGGTGGCCTCCGACATCCGCGCCGCGGCCTTCTGCTCGGCCTCCGTGGCGAGACGATTCGCCTCCGCCTGGGCGATCCGCGCGTCCCGCTGTACGGCGGCGGCGTGCGGCATGGCGAGGTTCTTGATGTACCCGGTCGGGTCCTCGATCTCGTGGATCTGGAGGGAGTCGACGATCAGGCCGAGCTTCTCCATCTCCGTGCCGCACGCGGCCCGGGTCTGCCCGGTGAGCTTCTCGCGGTCGCGGATCATCTCCTCGACGGTCAACCCGCCGACGATGGACCGCAGATGACCGGCGAACACGTTGTGCACACGCTCCGCCATCATCTTCTGCTGGTCGAGGAACCGGCGACCCGCGTTGGCGATCGACACGAAGTCGTCGCCCACCTTGAAGATCACGACGCCCCGCACCTTGAGCGGAATGCCCTGGGTGGTCACGCAGTCCACGTGCAGCTCGGTCTCGTTCAGGTCGAGCGAGATCTTCCGCACCGCCTGCACGCCGGGCAGCACGAGCGTGCCCCGACCGGTGACGATACGGAACCCCATGCCTGCTTCAAGGCCTTCGGTCCTGTGCTTCGAACCGGAGATGATGAGTGCCTCGTTGGGTTCAGCGACCCGCCACATCATCTTGAAAACACCGATGAGTGCGAGGACGGCAACTACCGCGACCCCCGCAACGACGCCGACGAACATCGGCATACGCCCCCTTTGCCTGGTGCCCTTTCGGCACCGAACGACGCAAGGGTGCTCCTGCCGGAGCCCGGGGTACAGCGGCAGACGAATCCTTGTTGCAACCTTGACGCATACGTGATCATCCGCAGACGTACGGGCCGCACGGCGGCACGTTGGCGGACGTCAGCTGTCGTACGCGGGAGTGACGTACACCGTGCGCGGCGGCAGGTACTCGACGACCATGACCACCGTCCCGCGCTCGATACGTTCCTGTGCCACAGCCGGATACGCCAGGAAGTGTTCGGCGCCACCGCGCACCCGGACGATCACCTCGCCGACCAGCCCCGGCCCGATCGTGCCCGTCACCCGCCCCATCAAGCCGACCATCGGCGCGTCGTCCATGGTCACAGCGTACGGGCCCGGGCGCCCTTGTGGCGCTGCCGGGTCGGCAGTCGCGGGGGAGCGGCAGTCGTCGGCGCGAGGAGTACGTCGTATCTCCCAACAAGGCTGGCCTCTCGGCGAGTTGGACGCTCCGGCCCCTGTGTCGGCTGCGAGGGACGCGCCCGTGCTGCGGGTCGATGCCGATCGGACGGGTCCGCGACCGGGGACGCGTCGCACCGCGCCGGTGCGTTCCCCAAAGCGATTCCACAGCCTCGCCGCCGCACGCCGACGGCGCTGTGTCCAGGCAGAAGTCCGCAGGTCCGGCACATGTCCGAGCTATTGACGCGTGTACGACTCGGGCTTACGGTCTGACCGATTTACCGAACTGCGTTCGCAATGTCGAACGCGGAGAGCCGTCGGTTGGATCACCAAGGAGCCGCACATGACCAGTCCCCGCCCCACGCCCTCCCGTCGCAGCCTGCTGCGCGCGCTGGCCGTCCTCCCCGCCTCGGCGCTCGTCCTGGGCGAACTGCCAGGACTGCTCGGCACGGCCGCCGCGGCGGCCCCGCCCAGTGGCTCCGCGACGCGCTACACCATCGTCCCGTTCCTCGACAGCAACGACGGCACGGTGAACGTCTACCAGTCCGACGACGCCACCGACTTCCGGCTGGTGAAGGCCTCGGCCTACACCCCGCCCAGCAACCGCATCCGCGACGCGAGCGTCTTCAAGCACACCGACGGCTTCTACTACGTCACCTACACCACGCACGCCTGGCAGGACGTCAGCACCACCATCGGCTTCGCCCGCAGCTCGGACCAGGTCAACTGGACCTTCCTGTACGACTACACGGTCCCGATCGCCGGTCTGTCCCGTGCCTGGGCACCCGAGTGGTTCGTCGACAGCGACGGCAGCGTGAACATCATCGTGTCCTGCTCGGTCACCAGCGACGAGTGGATCTTCACCCCGTATCTGCTGAAGGCCACCAACACCGCGCTCACGGCGTGGACTTCACCGGTTGCGCTGTCAGGTATCGGGCCTAACCACATCGACACGTACATCGTGAAGATCGGTTCCACTTACCACGCCTTCCCGAAGAACGAGACGACGAAGTACATCGAGTACGCCACCGCCACCAGCCTCGCCGGCCCCTACACGATCAGGAAGACCGGCGACTGGGCCGGCTGGGGCAGCTACCGCGAAGGCCCGGCCGTGATCCAGCTCGACAACGGCGCCTGGCGGATCTTCTTCGACGGCTACGGCGACCGGAAGTACTACTACAGCGACAGCTACGACACCTTCGCCACCTGGACCGCCCCGAAGGCGCTGCCCTCGATCTCCGGAACGGCCCGGCACTTCTCGGTGGTCAAGGAGACGGTCAGCGGCGGCCCGAGCCTGTCGAAGGGCATAACGCGCTCCTTCCAGTCGGTCAACTACCCGACGCGGTACTGGCAGGAGCAGTCCGCGCTGCTCAACCTCCCCGTGGTGAGCGGCTCCAGCACCACCGCGCTCAAGCAGGCGTCCACCTTCACGGTCGTCGCGGGACTGGCCGACGCGGGCGGCTACTCGTTCCGCGACAGCTCCGGCAACTACCTCCGCCACTGGGACTACCGTGCCCGTTTCGACGCCAACGACGGCACGTCGATCTTCGCGAAGGACGCCACGTTCATCGCCAGGACGGGCACGGCATCGGGGTCGGTGCGCTTCGAGTCGTACAACTACCCGGGTTACTTCCTGCGCCACTACAACTACCAGTTGCGCGTGGAGGTGACGGACGGCACGGACACCTTCCGCCAGGACAGCTCCTTCGTCCCGGTGACGGCCTGGGCGTAGCCGCTCCAGCCGCACCAGGCGGGGGATGATGGGGGCGGAATGACGGAACGCAAGGGCAGGAGCTTCCATGGCGAAGCGGGTTCACCAACCCCGTGAGGACGCGGAGTTCGATTTCATCCTCGGGATGAGCAAAGTTCCGGTCCTCGCGTACTTCACCGGGACATGGCCCAAGGCGATCGAGCCCTGCCGGGAGATGGACCTCGTCGTGGGCGGCATCGCCGACGACTACACGGGCCGCCTGACGGTCGTCCGCACCGACATCACGCGCTGTCCGGCCGCAACCACGCGATACGGGATCACGGGAGCCCCGTCCTGCGTCCTGCTGAACGGCACGGGAGAGCCGGTGGCGACGAGCACGGGGCCCATGACCACCGCCCAGCTGCGGGAGCTCGTGGACGACTGCCTCTGAGCGCCACCGCATCCGCGACACGTGAGCCGGGACCCGCCGCTACAGGCGGGCCCCGGCTTCGCCGCCCCTTCAGGCTTGACTTCGTGTGCGCTCCAGGATCTAGCGTCGCTGCTGGAACACCGCTGGACGAAGGCGATCGGAGACGGACATGCGACTCGGCGTGCACATCAATCGGTTCAACCACTCCGGAGGGGTCGCCGCGCTCGGCCCCGAGCTGGCGGCGGTCGGTGGCGCGGCCGAAGCGGCGGGCGTCCACCGGCTCACGGTCATGGACCACTACTTCCAGATGGAGTTCAACGGCGGCGCCGAGGACCCCATGCTGGAGGCCTACACGACCCTCGGCTTCCTCGCCGCCCACACCTCGACCGTTCGCCTCGGGGTGCTTGTGACCGGCGTCACGTACCGCTTCCCCGGTCTGCTCGCCAAGATCGCCACCACGCTGGACGTCCTGTCCGGCGGCCGGGCCACCCTCGGTATCGGGGCGGCCTGGTACGACCGTGAGCACGAGGGTCTCGGGGTGCCGTACCCCGCGACGGCCGAGCGGTTCGAGCGGCTGGAGGAGACGCTGCGGATCTGTCTCCAGATGTGGGACCCGGACGACAACGGGCCCTTCGAGGGCACCCACTACCGGCTCGCCGAGACCCTCTGCGTCCCGGCGCCCGTCAGTTCACCGCGCCCGGAGATCATGATCGGCGGCGGTGGGGAGCGGAAGACCCTGCGGCTGGTCGCCCAGTACGCGGACGCCTGCAACCTGTTCGCCAGCACCCCGGAGGAGGTCGGGCACAAGCTCGACGTCCTGCGTGGCCACTGCGACAGCGTGGGACGCCCGTACGACGACATCGCCAGGACGCTGCTCTACATGGGCGGCCCGCTGGCCGAGAACGACGTCGACGGGTTCGTCCGGGACATCGAGGGCTACGCGAAGTTCGGCATCGAGACCGTGATGCTGGGGCCGAGCACGGAGGCGCCGGCCGCCTGGATCGAGGACTTCGTGGCCCCGGCGGTGCTGCGCGCGGCCGAGTTGGGCTGAGGCCGGGGGCGAGCCGGGAGGGCATGACAAGAGAGCCGGAGCCCGTGAGTGCGGCTTCGGCCCGCTTGTCATACGTACGTCATGCGTACGTAGATCAGGCGGCGGCCGGCGCGGCCTCGCCCTGGATCTGGCCGATGACCTCCACCAGCTGCGCGGCGACCTCGGCGTCGTCGGCGGGGTGCGTCTCGGCGAAGCGGACCACGGAGCCGGGGATGGAGAGCTTGACGCCTTCCAGCACCTTGGCACCGGCGATGCCCGCGGACTTGCGGGCCTCGTCCTGCGCCCAGAGGCCGCCGAACTGGCCGTAGGCGGTACCGACCACCGCGACCGGCTTGTCGGTGAGGGCGCCGGCGCCGTAGGGGCGGGACAGCCAGTCGATGGCGTTCTTCAGTACGGCCGGAATCGTGCCGTTGTACTCGGGGACGAAGAGCAGCAGGGCGTCGGCCGAGCCGGCGGCCTCGCGCAGTGCGACGGCGGCGGCCGGGAGGCTGCCTTCCACGTCGATGTCCTCGTTGTAGAACGGGACGTCGGACAGGCCTTCGAACAGCAGTACCTCGGAGCCCTCCGGGGCGTGCTTCACGGCTGCCTCGGCGAGCTGACGGTTGTGCGAACCGGCACGCAGGCTGCCGACGAGGGCAAGAATGCGAACAGACATAAGGAACTCCACAGGGAGGGGCTGAAATATTGCCGTAACGATCCGGACCGGGGTCCGTTTAGAGTTGTACCAGCGAAACGGACCGGGGTCCAGTTTTCTTCCCGGGGCGTTACGCTGCTTACATGTCCGACGACATCCTGCCGCCCCTCCCGAAGCCCCCGCTGTGGCCCGAGGTGCCCCAGTTCCTGGAACTGGCCACCGGTGTCGGCGCCCACGCGCAGGCCGACGAGCCGTGTCTGCGCGCCGATGCCGCGCGCAACCGGGCCCGCCTGCTGGAGGCCGCCGCCCGGCTGGTGGCGCAGCACGGCCCGGCCGGCGTGACCATGGAGGCGGTGGCTGTCGAGGCGCACGTGGGCAAGGGGACCGTGTTCCGGCGTTTCGGTGACCGCACCGGACTGTTGACGGCCCTGCTCGACCACTCGGAGAAGAGGCTCCAGGCCGGCTTCCTGACCGGTCCGCCGCCGCTGGGACCCGGGGCGCCGCCCGTGGAGCGGCTGCGCGCGTTCGGGGTGGCGGTGCTGCGCCGGGCCTTCGATGACCTGGAACTGCAGTTGGCCGCCGAGGGTGGAGCGGGCCGCCGCTTCGCGTCCGCACCCCACCTGGTCCGGTCCGGTCACGTCGCCATGCTGCTGCGACAGGCGATTCCGGACGCCGACTGCGAACTCCTCGCGAAAACACTGATGGGATATCTGGACCCGTCGCTCATCCACCACCTGACCAAGCAGTGCGGGATGCCGTCGGCACGGCTGGAGGCGGGCTGGATCGACCTGGTCGACCGGATCACGGGCGGTCCGACCTCGCTTTGAGACGCGATTTTCGGCCAATCGCGCCGGACGTGCGGTGATGTTCGAAGATGGTCAACCCCGCCAACCTGTCCGGGACTTGGCGTCGGCTGTCCGGAAAGCGCGTTCGGCGCGCGCCGGTATGCCCGGCGGCCGGGAATCTGTTGCCCAGCGGGTCGGGAGCAACCCGAAATGATCTTTATGAAGCGTTTCAGTAAAGCGCTTTCCTGAAGCGCTTACGTCAACCTTCTTTGCTATCCGGTCGATTGCGAAGTTCCCCCGGTCCAAACCATGCCCCGAGCTTCTGCAAAGATGCCATACGTCATGGTGCAGATACCGAATTCGGCCGTCCCTGCGGTACCCCAGCCACGCTCCGTGCCCACGAGCGCGGATGTGGCACGCCTGGCCGGCGTCTCACGCGCAACCGTCTCCTACGTCCTCAACAACACCAGTGCCGTGCGGATCAGCGAACCCACCCGCCGTCGCGTCCACGAGGCGGCGAAGGAACTCGGGTACGTTCCGCACGCGGCGGCCCGCAGTCTGCGGGCTGGACACAGCCGCCTGGTCCTGATGCCCGCGCCGAGCGTGCCGATAGGCCCGCTCTACAGCCAGTTCATCAACGAACTCCAATGGGCGCTCAGCCGCCTGGACTACACCGTCGTCCAGTACGCCTCCGTCGGGCTGCGCGTTGACGAGGCCGCCCGGGCCTGGGCCGAACTGCGCCCGGCCGCCGTCATCGTGCCCGTCGACGGGATCGGACCGGAGGGTGTGGCCGTCCTCAAGCGCTCCGGCGCCCGGGCCGTCGTCACCCTCGGTGCCGAGCGCATCGAGGGAGCGCACAGCCTGATCGTCGATCACATGGGCGTCGGCCGGGCCGCGGGCGCACATCTGTACGCCCGTGGCCGCCGCCGGATCGGCGTCGTCGTGCCCGAGGAGCAGGGTCTGGACGTCTTCTCCCAGCCACGCCTCGCAGGGGTGCGCGACGCGGTGGAGGGTACGGACGCCTCGGTGACCGTGCTGCCGCTCGCGTACGAGGAGGAATCCGCCGCCCGCCTCGCCGAGCGCTGGCCCGAACTCGGCCTGGACAGCGTCTTCGCGTTCAACGACGAGTACGCGATGCTGCTGATGCGGGCCTTGCAGGACGCCGGCGTCAGCGTCCCCGAGGACACCGCGGTGGTCGGCGCCGACGACCTGCTCCTCGGCCGGTTGCTGCGGCCCAGCCTGAGCACCGTGCACATCGAACTCCCGGCCGGACGGGATCTCGCCGAACTCGTCGACCGCGCGGTGCGCAACCCCGGTACCGATGCCGAGACCCACCACGTCCACGGAGCGACGCTCGTCCATCGTGACTCCAGCTGAACCGCCGTGCGTGTGGCGACTTGGGCGGCGCGGTTCCCGTACGGCGTGACTAGGATGTTGCACGCTCAACCAGTAGGGATGCCGTCGACCACCGGACGCCGCGTGCTGCTCTGCCGCGCGCCGGATCACCGCATCCCGCCCCGCGGCTGACGAACGGCCGCGAACCACACGGGACTCGCGGCTGCTCCGCGCGTCCCGCCGGTGACTGATCGGAGAGCCACAATGCCGTTGCTCGACCCCAAGACCTGGCAGTCCCACGCCGTCCGCCCCCTGTCGGGCCCCGAGTACACCGTCGTCGAGCCCGCCACCGGCGAGGCGCTCGGCACGGTCGTGCTCGCCACCGGCGAGGACGTCGGACCGGCCGCGCAGGCCGCCCGCACCGCCCAGCAGTCATGGGCCCGCACCCCGCACTTCGTCCGTGCCGGAGTGCTCCGCAAGGCGGGGGACCTGTTCGCCGCGCACGCCGAGGAGTTGCGCGACTGGATCGTCCGCGAGTCCGGTTCCATACCCGGCAAGGCCGAGTTCGAACTGCACGTCGCCGCCCAGGAGTGCTACGAGGCCGCCGCCCTCGCCTCCCGCCCGGCCGGGCAGGTACTGCCCTCCGAGGCGCCCCGGCTGTCCTACACCCGCCGGGTGCCCGTCGGGGTGGTCGGCGTCATCTCGCCGTTCAACGCCCCGCTCATCCTCTCCATCCGCTCCGTCGCGCCGGCCCTCGCGCTCGGCAACGCGGTCGTCCTGAAGCCGGACCCGCGCACCGCGGTCTGCGGCGGGCTCTCCCTGGCCGCGGTCTTCGCCGAGGCCGGTCTGCCCGAGGACCTGCTGCACATCCTGCCGGGCGGCCCCGACGCGGGCCAGGCGCTGGTCGCCGACCCGCTGGTGCCCGTCATCTCCTTCACTGGCTCCACGGCGGCGGGCCGTGCCGTCGGCGAGGCGGCCGGCCGCCACCTCAAGCGCGCCCACCTCGAACTCGGCGGCAACTCCGCCATGATCGTCCTGGCGGACGCCGACCTCGACGCGGTGATCTCCACCGCCGCCTGGGGCTCGTTCTTCCACCAGGGCCAGATCTGCATGACGACCGGCCGCCACCTCGTCCACGAGTCGCTGTACGGGGAGTACGTCGAGCGGCTCGCCGCCAAGGCCGACTCCCTCGCCGTCGGCGACCCGCACCGCGCGCAGGTCCACCTCGGCCCGATCATCGACGGCTCCCAACTCGCCAAGATCCACGGCTTGGTGGAGTCCAGCACGGCGAGCGGCGCCAGGCTCGCGGCGGGCGGCACGCACGAGGACCTCTTCTACCGGCCGACGGTCCTCGCCGACGTCGACGACCGGACCCCCGCCTACGCGGAGGAGGTCTTCGGCCCGGTCGCGCCCGTACGCCCCTTCACCACGATCGACGAGGCCGCCGCCCTCGCCTCGGCCGGCCCCTACGGGCTCTCCCTCGGCATTGTCACCCGTGACACCGCGCGCGGCCTCGACCTCGCGGAGCGCATACCGACGGGGATCGTCCACATCAACGACCAGACGGTCAATGACGAGGCCGTCGCTCCCTTCGGCGGGGTTGCCGCGTCCGGCACCGGTGCGCGGTTCGGTGGGGAGTCGAACCTGGAGGCGTTCACGGACGTGCGGTGGACCACTGTGCGCGGGGATGTGGCGCCGTACCCCTTCTAGGGCGAACTGGTGCGTGGTCGGCTGCGGGTGCGTTGTGGCTGGTCGCGCAGTTCCCCGCGCCCCTGAGGGAGGGCTGCGCCCCTCCCTCAGGGGCGCGAGCCCAGTCGGTTTACTCGGCCTGCTGGGCGGCGACCGACTTGCGGACCTCGTCCATGTCCAGCTTGCGGGCCTGCCCGATGACGTCCGTCAGGGCGGTCTCGGGCAGGGCGCCCGGCTGCGAGAACACGGCGACCTGATCCCGGACGATCATCAGCGTCGGGATCGACTGGATACCGAAGGCCTGTGCCAGCTCCGGTTGCGCCTCCGTGTCGATCTTGCCGAACACCAGATCCGGGTTGTCCTCGGCGGCCTTCTCGTACACCGGGGCGAACTGACGGCACGGCCCGCACCAGGACGCCCAGAAGTCGATCAGCACGAACTCGTTGTCCGTGACCGTCTGGTCGAAGTTCTCCTTGGTGAGCTCCACGGTGCTGCTCATGACCTGATTCCTCTTCCTGCTGTCGGCCCGTTACCGGTGGTGCCCGCAACAACATGGCCCGGCCACCGCCTATTCCGCGCACGTACCCGTGTCGCCACGGGCCCACACCAGCTACCAGACTGACCCCATGACGGAAACGGAAACCAACGTGTACGACGTCGTGGTACTCGGTGCCGGACCCGTGGGGGAGAACGTGGCCGACCGCACCCGCTCGGCCGGCCTCTCCACCGCGGTCGTGGAGAGCGAACTGGTCGGCGGTGAGTGTTCCTACTGGGCCTGCATGCCCAGCAAGGCCCTGCTGCGCCCGGTCATCGCCCGCGCCGACGCCCGCCGGGTACCAGGACTGCGCCACCTCGTCCAGGGCCCGCTGGACGCCGAGGCGGTCCTCGCCCACCGCGACTACGAGACATCCAACTGGCAGGACGACGGCCAGATCAGCTGGCTGGAGAGCATCGGCGCCGACCTCTACCGGGGCCAGGGACGCCTGTCCGGGCCCCGCACGGTGACAGTGACGGGCGAGGACGGCTCCACCCGGGTGCTGACCGCCCGGCACGCGGTCGCCGTGTGCACGGGCACCAGCGCCCAGCTGCCCGACCTGCCGGGGCTCGCCGAGGTCGGCCCCTGGACGAGCCGGGAGGCGACCAGCGCCAAGTCGGTGCCCGGCCGCCTGATCGTGGTCGGCGGCGGTGTCGTCGCCGTCGAGATGGCCACGGCCTGGCAGGCACTCGGTTCCCAGGTCACCCTGCTGGTGCGCGGCAAGGGCCTGCTGCCCCGCATGGAGCCCTTCGCGGGCGAACTGGTCGCCGACGCGCTGGCGGAGGCGGGCACCGATGTCCGTACCGGTACCTCGGTCAAGTCGGTGACCAGGGAGAACGGCACCGTCGTGGCGGTCACCGGCAGCGGCGAGCGGATCGAGGCCGACGAGATCCTCTTCGCCACCGGACGCGCCCCGCGCACCGACGACATCGGCCTCGACACCGTCGGCCTGGAACCGGGCTCCTGGCTGTCGGTCGACGACAGCCTCCGGGTCACCGGCAGCGAGTGGCTGTACGCGGTCGGCGACGTCAACCACCGCGCGCTGCTCACCCACCAGGGCAAGTACCAGGCCCGGATCGCGGGCGCCGCCATCGCCGCCCGCGCGGCCGGCGTGCCGCTCCTGGAGACCGACCCCTGGGGTGCCCACGCGGCCACCGCCGACCACGGCGCTGTCCCGCAGGTCGTCTTCACCGACCCGGAGGCGGCGTCCGTCGGCCTCTCCCTCGCCGAGGCGGAGCAGGCGGGCCGCCGGGTGCGCGCGGTCGACGTGGAGTTCGCCTCGGTGGCGGGCGCCGGTCTGTACGCCGACGGCTACCGGGGGCGCGCCCGTATGGTCGTCGACCTGGACCGCGAGACCCTGCTCGGCGTGACCTTCGTGGGCCCCGGTGTGGGCGAGCTGATCCACTCGGCGACCGTCGCCGTCGCCGGAGAGGTGCCGCTGGGCCGGTTGTGGCACGCAGTGCCGTCCTACCCGACGATCAGCGAGATCTGGCTGCGGCTGCTGGAGGCGTTCCGGGACGGCAAGTAGGAACCCGGCGGGCGGAGAAGCCGGGCGACCGGAGAAGCAGGGCGGTCAGAGGAGCCGGGTGGTCAGAGGGGGAAACCCAGCTCCTCGGCCGCCCGCGCGGGCGTCGGCTGGGCCCACCGCTCCGCCATGGCCGCGCCGGAGGACAGCGAGCGCAGCTCGGCGCGGTCGAGATAGAGGGTGCCGTCCAGATGGTCGGTCTCGTGCTGGACGATCCGGGCGGGCCACCCCGTGAACACCTCGTCCACCGCACGCCCGTACTCGTCCTGGCCCGTGAGCCGCACCGCCGCGGGCCGGGACACCACCGCCTGCCAGCCCGGCACGCTCAGACAGCCCTCGAAGAACGCGGCCCGCTCGACGCCGACCGGGGCGTACGAGGGATTCACCAGCACCCGGAACGGCAGGGGCACTCGCCCGCGCACCACCCGTACCTCCTCCGGCACCGGCGCCGGGTCCTCGATGACCGCGATCCGCAGTCCTACCCCGACCTGAGGGGCCGCCAGACCGACGCCCGGGGCGGCGCGCATCGTCTCGCGCAGCGCCTCGACGAAGCGGGCCAGCAGCTCCGCGCCGAGCTGCCCGTCGAAGGGCACGGAGACACGGCGCAGCACCGGATCGCCCGCGGCGACGATCGGCAACGGGCCGCCGACGGCGAGCAGTCGCTCGACCCGGTCGGCAAGGGCGCTCGGGTCATGGGGAGTTGCCATGGCGCCAGGATGCCACGCACGACTGACAACCATCGCCCCTTTGTGTGACGTACGCCACTTCGGAGGCGGGGAACTCGGCGGCCACGCGATCCGACTACTGAACCGCCCCCGCAGCCTTGCCCGACCACAGCCTCACCCGACCTCAGCCCTCCGGAGACGCCCGCCGATGTCCACCGCGCCCACGATCACGACGGACGAATCCCCGGACTCACCGGAGGCGTCGAAACCCTCCGCCCCGGCGAGACCGTCCGCAGCCGCCACGCTCCGCCCACTCGTCCTGCGCCTGCACTTCTACGCGGGCGTCCTCGTCGCCCCGTTCCTGCTGGTCGCCGCGCTGACCGGCTTCCTGTACGCGGGCTCCTTCCAGGCCGAGAAGATCATCTACGCCGACGAGCTCACCGTCTCCGTGGGAGACACCAAGCTGCCGATCTCCGAGCAGGTGGCCGCCGCCCGCAAGGCCCATCCCCAGGGCACCGTCGCGGGCGTGCGCCCCTCGCCCGAGGACGACGCCACGACGAGGGTCATGCTGTCCGGCGTCCCCGGTGTCGGTGAGGGACATACGCTCGCCGTGTTCGTCGACCCGTACACCGCGAAGGTGGAGGGCGCGCTCGAGCAGTACGGGTCGTCGGGCGCGCTGCCGCTCCGCACCTGGATCAGCGAGTTCCACCGCAATCTCCACCTCGGCGAGAACGGCCGCCTCTACAGCGAACTCGCCGCGAGCTGGCTGTGGGTGATCGCGGGCGGCGGCCTGGTGCTGTGGTTCGCCCGCCGCCGTACGCAGCGCAGGATACGCGGCACCAGCGGACGCCGTCGCACCCTCGGTCTGCACGGCACCGTCGGTGTCTGGGCGGCGGCAGGCTTCATCTTCCTCTCCGCCACCGGTCTGACCTGGTCGACGTACGCGGGCGCCAACATCGACGTCCTGCGCACGTCCCTCGGCCAGTCCACCCCGGCGGTCTCGGCCGCTGCGGGCGGCGAACACACCGGCCATGGCGCGGCGGCCGGCGCCGGGAGCACCACCGAGCACGGTGTCGGCCTCGACAAGGTGCTGGCCGCGGCCCGCGCCGAGGGTCTGGGTGACCCCGTCGAGATCGTCCCGCCCGCCGACGCGTCCTCCGCGTACGTGGTGAAACAGATCCAGCGCAGCTGGCCCGAGAAGCAGGACGCGGTCGCGGTGGACCCCTCGACCGGCAAGGTCCTCGATGTCCTGCGGTTCGCGGACTTCCCGGTGCTCGCGAAACTGACCCGCTGGGGCATCGACGCCCACACCGGACTCCTGTTCGGGTTCGTCAACCAGCTCGCGCTGATGGCCCTCGCGCTCTCCCTGGTGCTGCTCATCGTCTGGGGCTACCGCATGTGGTGGCAGCGCGGCCGGGCCTCCGCCTTCGGCCGCCCGATTCCGCGCGGCGCCTGGCAGCAGGTACCCCCGCTGCTCCTCGTGGCGCTGATGGCGGCCGTGGCCGTCGTGGGCTACTTCGTTCCGCTGCTCGGCATTCCGCTGGCGGCTTTCATCGCCGTCGACGTGATCCTGGGCGAGATCGACCACCGCCGGGGCAACCGCACGTACGCAGAGCGGGCGGGCGCGAAGCGGTAAGCGGCGGGGGGAAAGTCCGACGGCCCGGCTCCCGTTGCGTGGGGAGCCGGGCCGTCGGACACTCCGTCTGCCTGTCCGTCGTACGGAGATCTACTCGAACGTACGGAGATCCAAACGTACGGAGATCTACTCGAAGTCGCCCGCGAGGGCGGAGGCGAGCTTCATGTGCGGCGCGGCCTCTTCGTGCCGGCCCTGCCGCTGGAGGGTGCGTCCGAGCAGCAGCCGGGCGTACTGCTCCACCGGGTCGCGCTCGACGAGGACACGCAACTCGGCCTCGGCACGCCGTAGTTGGGCCGAGTGGTAGTAGGCGCGGGCCAGCAGCAGCCGGGGTGCGGTCTGCTCCGGGACCTCCTCGACCAGCCCGCCCAGAACGCGCGCCGCGCCGGCGTAGTCCTTGGCGTCGAAGAACAGTCCGGCCCTCTCCCAGCGCTCCGCGGCCGTTCCGTGGTGGTAGTACGCGTTCGTCGTGCTCTCCACTTGTGCCTCCTTCGGAGACGCTAACCGGATCAGGCGGTTATTCATTCCGCCCGGGTCCGGCCGGGTCCTGCCGACGTGGCCAGCTCCGCGTTCGCCCGTTCGTTGATCAGCGACAGCACCCGGCCGGCGACGGCCAGATCATCGGCGGGGATACCGGCGTAGATCCGCGCGGTGAGCGGCGCGGTTTCGGCGGTCGTGGTGCGGTACAGCTCGCGTCCCGCGTCCGTGATGGCGAGAAGGGCGGATTCGGCCGTCAGTAGCCGGGCCTCGATCAGTTCGTCGACCACCGTGCGCACGTCGGCCTCGCCGATCTTCAGCGCGTCGACGACCTCGCCGACGAGCCACTCGCGCTCGACGGGTCCGTCCGCGACGGCGACGAGCCTGAGGGCGACCGACTGCTGGAAGGTGACTCCCTGTCGGGCGAGCACGTTTTCGAGCACGGCCCGCCCGGCGTAGTGGGCGAGGGCTATGACCCGGGGGTTGAGTGTGGGTGCGGTGGGTGTGCTCATGTCTGCTCCCGCGTGACGCCGGAAGCGACCATGGGCCAGTACCCCTGGTGCCCTCTTCGGCGGTAGCGGTCAGGTCCTGATGGCGTCCGTCGTCGGTATGGGGTAGGGGACGCCGCCGGCCGACGCCAGGTGGTCCCTGAGTCCTTGCTCGGTGCTGCTCACGTGCAGCAGCGCGGCGGCCTGGCTGAGGGAGGCGTCCCGAGTACTCAGTGCCCGATAGATCGCCTCGTGCTCGGCGAGGGTGCGGCCTGCGGCCTGGGCGTCGACCAGGCCACGCCAGATACGGGCGCGCAGCGTACGGCCGGAGATCGCCTCCAGGAGCGTGAGCAGCGTGTCGTTGCCCGTCGCCGACACGACGGCGCGGTGGAAGGCCGCGTCATGGATGTTGAGCCGTTCGACGTCGTCGCTCGCCTCGCGCATGGCGTCCAGGTGCTTCTTGACCTCGGCGAGCTGTTCGTCGGAAATACGGGTGGCGGCCAGCGCGGTGGCCATCGGTTCGAGGAGCCGACGTACCTCCATGAGGTCCTGCAGCGCGGCCGAGTCCCCCTGGAGCAGTTCCACCGCCCCGCCGAGGCCCTCGAAGAGCAGCCTCGGCTCCAGACTGGTCACATAGGTGCCGTCGCCTCGGCGGACCTCCAGGATCCGGGCGACGGCCAGGGCCTTGACCGCCTCGCGGGCGAGATTGCGCGACAGACCGAGCTGCGCGGCCAGGTCCGGTTCCGGCGGGAGCTTCGATCCCGGGGGCAGCGCGCCGGTGCGGATCAGCTCACGGATCTGCTCGATGGCCCTGTCTGTCAGTGACAACGCGAACTCCTTCCATAACTGCTCTCCGTGGGCATATCCGACCTGATCAGTCCCTGGGTACGAAGATCGTCCCAGAGGCCTTGGGGGATGCGCCGACGGCGTAGTTCCGCGTTACGTGCCACCTGCTCGGGGCTCCGCATACCGAGGGTGACATTGATGATACTGGGGTGGGTGGTCGGGGGAGCCATGGCGGCGGCGGGGAGGGTGGTGCCGTGGTGCTCGCAGATGTCGGCGATGGCCTCGGTGCCACTGGGCGCCCGCAGCGAGCGCCTCGGCGAGCGGGCTAGCGGTGGTGGTGTCCGGCATGGTCAGCACCGGCACGATGCTCGGTGCCGCCCAGCACGGAAGCCGGGTCGGTGTGGGTTATCTGCCGAGCCATCCGCCGTCGATGGGGAGGGTGGTGCCGTGGATGTAGGTGGCGGCGTTGGAGGCGAGGAAGACGGTGGCGCCGG
>NZ_LGDW01000313.1 GCF_001280005.1 Streptomyces sp. NRRL WC-3618 | reverse complement strand
CCTCGCCCAGCCCGACGGCGCCCTCGTCCCCATGAAGCTCAACACCGAAACCCTGCGCAAGCAGTTCGGCGCCGACGTACCCCCGCTCTTCCGGAGCCTCATACGAGGCGGCACACGCACCCGTCGCGTCGCCGAATCCGGCCCCGCCGCGGCCGGCACCTCCTTCGCCGGCCAACTGGCCGCCCTGGCCCACGAGCACCGCGAACGCGCCCTCCTCGACCTCGTCCGCGCCCAGGTCGCCGCCGTACTCGGCTACGCCTCCGGCGAGGACGTGGCCCCCACGAAGGCGTTCAAGGAGCTGGGCTTCGACTCCCTCACCTCCGTCGAACTCCGCAACCGCCTCAACGCCGCCACCGAGACACGGCTGCCCGCCGGGCTCGTC
>NZ_LGDW01000312.1 GCF_001280005.1 Streptomyces sp. NRRL WC-3618 | reverse complement strand
GGTCCAGGTCGCTGCCCGCGAGGTGCTCGTCGGCGCGGATCGCGACGCGGGCGAGGGTGGTGCCCTCGGGGACGGTGAGCTCCGTCTTCGCCGCGGAGGGCGGGAGGGTCGCCGGCGGGGGGCCGAAGTCGCGGTTGGTGCCGGTCAGGGTGCCCGTCTCGGTGGTGCCCGCCTGGAGGCCGCTCACCTTGGTGGTGAGAGTGCCCGTCCAGCCGGCCTTCGGGGCGAGGGTGAGCGAACCGGTCGCCTCCTCGCTGGTGACCGTGGCCGGCGCGGCGAACCGCGTGGCGCGCAGGGCGACGGTGCTGCGGACCCGGTGCCCGTCCTTGTCGCCGAGGGTCACCGAGCCGAAGGCCCAGTCGCCGTAGGCGGCGTTGGTGCGGGT
>NZ_LGDW01000311.1 GCF_001280005.1 Streptomyces sp. NRRL WC-3618 | reverse complement strand
GGTCCAGGTCGCTGCCCGCGAGGTGCTCGTCGGCGCGGATCGCGACGCGGGCGAGGGTGGTGCCCTCGGGGACGGTGAGCTCCGTCTTCGCCGCGGAGGCCGGGAGGGTCGCCGGCGGGGGACCGAAGTCGGGGTCTGTGCCGGTCAGGGTGCCCGTCCTGGTGGTGCCCGCGTCGAGGCCGTTCACCGTGGTGGTGAAGGTGCCCGTCCAGCCGGCCTTCGGGGCGAGGGTGAGCGAACCGGTCGCGTCCCCGCTGATGGCCAGGGCCGGCGCGGCCAACTGCGCGGCGCGCAGGGCGACGGTGCTGCGGACCCGGTGCCCGTCCTTGTCGCCGAGGGTCACCGAGCCGAAGGCCCAGTCGCCGTAGGCGGCGTTGGTGCGGGT
>NZ_LGDW01000310.1 GCF_001280005.1 Streptomyces sp. NRRL WC-3618 | reverse complement strand
GGGCTTCAGCCGGACGATCGTCCCCATGGGCTGTTGGTGAGGCCCGGGGACACTGTCCCCTCCGCAGCCACATACAGAGGAACCGTCAACCACCCCTGGCTGTTCCACCGTTGGCACCACGTGGCATGTGAGCTGGGGCACCCCTGGGTGCCATAAACGCGGCCGGCGCGCTCGAGCCCACCGAGGGCCCGACCTCATTGAGAAGTTTTCATCCTGTTTTCGCAGGTCACGGGACTGGTGTGGCCCTGAGTTGACGTGCTCGTGCCGGTCAGGAGCGTGATCGTCTCGGGGAGATCGTCGGTCACCTCTGGATCTCGGTGTTCGCGAGGACGAGGAGGGCCCGCAGGAGGATGGTCGCGTGGCGGGTGTTCATGCGGACCTTGGTG
>NZ_LGDW01000309.1 GCF_001280005.1 Streptomyces sp. NRRL WC-3618 | reverse complement strand
GACGAGCCCGGCGGGCAGCCGTGTCTCGGTGGCGGCGTTGAGGCGGTTGCGGAGTTCGACGGAGGTGAGGGAGTCGAAGCCCAGCTCCTTGAACGCCTTGGCGGCGTCGACGGATTCGGGCGACGGGTAGCCGAGTACGGAGGCCACGTTGCTTCGTACGAGGTCGACGAGGAACTTCTCACACTCCTCGGCGCCGAGCCCGGCCAGGCGCTCGGCCAGGGATTCCTGACCCTCGGCTGCCGGGGCGCCCCCCGCTTGCGGGGTGGCCGCCGTGCGGACCTGGGCGCGGATCAGGCTCCGGAAGAGCGGGGGTACGTCGGCGCCGAACTGCTTGCGCAGGGTTTCGGTGTTGAGCTTCATGGGGACGAGGGCGCCGTCGGGCTGGGCGAGG
>NZ_LGDW01000308.1 GCF_001280005.1 Streptomyces sp. NRRL WC-3618 | reverse complement strand
CGGAGACGGTGCGGGTGCTGCGGCACTGGATGGCGCACGGGGTGCGGATCTTCCGCGTCGACAACCCGCACACCAAGCCGGTCGTCTTCTGGGAACAGGTGATCGCGGACATCAACGCCACCGACCCGGACGTCATCTTCCTCGCGGAGGCCTTCACCCGCCCGGCGATGATGCGCGCGCTGGCCCAGACGGGTTTCCAGCAGTCGTACACCTATTTCACCTGGCGCAACACCAAGACCGAACTCACCGAGTACCTCACCGAGTTGTCGGGCGAGTCGGCGGCGTACATGCGGCCGAATTTCTTCGTCAACACCCCCGACATCCTGCACGAGTACCTTCAGCAGGGCGGCCGTCCGGCGTTCGAGGCGCGTGCCGTGCTGGCCGCGACACT
>NZ_LGDW01000307.1 GCF_001280005.1 Streptomyces sp. NRRL WC-3618 | reverse complement strand
TGCGCTGGTCATGGTGGAGACGCCTCAGCCAAACCCGGGCCCGCCGCAGCCACTACAAACGCCGAGGCCACATCCTGCAACTGTGATTGCAGTACTAGAGCCTGTCGTCATGGTTTCGCCCGGTAGCAACTGGGCGCTGAAACAAGCTACGGCGAACTCCCTCGGGCTACCCCCGACGGAGTTCGCCGCCTTAATTGACCAACAGCGTCGTACACCGGACGGGCCCCGTTCGTCGCCCAGCGTCAGAACCCGGGCGGCTGCGATGTTCGCTCTGACCCAGGGCGGCGGGCACTGCCGGGGTCGCGCAGATACTGCGCGTCGCCACATCCAGCGCGATCGTCAGCTCAGCAGAACCCGTCACCCCATCAGCCAGGACCACCATCACATCCAGCGGAGTGCT
>NZ_LGDW01000306.1 GCF_001280005.1 Streptomyces sp. NRRL WC-3618 | reverse complement strand
CTGCCCCACCCCAAGATCCACAGACACGGCAGAACACAACCACAGCCACCGGCAGAACTCACAACTGCCCTACCAATAACTGTGATTGCAGTACTAGCCGCCCGCGCCCCGCGCCTGGACCGAGCCCTGAAGAAGATCGCGCAACGGGGCGGCGTGGTCGTCCTGCTGGACGGCACCCTGTCCGCACCCGGCGCCGCACCGGAGCGGACAACCGCAGGAACTACAGCGGGAAACACAAGGCCCATGGCCTGCTGTTTCTCGCGCTGACCGACGAGAAGGGCAACCTGATCTGGATCTCTTCAGCCCGGCCCGGCCGGTCCAGCGAGATCACCACCGCCCGCCACGACAAGCTCACCGCACACCTTCGCGAAACCGGCCTCGGCGCCCTGGCCGACCTCGGC
>NZ_LGDW01000305.1 GCF_001280005.1 Streptomyces sp. NRRL WC-3618 | reverse complement strand
GCCGGGGAGGGGGAGGGGGTCCCCCCCCCGGGCCGCCCCTCCGCGGGGGCGGCCGTTGGGTTTGCCTACCCCATACAGGGGCGGGGAGGCGGGGTTTTTTTCCGCCCGCCACTCCTGGACGATGCCGATGCCGGTGTTGGCGAGGATGACGTACCCGAACAGGCTGTCCTGGAACGGGGCGACGAACAGCATGATCAGCCAGAGGATGCCGATGATCGCGTTGAACCTGGTGAAGACGTTCGCGCGGACGATCTCGGAGACGCTGCGGCTGCTGCGTACGGGGACGTCGTTGACCTCGCCGCGGGCGACGCGTTCTGCCACTTCGGCGGCGGTGAGGCCGGGGGCGGGGGTGCGGGCGCCTTCGGGGGAGCCTTTGCCGGGTGGGTTGCCCGGGGTGGTGTTC
>NZ_LGDW01000304.1 GCF_001280005.1 Streptomyces sp. NRRL WC-3618 | reverse complement strand
GGGAGATGTGGCCGCGTAGGGCGTCGGCCCAGATTTCGGCTTGCTTTATGTCCCAGCGGCCTGGCTGCCAGCCGGCGGCGCGCAGTGCGGCGTCGACGGCTACGGGGAAGCGGGTGGTGGAGGTGCGGTCGGTGTGCATCTGCCCTTGGATCGTCGAGGTCATGGACCGGCGCGGTCGGGGTTTTTGGGGCCGTGCCGTCGTGCGGGGGGCCTGGGGAGGGCCTGGTGGGGTTGTGTCAGCCGGTGGGGGCTGATGGGTCGACTATGCGGACGCCGAAGTGGTCGCTGAGGGCTGTGCAGGCGCGGCAGGGTGTGGCGAAGCTGCCGTGGAGGGGGTCGCCGTCCTCGCGGATGGGGCGGGGGGGGGGGGTTGGTTTGTTTTTGGGTGTTTGGGGGTGTCCGGGGGGTC
>NZ_LGDW01000303.1 GCF_001280005.1 Streptomyces sp. NRRL WC-3618 | reverse complement strand
GACATGTAACAGGACCGCGTTGCGGTCCTGTTACGGCGGCAAGCCGCCGGTCGAGCCGCTTCGCGCCTCGACGCAGGTCCGCTTCGCTCCCCTGCTTGAGGCAGGCTCTTCGAGCCTGCTAAAAGGCTCGCTGGCGCGAGCCTGGCTGGCTGCAAAGGCGCGGCGTGCGGTGCCTGTCTTCTTTCCTTCCCAGGTACTTGACGGACCGTCACGCATTCCTGACGGTCCGTCACTTTTGAGTGTCTATTGTCCCATACTGCTGGTGGCGGGATGGGGGTCTTCGGGGTTCAGGTGCAGGGGCTGTCATGTATGAGGCACGCTCGGTTGTAGCGTGTGATGGCCTCGCATCTTGAGGTCTTGCATCATAATTTCTCTGTAGAGACTCTACCCTGAGGGCTCACTGCCCCCGTAGATCGAAAGGCGGGATCTCATGCCGAGGAAGCAGCGGCTCCGTCCTCATCAGGTCGAGGCAGTTGACGCGGTGGTCCGCGCGCTCGGGTCTTCGGTGAGCGGAGAGCTCGCGGACGCGGCGGTGCGTGCGCAGGTGATTGCGCCTCCGGGAGCTGGCAAGAGCCTGATCGCGGTTTCTACGGCGCAGGGGCTCCGTGCCGAACGGGTGTTGGTTCTGGTGCCCACGCTCGACCTGCTGGGTCAGATGGTGGGTGTATGGCGTGCTGGTGGGCGTGGTGGTCGGTTGTTCGGGGTGTGCTCTGAGCGCGAGAAGGCTGCTGTGGGGGTGCGGTGCACTACGGATGCGGGTGAGTTGGCGGGGTGGCTCGCGGGTGGGGGCCGGGTGACGGTGTTCGCCACGTATGCGGCGGCTGGTCTGGGGGTGCTGGAGCGTGCTCATGCGGCCGGTGCCGGGCGTTGGGATCTGATGGTGGTGGATGAGGCGCACCGGACGGCGGGGGTGTTGGGGAAACCGTGGGCTGTAGTGCATGACGATCGGCGGCTGCCGGCGGTGCGGCGGTTGTACATGACGGCGACTCCGCGGTTGTGGGAGGTCCCCGGGCAGGAGGGGGGCACCGATGGGGCGGGGCAGCTGGTGGCGTCGATGGACGATGAGGAGATCTTCGGGCCGGTGGTGTACCGGCTGACGATGTCGGAGGCGATCGAGCGGGGGCTGATCGCGCAGTACCAGGTGGTCTGCGTGGATATTGCTGATCCGCAGCTGTCGGTGGTGCGGTTGGTGGGTGCGGAAGCGTTCACGGATGAGGTGCGGGGGGTGCGGTTGGCGGCCTTGCAGACGGCGGTTTTGAAGACTGCTGCGGAGCACCGGCTGCGGCGGGTGCTGACGTTTCATCACCGCACGAGTGAGGCGGAGGCTTTCGCGGGCGGGCTGGGACAGGTGGCCGCAGCGCTGTGGGAGGCCGATGCGGGATCGTTCGCGGAGCCGGAGGCGGTGTGGGCGGACTGGCTGTGCGGGGAGCATCGGGCGGTACACCGGCGGCAGGTGCTGGAGACCTTTTCCGCGGGGGTGGTCCAGGATGCCGTGATGGAGTTGTGTGTGCTGTCGTCGGCGCGTGTGCTCGGCGAGGGGGTCGATACCGCGGCGTGTGATGCGGTGGTGTTCGTGGATGCGCGGGGCTCGACGCCCGATGTGGTGCAGGCGGTGGGCCGGGCGCTGCGGATGCAGCCCGGAGAGAGCAAGGTGGCCTCGCTGGTGGTTCCGGTGTTCCTGGAGCCGGGTGAGGAGCCGGACGAGATGTTGGCCTCGCGGTCGTACACGCATCTGGTGAAGGTGCTGACCGCGCTGCGGGCTCACGATACCGAGGCCGTCGAGCAGCTCGCCGTCCCTCAGTCCCCCAGCCGGCAGGCTGCCTCGGCCGCGGGCGGGAGGACGGCGGGTGGGGTGGTCAGCGGGGCGGCGCAGGGGCTGCTGCGGTTCTCCACGGCCCGTGATCCGGCGCAGCTGGCAGCGTTCATCAGGGCACGTGTGTTGCGGCCCGAGGGCGAGTACTGGCGGCGGGGGCTGCAGGCCGCGATCGCTTACGCCGTCGATCACGGACACCTGCGGGTCCCCTACGGATATACCGCTCCCGATGGTTTCGCGCTTGGGGTGTGGATCGCCAAGCAGCGCGTCGCCTACCGCCAGGGCACCCTGGCCAAAGAACGGGTGAGGGAACTGGATGCGGCCGGGATGGTGTGGTCTCATCTCGAGGTGGCCTTCTCCGAGGGCCTGGCCGCCGCGCGCGGCTGGGCGGAGGAACACGGGCACCTCCTCACCCCCACCGAGGCAACCTGGCAAGGCTATCCCGTGGGGATCTGGCTGCGTGACCAGCGTGCCGCCGCGCGACGGGAACGAGCGGCTCAGAACGGGCCTGCCGAGGGCCTGGCACCGGGACAGCGTGACGGTACGCGGCGGTGGCGGGAACTGGAAAAGATCGACGCCGCTTGGTGCCCCGCCTGGGACATCGCCTGGCAGCGGTGCTTCCACCTCGCCCGCACCTATGTCAACGGAGGCGGGGAACTGCCCGCTGGGCCTGGGGAGCTCGTCGTCCAGGGCGAGGACCTCGGGCGGTGGACCGGCGCCCAGCGCACCGTTGCCGTATGGGACGGTCTGCTGCCCGCGCAGCAGTGGCTGCTCACGGAGGTGCTGCGCCTGACGCCGGACCAGCCTCAGACAGGACCTGCGTCAGGCGAGCAGAGAGCCGTGAGCCGGACGCGGGCGCAGATGTGGGCCGACAATCTAGCCGCCGCTCTCCAGTATCGCCAGCGGGAAGGACATCTGAACGTTCCGCGCCAGCACGTGGAAACCGTGGACGGAGACGACCGTGCACTGGGAGTGTTCATCGCCAACTGCCGGGCCCGCAAGCACCGCCTGGCCGCTGAACGGGTGCAGGAGCTCAGTGCCGTCGGAATGAAGTGGGTTTGAGGAATCGCGTGCGGAGGCCGCCGAGCTGAGGCGCTGACCTCCGACGACGATGGCGTCCCCCCGGGTGGTGTACTCGATCAAGGCGCCGGAATCCGCAGGTCAGGGCTGGCGACTCCATCGGTCCAAGGGCTCAACTCGCCTCAGCAGGGCGCCTCGTGGACTGCCGTATCCACGGAGATCGTCATGGACCTCGTACCGGAACGCGTGAGTGCCTGTTTGCAAAGCTTCGCCGCGTGTTTGCCCAGCTCAGGCTTCGAACGGTCTTGTCACTCATCCACCACGCACATCACCGTTTTGGCTCGATGAGGCGCCGGACGGCCTCTTCGGCCACGCCCCGGTAGTGGGACGGGGACTCGGCGCTGCTGCCGGAGGCGCTGGCCCAGTAGGTGGCGATGACCAGGATGAGCTGCAGGAGCTCGTCGGGATCCCAGATCCGCCGCCCGACTGCTGCACACAGCGGGAGCCGGAAGCGGTCGCCGTAGCGGTCGGCGAGTTCGTTGGCGCGGGTGACGAATCCGGCGGCACCACCGGGATAGCCGTCGATGTACTGGATCACGCCGCCGGTCCAGGCGGGAAAGCCAAAGGAGCGCCGGGTGCGTGCGGTGCTCGCACTCGGCGGCGTGCCGGAACAGCCCTTTGGATGCCGCCACGGAGCCGGACGCACTGCTGGCACAGGGCTGGGACGGCATCGCCCAGGGCTACGGCACGGCGGGCGTCGCGGGCCGGCGCAAGACGCTGCATGCGGTCGAACGGGCGGCATACCGGGAGGTGCTGGACCGGCGCGCCGAGCACCGCAGCAAGGCCGTGGTGATCGTCCGCGACGGGCGCCAGGTCCTGGTCCCAGCACCCTGACCCGACGAGATCCCGCCCGCATGCAAGGCCCCGGGCGGAAGCATCCTCGACCCGGCCACCGGCCGCCCTGCCGCCGACTGGCGCATCGCCACCGACGGCCCCGCCGGCGGCGACGGCCGCGACCCAGTCGTCCCCGCGCCGGACGGCGTGGCAGCGCACTTCGGCGCCTGGGCGGATGTGTAGTGCGCAGCGGACACCCGCAGAGGAGGAAGGGCTCTGCGGTTCCGGTCCAAGGCCGGTAGGTTTGAAGGCGGAGTGGTCGACGCTCCGGGTCGGCCGTACCGCCCCGTTCCCCGGAAGGAGTCCCCGTGAAGTCACCGCCCGGCGACGCGACGGTCACGGTCGAGCCGGCCAGGACCGGAAGGCCGCGCGTGACCTCACGGGCCGAGCTGGAGCGGATCGGGTTCGAGCTGTTCGCCCTTCAGGGCTTCGACGACACCACGGTGGACGACATCGCCGCGGCCGCGGGCATCGGCCGCCGTACCTTCTTCCGCTACTTCTCCTCCAAGAACGACCTGGTCTGGGGTGACTTCGAGGAACACCTGCTCAGGCTGCGCGAGCTGCTGGCGGCGACCTCGACGGACGCGCCGCTGGTCGACGCGCTCCGCGAGGCGGTCGTCGAGTTCAACAGCTTCGATCCCGTGGAGGTGCCCTGGCACCGGCAGCGCATGGAGCTCATCCTGCGGGTGCCCACGCTGCAGGCGGATTCGACCCTCCGCTATGCCTCGTGGCGGGCCGTCGTCACGGAGTTCGTCGCGGCACGCACGGGCCTGCCCCCGACGGACATGGTGCCCCGGCTGGCCGGCTACGCCCTCCTCGCGGCGGCCATGGCGGCGTACGAGCACTGGCTGAGCGAGCCCGGAACCGAACTGTCGTGTCTGCTCGGCCGGACCATCGAGCAGGTGGGCGCGGGCCTCGGCACGGTGCGGGCGGCACCTCCCCCGCCCGGCGACGCCGCCTCCTGATCTCGCCCCCGTCAGTGCGGGCCGTACCGCATCGCACGGGCCATGAACTCCCCGATGAGGATCGCGGTGGCCGCCGGGCCACGCAGCGGAGCCGTGGGCAGGATCGAGGTGTCCGCCACCCGGAGCCCGCTCAGCCCGTACAGCCTGCCGTAGCCGTCGACGGCCGCTCGGGCATCGTCGGCCGGCCCCATGGGGACCGTTCCGCACGTGTGCTGAGCCGTGCCGAGCCCGGCCCGGATCCAGCGGTCGAGCCGACGGTCGTCGTCGAGGGTCGTGGCGTCCGGGTCCGCCAGGCCCGACGCCACCTCGCCGAAGGCGGCGGTGCCGAGCAGGGCCGCGGTGACGCGGACGGCTTCACGCATACGGCGCCGGTCGCCGGCCGTGCGCAGATAGCCGTAGTCGATGTCCAGTGGGTCCGTCGCGTCCGCCGACCTCGTTCGCAGGCGGCCGCTCGTGCGGGGCGTCTGTACGGAGACCAGGAACGCCAGCGGGGCACCCGCCACGCTCGTGCGTCCGGTGGTCAGGCCGGCCATGGGGACGAGTGACTGCAGGATCTCCAGGTCGCCAGGGTGTGCGCCGTCGGAGGAGGACACGTGCAGGGCGCCTCCGAGCCAGGATCCTACGGGTTCGGCCACGTCACCGTGGGGCGCCCACTCCAGAACCACCTGGGGGTGATCGCTGAACCGCGCTCCGACCGCGGGGGCGTCCAGCACGACGGGGATGCCCGCCCGCGTCAACACCGCGCCCGGGCCGATTCCCGACCGGTGCAGCAGGTGCGCGGAGGCGAAGGCTCCCGCGCAGAGCACGACCTCGCCGGCCTCCAGTACCTCGAACCCACCGTCGTGTTCGACGACGACTCCGCTCGCCCGGCCCTCGCGGACGACGACCCGGTGAACCGGACAGTCGCCCGTCACCGTGAGGTTGGGCCGGCCGAGGGCGCCCAGGAGATGGCTGATGCCGGTGTTGACCCGCAGGCCGTCCACCGTGTTCGTCGGAACCGGGCCGAAGCCCGGAACGTCCTGCGCGTTCTTGTCGGGCTCGTGCGGCAGGCCCAGTTCGCGGGCGGCGTCACCGAACGCCGCGGCGGCCGGATGGCTCAGGTCCGTGCGCCGGATCCGTACCGGTCCCCGGTCTCCGTGCACGGAGTCGGCGCCGTGGTCCAGGTCGGTCTCCAGGCCGCGAAGCAACGGCAGGATGCGGTCGTACGACCAGTCCGCCCCGCCCGCGGCCGACCAGCGGGCGAAGTCCTCGCGCCGGGCCCGTACGAAGTAGCCTCCGTTCACGGTGGTGGAACCGCCGAGTACGCGCCCCCGCGGTACCGAGTAGGGCCGGTCCGGGGTGAGGCGGACCGGGTGGTGCGAGACCGCGCCGCACTCCGCCTGCGCACCGGGGACGAGGCGGGCGTCCAGCAACTGTGGTGGGAAGTCCGACAGTTGACGCGGCACCGGTCCGGCCTCCAGCAGCAGTACCGAGCGGCCGGGGTCCTCGCTCAGCCGCGCCGCCAGCGCGGCACCGCTGGCACCGGCCCCCACCACGACGACATCGGGGCGCCGACCAGGGGCGTTCCTCGGCATGGCGCACGACCCTTCCGTTTTGACACCGGGTGCCATTAGCCTCACGGTACAGGAACCCGCGGCACCGGGACCGTCCGGTCGACCGGATCGCCGCGGCCGTCGAGGAGGTTCGCATGAGCCCGCTCCACTCCCTCCCCCCGCAGGCCGCCCCCGTCCCCGACGCCGAGTCCGGCGCCGGGGACGGTTTGGCCCCCGAGTCGCTGATCGAGGAGGACGACCTCATCGAGGAGGTCTCGATCGACGGCATGTGCGGCGTCTACTAGGCGAGCGGGGACCAGCGTGCCCACCGTGAACGCCGACATGGACATCGACCGGGCCTGGGACCTGCATCCGCAGGTCTCGGTGCGGCCGGAACCCTTCGGCGCGTTGCTGTACCACTTCGGCACCCGTCGGCTGTCGTTCGTCAAGGACCTCCGCCTGCTCGCCGTCCTGCGGGCCCTGCCGCACGTGCCCACCGCCCGGGCCGCCTGCGCGCAAGCCGGTGTAGGCGCCGCCGAACTCCCCCGCTTCACCGCGGCCTTGACCGCCCTGGCCCGGTCGTCCATGGTCATCGAAAGGGCCGCCCCATGACCTCACCCGCACTACCCGCCCACAGCACCCGGCGACTGGTCGACCTGTTCGAGTACGGCCTCGCCGCGCCGATCTGCCTGACCTGGGAACTCACCTACGCCTGCAACCTGTCCTGCGTGCACTGCCTGTCCAGTTCCGGACGGCGCGACCCGCGCGAGCTGAGCACGAGCGAGGCGAAGGCCGTCATCGACGAGCTGGAGGCCATGCAGGTCTTCTACGTCAACATCGGCGGCGGCGAACCCACCGTCCGCCCTGACTTCTGGGACCTCCTGGACTACGCCACCAGCCACCACGTCGGCGTGAAGTTCTCCACCAACGGCGTCCGCATCACCCCCGAGGCGGCCCGCCGGCTGGCCCGCAACGACTACGTGGACGTGCAGATCTCCCTCGACGGGGCGACCGCGGAGGTCAACGACGCGGTGCGCGGGGCCGGTTCGTACGCCACCGCGCTTCGGGCCATGGAGAACCTCGCCGCGGCCGGGATGAAGAACTTCAAGCTCTCCGTCGTGTGCACCCGGCACAACATCCCCCAGATGGACGCCTTCAAGGCACTCGCCGACCGCTACGGCGCCCAGTTGCGGCTCACCCGGCTGCGCCCGTCCGGCCGCGGCGCCGATGTCTGGGACGACCTGCGCCCGGCCCGGGAGCAGCAGCGCCAGCTGTACGACTGGCTGCTGGCACACGGCGAGTCGGTGCTGACCGGTGACTCGTTCTTCCACCTGTCCGCCTACGGTCAGGCGCTGCCCGGCCTCAACCTGTGCGGCGCCGGCCGGGTGGTGTGCCTGGTCGACCCGGTCGGGGACGTGTACGCGTGCCCCTTCGCGATCCACGACGAGTTCCTCGCCGGGAACGTGCGCGATCCCGGCGGCTTCACCGGGGTGTGGCGGGAGTCCGCGCTGTTCCGCGACCTGCGTTCGCCTCAGACCGGCGGAGCCTGCGCCTCCTGCGGGTTCTACGACACGTGCAAGGGCGGCTGCATGGCCGCCAAGTTCTTCACCGGGCTGCCGCTGGACGGCCCCGACCCCGAATGCGTCCAGGGCTACGGCGAGGATCTGCTGGCCGAACGCCCGGCGGACCGGGCCCACCTGCCGCGCCCCTCCCAGGACCACTCCCGGCGACGGCCGGTGGACCTGCCGCTGCCGGCCCGCCGCGCGGACCTGGAACGCCCTCCCGTCAGCGACTGCGCCCAGGACCCCTTGGCCGGGCTGCGGCTCGCCCGGACTCCGTCACCCCAGCACGAGAAGAGTTGACGCATGCCCCAGAACCCCTGGTTCGAGACGGTCGCCGAGGCCCAGCGCCGGGCGAGGAAACGCCTGCCCAGCAGCGTCTACGGAGCACTCGTCGCCGGCTCCGAGCACGGCCGTACGATCGACGACAACGCCGCGGCCTTCGTCGACCTCGGCTTCGCCCCGCACGTCGTGGGCCATCATGCCGAACGCGACCTGACCACGACCGTCCTCGGCGTCGAGACGGCGTTCCCCGTGCTGATCTCTCCCACCGGTGTGCAGGCCGTGCACCCGGAAGGAGAGGTCGCCGTGGCGCGGGCCGCGGCGAACCGGGGCGTCATCATGGGGCTGAGCTCCTTCGCGAGCAAACCGGTGGAGGAGGTCGTCGCGGCCAACCCCGACACCTTCTTCCAGCTGTACTGGAGCGGCACCCGGGACAGCATGGTGCAGCGTATGGACAGGGCCAGGTCCGCGGGCGCCAAGGCGCTCATCGCCACCCTCGACTGGTCCTTCTCCCACGGCCGCGACTGGGGAAGCCCGCAGATCCCCGACAAGCTCGACGTGAGGACCATGGCGAAGTTCGCTCCCGACGTGCTGCCCCGCCCCCGGTGGCTGTGGACGTATCTGCGCTCCGGCCGGCTTCCCGACCTCACGGTCCCCAACCTCCGCCCCCCGGGCGGCGAAGCACCCACCTTCTTCGGCGCCTACGGCGAGTGGATGCAGACCACCCCGCCCACCTGGGAGGACGTCGCCTGGCTCCGCAAGGAGTGGGGCGGGCCCTTCCTGCTCAAGGGCGTGACCCGGGTGGACGACGCCAAACGGGCCGTCGACGCCGGGGTGACGGCGATCTCGGTGTCCAACCACGGCGGCAACAACCTCGACACCACCCCCGCCACCGTCCGGGTGCTCCCCTCCGTCGTGGACGCCGTCGGCGATGACATCGAAGTCCTGCTCGACGGCGGCGTCCGGCGCGGCAGCGACGTGGCCAAGGCGCTGGCGCTCGGCGCCCGGGCCGTCCTGGTCGGGCGGGCGTACCTGTGGGGCCTGGCGGCGAACGGCCAGGCCGGTGTCGAGAACGTGCTGGACATCCTGCGCGGCGGCCTCGATTCCGCGGTGCTGGGTCTGGGCCGCTCGTCCGTCCACGAGCTGTCCCCCGACGACCTGGTGATTCCTCCCGGGTTCGCCCTGACCCTCGGCGGCACGAGTGCCCCCGCCCCGGTCGCCGGATGACGACGGCACGGCACGTCCGGCTCGCGCACCGGGCCTGGCCCACCGTTTCCGCCAAGAGTCTGGTCCTGGTGCCGGTCGGCTCGACCGAGCAGCACGGGCCGCATCTGCCGCTGAACACCGACAGCGTCATCGCCGAGTCGGTAGCCGGTCGTGCCGCCGAGGAACTCTCTACCCGTCTCACCCCGCCGCCCCTGGTGGCGCCCACGCTCGCCTACGGCGCCAGCGGCGAGCACGCCGGCTTCCCCGGCACCGTCTCCATCGGACACGAGGCCCTGCACGCCGTGATCGTCGAAACCGTGCGCTCCCTGTCGTTGTGGGCCGGGCGCGTCGTCTTCGTCAACGGCCACGGCGGCAACACCGCCACCCTGGACGCGGCCCTGGGCGCCCTGCGCGCCGAGGGGCACGCCGTCGCCTGGGCCGGGTGCGGCATCACGGGAGGCGACGCGCACGCCGGCCGGACCGAGACCTCGGTCATGCTGTATCTCGCCCCTGATGAGGTACGGATCCTCGAGGCCGTCGCCGGCGACACCCGCCCGCTGGATGTCCTGATGCCTCTGCTGACGGCCCACGGCGTCAAAGCCGTCTCGCCGTCGGGCGTGCTCGGCGACCCGGCCGGCGCATCGGCCGAGGAGGGCCGCCGGCATGTGCGGACCATGGTGTCCCGGCTCGTCGGCCTGATCACTGCCGCAACGACGGACGAGCGCGGCCGCCTCCTGGACCCCGCGGCACGGGACCGACCTGGCACGAAGGCGGCAGGGAGATGACGCTGCCCCTCGGATTCGTCGTGGCGCTCGATCGTGACACCCGCGTCCTGGACGGCGGCCGCACCCTCCTCGGTGGTTCCCCTCTGCGGCTGCTGCGCCTGACCCGGCGGGCACGTCCACTGCTGACCGATCGTACGGTCCACGTACGGGACCGGGCGGGCGCCCTCCTGGCGGACCGGCTCCTGGAGGCGGGGCTGGCGCACCCGGTCGTCCGCGCCCTCCCCCTGCCCGACGACCCCCGGTACACGGTCGTCGTCCCCGTCCGCGACCGCCCGCGCGAGCTCGACCGCCTGCTCACGAGCATCGGGCCGGACACCCCGGTGATCGTGGTCGACGACGCGTCGACTCACCGCGCTCCGGTCGAGGCGGCCGCCGCGCGGTATGGCGCGCGCTTCGTCCCCCTGAGGGTCAACGTCGGTCCCGCCGGAGCCCGGAACGCGGGCCTTCGCCTGGTCGGCACGCCGTATGTGGTCTTCGTCGACTCCGACGTCGTCCTGCCCAAGGACACGGTGCCGACACTGCTGCGGCACTTCTGCGACCCGCGGGTCGCCCTGGCCGTCCCCCGTGTCACCGCTCTCGAAACGCCCGGCTCCTCGACCTGGATCGGACGGTACGAGCGCACACGCTCCTCACTCGACCTGGGCAGCCGTCCCGCCCTGGTACGCCCCGGGACACCCGTCTCCTGGGCCTCCACGGCCTGCGCCGTCGCACGCGTCGACGCCCTGGACGAGGGCTTCGACGAGCGGCTGAGAATCGGCGAGGACGTCGACATCTGCTGGCGCGCCATCAAGAGCGGCCGGCGGGTGCGCTACGAGCCCTCGGTCCACGCCGCCCACGAGCACCGCGGCCGCCTCGGGGACTGGTTTCGACGCAAGGCCGCCTACGGGACGGGAGCGCACCCGCTCGCCGAACGACACCCCGAGTTCATCGCGCCCGCGGTCCTCGCCCCCTGGAGCGGCGCCTTCGTCCTCGCCCTTGTCGCCCAACGCCGTTGGTCGCTCCCGGTGGCCGGCGCCGTCGGCGCGACGACCGTCCTGCGCGTCTGCCGGAAACTGGACGGCACGGAGCACCCGGTACGGCTGGCCTCCTCACTGACGGCCATGGGCGCGCTCGGCGCGCTCGCCCAGACGTCCGCGCTGCTGACCCGGCACTGGTGGCCCCTCACGGTGGCCGGCTGCACGATCTCCCGCCGGGCACGCCGGGCCACCGCGCTGGCCGCGGTGGCCGACGTCGCTCTGGAATACCTGCACCAGGGCGCCGCTGTGGATCCACTGAGGTACGGCATCGCACGCCGCCTCGACGACCTCGCCTACGGCGCTGGTGTGTGGTGGTCCGCCATCAAGGGACGCTCCACTGCGGCTCTGCGGCCTCGGCTGCGGCAGCCGCGGTGACCGTCACCGTTTTCCCGCCCGGCGAAACAGTCGTCCCCTCCATTGTGACCGACGACTGGAGTCGTTACCGTAAGCATCACGGGACTTGCAACAGTAAAAGCGTTGCACGGATACGGGAGCGCGAAGGAGCGACATGGCGCAGACGGAGCAGACCACGAGCGATGCGGATGAGCGGGATGCGCTGATCGCACAGCGATGCCCCTACAGTGACCTGGTGACGACGGGCGGCAGCCGCGAACCGCTCGCCGGTTTCGCGGAACTGGACTCCCTGCGGGACGCCGGACCGGCACACACGCTCGGTACCGGCCAGATCATCTACACCACCTACGACCTGGTGCAGGAGATCGGCCAGCGCGCCGACGTGTTCCACAGCAAGGCCGTCGATCCGGCGACCGGCAAGGAGGCGCCGTTCGTCCTCAAGCCGCAAACGCTCGACGGCCCGATCCACGTGAAGTGGCGCAGGCTGCTCGCCTCGTCCTTCTCACCGGCCGCCGTCGCCCGCCTGGAAGGCTCTCTCCGCGCGCGCGCCAACGAACTCATCGACGGGTTCATCGACCGCGGTCACTGCGATTTCGCCAAGGAGTTCGCGCTCAGGTTCCCGACCACCATCTTCCTCGAGCACATCATCGGCCTGCCGGTCGAGGAACTGGACAAGTTCATCGCATGGGAGACCGACATCATGCACCCGGAGTCGACGGATCCGGCCGAGGCGTTCCGGATCCCGATCCAGGCCCAGACCGAGGTCACCGAATACCTGTCGCAGATCCTGGACGAGCGCAGGAAGACGCCGGCCGGGGAGCGCGGCTCCGACCTCATCTCGCGCGCCATGGACTGGCAGATCGACGGTGAGCCGATCCCGCACGAGGATCTGCTCTCTTTCTATCTCCTGCTGTTCCAGGCCGGTCTGGACACCGTCGCCGCCTCGCTCGGCTACGGCTTCCACCATCTGGCGAGCCATCCGGCCGACCGGGAGCGGATCGCGGCCGACCCGTCGGTGATCCCCAGCGCGGTCGAGGAGATCCTCCGCGTCTACTCGGTCGTGAACATCTCGCGGACGGCGATGACCGACACCGAAGTAGACGGCTGCCCGGTGAAGAAGGGCCAGCACTTCATCCTCAGCCTGCCGGCCGGCAACCGCGACGAGCAGCACTTCCCGGACGCCACGACGGTCGACTTCGACCGCACCGACATCTCGCATCTGGCGTTCGGTGCGGGGCCGCACCGGTGCCTCGGGTCTCACCTCGCGCGACAGGAGCTAGCGATCGCCTATGAGGAGTGGCACAAGCGCATTCCGGTGTACGAGATCGATCCGGACATCCCGTTCGACGAGTCGCGCAGCCTGGTGATGGGGCTGCGCAGCCTCCCCCTGCAATGGGACCCTGCCGCCGTCCGCAGGTAGCGGCCGGCGAGCCGAACCGCGAGGGTCCCGATTCCCGCCCAGGCGGGGTCCGGTTACGTCACGAGCACACGGGCGCCCGGCAGCAGGCTCGTCGCCGCCGGGCGCCGCCACGCTGATGACCGTGCCCAACGAGCGGCCCTGAACCTGCCCTTCAGGTACGGTGCCCAAGGCCCCAGCCCAGCCCTTGGCGACATGCACCGCACGAGAACGCAAACGGCCTGCTGCGCCTGGGAGACTCCAGCCGAGCGCCCGCGTGAACCGGCCTCGATCGGACCGGACCATCCCGGTGTCGCAGCGATCCCCGGAAGCCCTCAGGATCCGGCTTTTTTGCGAGCAGGGGCCTTACGAACGGTCATCGCGCCCCGCGCGGCCGTCGATCCGCGCGACGTCTTGCGAGGCCGCTGGCTCTGCTCGCGAAGGAGGACCTCGAACCCGCAGATCAGGCGCGCAATGCCGAACTCGAAGTCCTCGTCACTCGTCCCGGAGATCGGATGGCGGTCGATCAAGCCGTCCAGGACGGGCAGGTGGGACCAGTCCGTCATGTGACGCTGGCGGGCGGCGTCGATCGTCGGCGCGTCGGCCAGCCGAAGGATGCGCTCGTGGATGATCGAACCGCGGGTGTACACACCGATCGCGCTGTACACCATCATCGCATTGTCGGGCGTGAAACCGTCCGCGACCAGCTTCGCCACCACGGACTCGACCAGTTCCATGGTGCGGCGGGCCGCCTCGCGGCTGTACGTGGAGGTGCGGATGAAGAGCAGATCGGAGAGGACCTCGTCCTCGTGGTGGATCTCGCGCTGCGCGCGGAAGTGCGAGGACAGCGTGTTCTGCCAGGTGTCATCCGCCCGGATCTCCGGCGTCAGCCGCAGGTACTTGTCGACGGCGATGTCCGTCATCGCATTGAGCAGCTCTTCCTTCTTCCGGAAGTACCAGTAGATGCTGGTGACGCCGACACCCAGATGCTCGGCGAGGATCGGCATGCTCAGCTGGTCGAGCGAGGTGCGCCGCGCGACCTCGAAGGCACCTCCGACGATCTCCTCGGCGTTGATCGAGTTACGCTGACGACGCTTACGCGTCCCGGTGGAATCGGCCTTCGTCACGCTGCCTCTCCTCCTTGTCACCACCCACCGGCCCGGCCCGAGCGTAGGCCGAGCCCGCGCTCCGAACTGACTGACACGGTACCAGCCAATGCCTCCCGGCATGGCATACGGTAAGGGATTACCGTAACGCTGCCGCGACGGCTGGTCGACCGCCCCGGACCACGTCGCCGCCTGCTGGTTCTCAGCGCGGTTCTGGTAAACCGGGTCGGAACGGACACCTCACCCGCGATCCGTTCCACCACGCGGCGGACGCTCGACGTGTCGTCGGCGATTCCTGTGAGCAGCCGTCACCGCACCGCACCGCCTCGGCACCGGCCTTCCCCCCGGGGAACGAACAACATCAGCCTGACCCGCGCCCGACCGACGATCTCGAGCAGCACCACGATGGTGTCGGCCCCGCGTCACGCCCCCTCCGGCAGCCGTGCACCGCGCCGTTGTCCCTCCGATCAGCGGGTGGTAGCTTACCGAAAGCGTTCCCGGAAGCTTTACCGGACAGAATACCGGCAGAGTCCGCGCCGGGCGGCCACAGTCCCGCAACCGACTGTGTGCCGACACCACACCACCGGCGGAAGACGGTCGGGCCGCCGGACACCCTTCAGCGAAACACTTACCGGAAGGCGGTCGAGATGGATCTGCTCCGACGTCGTGAAGGCTCTGCCGAGGTCATCACGCTCAACCGCCCGGACCAGCGCAACGCCCTCAGCCCCGGCCTGATCGCCGCACTCTCGCGGGCGCTGCGTGAATGCCTGGACGACGACGCGGTGCGCGCGGTGGTGCTGACCGGTGCCGGCGACCGGGCGTTCTGCGCCGGCATGGACCTCAAGGCGTTCGCCGCCGGTTCCGATTCCTCCGGGCCGGAGTCCGACAACACGCATTTCACGATGTTCAGCCGAGGCGAGTACCCCAAGCCCGTCATCGGTGCCGCCAACGCCACCGCCGTCGCCGGAGGGTTCGAGCTCCTGCTCAACTGCGACATCGTCGTCGCCTCCGACAAGGCCAGGTTCGGCATCCCGGAGGTCAAGCGCGGCCTGTTCGCCGCTGGCGGCGGAACCACGCTGCCCGGCCGCATCCCCCTCGCGATCGCTCTCGAACTCGGGCTGACCGGAGATCTGATCGACGCCGAGCGCGCGTGTGCGCTGGGGCTGGTCAACTGCGTCGTTCCAGCCGGAGACGTGGTCGGCGCCGCGTTGGAGTTCGCCCGCCGTATCGGCGAGAACGGCCCGCTCGGCGTCCTCGCGACGAAGAAGCTCATGCGCGTGGCGCTCACCGAAGGCGTCGCCGCGGCACGCGCGGCACAGGAAGCCGAAAACTCCAAGGTGTTCGAGAGCGAGGACGCGCTCGAAGGAGCTCGCGCCTTCGCGGAGAAGCGCGCACCGCAGTGGAAGGGCCGGTGAGTCACCTCCGGGGGTGACTCACCGCAGGACCGGACGGGTCGCGGAGGCCCAGGACCCGTTGGGTCTGCGCGGTCACACGGTGCCGAGGAATCGCCCTACCTGGTCGATGAACGCGTCGTTGTCGTCGCCGGCCACCATATGCCCGGTGCCGGCGACGTCGACCGCGCGCGAGCCGGGCACAAGCGACAGGAACTCGCGCACCCCCTCCTCACTGAGCACGTCCGACTGAACAGCGCGGACCAAGAGCGTGGGAACGTCGATGCGGCGGGCCGCCTCGCGCAGCCGCTCCGGGTCGGGGTGCCGCCTGGGCTCGTCGGCGTCCGGCCGCACCAGCGCCGGGTCCCAGTGCCAGTACCAGCGGCCGTCTTCGGCCAGGCGCACGTTCTTGCGCAACCCCTCCAGACTCCTCGGACGCCGACGGTGCGGGTTGTACTCGGACACCGCGGCGGCGACGTCCTCCAGCGTGGCGAAGCCGTCGACGTGGCGGCGCATGAACCCGGAGACCCGTGCGGCGCCATCCCGTTCCATGCGCGGGGCGACATCGACAAGCACGAGCGCGCGAGCGTCCACCAGCCCTTCCCCGACGGCCAGCAGCGAGGTCAGGCCGCCCATCGACGCGCCGATCAGCACGGGAGGACGCGGATCGCCCTCACCGGCCCGGGCGGCCACGCCGACGAGATCGGCCACGAGGACGTCCATCGAGTAGTCCCCGTCCGGCGCCCAACCGCTGTCGCCATGACCGCGGGTGTCGAGCGAGAAGGTGCGCCAGCCGCTCCTGGCAAGCGTCCGGGCCGCGCCCTTCCAAGAATGGCGGGTCTGGCCCCCGCCGTGCAGGAACAGCGCGGTGCCCTTCGGCGCGTCCACCGGATACTCCTCGGCGGCCAGTTCCACGCCGGCGGCGGGGATCCGCCTCATGAGTGGCTCGGTCCGGCTCATGCGGTGCACCTTCCCATCTCGCGGGTCACTTCCTCTGCCAGGGCGTCAGCGCCCTCACGTCGTCGATCAGCGCACGCGGCACCTCTCGGCGCAGCGTGCAGGACCCTGACACCCTGTCGGGCGCAATCCAGCGCCTGCTCCTGATCGACGGTCGGGCGACACTCCACCGGAGGCGCCGGCGTGCCCTCGCCGGCGATACAGCCTCGGCACATACGGGCCGACCTGGACGGACCGTCACCGCAGCCCACCGGGACGTCTTCTTCATCACTTGAGCGCAGGGTCAACGTCACACCTCCCCCGCGCCTCTTGACCCCTGTACTATATACCTTACGGTATGGGTGTTGCGTTGCGATGTCCCGTCCAGACGGCCCCGGCCGCTCTGCGGGACGGACGGCATCAGCAGTGCCTGTCGTTGAGGAGGACCATATGAGTTTGCAGGTCGGCACTCGGCTGCGCGGACAGAACTCGACGTGCGAAGTCATCGTCGTCAAGAGTTCCGACACCCCCGCGGTGTTGATGTGCGCCGGCGCGGAGATGCGCCCGACGGCCCCCGATCCCACCGCACCACAGGTGAGCGACGGCCCACCTATCCACCTCGGCAAGCGGTACACCGACGACGACAGCGGCATCGAGGTGCTGTGCACCAAGGCCGGAATCGGCCCTTTGACCTTCGGCAACAGCCAACTCACGCAGAAGGCGGCCAAGGCGCTGCCGGCGTCCGACTGAAACGGACCGCACCCGCGATGAACCTCACGATGCTCCTCGACATGGTGGTCGAGGGGATGCCCGACCGGGTCCTCATCGGTGACCGCGCGGACGGCCTCACCGCCAGCGAACTCGCCCGGCGGGCGCGCTCGGGCTCGGATCTCGTCCGGGCCGCCGATGCCGGCACCGTCGTCTACCTCGGCGGCAACGGTCCCGCGTTTCCGGTCGCCCTGTTCGCCGCGGCCTCCGTCGGCGTGCCCTTCCTGCCGGTCAACTACCGGCTGAGCGCCGAGCAGCTGGACGACGTCCTCGGCCGCCAGGCCAAGCCGCTCGTGATAACCGACTCGCCCGAGCGGGTCCGGGGCATGGCGGCCGTGACGCTGGAGGAGTTCGCCGGGCCGACGGCGGTTGCCGCCGATCACGAGACCGAGCCCGCCGACCCGGACCCCGACTCGATCGCCGTGCTGCTGATGACGAGCGGGACGACCGCCGCCCCGAAGAGCGCGGTACTGCGGCACCGGCACCTGACGTCCTACATCTTCGGCTCCGTCGAGTTCGCGTCGGCCGAGGAGAGCGACGCGACCATCGTCAGCGTGCCGCCCTACCACATCGCCGCCGTCGCGAACCTGCTCTCCAACCTGTACGCCGGTCGCCGGATCGTGTATCTCGACCACTTCAGCGCCGCCGACTGGCTGCATCGCGTCCGGACCCAGGCAGTCACGCACGCGATGGTGGTGCCGACGATGCTCGCGCGCATCGTCAGCGAACTCGTCCACTCCGGCGAGCGGGGCCCCTCGACGCTGCGGTCGATGTCGTACGGCGGCGCGAAGATCGCCGTACCCGTGCTCATGGAGGCGCTGCGGCTCTTTCCCGGCACCGGTTTCGTCAACGCCTACGGCCTCACCGAGACCGCCTCCTCCATCGCGGTGCTGGGACCGGACGACCACCGTACGGCCGCCGCGAGCGACGATCCCACCGTGCGCGCGAGACTGGGGTCGGTGGGCCGTGCGCTGCCCAGCGTGGAGATCGAGGTCCATGATCCGGACGGGCTGCCGTGCCCTCCCGGCGTGGTGGGAGACATCGTCGTACGCGGGCCACAGGTCGCCGGTGAGTACCTGGAGGCCGGCAGCCGGCTGGACAGCGCCGGCTGGTTCCCCACCCGTGACCGCGGCCATATCGACGAGGACGGCTTCATCTTCGTCGAGGGCCGGTCCGACGACACCATCATCCGCGGCGGCGAGAACATCGCCCCCTCGGAGATCGAGAGCGTGCTCACCGAGCACGAATGGGTGGCGGACGTGGCCGTGGCCGGCATCCCGGACGACGAATGGGGGCAGCGCATCGGCGCGTTCGTTGTCGTCAAGCCCGGCGTGCGGCCGGACGCCGGCGTCCTGCGCGAGTTCGTCCGCGGCCGGCTGCGCAGTTCGAAGACCCCCGACGACATCGTCTTCCTGCCGGAACTCCCGACCACGCCGACGGGCAAGGTACTGCGCCGCAAGCTGGTCGCAGACATCGACAAGGACGCCGGGGCCCCCGAGGCCACCAGGACACCCGTGCTCTAGCAGCACCTGAAGACAAGGAGTGCGCGTGGAGTTCAAGACACTCGCGATAGTCGGCCTCGGCACCATGGGGGCCGGTATCGCGCAGACGGCCGTTCCCCTCGGCTTCGACGTGGTCGGCATCGAGCGGGACGAGCAGGCCGTCGGGGCCGGTCGGGCACGGGTCGCCGCCGGGTTGGCGAAGTTCGTCGAGAAGGGGAAGTTCACCGAGGAACAGGCAGCCCAGGCACTGGCCCGCCTGCGCACCTCCACGGACCGGGCGGCCATCGCCGGAGCCGACATCGTGATCGACGCGGCGTTCGAGGACGTCGACCTCAAGCGTGAGCTCTTCCGCGACTTCGAGCGCCACGCCTCTCCCACCGCGGTCCTCGCCTCGAACACCTCGACGATCCCGCTCGTGATCATGGCGGCCGAGACGTCCGCCCCCGAGCGGGTCGTCGGCCTGCACTTCTTCAACCCGGTCCCCCTCATGGACCTGGTGGAGGTCATCCGCACCCCGGCGACGAGCGAGGAGACCATCCGGGCCGCCGTCGATCTGTCGAAGGCCCTCGGCAAGTCCCCGGTGATCATCAAGGACGGGCCCGGCTTCATCGGCAACCTGCTCGTCGTGCCGTTCCTCCTGGACGCCATCCGTGCCTTTGAACGCGGAGTGGCCTCGATGGAGGACATCGACTCGGTCCTCAGGCTCGGCTTCAACCACCCGATGGGACCCTTCGGGCTCAGCGACCTGATCGGCCTGGACATCGTCCACGACATGGCCGCGCGCATGTACGAGGAGTACCACGATCCCAAGTACTGGCCCCCGCCGCTGCTCATGCAGTACGTGCGGATGGGTTGGCTGGGCCGGAAGACCAAGCGCGGTTTCTACACATACGACTGACAATTGACGAGCGCCGGCCGGGCGGTCTTCCCCGGTCGGCGGGGGGCTCGACAAGCCCGGGTTCTTGCCCGTCCCGGCCTGGTCAGGCACGGGTGGGTACCGGCAGCACGGCCACCCCCGCCCGGGCGGCCCGCTCGACGACCGCGGGCGGTGGGGTCTCGTCGCGCACGAGGTAGTCGGTGAGAGGGCCTGTGGCCAAGCCGGTGCGTTCGGCCGCGTTGAGCAGCCCGGCGAGGTGGAAGGCCGTCCCCTCCGCCGACGTCACCCCGTGGCGGTGCACCAGGTGCAGCGCGGCCTGCCTGCAGGCGCTCCATAAAGACCGTGGGTCTTCCGCGAACCATCGCCTGCAGCAGTCCGGCGGGACCCGCCGCGCAGCCGGGCCGCAACGTATTGAGGTGCACCCGATCCCGACGTGCCGTCTGGGCCGGTTGCGAGAGTGTCAGCCCGGCCAGCGGTGAGCGATGGGTGTGCTGGACGCATGCGGGAGTACCGCCGACACCTTCCGTCCAGGCCAGCAGACACACCTGATCCTGATCAGTGCGCGAAGCGGGCTCGACCGGCCGGGGGTTCAGCAGAGTGAACCAGTCCACCGCGTCAGCCGGCACCGCCGCCGCGGGCGATGTGCCCGGCACCGCGACCCGCAGCCGCAGCCGCAGCCGCGGCACTGCGTGCTCGGAACCTCTCGTACGGAGTACGTCGTGCGCCCGCCAGACCGAAGTGATCAGCGCGGTGGCCCCCGTGAGCCGGAGGACCAGCCGGGCCTCCTCTGCGGTGGCCTCCGGCGACACCGGTAGCAGTACTCCCCCGCACAGCAGTACGGCGGCGTACGCGCCCCCGGTCTCGACACGCGCCGGAAGCTGGACCGTCACCACCCCGCCCGCGCCGGCACCGAGCGCCGCCAGGCCCACGGCGATTCGACGGGCGTACAATCCTCAGACTCACTCGTGTTTCTCCTCACATGGCGGGTCAGGACGCGCTCGGCGCCTGCGGGCGATAGAAGAGCGCGAGCAGGGTCCCCGTCCCGAGGATCGCGGCGCCGAGCGCGGCGCCGGTGCCCGGCCAGCCGGTCAGCTCGATGCCGGCGGCCGTGTCCACCGCGTACTCGCCGGGCCCCCAGGCCGCGAGTGCCAGCGACAGCACGGCGAGGACCAGGACGTACTCGTAGCCGTCCTTGAAGACGAAGAAGCCGTTGCGACGGTGCGCGAGCAGACCGGCGACCAGCATCACCGAGATGACGGCGGCGCCGGCGAGCGAGGTGAACAGCCCGGCGGCCAGCAGGACGCCCGCGCCGATCTCGGTGAGCACGCTCAGCCACGCCTGCAGGAGCGGTCGGCGCAGCCCGAGTCCGGCGAACCAGCGCGCGGTGCCCTCGATCCCGCCTCCGCCGCGCCAGTGGTTCCAGCCGTGTACGGCCATCACCGCGCCCACAGTGAGCCGTACCAGCAGCAGAGCGGCGTCGCCCGCCTCACCCATGTCGTTCCTCCTCGGAGGGCAGGGCCCGCACGATGCGCCGGACCACGTCCGCGGCCGGCGGGGTGGTGGCGAGGGAGGGTTCTGCTGTGGTCATGTGCCGTTATGTCCTTCCTGAGGACCTCAGGTGCGTTCGGCCTTCAGCGCCCGTGCCGGACCTGGTTGAAGGGGACGTCGCGGTCGGCGGCGTACTCGCGGGCCATTCCGAGGATCCGTTCGCTGATGATGTTGCGTGCCATCTCGGTGCTGCCGCCGCCGAGCTGGGTGGCCTGGCGGAACAGGAAGGACACGCCCACCTCGCGGGTGTCGGGCCCGTCGGGGGCGGACATCGCGGCGGCCGGGCCGGCGAGTTCGAGTGCGATCTCTGCCTGGCGGGTGGCGCTCTCGCCGTGGAAGAGGCGGATGAGCGAGCCGGCGGTGGGAGGCATCTTCTGCGTGCGCATGCCCGCGGTGACCCGGTCGACGAGGTGCCCGTGGATGACGCCGAGGGCGTGCGCCTCGGCGATCAGCTCCCGCGCGTAGGGGTCGTCCGCCCGGCCGGTGCGGCGGACCAGGTCGATGAGCGCATCGGTCTCCGTGCCGCGCCGCCCTTCGGCCCGCGCGCCGCTGAAGTACGGTGAGCCGCCGCCGACGGCGTTGCGCTCGTGGAACAGCTGGCGCGAGGCGACCGCCCAGCCGCCGCCCACCTCGCCGACCACCGCGGAGGCCGGGACGACGACGTCGTCGAAGAACTCCTGGCAGAACTCGTCGCCGCCGTTGACCTGCTTGATGCGTTCGATGTGCACGCCGGGCTGATGCACCTTCATCAGGAACATCGTCAGTCCCCGGTGCTTGGGCGCGTCCCAGTCGGTGCGGGCCAGGCACAGCGCGTAGTCGGCGGCGTAGGCGCCCGAGCTCCAGATCTTCGAGCCGTTGAGGACGAACACGTCGCCGTCGCGCTCGGCGCGGGTCGTCGCTCCGGCGAGGTCGGAGCCGCTGCCCGGTTCGGACAGGAACTGCACGAGCACCTCGTCGCCGCGGATCGCGGCGGCCAGGTGCTCACGCTTGTGCTCCTCGCTGCCCATGTCGAGGATGGTCGGGCCGCAGATGGTGAACGTCGGCACATTCAGCCGCATCGGCATCTCGTAGCCGGCGACCTCCTCGTTGAAGGCGCGCTGGTGCGCGGAGGTGAGGCCGAGACCGCCGTACTCCTTGGGGTAGCAGATTCCGGCGAAGCCACCCTCGTACAGCGTGCGTTGCAGGGCACGGGCCCGCTGCCAGGCGCTCTCGTCGCTCGACACGTTCCTTTGCGCACCTTCGTCGGCGGGCAGGTCGGCCAGGCGCCGCAGGTTCGCCGGGATCCACTCGCGGGCCCGCAGGCGGAAGCTGTCGACGCTCTCCATGCCGGTGGCGTCTGACACGGCCGTCGTGGTCGCGGTCATCTCGAATCTCCTCAGACGTTCAGCAGATCGGCGATACGGCGGCGGTGCGCGGACGGCGTGCCCCACATGAGCCGGTTCACCGTCGCCCGGCGCAGGTAGATGTGGATGTCGTGCTCCCAGGTGACTCCCAGGCCGCCGTGCAACTGGACGCAGTCCTGGATGATGTCGGTGGCCCGCTGGCCGAGGTAGGACTTCGCGACGCTGACCAGCTCACCGGCGTCGGCCCGGCGCTCCTGCACCGCGCGGGCGGCGGCGGCCATCGTCGCCTGGCCGGACTCCGACCACAGCGTCATGTCCGCCATCCGGTGCTTGAGCTCCTGATAGGAGGCGAGCGGCCGGCCGAAGGAGTAGCGGTCGAACATCCACTGCCGGGTGAACTCCAGCACGCGCTCGACGACACCGACGAGTTCGGCGCACTGCAGCACGACGGCGAGCTGGAACTGGCGCTCGACGGCGGCCGCGGCACCGCCGGCCGCTCCCACGAGCGCGGTGGCCGGGACGCGTACGCCGGCGTAGTCGACGCGTGCGAAGCCGCGCACCATGTCGAGGCTCTCCAGCGGGAGGACGGACACGCCGTCCGCGTCGCGCTCGACGACGAACTGGCTCAGGCCCTCGGGGGTATGGGCGAGTACCAGGAACGCGTCCGCGTCGCCGCCGTGCTCGACGCCGTCGTGCGTGCCGTCAAGGACGTAACCGTCCCCGTCGGGCCGTGCCTCGATCGCGCCCGCTTCGGGGTCCCAGCCCCGTCCCGGCGCACAGCAGGCCCAGGCGGCGACCATCGAGCCGTCGAGCAGCCTGCCGAGGAGTCCGGCGTGCCGGTCCGCGCCGGCCGCCTCGGCGAGGGCGGCGGCGACGACGTTGACCACGGCGAGCGGTCCGGGCGCGCACCCGCGTCCGAACTGCTCGGCGATGACCGTCGCGTCGACGACCCCCTCGCCGGAGACGCTGCCGCCGCCCGTCTCCTCCGGCACGACGAGCGACGTCCACCCGAGTTCCGCCCCACGCCGCCAGGTGTCCCGGTCGAACGTGCGGCCCTCGTCGTGCAACGCGCGGATCACGCCGAGCGGGGCGGACTTCTCCAGGTAGTCCGCTGTCGCCGTCTGCAACAAGCGCTGGTCGGCGGTCAGTTCGAATCTCATGACGGCACCTTGTCCTCCCGACGATGTACTGCGAAGCCGACGGCCATGGCGCCGGAGCTGTTGACCGGCAGTCTACACGCCATTACGGTAATGCATACAGTAAAAGCAACGTGCGGCCGGACGCAGGACTGACGGGTCGGCACGTCACCCCAGGACGGGAGCGCCGCAGATGCCCGACTCGCCGCATTTCGCCTCCTCCCAGCAGGTCGCGGACCGGCTGCGGGGCACCGGTTATGTCCCGAGTCCGCGCATCGCGGGCGTCATCCACCTGGCCGAACGCCTCGGCAAGCCGGTCCTCGTCGAGGGTCCGGCCGGCACGGGCAAGACGCAGCTGGCCAAGAGCGTCGCCGAGTCCTGCGGGCTGCGGCTGATACGGCTGCAGTGCTACGAGGGCCTCGACGAGGCGAAGGCGCTGTACGAGTGGGACTACCGCAAGCAGCTCCTGCACATCGCGCGGGCCGGGACCGCGGGCGGGGACGGCGTGGAGACCGAGTTGTTCCACGAGTGCTTTCTGCTCACCCGTCCGCTGCTGGAGGCGATCCGCTCCGAGGAACCGGTCGTGCTCCTCGTCGACGAGGTCGACCGGCTCGACATCGAGACCGAGGCACTGCTGCTGGAGGTGCTGTCGGAGTATCAGGTGTCCATCCCCGAGCTGGGGACTCTGCGGGCCCGTACCACTCCCCTGGTCTTCCTCACCTCGAACAACAGCCGTGAGCTCTCCGAGGCGCTCAAGCGCCGCTGTCTCTACCTGCACATCGGCTATCCGACCGCGGAGCACGAGCGGGACATCGTGCTGGCGCAGGTCCCCGGCATCGAGGCGGTCCTCGCCGGCAGGGTCGGCCAACTGGTGCGGTCGCTGCGCTCACTGGAACTGCGGAAGAAGCCCTCCGTGGCGGAGACCCTGGACTGGGCGCGCACCCTCGTCCTGCTCGGCGCCGACGACGTCACGACCGAACTGCTCGCCGACACCCTTCCGGTGCTTCTCAAGAACGAGAGCGACATCGCTCTCGCCCTGAAGGAGTTCGGCGAGTGACACCCCGCCCCACAGGGTCAGTCCGCGTCGAGGAAGCGGAGTACGGCATCGACGCATCCGATGTCGCGCGCAATCGCGAAGTGGTCGACACCCTTCAGAATGACCCGCGAGCAGCGCGGTATCGCCGCGGCGACCTGCTCGGACGGGCCGCCGCGGTCGGCGCCACCCTCCACGACCAGGCAGCGAGCGGTGATCGCCGCGAGATCGGCCGTTCCGGCGCGTGGCTGACTCGACCGGGCGAACGCGGCGACCGAGGCCCGGTCGTTGCCCGCCACGTCGACGAGACGGCGGATCAGGCGCGGCACGCCGACGGCCGGTTCCTCGGCGGCGAGGAGAGCGTCCGCGACGGCGTTCATCGCCGCCGGTCCCGCGTGGTTCTCGCGCAGGCCGCTGTCCGGGACACCGAGCAGTGCCACCGAGCCGAAGGCCTCGGGCTTCCTGGCCGCGGCGACCATCAGCGCGTAACCGCCCGCCGAGAATCCCACCGCGTCGACCCGAGCGCTGTCCGATGCGGCGTCGAGCACCACCTGAGCCGCCTCGCGCGTGGGGTCGCCGGTCCGCCCGTCGGCCCCATGGCCGGGCAGTTCCACCCCGACGACCTCACGCCCGCTCTCGCGCAGGAGGTCGGCCCAACCGGGGGCCACCCAGTTGTGCTCGTACGACGAACCCATGCCGTGGATCAGCAACACCGAACGCTTCCGCATGCCTTTACTGTAATGCTTTCGGGGGGGGTTGAGCGGTGTCCCTGATCACGACTCTCGACGCTCTCGTCGACGAACTGCGGGCCCTCGGGGTCCCGGTGTCGGCGTCCGAGAAAGCCGACGCCGCCGCGGCACTGGGCCACGCCGACCTCGCCGACCTCGCCGACCGGGAGGAGGTCAGAAGCGGCCTCGCGGTCACCCTGGTGAAGTCGGCCGGCCATCTGAGCGCCTTCGACAGGGTTTTCGACGTCTGTTTCGGACAGCGCGTGCCGGACCGGGCGACCGGCGGCGTCGGCCTCGGCGAGCCGGACGACGCCACGATCCGCCGCCTCCTCGCCGAGTCGATCGAGGCCGGTGAGAACGGATCCCTGATGCAACGCCACCTCGCGGGCCTGCTCGTCGACCGGCACGCGGGCATCCAGCCGGGCAGGGCCGTCGCCGGCACCTCCTACCTGTTCCGCGCCATGCGCGCCCTGGACGTCGACCGCGTCACCGCCGCCCTCGTGCGGCGAGCCGAGGCGCGCACCCCGGCCGCCCTCGCCGGTCCTCTCCCCCGGCGTCTGTTCCTGGAGGACGTCGAGCGGCGGCTCGCCGCGTTCCGGCTGGAGGTCGAGGCCGAGATCCGGCGCCGGCTCGTGGCCGACCGCGGCGTCGACGCCGTGGCGAAGACCCTGCGCCGGCCGCTGCCGGAGGACGTCGGCTTCCTCACCGCCGCCACTGCGGAACTGCACGAGCTGTGGGACACGATCCAGCCGCTGTCCCGCAAGCTCGCCGCCCGTATGGTCCACCGGCGTCGGCACGGCCATCGCGGCAGGATCGACGTCCGCCGGACCATGCGCGCGTCCCTGTCGACCGGTGGCATACCGGTCGACCTGCGCCACCACACGCCGCGCCCGGCCAAGCCGGAACTCGTCGTGCTCGCCGACATCTCCGGATCGGTCTCGGCCTTCGCCGCTTTCACCCTCCAGCTCACCTACGCGCTGCGCAGCCGGTTCGCCCGCGTGCGGTGCTTCGTGTTCGTCGACGGCCTCGACGAGGTGACCGACCTGATCGAGCGGTCGGCGAACGTGCTGGAGGTGGCGAGCGAGATCAACCGGCTCGGGCTCGGCGTCTGGCTGGACGGCCGCTCGGACTACGGCAACGCCATCGAGACCTTCTGCCGGGATCACGCCGGTGAGCTGCGCGCCCGCACCACGGTCCTGGTCCTGGGCGACGCCCGCTCCAACTACCACGCACCGCGCGCCGACGCGCTCGGCAGGATCGCCGGCCGCTGCGGGCACCTGTTCTGGCTCAACCCCGAGCCACGGGCCGCCTGGGACAGCGGCGACTCCGTGATCGGGCGGTACGCCGGGTACTGCGACGAGGTGGTGGAGTGCCGCAACCTGCGGCAGCTGCGCGCCTTCGTCGAGCGCCTCGCCTGAGCCACCCCATGCCGTCCACACCACAGACCGAAAAGAGGTGACCCGCATGGCAGGTGACGTGCTGGGCCTGCTCCGGCCGACGTACCCCGGCAGCAAGGCCTTCCTGCCGAACGGGCACCGTAACCCCACAGGAGCAGTGCAGTCATGACGGACACCACGAAACCAGCGCAGGCCGAGGTGAGTCACATCTCCGGCGAGATGCTGACGGCCATCGGCCGCACCCTGTCCCGCCGCGTCTCCTTCCGCGTCTCCGAGTCGGACATCCGCCGCTGGGCGCTGGCGGTCTACTACCCCGACGCCCCACCCGAGCGCTTCATCGAGTCGGAGACCGCCGCGAAGTCGCGCCACGGCGGGATCACCGCACCGGAGGACTTCAACCCCTTCGCCTGGCTGGCGGCGCTGCAGAGCGCGGCTCCGTCCGGGGGGAAGGAGAACGATCCCGGCTCCCTCGAGCGCCTGCTCGGTATCACCCCGCCACCGTTGGAGTTCCAGCTGAACGGGGGCCTGGAGGTCGACTACGGCGTGCCGATGCGGCCGGGTGACGTGATCACCTCGGAGAACCGGCTGATGTCGTACGCCGAGCGCCCCGGCAGGCTCGGTCTGATGCTGTTCACCGTCACCGAGGACACCTGGACGAACCAGGACGGCGAGCTCGTCAAGCGCAGCCGTACGACTCTCATCCGCTACTGACCGCGTCGAGGAATCATGACCACCATGCTCAGTCCGGCCGTCGGCGACAGCCTGCCGGAGTTCACCCGCACGACCGATTTCGCCCACTGGAACCGTTACGCCGCCGTGAACGACGAGTTCGTCCCAATCCATATGGACGAGGAGGCCGGGCGGGCCGCCGGCTACTCGGGGGCCTTCGGGATGGGCAATCTGCAGTGGGCCTACCTGCACAACCTGGTGCGCGACTGGCTCGGCGGCGCCGGCCGCATCGTGTCGCTGCGCTGCCAGTTCCGGGCCGTCAACACACGCGGCATGACCGTCTGCGCACGCGGCACGGTCACCGCGGTGCGCGTCGAGGACGGCGTGCGCCTGGTCGACCTCGATGTGTGGACCGAGGACCAGGACGGCAACCAGATCGCTCCCGGGAAGGCCGTCGTCGAGCTCGACTGACGTCGTCACACGGCGGGCCCGTCCCCGGTGACCGGGGACGGGCCCGCCGTGTCCCGCTCCCTGCCCGGTCAGCGCAATAGTGGGTCGCGGGGCAGGCCGAGTATGCGTTCGGCGATGACGTTGCGGGTGATCTCCGAGGTGCCGCCGGCGATCGTCAGGCACCGGTCGAACAGGTACTCCACGGCGATCTCCGGTTCGTCCCCGATGATGGCGGCCGTGCCGCACAGCCGCAGCGCCAGCTCGCTCACGCGCTGGGCGTGCTCGGCCGACAGCAGCTTGGTCACGTTGCCTTCCGCGCTCGGCCCCGCCCCGGTGACGGCACGCGTCGCCTGCCGCAGGTTGATCACCCGCATCGCCTGCGCCTCGACGAGGAGCCGGGCGATCGCCCGCCGGCTTTCGGCGTCGAGCGCGCCGTGCCGCAGCGCGAGGTCGGTCAGTTCGAAGGCCGACAGGCGCTCGGGCGACCCGCCGCCGATCGTCACCCGCTCGTTGCCGAGAGTCGCCCGGGCGACCTTCCAGCCGCCGCCCGGCTCACCGACGATGTCGGCGTCGGGGACGAACACGTCGTCGAAGAAGACCTCGTTGAACAGCGCGTTCCCGGTGATCTCGCGCAGCGGCCGGATCTCGACGCCGGGCGCGGTGAGGTCGACGACCATCGCCGTGATGCCCCGGTGCTTGGGCGCCTCCGGGTCGGTCCGTACCGTCGCGAGGCCCCGGTTGCAGTCCTGCGCGTTGCTGGTCCACACCTTCTGGCCGGTCACCCGCCAGCCGCCCTCGACGCGTTCGGCGCGGGTGCGCACGGCAGCCGCGTCGGAGCCGGCGTCCGGTTCGCTGAACAGCTGGCACCACTGCAGCTCGCCGAGCAGGCTCGGGGTGATCCACCGCTCGACCTGTTCCTGGTCCGCGGTCTGGGTGAGCGTCAGCAGCACCCATCCGCCGATGCCCAGCGAGGGCATCTCGATCCCGGCCAGCTCCTCCTCCAGGACGAGCTGCTCGATCGCGCCCGCCCCGCGTCCGAACGGCTCGGCCCAGTGCGGCACCAGGTATCCCGAGGACACGAGCAGCGCCCGGCGTTCTTCCTCCGGGGCGGCGCGGTACCGGTCGAGGAAGGCGCGGGCCTCGGCACGATAGGTGTCGGCCTCCTCTGGCAGTTCGACCGCGAACTGCCGCCGTACGCCGGCGTGGGTGGCTTCGTAGACGTCGTCCTCGGCCGAGCCCAGGGCGGCCACCACGGCCCGGAGCGCCGCCGCGCGCCTGAGGTGGAGGTGGGCGTCGTGCTCCCAGGTGAAGCCGATGCCGCCGAAGATCTGGACGGCCTTCTGCGCGCACTCCTGGTAGCTGCGCATGGCCAGGCCGGCCGCCGCCGCGGCCGCCAGCTCCGCTTCGGCCGGCGTGGCCGCTCCTCGGGCCGCGTCCCAGGCGAGCGCGGTGGCCAGCTCGACGGCGACCAGCATGTCGGCCAGGTGGTGTTTGACCGCCTGGAAGCTGCCGATGCTCCGGCCGAACTGCTCTCGTACCCGGGCGTATTCCAGCGCGAGGTCCAGGCAGCCCCGCGCCCCGCCGGCGGCCTCGGCGGCGGCCAGCGTCCGGAACACCGCGACCGCCGGGCCGAGGGCGCCGGCGAGGACATGGCCGTCGGCCGGGACCAGCCCGGTGACGGAGACCTTGGCGAGCCCCAGCGACGGATCCAGGCCCTTCACCGGGACCACGTCGACCGCCGCGTCGGTGGTGGGGGCCATCAGCAGGTCGTCGCCGGCCGCGAGGAGCAGCACGTCGGCCCATCGCCCGGCGAGCACCGTCAGCTCGCCGCTGTACGCGCCGTCGTCGTCGCGGGTCAGTCCGGCCGTGAGCCCGAGTCCGGCGACGGCCGAGCCGTTGCCCAGCCGGGTGACGAACTCGTGCAGCGAGTCACCCCCGGTCGCGGACAGCACCGCGGAGGCGGTGGCGGTGGCCAGCAGCGGGCCGGGCGTGATCGCGTGACCCAGTTCGTCGACGACGACGGCGAGTTCAGGAAGGCCGAATCCGGAGCCGCCCGCCTGCTCCGACAGGTGCAGGCTCAGCCAGCCCAGGTCGCCGATCCGCTTCCACGTCTCGGGTACGGCGGGAGCGTCCGCGTCCAGCGCGGCGCGCGCGCCGCTCCTGACCCGCTGATCGGCGGCGAAGGAGCGGACGACGGCCGCGAGCGCCTGGTGTTCCTCGGTGATGGCAAGCCCCATCGGGCGACTCCTCGATGCTGGAACCGGCCGACCCACCGTCGGCCACTTCTTATACTGTATGACTTACAGTAGGAAATTCAGGTGACCGCTCAGCCGATTCAGACCTCGATGAGGACCGCGCCGCCCTGGCCACCACCGGCGCACATGGTCGCGAGCCCGAGACCGCCGCCGCGCCGCCGCAACTCGTGCACGAGCGTGACGACCATGCGGGCACCGGACGCGGCCACCGGGTGGCCGAGGCTGCACCCGCTGCCGCTGAAGTTCACCCGCTCCTCGTCCAGCCCGAACTCCTTGCAGGCGGCGATCGGGACGGAGGCGAACGCCTCGTTGATCTCCCACAGCGTCACATCGGCGTACGTCAGTCCGGCTCGCCGCAGCACCTTGTCGGCCGCGCGCAGCGCCCCGAAGCCCATCAGTGCCGGGTCGACCCCGGCCGCGCCCCAGGCGAGGATCCTCGCCAGTGGCGTGAGCCCCTCGGCCAAGGCCAGCTCCGCGCTGGTCACGGCCACCGCGGCAGCGGCGTCGTTGATGCCGCTGGAGTTGCCCGCGGTGATGGAGAAGCCCGGGATCTCGGGGTGCAGCACCTTCAGCGAGGCCAGCTTCGCCGGCGAGGTGTCGCGCCGCGGGTGCTCGTCCACGGCGAACTCGACCGGGGCGTCGCCCGGGCCGTCCAACTTGAGCGGCACGATCTCGTCGGCGAACTTGCCGGCGTCGATCGCCGCGACCGCGCGCTGGTGCGACCGGCAGGCCCAGGCGTCCTGTTCCTCGCGGGTGATGCCGACGGCCTTGGCGGTGTTCCAGCCGACCGTGATCGACACGTCCAGGTTCGGCGCCGTGGGCGAGTCAGGGTGCGTCGCGGGATACCAGTCGGCGTACTCGTCGGCCGTGCCGGCGACCCGCTGCCTGAGCCGCGGCGCCATCGAGGTCGCCTGCACACCACCGGCCACGAGCGCCGACTCCATGCCGGACTTCACCGACGCGGCCGCCAGGCCGATGGAGGTGAGACTGCCGGCACAGTGCCGGTTGAGCGCGACGCCGGGCACGTCCAGCATGCCGTTCACGACGGCGGCGTAGCGCGCCAGGTCACCGCCTCCGTACTGACTCTCCGCGAGCAGGATGTCGTCGAACCGGTGGGGTTCGAGCCCCGATCGGCACACCGTCTCCTCGACGATCGCCGAGGCGAGGGTCTCGCCGTCGGTGTTGGCAAGGGTGCCCTTGCGGGCGGTGCCGATGGCCGTGCGCACTGCGCTGACGATGACTGGAGCGGACACGTGCACCTCTTCTGGGGTGATGGCCTCGGGTCTGCGGCGCCCTGATGGCCGACGCGAAACAGTAGTCAATACTGTTGTCACAACAGTACAGTACTTTCGGTGAATCGAACCCTGCTGTTTCCAGTCGGGGCATCGACCCGCCGCCGCCCGACGGAACTCCGCCGGAGCGCGTCACCCAAGGAGGAATTGTGGATCTTTCCGGATCGTCCGCACTCGTGACCGGCGGCGCCGGCGGCTTCGGCGAGGCGACCACCCGCCGCCTGGTGGAGGCCGGCGCGAAGGTGGTGGTGGCCGACCTCGCCGAGGACAAGGGCAAGGCCCTGGCCGCCGAACTCGGCGACGCCGTGGTCTTCGTGCCCACCGACGTCACCAAGGACGAGTCGGTGGACCAGGCGGTCACCGCCGCGACCGAGCTGGGCCCGCTGCGCACGGCCGTCGTCGTCCACGGCGGTCCGGCGGCCGGGCGCCGGATGGTCGGCCGGGACGGCACCCCGTACTCGGCCGACGTCTTCGCCCGGACGATGGACATCTTCCTCACCGGCACCTACCGCGTGATGAGCAAGGCCGCCGCGGCGATGACCCACAACGAACCGCTCGACTCCGGCCAGCGCGGCGTCGTCATCTCCACCGCGAGCATCGCCGGCTTCGAGGGCCAGGTGGGGCAGAGCGACTACTCCGCGGCCAAGGGCGGCGTCATCGGGCTCACCCTCACCGCGGCACGGGACCTCAGCCCGGCGGGGGTGCGCGTCATGTGCATCGCCCCCGGCACCTTCTTCACGCCCGCCTACGGCATGGCCGAAGAGGAGGCACAGGCCAAATGGGGGCCCGGGGTGCCCAACCCCAAGCGCATGGGACGCGCCGACGAATACGCCCGGCTCGCCGTGCACATCGCCGAGAACGACTACCTCAACGGCACCGTGATCCGCATCGACGGCGCGCTGCGGTTCAACCTCTGACCCACGCCCGGTCGGCCCGGCGGGTCAGGCCGGCTCGCCCTGCTCGGCGAGCAGCACCTCGAAGCCGCACAGCAACCGGGCGGCCGAGAAGGCGAAGTCCTCGTCCGTGGTGCCGGCGAGCGGATGCCGGTCGAGCAGACTCGCCAGGACCGGCATGGAGGACCAGTCGGTCATGCGCTGTTGCCGCTGGTCCAGGGTGGGCGTGTTCGACCGGCGCAGGATGCGGTCGTGGATGATGTGGCCCCGCGTGTATACCGAGAAGGCGTTGTACGCCAGCATGGCGTTGTCATGGTCGAAACCGGCGTCGACGAGCTTGCCGACCACGGCCTCGATCAGCTCCATGGTCCGCCGCGTCGCCTCGGCGCCGTAGCTGGACGTCCGGGTCAGCAGCAGGTCGGAGAGAACCTCGTCCTCCCGGTGGAGGGTGCGCTGCGCGGTGAAATGCTCAAGCATGGCCCGCTGCCAGCTGTCCTCGGTACGCACCGCGGGCATCCGGGTGAGGAGCCGGTCGACCGCGACGTCCGTCATCGCGCCGAGCAGGTCGGACTTCTTCCGGAAGTACCAGTAGAGGCTGGTCACACCGACGCTCAGATGCTCGGCGAGACGCGGCATGCTCAGTTGGTCCAGGGAGCGCCGACGAGCGACCGCGAAGGCGCCCTCCACTATTTCGTCGGCACTGATCGACCCGCGCTTGCGACGGTGCCGGGTCGTCTGCCGCTTTTCGTTCGGCACGATCTGATCCTCACCGGGGGGACTGAGCGCGAGGCACTCGAGAAGGCGACCAGAGACCTCGACAAGGATACGGCATGGCTTACTGTATGACACGCCAGCAATGCGTTCCCCACCACCGACAGGGAGACCGGGCATGACCGAGTCACCGCCCCTGCTGCCCGCTCCGGACGAGCTGACCAGCTTCTTCTGGGAGGCCGCCCGTCGCCGTGAGCTGATGATCCAGCGCTGTTCGGCCTGCGGCACCTACCAGCATCCGCCCGAGCCGGTGTGCCACTCTTGCCTTTCCTTCGACCTCGGCGGGGCCGAGGTGTCCGGCCGCGGGACCGTCTACAGCTACACGATGGCGACGCAGGCGTTCCACCCCTCCTTCGCCGACAAGCTCCCGTTCTGCATCGCCGTGGTCGAACTCGACGACCAACCGGGGCTGAAGCTCCTGACCAACATCGTCGATCTCCAGGCCGACGGCGTGAACGTGGGTGATCCGGTCGAGGTGTGCTTCCGCGCCCTCAGCGACGCGATCGACCTGCCCGTCTTCCGTCTGGTACGGGCCTGACCGACAACCATCCCCAAAGGACTCCCGTGCCCAAGAAACAGCGCGTCGCGATCGTCGGCGTCGGCTACTCGACGGTGGGCCGCGACACCGGCCTGTCGCTGGACACCCTCACCGCCCAGGCGTCCATCGCCGCGATGGAGGATGCCGGCGTCAAGCCGGCCGACATCGACGGTGTCGTCGTGCACAGCTTTCCGCACCAGTACGTGTCGGCGACACACACCGCGGCGATGCTGGGCATCCCCGACCTGGCGTTCTACTCCGGGTCGGTCGACGGTGCCGCCTACTCGATGGCCGCGCTGCACGCCATCGCCGCCATCGCCTCCGGCAGCGCCGAGACCGTCCTGACCCTGCGCACCGTGCATCGCGCGGGCGCGGCGGGTGGCAGTTCGCTGGTCCCGGGCATGGAACGCGGCGCGCCCGGGCCTTTCCAGTTCACCATGCCCTACGGCTCCTTCACCGGCTCCCACTGGGCCGGGCTGTACATGCAGCGGCACATGGCGATGTACGGCACCAAGGAGGAGGACTTCGGCGCCTTCGCCGTCGCCCAGCGCGAGTACGCGATCGCCAACCCGTCCGAGTCCTTCTTCACCGAACCGCTCACCATCGACGACTACCTGAGCGCGCGCTACATCGCCGCGCCACTGCGGTTGCTGGACTGCGACTACCCGGTCGACTCAAGCTCGGCACTCATTTTCACCACCGAGGAGCGGGCGCGCGACCTGCGCCAGAAGCCGGTGTTCTTCGAGTCCTGGGCGATGGGCACCACCCAGGAGAGCGACTTCAGCCTGGTCGAGGACATGACGCAGTCGTCCCCGTTCCGGGCCGCCCGGCGCATGTGGTCGCGCACGGACCTGAAGCCGTCGGACGTGGGCGTGGCGGGGCTGTACGACGGCTTCTCCTTCATCGCGCTGCAGTGGCTGGAGGCGCTCGGCTTCTGCGGCATCGGCGAGAGCGGTCCGTTCGTGTCGTCCGGGCACACCCGGGCCGACGGGGTCATCCCGACCAACACCGACGGCGGCGCCTGCAACGTCGGACGCCGGCACGGCGCGAACTACTTCATCGAGGTCACCCGTCAACTGCGCGGTACCGCGGGCGAGCGCGCGCTGCCGGGCCGGCCGACGGCCGGCGTGGTGAGCAACGCCGTCGGCCCCTTCTCCGGCTGCGCCCTCATCACCGCCGAATGACGCGCCCTTGCCTACCCGGACACATCGGGCCCGTGAGGAAGGACTCCGCACGGGCCCGACGCATACGCGGGATCACTCCTCGAACGGATCGCCCTCCAGTACGTCCGTGGTGAACAAGTACGGCGCGTTGAAGGTGTCCTGCGGGTCGGCGGCGAGCAGGCCGGGGCGCGGGCGGGAGGTCCTGATGCCCTTGCCGTTCAGCCACTGCTGAGCCGAGTCCAGGTCGTTGACCCGGAAGGTGATCGAGTAGATCATGTTGCCCCACTGAGCGACGTGCCGGCCCAGCGGCGAGTGAGGCCCGAGCGGTTCGGCGAGCTGGAGCAGGCAGTCGCCGAGGTGGAGGGTCGCGAACTTGTACTGCCCGCCGTCGTCGACGCCCTCGGCGATCGGCATGGCCTGCATGACGTCGACGTAGGTCTTCACCGCCGATTCGAGGTCCTTCACCCCGAGGGTCACGTACAGCATGCGCTTGATGCCGAGCGGGTGGCTGGTCTCCCAGAACTTGCGCTGTGAGGACCAGGTTCCGAGCTCGCGCGGGTCGTTCTGCATGTGGACCTTGCACAGCTCGACCATGAGGCCCGCGGTGTCGCGTGGGCTCGGGTAGAAGTACTGCGTGTCGGGGTCCATCTCCTCGATCTTGCCGCCGCCCGGCCTGCCCATGTAAACGCCCTTGTCGATCATCCGGTTGCCCAGCCCGACCAGGTCGTCCACCAGGTAGCCGACCGAGTGAAGGTGCTGACCGAACTTGGTGTAGAACTTCCCGACCGGCTTGGTCGCATCGACCGGTGTATTGGGCGCCATCGTCTCGATGCACAGGTCGCTGATCATGATCAGACCGGCCCACCTGTCCTCCGGCGGGAGGAAGTTGGGCTCGTCGACGCCCATGTAGACCAGGCCGCCGAACACGTCCTCGTAGAACTGGTTGAGCTTCGTGACGTCATCGGTCATGTGGACCGCGTGGATCATCATGCCGATGCCGAAGTCACCGGTCTTCTTCGCCTGCTTCCGCACGACCGTCCTTCCGACGGGTAACCCTTCCGTATTGCTTATCGTAAGGCTTACAGTCTCGTCTTGCCAGCGCCCGGACATGTCAGCGCGGCACATCGGACCGAGGGGTCAGTCGACCGGGACGAGGAACTGGAGGTCGGGTGGCGCGGTGGTCGTGTCCATCGCCGGGGACATGTCGAACCGGCCGTTGTCGAAGGCCGCGGCCAGCGCCTGCGCCGCGCTCGCCGCATCGGCGTCACTCAGCTCGTAGCAGCACAGGTACCGCCGGGGCCCGGACTCCTCACCGGCGCCCAGGACGGCATAGCGGCGCACGGCCGTGACGGCCGGGACGGCCTCGCGCACCTGCGGGACATGCGTGTTGACGTACCAGTCGTTGAACTCGTCCTCCGCCTCGGGGCCCGCCGGGCTGCTCCAGGCCAGGAACATCGCAGTGCTCATCCCACCATTCCTTTCACGGTGTGCCGGGTGTGCTCTGTCCGCCCGGACTCACTCCGGGCGGCACATCATCGCGGGCCTTCGCAGGTGGCTGCGGGCGAGCCTGTCCATGCGTGCGTCCCGCTCGCCGGGGTGCGCCTCGCGCAGGGCCGCGAGGACCGCGGACCGGACCGCGTCCACGTCACCGTCCGGGAGCACGTCGTCGACCACGCCCAGCCGTGCGAGCTCCACGGCGGTCAGCCGGAACGACCGCGCCAGCTCTGCCGCCCGGGACGCGTCGCGAAAGAGGACCGCGGCTCCCGGCTCCGGACCGATGACGGAGAACACCGATCCCTCCAGCAGGAACAGGCGGTCGGTGTACGCGAAGGCCATGGCTCCTCCGCTGCCGCCCTCCCCGACGCACACGGCCACCGTGGGCACGGTCAGGCCGGACATCGCCAGCAGCGTCCGGGCGATCTCACCGGCCACACCGTCGGCCTCGGCCGCCGGTCCGGGCTCGGCGCCGGGAGTGTCGATCAGGGTGAGCACCGGCAGCCGCAACCGTTCGGCGAGGTCGAACGCGCGCTGGGCCAGGCGGAATCCGGCCGGGAGTACGCGCGCGGCCGCGTCAGGTCGGCTGTGCCGGTCCATCGCCACGACGACGAGGCGTTCGCCCGCCATGACGGCCAGGCCGGCCCGGACGGCCGGGTCGCCTCCCCGCAGCTCCACCCAGCCCTCGGTCAGCAGGGCACTCCACTCCAGCCCCGAGGGGCGGCGGGGATCCCGCGCGTGCAGGACGGCGGCCCAGGGGTCGCGGGGCACCGGCTTGCGGGGAGCCGGCAGCGGACGCCCGGGCGGGAGTCGCAGCGCCGGCCCGGGACCGTACAGCGCGTTGCCCAGCCATACCCAGTGGGCCTCGGGTCCGACGAGTGCGTCGACCCGCCCCTGCGTGTAGGCGGCCTCCGCGGTGTGCGAGTCGGCGGGCGGGAAGGAGCCGGTCACCTGCGCGACCACCCGGGGACCGGCGAATCCGATCGTGGCCCCAGGCTCGGCGGCGAGGACGTCGGCGAGGGAGGCCCAGGACGCGTAGACGCCGCCGGTCGTATGCGGCCGCAGCACCGCGGCGAACGGCAGGCCGGCGCGGCGAAGGCGCCCGACAGCGCCGGCGGTGCGCGCCATCTGGGTCAGCGAGACCAGGCCCTCCTGCAGCCGCGCACCGCCGCTGGCCACGAACGCGGCGACCGGCAGCCGCTCCTCTCGGGCTCTGTCGAAAGCGCGCACGATGCGCTCACCGGCGGCCACACCCATCGTGCCGCCGTGCCGGTCGAACCGGCACTCGATCACCACGAGGGGACCACGGGGATGCTCGGTGACACCCGTACGGACGGACTCGTCCTGCGGGGCCGGAGCGTCGTAGCCGGGAAATCGGAGCGGGTTCGCCGAGGCCAGATCGACATCCCACTCGTGCGTCAGCGGAGGCATGGACAGGCACACATGATTGCGCTCGACGGTCATGGTGGAGTTCCCATCGAAGGGGTGCCATCGAGCGTGGGGCTCGGGCGAACAGATTGATGGTCCACCAACCATCTCAATTCCCGAGCCGCCCGACAACGCGGCAAACGTCACACCCGCGACATCCGAAAATGCTGGTCAAACGCACTGACAAGGCATCCCGAAAGGTATACCGTAAAGCCCATACGACTACCAACTGGAGGCCCGCTCCATGACTGCCGAGAACTCCGCCCGGTCGACCTCCGCGGCCACGCTGTACATCGACGGAGCGTGGCGGGCAGCCGCCTTGGGCCGGGAGTTCGACGTGTTCAACCCCGCCGACGGGTCCGTGCTGGGCGCGGCCTCGGACGGATCGGCGTCCGAGGCGCGGAGCGCGGTCGACTCCGCCGCGGCGGCGTTCGCCTGGTGGTCGCGCACGACCGCCTACGAGCGGGCGGCGTACCTGGAGCGCGCGCACGCGTTGATGCTGGAGCGCGCGGAGGACCTCGCCGTCCTCATGACCAAGGAGCAGGGCAAGCCGCTGAAGGCGGCCCGCAACGAGGTGCGCTACGCCGCGGACTTCCTGAGCTGGTACGCCGAGGAGGCCAAGCGGGTCTATGGCGCGACCATCCCGAGTTCGCGGGCCGGCCACCGCTTCATGACGATGCGTCAGCCGGTCGGCGTGGTCGCCGCGATCACGCCGTGGAACTATCCGGTCTCCATGATCACACGCAAGGTGGCACCGGCGATCGCCGCCGGATGCACGATCGTGCTCAAGCCGGCGGAGCAGACCCCGCTCTGCGCCGTCGCGGTCTTCCAGGTGCTGCACGACGCAGGCCTGCCCGCGGGTGTCGTCAACCTGGTCACCACGAGCGACCCGGCGCCGGTCGGCGACGCCCTGCTGGACAGCCCGGCCGTCCGCAAGCTGACGTTCACCGGGTCGACCGAGGTCGGCATGATGCTGGGCGCCAAGGCCGCGCACACCGTAAAGCGGGTGTCGCTCGAACTCGGCGGCCACGCCCCGTTCCTGGTCTTCGGCGACGCCGACCCGCGGCGCGCCGCGAAGGGACTCGGCCTGGTGAAATTCCTCAACACCGGTCAGGCGTGCATCTGCCCCAACCGGGTGTTCGTCCAGCGGGAGTTGGTCGACGACTTCCTCAACGTCCTGGTCCAGCGGGTGAGCGCGATGAAGGCCGGCAACGGCCTCGACCAGGACGTCACCATCGGCCCGCTGATCGACGAGGCCGCCATGACGAAGATGCGGCGGCAGGTGACGAACGCCGTCGACCACGGAGCGAAGGTACTGACCGGCGGCGAACGGCTCACCGACCCGCGCCTGCCAGGCGGCCGGTTCTTCGCCCCCACCGTCCTGACCGACGTGACACCGGAGATGGACATCTACCACGAGGAGACCTTCGGCCCGATCGCCCCGGTCATCGCCTTCGACGACGAGGACGAGGCCATCGCCATGGCCAATGACACGGCCTACGGTCTCGCGGCGTACGTCTACACCGAGAACCTCTCGCGCGCCCTCCGGGTCACCGAGGCGCTGCGCTTCGGCATCGTGGGGATCAACGACATCAACCCGACGAGCTCCGCCGCGCCGTTCGGCGGCACGGGGCACAGCGGGCTGGGTCGCGAGGGCGGACCGCAGGGCATCGACGAGTACCTCGACACCAAGCTGGTCGGCATCACGCTGTGACTCCTCGCGGACGTGCCTTTCCGGTGCGTGCACGGCGCATCCGCCGGCCCGCGCTGCTCTTCAAGTACGGCGCAGCCGCGGGCGTCAGACGCAGCCCCGCCCGGCCACCGACACTGTCCCCTCACATGTCGGTGGCCGGGCGGGGCTGTGCTGTGCCTCAGGCGTCGGAGCGCGGGAAGTTGTACAGACGGCGGGCGTTGAGTTCCACCATCAGGCGGACCTCGTCGTCCGGAACGTCGAGCATGACGTTCTCGAGCAACTTGCGGGTCTGGGGCCAGTTGCTGTCGGAGTGCGGGTAATCGCTCTCGAACATGATGTTCTCCACGCCGATCAGATGGCGCGTGAACACACCGGCCCGGTCGGAGATGAAGCACCCGTAGACGTGGTCCTTGAACAGTTCCGAGGGACGGACGTCCCTGTTGACCTCGTTGTACCAGCGGTGCCGCTCCCACACCGTGTCGATGCGCTCGAGCATGTACGGCATCCAGCCGATCCCGCCCTCGGACAGCGCGACCTTGAGGTTCGGGTGCTTGTGGAAGACGGGCGAGAGCAGCAGTTCCGCGGTCGCGGACATCGAGTTGAGGCCGAACAGCGAGATGGCCACGGTGAAGTTCGTGGTCATCGCCTCCGGTGAGGCCTGCGGGTTACCGCCCGACCCGAAGTGCAGCGAGAGCGGCAGGTCGTGGGCGGCGGCGGCCGCGAGCACCGGGTCCCAGTGGTCGCTGTGCCATGACGGCAGATCGCGCCGGTCGGGCAGTTCCGGGAAGGTCACGCTCTTGGCACCCTTGGCCGCGGTCCGCTCGATCTCGGCCACGGTCTGCTCGACGTTCCAGTACGGCACCATCACCAGCGGAATCTGACGTTCGGGATAGGCCGCGCACCACTCGTCCAGGATGAAGTCGTTGTAGGCCCGGACGCACGCGGCCGCAAGGTCGACATCCTTCGACCCCGCGAATCCGCTGCCGGCGAATCCGCCCATGTTCGGGAAGCACATCTGGGCCCAGACGCCCTCGAGGTCCATGTCCCGGATGCGGTCGTGGATGTCGTGGCAGCCCGGAAGCATGTCGTCGAAGCTGCGCGGATCGAGCCCGAAGTCCTTGGGATCCTTGCCGGCGACCGCGTTGAGGGCCAGGGTGCCGGCGAGCTCGCCCTCGTAGATCCATACGTCGCTGCCGTCCGGTCGGTGCTCGATCCGAGGGCCGGCCTCCTGGTACTTCTTGGGCAGGCGGTCGGTCCAGACGTTCGGGTGCTCGATGACGTGGTCGTCCACGGAGACGATCTGGGCATCAGGTGGCAGCATGCGGTCCTCCAATTCCAGTCAGCAAGGTGTCGCCCACCTCGCCGGAACTCCGCGATCGCACGCGGAGGCGGCTCAGTCGGTGTCGGTGATCTCGATGCGCGCTCCCCCGGCGTCGACCGGGGCGAGGAGGAGGCTGTGCCGGCCGAACTGCTGGAACCGCACATCCCTTCCCACCAGGAACGTCCGCGCCGCGAGCAGATCCCGCACAGTGAAGGTCAGGCAGAAGATCCGCTCCCCGCGCTCGACGAGGTGGCCACCGGCAAGGTCCGCCCGCGAGCCGGTCGCCGAGCCGACGTACTCGACGGCATGGTCGTCGAACCGCACTCCGTGCCCGGCCATGTTCAGGTGCCGTCGCTCGACGGCGTATGCCTCCCGGCCCACCAGCGCGGCGAGATCGGCCGCGGCCTTCTCCGGCTGTGCCGCGACCACCTTGACGGTCGCGCCGCCCACGAGCCCGAGGGCATGTTCGTCCGACCGGAAGGTGGGTTTGCGGTCCACGAGATCGCGGTCGTGGCTCTCGGCGCGGCGGTCGGTGAGCCCGATCGCCAGGCCGTGCATGTCCTGCGGCCGCACGAAGGCACGGCCGGCGGCGTCTTCGCCGACCCGGACGCCGTGCTCTCGAAGCGCCGTGACGGCGTCGCCCAGGGAGGACACCTGCCACTGCAGCGATTCCCAGCCGGGGCCGTTGCCGTCGGACCGGAGTGCGACGGCCCCGCCCGGCGTGGTCGGGGCGAACGTCTCGACACCGGTGCGATGGATCAGGACCAGGGCATGCCTGCTGCCCGCCGGCCCGTCCCCCCACCGCCGGAGAACCCGTGCGCCGAAAACGTCCTGCTGCAGATTCAGCTCCGCGTCCAAGGACTGCGCGAACAGGTTCACCTGCCCGAGACGTTCGACCGCGAGAGGCCTCCGCATGGCGGCCCTCCGTCCTCATCGACGATACCGATAACCCTACTGTAACCACCTCGTCGAACCGGGGCAAGGAGTGGGAGCCCTCTGCGTCAACACGCCCGAACTTCGGCCGACAGCACTGCGACCACCGCTTGAGGGAGCTTCCCGTAATTGATACGGTATGGTGCTCCACAGCCCCTTCGAGGCCCGGAACGGATCAGGTTCCGCTCGACGTCGTCGCCGGAAAGGTCCGAGACGTGGCCCAGACTCCCCCGCCCCGAATCGCCGTCATAGGCGCCGGCCCTTCAGGGTTCTACGCGACCGACCACCTGGTGCGCGCGGGCATGGCCGTCGATCTCTTCGACTGCCTGCCGACCCCCTACGGGCTGGTGCGAGCCGGCGTCGCACCCGACCATCCCAAGATCAAGTCTGTGGCCCGCGTCTTCGAGCGCACGGCCGCACACCCCGCTGTCCGCTTCTTCGGCGGCGTCGAGTTCGGCGAGGCGATCACCCGCGCCGAGATGCTCGAACGGTTCACGGCGGTCGTGTACGCGATGGGCACCGAACTCGACGCACGGCTGGGCATCCCCGGCGAGGACCTGTCCGGATCGCATCCGGCCACGCACTTCGTCTGCTGGTACAACGGCCACCCGGCCCACGCGCACCGGAAGTTCGACCTGGGCGGCGCCCATGCCGTGGTCGTGGGAAACGGCAATGTCGCGCTCGATGTTGCACGCATGCTCGTACTGCCCGAGAAGACCCTTCGCACAACCGACGCCTCTGACCAGGCGATCGACGTGCTCGCCGCCTCATCGCTGCGCCGGGTGAGCGTGCTCGGCCGGCGCGGCCCGGTCCAGTCCGCCTTCAGCACACCGGAGTTGCTGGAGCTGGGCCGGCTCGACGGCGTGGATGTCGTCGTCGATCCGGCCGAGCTCCGGCTCGACCCGCACAGTGCCCGGGAGCTGGCCGCTCACGGGGCCAACTCACCGGCGGCACGGCGGCTGGCGCTGCTCACCGAGTTCTCCCGGCGCCCGGCCTCGCCGGGCAACCGGCGCATCGAACTCCGCTTCCTGCGCTCGCCCGTCGAACTCCTGGGTGATCCTGCCGGCGAGCGTGTGAGCGCGGTCCGCACCGCGCACAACGTGCTGGAAGCCGATCTGGACGGGCGCGTCGTCGCGCGGCCGACCCACCGGCACGAGGTGCAGTCATGCGACCTCGTCATACGCGCGGTCGGTTATCGCGCGCGCCCGGTCGAGGGCCTTCCGCTGGATCCCCGCACCGGCGTCCTGCGCAACGTCGCCGGCCGGCTCGTGGGCCGCGACAGCGTGGCCCTGACCGGTGAATACGTCGTCGGCTGGGCCAAACGCGGGCCTTCGGGGGTGATCGGCACGAACAAGTCGGACGCCGAGAACACCGTCACGGCCCTTCTCGACGACCTGCGCCGGGGACGGCTCAACGGGCGTCCAAGTGCCGCGCCGGACGAGGTGCGGGCATGGATCCGCCGTGGTGTTCCGGCCTCCTTCGGCTGGGACGCGTGGCTGTCGATCGACCGTCACGAGCGGGCGAGCGGCGAACCGCTCGGGCGACCGCGCGTCAAGCTCACCTCGCTCGCGCAGATGCACGCCGTCGTCGACCGGGCGCGCGCCGACGCGGTTTCGGATTCGGCGCGGCTCGCGCCACGAACGTGAGGAGGCAGTCCGTCATGCCGTATGTCATCACCACCAGGTGCGTCGACCTCAAGGATCGCGCGTGTGTGCGCGAGTGTCCGGTCGACTGCATCTACGAGGGCGCCCGAGCCCTGTACGTCAATCCGGAGGAATGCATCGACTGCGGCGCCTGCGCACCGGTGTGCCCGAACGACGCCATCTACTTCGATCAGGAAGTGCCAGGGGCCCTTCAGGCGTCGATCGCCGACAACGCCGCCTTCTTCTCCCTTCCGCTGGTCGACGGGGCGCCGCTCGGCAATCCCGGCGGAGCGCGATCCGTGGGTCCGGTCGGCGCCGACACCCCGCTCGTCGCGGCGCAGCCACCGCAGGTCGGCGCCGGGGCCTGATCCACTCGATATCACCCGGCGCGGGTCCGACACACGCCCGGCCGCCCCCAGGAAAGGACACAGCACATGAAAGCATCCGTCGACTCAGCCAAGTGCACCGGTCACGCGCGCTGCAACGCGGTCGCCCCGCAGGTCTTCACCGTGGACGACGACGGCTACTGCAGCATCGGCACCGACAAGGCGGTGCCCCCGGAGCTGGAGGCCGCGGCGCGCGCCGGGGCCGCCAACTGCCCGGAGCGCGCCATCACGCTCAGCTCCTGAGCACGCAATCACGCGGCCGCCGGCGTCGTCCTTCAGTCGTCGGCGGCCGTGTCGAACGCGGCGATCGCCGCTCGGGCTGCCGAGAGCAGAAGCCCGCCCTCGCTGTCGGACACCATCGAGTCGGCCAGCAGTGCGACGTCCTTGCCGAGCGTCGGCCGGGCCTGGGACCGGGCGACGGCCGCCAGTCCGCCGACACGAGCGTACATTTCGACGCCGAAGCTCCGGCCCGATCCGCCCGCGAGCACCTTTCCGAAGGCCACGGGATCGAGCCCGTGGCCTTCGGCGATCCGGAAGGCGTCCGCCGCGAGGGCGAGGTGCGCGGCAAGCATGGCGTTGTTCAGCAGTTTGGCGTGCTGGCCCGCACCCACGGGTCCCACGTGCACGACCTCGGCGGAGAACGTCCGCAGCAGCGGATCGAAGCGAGCGAACGTGCTCTGCTCGCCGCCGACCATCGTGATGAGTTCGCCCGCCTCCGCGCGGATCCGGCCACCGCTCACCGGGGCGTCCAGCAGGTGCAGACCGTACGTCGCGGCCTCGCGGGCCAGTGCCCGCACCTCGTCGGGCGAGATCGTGCTGTGCACCGCGATCGTCGCGCCGGCCGGCATCGCCGGTGCGACACCGGCCGGCCCGAAAAGGACCTCCCATGTGCCGACCGCGTCGAACAGGCAGGTCCCGAGCAGGTCGACGCCCTCGCCTACGTCGGCGAGGGCGTCGACCACCCGGGCCGGGCCGGCGCGGAATGGGTCGAGCGTCTCGGGGCGGCGGGCCCACACCGTGCAGTCGACCCCCGCCGCCGCGATGCGCGCGGCGATGGGCGCGCCCTGGTCGCCCAGCCCGACAAAACCGACGCGCATCAGTCCTCCTCCGCGCTGTCCAGCCGGATACCGCTCGATCAGACCTTGAGATGTCCTCCGGCGTCGCAGTTGATGAACTGCCCGGTGATGTAGCGCGACTCGTCCGAGGCCAGAAAGACGATCACCTGGCTGACGTCCGCGGGTTCCACCCACGGCACCGGTATGGCATGCAGCACCGGGAACGCCTCGGTCGCGTCCTCGCGCGTGGGGTGCTCCAGATCCGGCCGGAACGTCTGGTACATGGCCTCGTGGTGCAGCATGTCCGTGTTGCAGTTGGACGGGTGCACCCCGTTGAGGCGAATGGAGTGAGGAGCCAGCACGACGGCGAGGTCGTGGACCAGCGAGACGAGCGTCCGTTTGGCCCAGGTGTAGGCCACGCCGCCTGGCTCCGAGCTCGGGCCGTCCTTGCTCAGGGCGGCGAGGGAACCGGTGACCACCAGCGAGGCACCGGCGCCGAGGTGCGGAATCGCCGCGTTGAGGGTGTTGAGCACGCCGCCGAGATTGACGCCGCTGACGTCCACCCACGCCTGCAGGGGCTGGTCCTTCGCTATCGCGCAGATACCGGCGTTGGCCACCACGACGTCGATCTTGCCGAACTCCGCGACGCCGTCGGCCACCGCCTGCCGCATGGCGGCCTCGTCGCGGACATCGGCCTGGATGGTGAGGATCCGCCGGCCGAGCGCCTCGACCTCCTTCACCGTCTGTCGCTGATCCTCCTGCGTCGCCATCGGGTAGCTGACGGTGTCGAAGGAGGTGAGGTAGTCGACCGCGATGATGTCCGCGCCCTCGCGGGCGAGCTGGACGGCGTGACTGCGTCCCTGCCCGCGTGCGGCACCGGTGATCAGTGCGACCTTGCCCGTAACCCGACCTGTCATGTCGTTTCTCCTCGCCGGCGGGGCCTCACCTGGACGGTGACGCTCCGTCTTCCTCATGTTGGTGAATTCGTCCGTGACGGTGCCTGCGGGTGCAGTCCGTCGACCATGTCCAGGGCGTCCCCGAGTGCCGCCCGTTCCGCGACCAGCGCCCGCAGCCGCGTCACGACGCGGGCGAGACCGAATCCGAGGACGCCGGTCAGCTCGCCGTGGCGGCTGTAGAGGTACAGCGGCCGGTCGCCGCCCGCACCGGTCATCCGTACGGTGATGTCGGCGCCTGCGTCCGGTTCGCCGACGCACTGGATCTTCGTGCCGTACTGGTCGCTCCAGAAGTACGGCACCTCGTCGAGCACCCGGCGCTGGTGCCCGGCGATGCCGCTCGCCACGATCGCCGCCTGCTCGGTCGTGGTGGTCCAGTGCTCGATCCGCCGGTGCCGGCCGGTGCGCGCGTTGACCCAGCGCGCGGCGTCGCCGACGGCGTAGACGTCCTCGTGGGACGTCCGCCCGGACGCGTCGCACACGACGCCGTTGTCGACCGCGATCCCCGAGCCCTCGACCCACTCGGTGTCCGGGACGACGCCGAGGCCGACCACCAACGCGTCGAGCGCGACACTCCTGCCGTCGGAGAGCCGGACCGCGGAAAGGATCTCACCGTCCAGGACGACCTCGTCGATCGTCACCCCGCACCGCAAGTCGACCCCGGCCGCCCGGTGGCGTCTGGCGATCTCGGCTCCGGCTTCCGGACCGAGCGCGTGTGCCAGTGGCGCCGACCGCACCTCTACGAGGGTCACATCGCAGCCCGTCTCCCGGGCACTGGCCGCCACCTCGCACCCGATGAAGCCGGCACCGAGCACGCCGATGCGGCCCCGGCCCGCGACGGTCGCAGCGATGTGGGCGGCGTCCTGTGCGGTGCGCAGGGTCCAGACGTTCGCCGCGGCCCCGGCGGCTTCCCACCGGCGGGCCCGCGCGCCGGTCGCGATGACGAGCACGTCGTAGGGCAGCTCTCCGCCGCCCTGCAGGTGGACTCGGCGAGCCGTGGTATCCACGCCTCTCGCCACGGTGCCCAGCCGCAGATCCAGCCCGAGGGCGTCCAGTTCCTTCGGCTCCCGCAGCAGTGGCGGGTTGGCGCGCGTGCCCTTCAGCACCTCCTTCGACAGCGGCGGCCGGTCGTAGGGCGGCTCGGCCTCCGCGCCGACCACGACGACGGACCCGCCGAAGCCGAGCCTGCGCAGTTCCTCGGCCACGGTCAGACCACCGAGGCCGGCGCCCACGACCACCACCTGTCGCATGTCGGCCATCACGTGCTCCACTCTCCGCGGCACGCCCCGCCGTGGCCGGTGCTCGGTGCGCTCACGTGACCGCACCGAGGAGTTTCAGATCGATGATCTCCTCCTCGGACTTGCCGAGGTCACGCAGTACGTCATCGGTGTGCTCGGCGAACTGCGGAGCCCGTCGGCTCCTCACGGGTGTCTCGTCGAACTGGACCGGGTTGGCGACGAGCTCCCGCTCCACCCCGTCGGCGTCGACGACCTTGGTGATGAAGCCGTTCTCGCGCAGCGCCGGGTCCATGCCGACCTCGTAGGCGTTCTGCACGAGTGCCCACTGTCCCTGCGCGCCCTCCATCCGCCGGCACCACTCGTCGAGGGTGATACCGCCGATGATCTCCGCGACAATGTCACCGCCCTCGGCGCCGTGCTCCAGGACGGCGTCGCCCGCGAAGCGCGGATCGGTCACCAGTTCCGGCCGTCCCATGCGCTCGCAGAACTCGGGCCAGTACCTGGTGGGCTGGAGCATGACCAGCAGCAGCCAGCGGCCGTCGGCCGTGCGGAAGGACCCGGCCAGCGGGTTCGACGACGAGCCGTGCCGCGGCTCCTCCACCTTGGGCAATGGGCCGCCGACGAGCAGGGCCTGGTTGACGGAGTACTGGGTCGCCCAGGCGCCGAGGCCCAGCAGGGACACGTCCACGACCGACGGCTCGCCGGTCACCTTGCGGGCGTACAGCGCGGCCGCGATGCCGCCGGCGATGGTCAGGCCGCCCATCGAGTCGCCGTACGCTCCCGACGGCATCCTGGCCGGCCGGTCGGCGCCGCCCGGCGTGACGCCGTCGGCGCTGCCGCCCCTGCCCCAGAACGCCGTGCCGTCGTATCCGCCCTTGCCCGCGTCCTCGCCCCGGGCGCCGAAGCCGGTGCCGCGGACGTAGATGATGTCGGGATTGACCACGCGGACGTCGTCGACGTTGATGCGCAGCTTCTCCCGCGCGCCCGGCAGGAAGTTCGTGACGAACACGTCGGCCGAGCGGATCAGCTCGTCCAGCAGGGCTCGGCCTTCCGGCACCTCCAGAGCGATGCCGACACTGCGCTTGCCCCGGTTCGGGCCCTCCATGATCGGGAAGAAAGATGTCGTCGGCACGACGTCGAGGCCGAGCAGTTTCACCAGGCCACGCTGCGCGTCGCCGCGGACCGCGTGCTCGATCTTGATGACCTCGGCCCCCCACTCGGCGAGGACCCCGCCGGACGCCGGCACGAACGTGTACTGGGCGACCTCGACGATCCGTACGCCTTCCATGGGACGTTTCACAGGTACTCCTTGCTTGTCCGGGGCCTTGCTTGTCCGGTGCTGAACGCGGGTTCTGCGGCGCGACGGTCGAGGACCGCTCAGCCGATGTACCCGACGAGCTTGGTCTCGAGGTAGGTCTCGAACCCCTCGACGCCGTTCTGCCGTCCGATACCGCTGGTCTTGTAGCCCCCGTACGGTCCGTCGGCGCCGTACCACATGCCGCCGTTCACCGAGATCGACCCGGTGCGGATGCGGTGCGCGATGGCCATGGCCCGCTCGGGCGAGGCCGAGAAGACTCCGCCGGACAGCCCGTAGCTGCTGTCGTTGGCGATGCGGATCGCGTCCTCGTCGTCGTCGTAGGGGATCACTGCGAGCACTGGGCCGAAGATCTCCTCCTGCGCGATGGTCATGGAGTTGTCGACGTCCACGAAGAGCGTGGGCTCGACGAAGAAGCCCTTGTCGAGGTGGGACGGCCGGCCTCCGCCGACGATCAGCTCGGCGCCCTCGTCGATGCCCTTCCGGATGTACGACATCACCCGGTCGCGCTGCTTAGCGCTCACCTGCGGGCCCTGCATGGTGGCCGGATCGGTCGGATCGCCGTACGGGATGTTCTCCATGACCGCCTTCAGGATCTCGACGCCCTCGGCATACCGCGACCGGGGCAGCAGGACGCGGCTCTGCACCGCGCACCCCTGTCCGGCGTGATAGCAGACGCCTCCGGCGGCCGGCAGCACCTGGGCCAGGTCGGCGTCGTCACAGACGATCATCGCGGATTTGCCGCCGAGTTCGAGGAACACGCGCTTGAGCGTGGCGGCGCCCTTCTCCATGATCCGCTTGCCCGTGACCGTCGAGCCGGTGAACGAGATCAGGTCCACCCGCGGGTCAAGGGTGAGGGCCTCGCCGACCAGGTGGTCGGAGGACGGAACGATGTTCACCACACCGGCGGGGATGTCGGTGTGCTCGGCGATGAGCCGGCCCAGGCGGGTGGCGTTCCAGGGGGTGTCCGGTGCGGGCTTCACGACGACCGTGTTGCCCGTGGCGAGGATCGGGCCGAGCTTGTTGGCGGTCACCTCGAACGGGTAGTTCCACGGGATGATCGCGCCGACGACACCCTGCGGTTCCTTCACCACCTTCCGCTTGCTGGCCACCCCGAAGAGGTTCCCGTCGGGCAGTTGCCGCTCCCATGGGAACTGCTCGATGTGCTCGGCGGGCCAGCGGAGGGCGTCCTCCAGAGGGGAGTCCAACTGCAGCATGGTGACCGCCACCGGGGTGCCGGCCTCGGCGACGAGCTCGGCGCGCATCTGCTCGCGGTCCGACTCCAGGGCCACCTGCAGCTGTTCGAGGCAGCGTCGGCGGAAGGCGTGGTCGGTCGCCCAGTCGGTCTCGTCGAACGCCCGCCGGGCCGCGGCGATGGCCTGTGCCATGTCCTCGTGCCCGGCGTCGGCGACGCTGCCGAGCACTTCCTCGGTCGCGGGGTTGATGTTGTCGAAGAGCTTGCCGGACGCCGCTTCGACGAGCTTGCCGTCGATGAGCATGCGGCGTTCCGGTGTGAACGGACCGACGTTGGTCTCGATCATCTGCGCTACCCCTCCGTGGGTGCGGACATCGCGGTGACGTCACGGTCGGCAACGGCGGGGGCGGCGCTTGACCGTGGGTACGCGGCGGCGGTCCCCGGCAGGGCTCGGCCGACGCCCGGTTCCTGCGGTGACACCGCAGGTCGCAAGGGCGCCAGCCCCTCCGTCCACGCTAACGAAAGGCTTTCTGGAAGCCATATCGTATGGCTTCCAGGCAAGGGGTGTCGAGATCCGTGCGCGCCTCAGCTCGGCGCGTGTTCCGTGTTCCGGGTCAGGCGCCGGTCGGGCCGGACGGGCTCAGTTCGTCGACCAGACCCCAGTCCAGGGCGCGTTCGGCGGTGAGCGGGCAGCCGGTCAGCACGAGATGGAGGGTGCGCCAGCGGCCGATGCGGCGCGGAACGCTGACCGTTCCGCCGGCGCCGGGGATCAGGCCCATGCCCAGCTCGGGCAGGCGGAAGACGGCTCCCGGGTCGGCGACGACCCGGGAGGCGAAGGCGGGCAGCTCGATCCCGGCGCCGATGCAGTTGCCGTGGAGGCGGACGGTGACGCGGTCGCGCAGCTTGTGCAGGGGAAGGGCGGCGCCGGCGCGGGTGCGGATCAGATGTGCGGTGTCCAGGTCGCGGGAGACTCCGAATTCGCCGAGGTCGCCGCCGGAGCAGAAGGAGGGCCCGTTGCCGCTCAGGACGACCTCGGTGAGGGTGTCGTCCAGCAGTGCGAGGTCGAGCGCGGCGACGAGAGCGTCGCGCAGTTCCCGGCCATAGGCGTTGTGCCGTTCCGGCCGGTTGAGGGTCACCCGCAGGACGTCCCCGTCCCGGCACACGAGCACGGGATCGGCCGGGGCGGGCGGCGGCGGCCGGTGGGGAGCGCGGGCGGCCTGCCAGCGGGCGAAGCGACGGCCCGCCAGCAGTGTGGAGTAGGCGAGCGACTCGGCGTCGAGGGCCTGTCCTACGGTCAGCCGCGGGCCGGTGTGCAGCAGACGGCCCAGGATGACGGCCGCCTGAGGGCTGTCCGCGGCCGCGCGCACCAGGGTGCGGGCTGTCGCCTCGGGGTCGTCGACGGCCACCAGACGCCGATCGGCGCTGTCGACGGGCACGAGTGTCAGGTCCAGCGCGTCCAGCAGCGGTGGGAAGAGGTGGCCTGTGCCGTCGGTCGTGCGGGTGAGGCCCACCAGCAGTCGGTCGCACTCCGCGGCCCGCCGCACCGCCCGGCGCAGCACTGTCTGGTCGGCGACCGGCCGGTCCAGGTCGACGACGACCAGCGGATCCTCCACGGTCCCGTCCGCACCGAGCAGCTCCGCCTGTGCCGCGCCCGCGGCCAGGTCCTCGACACGCATCATGGTTGGGGCAACCACCTCCCCGTTCTACCATCCGGGCATGGTCACTGGGTCACCGCAGTCAGCAACTGCCGCGGCAGACGCCTGGGCACGCAGCGGAGTGATGTGGCTGACCGGGCACGCCGGCGGGACTCCGCTGGTGCCCATGGGCGAGGCGGCCGGTCTCGCCGCGCGCCTGGCTACGCACATCGGGCGGGCCGGGGTGGAGGCGGGCCGTCCGGTACGGGTGGACGGAGGGCGGCTGCTGGCCGAGCGGGCGGCGCTGACCGGCGCCACTCGCAGGGGGCGGGTCTCGGTGGGCGGCGGGTGCCGGTTGCTGCCCACGGCGGACGGCTGGGCGGCGGTCTCCTGCGTACGCCCGGACGACCCGCTGCTGTGGAGCGCGCTGATCGGGCATGAGCTGGACGAGCGGCTGCCGCGGCGACTGGCCGCCTGGCTCGCCGCGCACAGCACGGCCGAGCTGGAGGAGCGGGTGGCGCTGCTGGGACTTGCGGCCGGGGCGGTACGCGGGTGGCCGGGCGGGGGGCTGGAGGCGGACGCCGTACGCGCACCGCGCCCTGGCCGACCCCGCTCGGTACGCGGCATGCTGGTCGTGGACTTCAGCGCACTGTGGGCCGGTCCGCTGTGCGCGCACCTGCTGGGGCTGGCCGGGGCGGAGGTGGTCAAGGTCGAGGTGCCCTCACGTCCGGACGGGGCGAGGTTCGGCAACCATGCCTTCTACGACCTGCTGCACGCCGGGCACCGCGCGGTGGCACTGGACCCGGCCGACCGGGCCGGCCGAGCGGCGCTGCACGCGCTGGTGCGCGCCGCGGACGTGGTCGTCGAGGCCTCCCGCCCCCGGGCGCTGGCCCGGTTCGGCCTGGACGCAGCGGCCGAGGTGGAGCGCGGCTGCACCTGGGTGTCGATCACCGCCTACGGCCGGTCCGTGGACCGGGTGGGGTTCGGCGACGACGTGGCCGCGGCAGGCGGCCTGCTGGCCACCGACGGCCAGGCAACGCCGGTCTTCTGCGGGGACGCGATCGCCGACCCGCTGACCGGTCTGACGGCCGCCGCGCTGGCGATGTCCGAACCCGAGGGCGGGGGCGGAGTGCTGTGGGAGGTGGCGATGGCCGATGTGGTGGCGGCGACGGTACGCGCGCATACGGCCCCCACGGCGCGCGCGCTGCCCTCCGACGGCGGGGACGGCTGGCAGGTGGACACCGGCGCGGGCCTGGTCCCGGTGGCGGCGCCGGTGGCCCGGACGCCGGCCGGCGCCGCGCCCATGCTGGGCGCGGACACCGGTGCGGTGCTGCGCCGGCTCGGGATCGCCGTACCATGACCGGCCTGCTCATCCGCGGCGCGGAGATCGACGGAGAGCTCCTGGATGTGCGGATCGGACGCGGCCGAGTGCTGGAGACGGGCCACGCCCTGCCGCGCGCGGGCCGTGCGGAGCACGAGCTCCAGGCGCACGGTGGAGCCCTGCTGCCCGGGTTGACGGACCATCACCTGCACCTGTTCGCCACCGCGGCGGACCTCGCCTCCGCCGCATGCGACCCTGCCACGGTCCACGACGCGCAGGGGCTGACGCGGGCCCTGCACCGCGCCGGCCCCGACCGGCACGGCTGGGTCCGGGGGGTGCGCTACCACGAATCCGTGGCGGGCGAGTTGGACGCGTCCCGGCTGGACGCGCTGCGCGGTGACGTGCCGGTGAGGGTGCAGCACCGCAGCGGCGCGCTGTGGATGCTCAACTCCCGTGCTGTCGCGGCCGTCGGCCTGGCCACGGCCGATCACGCCGGGGTGGAACGGGACGCCGACGGCCGCCCGACCGGACGGCTGTGGCGGGCGGACGCCTGGCTGCGCGATCGCCTGCCGCCCGGTGCCCCGCCCTCGCTGGCCGACCTGGGCCGACGACTGGCCGGATACGGCATCACCACGGTCACCGACGCCACGCCCGGCCTGGACGCCGCCACGGTCGCGGCCGTGTCCGAGGCGATGGCCCGCGCAGAACTGCCGCAACGGGTGCACCTGCTCGGCGCACCGCTCACCGGCAGCCCGCCCGGACGGTCCGGTCCGCAAGCCGGCCCGTGGAAGATCGTCATCGCCGACTCGGCGCTGCCCGGCTACGACGAACTCGCCGAAGCCGTCGAGGCGGCGCACCGGACCGGCCGGCCGGTCGCCGTGCACTGCGTGACCCGCGAAGCGATCCTGCTGCTCCTGGCGGTACTGGAGGAAGTGGGTACGCTCCCCGGCGACCGGCTGGAACACGCGTCCCTGACTCCTTGCGAAGTGCTGCCGGCCATACGGCGCCTGGGCCTGCGAGTGGTGACCCAGCCGGGCTTCCTCGCCGACCGCGGCGACGACTACCGCCGCGGCACACCCGCCGACGAGCACGGCGACCTGTACCGCTGCGCGTCGCTGCGTGCGGCCGGGATCCCGGTGGGCCTGTCAAGCGACTCCCCCTACGGGCCCATCGACCCCTGGGCGGTCATGCGCGCCGCCGTGCAGCGGCGCACCGGCTCGGGCACCGTCCTCGGACCCGGCGAACGGCTCACTCCCGCCCAGGCACTGGAGGGCTACCTCTCCACCGCCCGGCGGCCGGGCGACTCGCCGCAGCGGATCCACCCCGGGACGCCCGCCGATCTGGTGCTGTTGCGCGCCCCCATGCCCCAGGCACTGCTCCTCTTGGACGCCGAGCTGGTACGGCTGGTGCTGATCGGCGGTCGCCCCGTGGCCGGCGATGACACCGGACCTGCACAGGACGCGTGAACAGCTGCGCGGTTCACCGGCGCCGTGGGCTTGATCCGCTTTGACGGACATCCGAGATCAGGGGTTCAGCCCCGGGAGGATGTCCATCATGGAGAGCATGGGGAAGAAGAAGCCTCGCCCTCGCCGCTCGTTCACGCCGGAGTTCAAGGCCGAGATCGTTGAGCTGTGCCGACGCGGTGACCGCGGTCTCGGTCAGATCGCCAAGGACTTCGATCTGACCGAGACCGCGGCGCGTGACTGGGTGAAGCAGGCCGAGATCGACCCGGGCGAGCGCTCACTCCTGACCCGGGCCGCCGTCACACCGTTCGAGCAGTTCACGAGCTGACACAGCCGAACCGCACCACTGGGCACGCCCAAGCGACCCCGAGCACACCGACGTAACGACTACGAAAGGCCGTCCGCCGAGAAGTCATGGATCACATTCCGGACCCGGTCCGCGCTGGTGAACGAGACCTCGGCGATCTTCGCTACGGGCATGCCCTGCACGGGTAACAGCACCAGGAGGCTGCCCGGCTCCCGCGGTGACTGCAGCCCTGGGCACCCGAGCCCTCCATGGTGGCGAGGAGGTCGGCGGCCACTCCCTGGGGAATGAAACGGGTGTCGTAGGCAGTGGCCGGGTCGGCTGCCATTGCGCCGCCGTCCGAGCCCATCGGTACCCGCGACATGGACTCCACCCCGCCGCCGATGACCAGCTCGTCCCAGCCCGACCGGATCTTCTGAGCCGATGTGTTCACCGCCTCCAGGCCGGAGGCGCAGAACCTGTTGAGCTGTACCCCGGCCACGCTGTCGGGCAGGCCCGCCACCAGCGCGGCGGTGCGCGCGATGTCCTGGCCCTGTTCCCCGACCGGAGTGACGACACCGAGCACGATGTCCGAGATCCGCTCAGGGTCCAGACCCGGGTTCCGCTTCTGCAGCTCGTCGATCAGTCCGACCACCAGCGACACGGGCTTGGTGGCGTGCAGCGATCCTGTCTTCTTGCCGCGGCCTCGCGGCGTGCGGATCGCGTCGTAGACGAAGGCTTCAGTGGTCACGGTCGGACGGTCCTTCCTCACAGTGCTGTATTCCGGCTGCCGCGACGGCACAACGCGGTCGGCGGACGACACGCTCACTGTTCAGTCGATGCGAATGGTGATGGACATTGCAGGCAGGACAGCTGCCGCTCGGTTCCGACGAGCGGGGTCCGCCCCTTGAAACCGTCCTTGTGTGCGCCTCGACCCCGCACGGGTCCGCCGACGGGACTCCCTCGACCGCCCGGTGTTCGCGGCGCATCACCGCTCCAGCCCCAGCGCCTCGGTCGGGCAGCCGGCGATGGCTTCCTCGACCTGCGCCAGGCAGCCGTCGGGCACCGCGTCCGTGAGCAGGACGAGGTCTCCCGCGCTATTGACCTCGAACACCTCGGGAGCCAACGACTCGCAGATGCCCAGCCCGGTGCATTTGTTCCGATCAACGGTGATCTTCATGGTGGCTCCTGGATGCCGTCCGGTCAGGCGGGGGTGCAGGCCGGGTCCCGCTGCTCGATCCGCCCTAGGGCGGGCTTCGTCATCTCGACACGGGCTGTCGTGCCGCCGTCGGCGTGCTCCTTGGCTGCGTCACCGGCGTTCCAACCATTCGGGGTGCACATCGCGACACGACACCCTCGCCCATCAATCTAATATAGATTAAATAGATGGGATCGTGTCAAGCACCATCCGGGTTGTCGAGGACGGCAGGCACTACGACCTGCCGCGCGGTGTGCGACTGACAGGACTGGCGGGAATCGTGACCGATCCGGCCGAGGTGCTCCGGATCGGGTCCCTGGCGGTCGCCAGTCCGCCCGCGGAGGCACCGACGACCACGACACGTGCGGTCACTTCTCCTCCAGCCGGATGGCCGCGGCGGGGCAGACGGCGGCGGACTCGCGTACCCCGTCGTGGAGTTCGGGCGCGGGGTGCTCGCCGAGGAGGACGGCCATGCCGTCCTCGTCCCGCTGGTCGAAGACCTCCGGAGCGATCAGGACACACTGACCCGAGGCCACACACTTAGGCGCCCTTGGCCTCCAGGGCCTTGGCCGTCGAAAAGTCGGCGTCAACAGGTCAGCGCACCGTGCGCCGCTGGATGGCCGCATCCAACGTCCGGCGGTCAGTCGGACGGCGGCAGCAGTCTCCTCATCAACGCCTCCTCAAGCTCGCGCAGGATGGTGTCGTCATCGACAAAGGAATGCGGCAGGGTGTGCCAGAGGGCGAACTGACCGTGCAGGCCGGTCCACAGCAGGACCCCCAGCGTGTCGGCCTCCTCGCGTTGCTCGGGACAGGCTGCGGCGAGGTACTGGTCAACGGCATCGGTCCACGCGATCAGCACCCGGTCGAGCGGATGCCCGGTGGCGCGCCGGTCCTCCGCCGAAGTCTGCTGCTCCAGGCTGAACATGAGCCGATAGCGGCGGGGATTGTCGACGGCGAACCCGCGGTAGGTGCCCACGATGGCGCGCAGGACACCCCATGCGTCGGCACCGGCCTCGGCGGCCGCGCTTCCGGCCTCGCGCATGGTCGACGCCAGCGCGGCGTACCGGGCATCGAGCACCGTCCGCACCAGGTCGGTCTTGTCGTTGAAGTGCAGGTAGATACTGGGCGCGGCGATGCCCAGCTCGCGGGCGATGCCACGCAGAGACAGGGCGTCCTCGCGACCGGACTCCTCCAGGATGCGCGCCGCCGTGTCCAGGATGTGTAGGGCACACGCCGCCTCTGGGCTGCCAAGTCCACGCTTCCTCCTCCGTACCCCGCCGGTTGCGACTGGGCTTTCATCATCGGCCATCCACGGCTTGCCACCCGTCTGGAACGGGCCTCGCCAAAACCACCTAACCGCGTTAGGCTCACCTCGACAACCACCTAACGGCGTTAGTAAACCTAACGCCGTTAGGTCGATGAGAGGAGCCCTCGTGCCCCCTGGCCCCACGCCCGAATTCGTCCTCGCCCGGCCGAGGACCGCACCCCTGGATCCGCCTCCCGCTTACTCCCGCCTGTGTGAGGAGGCACAGCCGCGTCACCATCTGGGACGGCCGGCGATGCGGGTCGCCGTGTCCAGGATGTCCTGCCGGAGGCGCTCCCCTTCACCCTGCCGGTAGGGCACACGCCGCTTCTGGGCTGCCGAGTCCACGCTTCCTCCTCCGAGTCCACGCTTCCTCCTCCGTACCCCGCCGGTTGCGACTGGGCTTTCATCATCGGCCATCCACGGCTTGCTACAGTTTTTACTGTATGTATTACCGTAAGGGCGTGTAGACTGCCGGTCAAGGCAGCTCCGGCACCGTCGAGCACGGAGCGAAGGTGCTGACCGAAGTTGCGTACCAAGACCAGCCACGCTATTTATTTTACGTTAAATTCAACACTTCGAGGGGCGCGTTATGAACCTGAGAATGCAGCGGCTGTGCGTATGGTGCGGACCCGGACTGATACTGATCTTTATGATCGGCTTCTTGTTCGTCGCGGGTCTGGTTCCGCCGCCATCACCGAACCTGGGCGCATCCGAGGTGGCGCGCTTCTACACCGAGCACCAGACGCGGATACAGATCGGCCTCATCATCTCCATGATCGGCTCCGGGCTCGCCTTCCCGTGGGCGGCTGTCATCAGCGTGCAGATGCGGCGCATCGAGGGCCGGCGGTCGCCTCTCGCAGCCATACAGCTCACCGCTGGTGGAGTCCTGTGCCTGCTCCTCGTGTTCCCGATGTTCGCCCTGTCCGCGGCGGCGTACCGGCCGGCGGACCGCTCGCCCGAGATCACCCAGGCCCTCAACGACCTCGGCTGGCTTCCCTTGGTCGGCTTTGTGGCCCCGCCGGTAGTCCAGGTCATCGCCATCGCGCTCGCCGTATTCAGCGACAAGAGCGCCGAGCCCGTCTTCCCCCGGTGGGTGGGCTACTTCAGCCTGTGGTGCGCGATACTGCTCGCGCCCGGCATCCTCGTCATCGTCTTCCACACCGGACCTTTCGCGTGGAACGGCATCTTCGCCTTCTGGCTGCCCCTCACCGTACTCGGGACCTGGTTCTTCGTGATGACCGTGCCGCTGCTCCAGGCCATCAAACAGCAGGAACGCGAGCAAGAGAGCAAACAATCGGCTGCTTCGGCGCCGCTCAGCCCGGCGGGCACGTGACAGCCGGATGCCCCGCACTACGACCTGTTCGGCGACCCAGCCCCGCGCCCCACGTCATGTCCCCGGCGAGGAAGGACTGTGGTTCTTGCTCCTGGGCGACATGGTGGTCTTCGCCGTGTTCTTCGGGTCCTACCTCGTCCAGCTGGGCAAACACCCACAGATGTTCGCCACCTCCCAGCAGGAATTGAGTCAGTCCTACGGCGTCCTGAACACGCTCGTTCTACTGGCCAGTTCCCTGCTGGTCGCCCTCGGCGTCCGAGCCGTGCGCGCCGGTGCCACGGCCGTCGCACCGTGGTTGTTCGCAGGCGCCATCAGTTGCGGCCTCACCTTTGCGGCAATCAAGTTCCTTGAGTACAGAGACAAGTTTACGTCCGGAATCGGGCCCAATACCAACGACTTCTTCATGTACTACTTCGTCCTCACCGGAGTGCACTTCTTCCATGTCGTGCTCGGGCTGGGCGTACTCACCGTCATTGCCGTGAAGTCGCGGGGACGCCAGATCTCGTCCGGCCGGTTCACGTTCATTGAAGGCGGCTCCTGTTTCTGGCACGTGGTCGATCTGCTGTGGATCGTCCTGTTCTCCCTGCTGTACCTCGTGAAGTGAGGGAATCCCGATGAGCAGACCGCGCCTCACCCGGCTTACCGTTGTCTGGCTCGTCCTGGTCGCCGCGACACTGCTTTCATGGTACTTCGGCGCCGGCCACGGCATCGGTTCCTCCCCTACCGCAACCGCCCTCGTCCTCGTCATCGCTTTCGCCAAGGTGCGCCTGATCGGCTTGGATTTCATGGAGCTCCGAGCCGCTCCGATCTGGCTGCGCGCCACATTCGAGGGCTACTGCGCCCTGGTGTGCGGAACTCTCCTCGCGCTGTATTTCATGGCGTGATCCCTGGGGAGGTACAGGCTCAATCAGGTGAAGGTCCTCATGCGATGACCGTACCGACCGATGTTCGGGCGAGCGCCTCCGTCGAGAGCTGATGGCGGTCGGGTTCGACACGCGGCCTGCGAATTGTCCGGCCCGGCCTGACAGACATGGCCGTGTTCGTAGCTTCGCGGCCGCGCAGCAGTTCTACGAATGCGAACAGCATGCCGCGCAAACACACCGCCACCGACGGCGATGGCGATGGCGATGGCGAAGAGCAGCACATTGGTCTCGGCGCAGGATCAGCAACCAGCGCACCCGAGCAACCTCACTGCCGCCGGACAGGTGGAACAGCTGTCGAAGAATCGGGATGCAGCGGTCATAACGATGCGGCAGAACGTCACTCAGGGCCTTCGGGCTCGATCTGCCCGGTGGGGGAGGGTGAGGGTCGCGCTGACCAGCATCTCAAGCCCTGGGCGCCGCTGCGCCGCTGCGCCGGGCCACCACTTTCCAAGCTGGGGCGCCTTCAGCCACAGGTTCCTCGACCACTGGCACGAGGAGGCGCGCCGCGCTCCACGGCGGCCGGCTCTCCGTGCACGTCGAGGCTCGCTCGCGCTGCTGCGCTGCTGTCGAAGGCCAGGAGGGGCACATTTAATTTAATGTAAGCTAAAATCTACTCTGTCGACTGCGGTGCAGGAGCAAGGTCTTGGTGCTACCCCTGTTGGAACAGCCCGACGACTGGACCGAACCCGGCGCCCACGCCGTCGTGGACCATGTGTACCGCATCCCCCTGGCACTGCCCGTGGACGGATTGGCGGCGGTCAACGTCTATGTGATCGAGGATCCCGGCGGGCTGATACTGATCGACTCGGGCTGGGCCAGGCCCGAGACCGAGAAGGCACTGGTCGAGGCGTTGCAGAGTCTCGGACACCGGCTCGGGGACATTGACCAGATCATCGTGACGCACGCCCACTGGGACCACTACACCCAGGCACTGGCGCTCCGCGAGTCGCTCGGCACCCGCGTGCGGATCGGCTGGGAGGAACGTCATTCGATCGAGGACTTCGACCTGGCGGACGGGAGCTACCCCCGGCAGGCCGTCCTGCTGCGCGCGTGCGGCGCCCCCGAACTGGCGGCCCGAGTGGAGGCGATGACGGCCGAGCCGCACGAGCTGGACATGCCGTTCGGCCCTCCGGACGCGTGGCTGAAGGACGGCGAGCGGATCGTCCTGGCTGACCGCCGCCTGGACGTGCTGGCCACACCCGGCCACACCCGCGGTCATGTGGTGCTCAGAGATCCCTTGGGCGGTCTGCTGTTCTCCGGGGACCATGTGCTGCCGTACATCACGCCGTCCCTGGGGTTCGAGCGGTCGCCGGAGAGGCATCCCCTGCGGTCCTATCTCGCCTCTCTGCGCCTGGTGCGAGGGATGCCGGACGCCCTGCTGCTGCCCGCCCACGGGCCGGTGACAAGAAGTGTCCACACCAGGGTGGACGAACTGATCGCGCATCATGAGGAACGCCTGGACGAGGTGGTACGCCAGGTGGCGTCCGGGGCCGACACGGCCTACGCGGTGGCGCGCGCGCTGCCATGGACCCGTCGTCTGCGCCGGCTCGACGACCTGCCGCTCGTCCACCAGATGACAGCCGTACTGGAGATCGACGCCCACCTGGACGTACTGGCCGGGCAGGGCGCGGTCACATGGCGGGACGTTGAGGGAACTCGGCGGTTCGCCCCGGCCGGTTGAGCAACCGTCCGGGGCGGGCTGACCTCTCGGTCAGGCCAGTACGACGACGTACCGCCAGTCCAGGACGTCGCGCGGCGGCTCGTCGGCGAGGGTGGCGTGGACCTTCGACCGCAGGTGCACCAGCCCGCCGTGGCCGTCCAGCGCGTGCTTGCGCTCGACGGTGACGGTGCTGTGCAGGGTGTCGCTCTCGTGCACGGGGCCCAGGTGGTCGCAGCCGTGCCAGCCGGCCACGGTGACGATGGACGGCAGAGCCCGGGCGGCCTGCGCGAGGGCCACGCCGATCGTGTGGCCGCCGTAGACCAGCCTTTGCCCGCCCGCCGCGCGCCGGTCATGATGCGCCTTGGCCACGTTGAGCGTGAGCCGGGCGAGCTCAGGGGCGCTCGACACGACGTCTCCGCCACCGACTTCCCAGACGCTGCCCTCGGTGATCTCGCCGAACCGGGGTCCGGCGACGCGCTCCGCGAACCGGTCGAGCCGCCACCCCGCCGGGACCGCGGCGAGCGCGTCACTGTCGGGCGGGTCGCCGACGGCGTCCAGGTCGGCGGCGTGGCCGGTGCGCGCGTCCGGGTCGCGGAGGGGCAGCATGGCGCACCGCCAGAAGTCCAGTACCGGGCGGCCGTGCTGGTCCGTGGTGATGATGCGAAGGGCCGCCAGGCCGGTCGGCCGGCGGCCTTCGCGGCTGCTGTTCTGGCGCAGCGCCACCACGTGGGTGGAGGTACTCAGGGTGTCGCCGATGAGGGGTGCGCGCCGCAGCACCAGCCCGCGGTAGAAGAGATTTGCCTTCACATGGTGGGTCGCCACCGTGGACTGGCCGATCGCCACATCCCAGACCAGGGCCGGATGCGCGAGGGGAGCCTGCCCGGTCACCGCCAGGCTCAGCTCCGCGTCCAACGGTAGAGCGAGCTGGTCCCCCACGATCGCCTGATGGGCCGCCGCGTGGCCGGCGGTGAGCGTCATCGCCGGTGCCCCGCCGAAGACCTGGCCGACCGTCAGCTCGTCGAAGTACGGCCCCTCGGCCGTGTGTGCCACGCTCATACCCGCGATCCTCCCGCTTTCGCCAGCACACGTCGTGCCGCCAACGCCACGGCCTCGTCGATCATCCGGCCGTCGAGGGTGACCGCTCCCTGGGCTCGGTCATGGCCCTCCTGCAGGGCGGCCAGAACCGCCCGCGCCCGCGTCACCTCGTCCGCCGAGGGCGTGAACACCTCGTTCACTGCCTGGATCTGGCACGGGTGGATGACCCACTTGCCGTCGAAGCCCAGTTGTGCGGCGCGGCGCACGCTCTCGGTGAACCGCTCGTCGGCCGCCACCGCGAGGTACGGCCCGTCCACGGCCGCCAGGCCGGCACTGCGGGCGGCTGTCAAGACGGTGTCCTGCGCCCACAGCCAGGTCTCGGCCGGGATGTCGGCCGCGCGGCCGAGCGAGGCCGCCAGGTCGGCATAGCCGATGATCAGGGTGGTCAGCCGGGAGGTCACCGCCACGATCTCGCGCAGGTTGGCCAGGCCGGCCGCCGTCTCGATCAGCGCCTGTACGGTGACCGGCTCGACGCATCCGGCGGCAGCCTCCGCCCCGTCCAGCAGCCGGTCCACGAAGGCCAGGTCCCCGGCCGATTCCACCTTGGGCAGCACGATCGACGCCGTGCCACCCTGACGCACGCAGGCGATCACGTCAGCGTGGCACCACGGAGTCCGCGGCGGGTTGACCCGTACCGCGATCCGCGGGCCGATCTCCGCCCTCCGGCCCAACCAGGAGGCCACGAGGGCCCGCGCGCCGTCCTTGCCGGCCGGAGGCACCGCGTCCTCAAGGTCGAGTACGATCTCGTCCGCGCCGGATCCGGCCGCCTTCGCGATCTTGCGGCCGTCCGACCCCGGCACCGACAGACACGACCTGAGCGCTCCCGCCGGATTGTCCTCAGCCATCCGAGCCCCTCTCTCTTTTAATTTAATTTCGACTATAATCCGGTTGGACGCCAGACCGGTAGCCGAGCGAGGAGAGCCGCATGTCCATCCTTTCCGACGAGGAACAGGCCGTCGTCGACATCGTCAGGGAGTTCGTCGACCGGGATGTGCGGCCGGTGGTGCGGGAGCTCGAGCACGCCAACGAGTACCCCGAGAAGCTGATCGACCAGATGAAGGCACTCGGCGTCTACGGCCTCGCCATCCCCGAGCCCTACGGCGAAGCACCCGTGTCCACCTCCTGCTATGTCGGAGTGACCGAACAACTGGCCCGGGGCTGGATGAGCCTGGCCGGGGCCATGGGCGGCCACACGGTGGTCGCCAAGCTGCTTCTGGCCTTCGGCACCGACGAGCAGAAGGACCGCTACCTGCCGAGGATGGCGACCGGCGAAATCCGGGCCACGATGGCCCTGACCGAGCCCGGCGGCGGCTCCGACCTCCAGGCGATGGGCACCACCGCCCGCCGCCGGCCGGACGGCGGCTATGTCATCAGCGGCACCAAGACCTGGATCAGCAACGCCCGCCGCTCGCAGCTCATCGCGCTGCTGTGCAAGACCGACCCCGGCGCGTCACCCCGGCACAAGGGCATCAGCATCCTGCTGGTCGAGCACGGCCCTGGGCTCACCGTCTCCCGGGACCTGCCCAAGCTCGGCTACAAGGGAGTGGAGAGCTGCGAACTCTCCTTCGACGGCTACCACGCGCCCGCCGACGCGGTACTGGGCGCAGTGGAGGGAGACGGCTTCGCCCAGATGATGAAGGGCCTGGAGATCGGCCGGATTCAGGTGGCCTCCCGGGCGCTCGGAGTCGGGCAGGCGGCCTTCGACGACGCGCTGGCTTACGCCCAGGAGCGCGAGAGTTTCGGCAAGCCGATCTGGAAGCACCAGTCGATCGGCAACTACCTCGCAGACATGGCCACCAAGCTCACCGCGGCCCGCCAGTTGGTGTTGCATGCCGCAGAACGGTTCGACTCCGGGCGCCGCTGCGACATGGAGGCCGGGATGGCGAAACTCTTCGCCTCCGAGACCGCGATGGAGATCGCACTCAACGCCGTACGGATCCACGGCGGTTACGGATACTCCACGGAGTACGACGTCGAACGTTACTTCCGGGACGCGCCCTTGATGATCGTCGGCGAGGGCACCAACGAGATCCAGCGCAATGTCATCGCCGCCCAGCTGATCAGCCGGGGAGGCCTGGTGTAGGGGCTGTGTACGCCCCTGACTGCTGCAAGAACGACGAGGCGTTCGTTCAACAACACGCTGGAGAACACCCTTGGCGTCAAGAGCCGGTACGCGAAGCGCCGGACCGGCCGGGGATCCCGACTGGAGGACGATGTGAAACTGTCGATGCTGCTGTCCAGGTACACCGGTGACCCGGTGGAGACGGCCGGGCTGGTGCGCGAACTGGAGTCCGCGGGCCTGGACATGGTGTGGGTACCAGAAGCCTACGGCTTCGACGCGATGTCGCTCGTCGGCTACCTCGCCGCGATCACCGACCGGATCCAGATCGGCACCGGCATCGTCAATGTCTTCAGCCGCACCCCCACCCTGCTGGCCATGAGCGCCGCCGGCGCGGACAGCCTGTCCCGCGGCCGGTTCACCCTCGGGCTCGGTGCTTCCGGACCGCAGGTCATCGAGGGTTTCCACGGCGTGCCGTTCGAGCAGCCGATGCGACGGATCACAGAGACCATCGAGATCTGCCGCAGCGTTTGGCGGCGGCAGGAAGCCCTGACCCACGACGGCAAGGTCTTCCAGCTCCCGCTGCCCGCCGACCGCGGAACAGGGCTCGGCAAGCCGCTGCGCCTGATCAACCACCCGTACCGCAACCGCATCCCCATCTATTGGGCGTCGCTGATGGAGCGCTCGCTGCAGGCGACAGCCGAAGTGGCCGACGGCTGGCAGTCGTTCTTCTTCATGCCTGAGGGCGCAGCGAAGGTCTTCGGGCCGGCGCTCGCCGCGGGCAGCGCCCGGCGCTCCCCGGACCTGGCCCCGCTGGACGTCGTCGCCGGCGGTCCGGTCGCCGTCGGCGAGAACCTGCCGGTCGACGACCTGCTGGACCAGGAGCGGCCGATGGTCGCCCGGTACATCGGCGGCATGGGTGCCCGCGGCAAGAACTTCTACAACGACCTGGCCTGCCGGTACGGCTTCGAAGCCGAGGCGAAGACCATCCAGGACCTCTACCTCGACGGGAAGAAGCGGGAAGCCGAGGCCGCAGTCCCCCGGGAATGGCTGGTCCGGACCACGATGATCGGGCCGCCCGGCTATGTCGCGGAGCGGATCCACGCCTACCGTGAGGCCGGGGTGACCACCCTGAACCTGGACCCGGTCGGAACGGACCCGGCCGGAACGGTCAAAGCGGTACGTCACCTCGTGGACGACATGGACAGCCCTGTACAGCCAGTCCCGGACGGACGATGACACACACCGCACGTCAGCGCCACGGCAGGTCACACCTATAATTGATTCATGCCTAAAAAAACCGCGAGCAAGCCGCCTGCTGAGCCCAATGACTCCAAGGCGGCACGCACGCGAGAGCGCATCCTGGACGCTGCGGCCCACGTCCTCAGCCGCAAAGGGTACGCGGGGACCCGGCTGAGCGATGTGGCCGAGCAGGCCCAGATCCAGGCTCCGGCCATCTACTACTACTTCTCGTCCAGGGAAGTGCTGATCGAAGAGGTCATGTGGGTCGGCGTGGCCCGGATGCGGGAGCACCTCGTGGAGGCGCTCGACGCGCTTCCGGCAGACGCCGGCCCCATGGACCGCATCGACACGGCCGTCGAGGAACACCTGCGCTTTCAGCTGGCGATCTCGGACTTCGCCACCGCCGCGATCAGGAACGCGGGCCAACTCCCCGAGGACATCCGCACTCGGCAGCTCGCCGAGGAGGCCCAGTACGGGGACGTGTGGCGCACCCTCATCCAGGACGCCCAGAAGGCGGGCGAACTGCGCGCCGACCTCGAACCCCGGGTCTCCCGCATGCTCGTCCTGGGCGCCCTGAACTGGGCCGCCGAATGGTGGAACCCCCGCCAGGGCTCGCTGGACGTCGTCGTCCGCACCGCGCAGTCACTCGTACGTCATGGGCTGGGGGTTGCGGCCGTGCAGGAACAGGGCGCCGCGCAGCCGACAACGAAGGGCCGGACGCGGCGTACGGCCGCCACGCCCTCCCGAGCGGTCCGCGGCGCCTAGACCGCGGCTGTCTGTACGGCGGCCCCCGACGTCAGCAGCGCTTCGGCATCGCCGACGCCCCACGCCTTGAGCACGTCGGCGGTGTGCAGGCCGGGCACCGGCGGGGGTGATCCGAGGGTGGTGGGCGAGCCGGAGAAGCGTGGTGCGGGAGCGGGCTGCAGGACGCCGTCGTGCTCCACGACCGTGCCGCGGGCCTTGAGGTGCGGGTGGCCGGCGGCTTCGCGCAGGCTCATCACCGGTGCCACGCAGGCGTCCGACGCCGAGAACGCCTGTGCCCACTCGCTCTGGGTGCGGCCGGTGAACGCCCCGGCGATGCGCTCGCGCAGCAGCGGCCACCGGGTGCGGTCGTGCTGAGCTGCCGGGTCCTCGTCGAGGCCGAGGACGACGAGCAGTTCGGCATAGAACTTCGGCTCCAGTGCGCCGACCGCCATGTGGCGGCCGTCGGAGGTCTCGTACACCGCATAGAACGGCGCTCCGCCGTCCACGAGGTTGACGCCCCGCTCGTCCTGCCACGTCCCGGTCGCCAGCATCATGTGGGTCCCGGCCAGCAGATGGGCGGTGCCGTCCACAATGGCGGCGTCGACGACCTGTCCCCTGCCGGTGCGGTCGGCTTCACGCAGCGCCGCGAGGACGCCTATGACGAGGTAGGTTCCGCCGCCGCCGAAGTCGCCGAGCAGATTGAGCGGAATCTGCGGCGGTCCGCCGGAGCTGCCGATCGCGTGCAGGGCACCGGTCAGGGCGATGTATCCGATGTCGTGCCCGGCCAGCTGGGCCATCGGCCCATCGGGAATCTACGGCCTGCAGATCGGCGAGGAATACGGCGGCGCCGGCGAGTCGGACTACCGCTACCGCATGGTCGTCTGCGAGGAGATCGCCCGCGTCCACACGCTGTCCTTCGGCCTCACCGTCGCCCTGCAGGACGACCTGGTACTGCACTATCTGCTGGACCTGACCACGGACGAACAGAAGCGGCGCTGGCTGCCCGGCTTCGCCCGCGGTGAAACCATCGGCGCGCTCGCGATGACCGAACCGGGCACCGGCAGCGACCTGCGGGGCATCCGCACCTCGGCCCGTCCCGATGGCGACGACTGGATCCTGAACGGCCAGAAGACCTTCATCTCCAGCGGAATCATGGCCGACCTGGTGATCGTCGCCGCGCGCACGGACCCCGACGCCGGGTCGCGCGGTTTCAGCCTCATGGTGGTTGAGCGGGACATGCCGGGCTTCACCCGCGGCCGGAAGCTGGACAAGATCGGCCTGCCCGGCCAGGACACCGCCGAGCTGTACTTCGAAGAGGTGCGCGTGCCTGCCGCCAACCTGCTCGGCTCCCCCGGAGAGGGGCTGCCGCAGCTCATGAGCCACCTGCCCAGGGAGCGGCTCGGCGTGACCGCCACAGCCATCGCCACCAGCCGGGCGATATTCGACCTCACCCGCGACTACTGCTTCGACCGACGGGCATTCGGCAAGCCCATCGGCGACTTGCAGCACATCCGCTTCGAACTCGCCGAGATGGCCACCGAGCTCGACATCGCGGAGGCCTATGTCGACCGCTCGGTGCGCGCCTACAACGCGGGGGAGCTGACCGCCGTGGACGCCGCCAAGGGCAAGTGGTTCGTCAGCGAACTGCAAAAGCGCGTCATCGACCGATGCCTGCAACTGCACGGCGGCTACGGCTATATGACCGAATACCCGGTCGCCCGTGCCTTCGTCGACACAAGGATCCAGACGATCTACGGCGGCACCACCGAGATCATGAAGGAGATCATCGGACGCGACCTGGCCGGGTGAGGCTGCTTGTCCACGGGCCCACGACGTCGCGGGGGCCCGGTACAACCGCCGGCGTTGGCCCCGGTCCTGCCGGAATCGGGTGCCACACCCGTGGTAGCTCTGACCGCCCAGGATGCCACCGCGTGCTGGGCGACCCACCCCAGCAGGTGAACAGCGCCGGGGACACGTCAGGGCGTCCCATGTGGGTGTTCGTGGATCCAGGACAGGCCTCCGAGGTCGAGGCGGGTGCGGGTGCGGGTGACGGCGACGTAGGCGAGGCGGGCCTCTCCGTCGTCGATGGGTGCGGGTACGGCCTGGCCCGCGTCGTCGTGCTGGTCGGGGTCCTGAGGCGGGGTGAAGTCGTCCGCGATCTTCACGCCGGGCCATTCGCGGCCTTTAGCCTTGTGGGCGGTCGAGACGGTCACCTGGGCGTGCTGCTCGGGGGCGAGTTGAGCGACGGCGGTGAGGATGGCGTCGGTGCCGTGCGTGTCGACGAGGTCGACCAGGGGCTGCAGGTCGCGGCCGGCCGGGTCGTGGGCGGCGTAGTCCTGCAGTTCGCCCCAGGAGGGGAACAGGAGAAGTTCGGGGTGGGTGGTGCGGCGGCCTTCTTTCAGGTCGCGGGCGGCGAGTGCCAGGGCGCGCAGGCTGTCTCCTCCCCCGGCCAGCGCCACCCGGCATCCGGCGGTCATCAGGCCCATGACGTGGGACATGGCGCCGACGTTGGTGCGGCACAGCACCGCGTCGGGCCGGGTGAGGGGGCCGAGTTCGGTGGGTACGGTCTCGGTGCCGGTCAGGCGGAGGGGGGCGTCGGCCAGGTGCAGCCAGCGGTTGGCTTCCTCGGCGAGGTGGGGGCCGAAGCGGAAGGACTGGGAGAGGGTGAGCTGGGTGCCGTCGAAGCCGGTCATGATGTCCTTGGCGCCGCGCCAGTGGTAGATGGCCTGGGCGGAGTCGCCGACCATGACGAGCTGGGCGTGGTCGCGGTGGCTGAGGAAGATGTGTTCGACGACGGGGTTGGTGTCCTGGGCCTCGTCCAGCAGCAGGAAGTCGGCGTCGATCCTGGGCTGGGTGAGGGCCCACATTTTCAGGTAGTGGTCGTGGTCGAAGCGGACCGCGCCGTCGTCGGGGTTGTGCAGGTCGCTCCAGGCTTTGCGGGCGAAGGGCACGATGTGGGCGGCGAGTTGGGTGTGGAGATCGTTGTTCTCCAGGCCGCGCAGGCGGGGCACGTGGTGGCGGGTGATGGCCTCATCGGCGGTGTGACAGAAGCGGGCCACGGTGCGCAGCAGGGTGTGGCAGAGGGCTCTTTGGGAGATGTCGCGCTCTGCGATGCGGATGGCCTTGGTGACGCCGAGGGCCTGGCCGGTCTGCCAGGCCGGGCGGCGGGGTGCGTTCAGGCGGCGGGTGTAGCGGTGGCCGATGGCCGCGTAGGCAAGGGCGTGCGCGGTCTTGCACTGGACGGTGTTCGGGAAGCGGGTTCGTGCGTCCTGGGCGATGGCCCGGTTGAAGGCGAGGTAGCGGCCGCGGCGGGTGGTGGTGCGGGCGAGGAGGGCGAGGGTGGTGGTCTTCCCGGTGCCGGCGCCTGCCTGCAGGGCGAGGTGGTCGCCGGCGTGGAAGGCGTCGGCTGCTGCCGTCTGTTCGTCGGTCGGTTTCATGGCGTGGGCCTCTCGGGGAGCCGGGTGAGCGCGTGCCCGACGGCGGACAGCAGGTAGGCGGGGGTGGTATGGGCCAGCATCTGGCCCACCGCGTGGTCGAGGCGGTCGATCTCCTGGTCGGCGTGCTCGGCCAGGGCCCGGTGCAGGGCCAGTTCCACGTACCGCTCCGGGGTCTGCTGCGCGCGGCGGGCATCGGCTGTGAGGACAGCGTGCGCGGCGGGCGGGAAGACGACATTGAGCAGCACCTTGTGGTCTGCGTCCGGGTAGTGCGTGGTGATCACGTCGATCGGCAGCCGTGCGCCGAGCCGGTGGCGCAGCCGGCGGGCGGCCCGGTGGGGGGTCTTGGCAGATACGAGGGCCATCAGACGGGTGGCGTCGTGGTTGGCGGCGAGCGGCAGCACGCGGGCGGCGCGGAGCAGGGCTGCCGGGCACAGGGGGCGGGTGAGCACGATTTCCAGGGCGTGATGCGGCATCGTCATCCCCTGCCGTGTCGGCGGGCCGGGGGTTGGGGCAGGCGGGTGTGGATGTGCGCCGCGTGCAGGAGGGCGTCGAAGGGCTGCCATCCGGCCAGGGCGAGGTCGGCGACGCCGGGGGCGGCGGCATGTGCGGGGCAGTGCTGCGCGCGCCAGCGCAGTTGCTCGCTGTAGGGGAGGTGGCCCAGGTCGTAGACGGCCATCAGGGTGTCGGGCAGGGCGAGTTGACCTCGCTGGGGGCCGGTGGGCAGCAGTCTCCAGGTCCCGGCCGGGCTGGTGGTGGCAAGGACCGGGTTGGCGCAGTGGTGACGGTGGCGGGTCTGGGCCACGCAGCGCAGGCCCTCGACGGGGCGCTCGGCAAGGTAGCGGCACAGCAGCATCTGCACGACGGGGTGGTCAGGTCCGTCGGCGTCGGCGGCCGGTGCGCCGCCGCTTGAGGGCAGGGCAGGGGTGAAGGCGCCGGTGTCGGTCAGGCGGCGGGTACGGACGGCGAGTTGGCGGCGGAGCGCCTCGAGGCAGGGGCTGGGTCGGCAGGTGGGGGTGCGGCGCGGGCAGAGCACGGCGTGCGGGATGCGGCACCAGGCGCTGCCGTCGCCGTGCGGGTGGGCGATGCCGCCGCTCAGGTGCCAGCGGCAGGATTCGGGGACGTGGGCGGCGGTCAGTTCGGTGGGGTGCAGGGCGATGGGCCGCTGGTCGGTGCGCGGGTAGAGGTCGATGCGGTTGCCGCAGTGGCGGCAGCGGCCGTGTTGGCCTGCGCGCAGCAGGCGGCTGGGGCTGGTGGCGGTCACCCGCAGGGGGCGGGGGCGGTGGGTGACGCGGGGGCTGCCGTCCCAGTGTCGGCCGGCAGGGGCGGGAGTGGGGCACATGGCAGGGACCGTGCCAGGCGACACGCAGGCGCGAGCAACGTGTCGGAGGGATTTCCCACGGCCAGCCCAACAATCCCGCACACATGAGCGTCATTGCGGATGCTTGTTCTATGCCTGATGCCTGATCGGGTGATTCATGACGTGGTGCACGCCGGGGCGAAGTGAGGGTTCAGGAACGGGCTGTGCCGGGCGGAGTGTGGTGCTCGCACAGGGCGCCCAGGAAGTGCTCGATGGGCACATCGAAGGTGTGGGCGAGGGCGTGCCAGGTGGTAACACTGCCGGTGGTGCGGCCGTGTTCGAGGTCGATGAGGGTGCGCCGGGCCAGACCGCTGTGGTCGGCGAGTTCGTCGAAGGTCCAGCCGCGCTCGGCCCGCAGGCGCGCGAGCACAACGCGCAGCGCAGTGAGGTCGGGGGCGGGCGGCAAGATCGTCACCCCACCATCCGACGGTGCAGACCCCTGCCCCGTCAGTGCGGGTTTCTGCACTTTCGCCGGGCGGAGCGGGTGAAGGCGAGCTTCGCAGTGCGGGAAACTGCACTACGGTGCGTCCGTCTCGGGGGCCTGTCACGGTGAGCCCCCGCCACGGCGCGAACGGACAGGAGGACGACCAGCCCATGAGGCTCGGTGGCGCGCATGCCGCAGTGCGGCGCATCTGGACAGTGGAGCTGCGTCCGCGGGCGGGCGGCCCCACCCTCGTCTGCCCCTCCTGCACCGCCCACACCTCTCCCCTTACGGCCTCCTCCGCGCGGTCCGCCGCCCTGGCACATCTGGCCTGCCATGCCCGCGCCGACGCACTGCCGGCGTATCTGCGTAGCTGCCAGTGCCGGGTGCAGGGCTGTTTGTGGCATCCGCGTCGCCGGGGGTGCGGCGGTCCGGTGCTACTGGCCCTCACCCGCGACCGCAGCGGCCGCACCTGGCGACTGGCCGACACCTGCGCGGCCTGCGCGGCGGCGACCAGCCATACCGCCGTGGTGCCGGACACGCTGGTCAACTCTCCCCGGCCGCTTCCCTCTGCCTGCGCGCCGCCGCAGCCGCTGGTCGGGCTCCGGGTGGAGTCCGACCAGCGGCTGCGGGTGCGGGAGATGCTCACCTACCTCGGCGCCGCGCTGCCCCGGTTCACCTCCCCCGCCGCCCGGCTGCTGGGCCTGCAGTGCGCCCTTCGCACCAACAGCCGCGGCCATGTCCGGCTGCCGACGGGTCTGCTGCGCGGCATGCGCCTGGGCGGGCACCGGGAGCTGTGGCAGGAGCTGGCCCACGCCGGCTGGCTGGAGCCGCCGGCCGTCAGGTCGGTACCCGTGCAGGTGCGGCTGCTCGATGCCGCGGTCCTGGACCAGGCGCCCGGTCGCCGTGCCCGCTGCCGCGCCGCCCACTGGGCGCTGCGCCCCGCCCCGTTGGCCTTGCCGGCCGCGCCGCCCGCCCTGCGGCTGACCGCTCTGGTGCTGGCCGCACACATGTCCGTCGATGCCGAACACAGCGCCGATATGGACGTCCTCGCCCGCCTGTGCGGGCACAACCCGCAGCAGACCGGAGAGCTTCTCGACCGGCTGGTGACCACCCGCACACTGGGAGCCTGGCACCACAACCGGGAGAACGACGAGGTGCTTTGGCAACTGCCCCAGCCCCGTGCACGAGCCCGCCCTGCAGTACGGCCCCGCCGCCACCAGGCACCGCGGTGTTGAGGCCGGCTCCGGGCAGAGGCCAGGAAGATCGCGCCGCCCCTCGTCAGGGGCAGCACCTATGGTGGCCGTGGTGCGGCCCGCAAAGAGACCGCTCGTGCGGAGGGGCAAAGGGCGTTGGCCAGCGTGCAGATCACGGACCAGAACCGGTTGTCGACGGTGAAGCCGGACTTGGCCGCAACGCTGGACGCCGAGAAGTCGGGAATCACGGCGGATGAACTCACGGTAGGAGCCAGCCGGAAGGTCTGGTGGCGCTGCCCGGACTTCCCTGACGATCACGACGGGTGGGAAGCCGTCGTGGGCAACCGTACGGGAGGCTTCCGCAAGCGCTATGGCACTGGCTGCCCGGACTGCCGCCTGGTCAAAACGTCCGCGCAGGAGCTGCGCCTGAAGGCGGAACTCAGCACTGTCCTTCCCATCGACCCCAGCCGTGGCGCCATACGTACCACCCGCGTCGAGCATGTCGACATGGTCATCGAGGCCGACAGCCTGCGTCTCGTCCTGGAGTTCGACGGCTCCTACTTCCACGGGACCGCCGACTCACGGCGCAAGGACAGCATGAAGTCCCAGCGGCTGCGCTCCGCCGGCTGGACCGTGGTGCGTATCCGTGAGGACCCCCTCAGCCTCCTCGACAGCGCCTATGACGTCGTGGTCGGCTTCGTCGCCGAGCCCGAGGAGGCCGCGGCCGACGTCCTGGACCACCTGGCGCAGCTCGGCCTGGTCGATGCTGGTGCAGCCGAGCGCTACCGGGCCCTTGCCGCTCCGCAAGGTGCCGCGACGGCGCGTGAATGGATCCGCGAACGTATCGGCGAGCAGGCGCTGAAGATCGAGTACACGGCGCACAACGATGCCTGGGACTCCATGTTCGAGGCCCTGGTGGCCTATGCCGCCGATGCCGGCAACTGCTACCCCACCGATGATGTGGCTGTCGACGGCCGGAGTCTGGGCAGATGGAGCCGCAAGCAGAGGGGGTTGCAGCGCCAGGGACGCCTGCGGCCGGATCGGGTCGAGCGGCTGGCCGCCATCCCCACCTGGTCCAGCGGCACCGCGCACGAAGCCGGCTTCTGGTCCCGGTACCGTGCCTACCTTCGGCGTGCCGAGGCCACGGATCCGGACGAGCGCGAGAAGGCGATGCCGGGCCGCGAGGCCACCGTGTGGGCGAATAACCTCCGCAGCCGACGCGAAGACCTGGTCGCGCACGGCCGCGACCTGCCGGACGACCAGCTCAAGGCCCTGGAGGAGATACCCGGCTGGTCCTGGGCCCCCTTCGGTGACAGCCATACGGCGAAGGTTCAGCTGATGCAGCAGTTCGTCACCACCACCGGTCGGTCCGTCGCATCCATCAAGCAACGCGAAGAGTGGAACGGCCACCTCATCGGGATCTGGCTGAATTCCTGGCGCACCAACCGTGGCAGGCTCTTGGACTCGCAGAAGGTCGATCTGGAGGCGCTGGCGGGATGGACATGGGACCAGCGGGGCGATCAGTGGGAGGCGATGTTCCGGCAGCTCACGGACTTCGGCACAGCACACGGCCAGCTGCGGCCGAGCCTGCCCCTCGGCAGCGAGCAGGAGAGGACGCTCGCCCGGTGGAAGCGCAACCAGAAAAACCGTCTCCAGGGGCGCGACGACGCCAGGGCCAACGCACTCCGCGCGCTGCTCGCCCGGTACGGGGAGGAACTCGCCTGAACCGGTAGCGGGGCGTACCGGCCGTCTATCACGCCCAGTTGCTCGAGCACTCAGGCGCAGATGTGTGCCGAGGCTCGGTGGTTGTCACCGACGGCACCGGATAGCCTGCGAAGGAACCAGGTTGAAGCAGTCGGACTGTCACCAGAGAGGCGCTGGAGTTGTCTCACATAGCCGATCACTGGTCTTCCAGTCGCCGGCGCGCAGTGTGACTCGCGACGACCTCATCGCCATGCTCCGCGAACAGACTCCGGCATGCGGGCCTGCACGCGACGCTTTGATCGCCGGGGCTGACTTCGTCGTCTGGGACGGCCTGGTCCCGGCCAACCGGCACGCGGGCGTCTTCCGGGGGCGAATGCACCACTCCTTGAAGCGTGGCCACACGATCGATGGCCTGGCCGACAGTATCGACATCCTTCGGCGAGCCGGGGAAGAGCCGCTTCGTACCGGATCCATCGACGCGGTGGACAGATCATCCTGGTTCACGATCTTCCTGAACTCCACGGCGACAGCAGTGGTGGCCTGCTGCGGCGGACGCCGACCCACCACCATGGAGCCGGCCGACACCCCCGACTCCGGCGCCCAACCTCGAAGGTGACAACAAGCCTGCCTATGTGACAACCATCGCGCTTTGACTCAAGATGCCGGAGCGCGCGGAAGGAGCACCGCCCCGTTCAGTAGTCGACGTCGAGGTAGTCGATGTCGGTGAAGTCCACCAGCAGGCCGTGTGCGCGCCGTCCACGGTCCTTGAAGTAGATCTCCTGGAGTCCTTCGGCCACGATTTCCTGGAGCTGTTGCTCGGCGGCTCCGGCGGCGTGAGCGTCGAAGAGCCGTGCGGCGTAGGCGGGCGGCAGGCCTTGAGTGATGGGCCGCAGCCGCGGGTCGTCGGTGGTGCCTGGGGCTGCGGTGAACCCGAAGCGTGCCCGGGTGTCGATGACGATGCCGCCGGTCGTGGCGGCCTGCTTTTTTGCCCTCTCGCGCACCCGGGGCTGCCACCGTTTGCGGACCTCGTCGGCGAGCCGTTCCGCGAGGTCGCGGCGGGGCTGCTTGAACTGTCCGGTGAGGTAGCGCTCGACGGTGCGCTGGGTGACGCCGAGCAGGTCGGCTGCGGCCTGGGTGCCCTTGGTCTGCTTGACCAGGTACTGCATCTGCTTCTGGGCCGACTTCGGCAGGGGGCGGGTGAAGTGCGCGGCGTCGGCCTTGTCGAGGCTGTCGGCGAGGATGCCCATCAGTGCCTACTCCCCTTCGTCCTGGCCGGAGACGATGCCGGTCTTGATGTGCCGGGCGATGTTCACATCCGGGCCGTATTCCTCGAGCAGGCCCTCGGCCCACAGCACGCTCTGGGTGCCCTCGTGCTTGACCATCCCGGGTGAGACGCCGAGCCGGAAGCCTCCGGGCAGCGGCTTGCCGTCCTGGTAGGGCAGGAAGTCGAGGGGGCTGGGGCCATCGGAGGCGTAGACGGCACAGTCGGAGAGGATCGCGACCGGGTACAGGCCGACGTGGGTGGCGAGCTTGAGCATCTTGCGGTGCATGTTGGTGCGGGCGCTGGCGATGACGGCGGCGCGGATGTCGGGGCGCCAGGTTGGGCGGGCGAGGGCGGACCAGGGCTCGCCCGGCCGCCAGCCGCCGCTGCGGGCCCGCTCGCGCAGTTTGCCGATACCGCCCTTGACGGTGGCCTTGACGGCGCTGAGCACCGCGGCAAGGACGGGATCGGTCTGCTGGTAGTCGGCCATCGCGGCCAGGAACTGCTCTTCGGGCATGTCCGGGGTGACGCCGAGGTCGGCCATCGTGGCGACGTAGGCGTCCCGTAGCCGGGTGTACCAGGCGTCCAGGTAGGGGCCGTGTTCGTAGCGCAGGTAGGCCTCGAGGGGGGCGACGGAGTAGCCGAGCTCGACGGCGTAGGCGACGGTCGGGGTGGCGTACCAGGCCGGGCCCTGGGGCGGCTCGCCGTGGGGGGTGAACGGGCTGGGCAGTCGCTCGTCGAGGCGGATGTGGGAGAGGTCGACCAGCCAGGAGCCGGGCAGTCTCGCGTCGAAGACCGGGCGGTGGACGTGGACGGGGGCGGACAGGCCGACGGTCAGCCGGTTGGCGGCCGCGGCGAAGGCCATGTTGACGTCGATGCCGACGACGTAGGGCTTCATGCATTCCTCGTCCGTCAGCGGCCTCGCCCACTGGTAGGCCTCTTCGTCCAGCACCTGGTCGGGGGTGCGCTGGTGGAAGCGGGGATACAGGGCGGCGACGGCCGGATGGCCGTCGGGGGCCTCGGGCGGGGCGCACTCCACCGGTTCACTCAGCGAGCCGGGCATCGGACCGGACACCCACTTGCCGGTGGCGGGGTCCTTCACCGCGCGGGTGGGCGGGCGCAGCGCGGTCATCAGCTCCAGACCGGTGACGGCGGTGGAGCCGCACGGAGTGAGCACGCGGGTGGCGTAGCTGGACAGCAAGCGGGCGAGTTCGGCCGGCTCCAGCTGGTATGCCGTGCCCCAGGAGCGGGTGTCGAGCGCGCCCCAGGGCACGACGGCGAACTGCACGCACTGGCGGCGTGCACCGTCGGCCGTGCGATAGACCCGCGCCCACGGGCCGAAGCCCCGCTTCGTCAACTTCCACTGTGCTGCGGCGAGTTGTTTCAGCGCCGGGTGGTCGTCGGGCAGGCGCAGGCCGCGCCGGTCCTCCAGCACGGCCGGCAGGCCCAGGCGTTGGACGGCGGAGGCGGTCAGCACGATCAGCGGGTCGGCGTCCTTGCCCGAGCGGTGCAGGCGGGCAGCACCCAGCTTCGCCTCGCCCAGCGCCCAGTTGACCAGTGCCGGAAGGTCGGCGAGCGGACAGTCGAGCACCAGGCCGTCCGCGCAGTAGGCCGCGCTGTCGCCGTCCACGACGGCGAGCGGCCCGTGGGCGAAGCGCGCGTCCGCGACAGGCGCGGCCGCTGTCTTCCTGGCCACCGGCGGGCGCGCGCTCACCGCCCGGACCGGGGCCGCCGGGCTTGCCGCGGGCAGGACGGGCGATGTGGGCGCATGCGGCTGCGAGCTGACGGATGGGCCGGTACGAGGTCCTAGCGCCGAGTCGGAGGGCGACTCGGGGGCGGGGAAGCGGGCAGCGAGGCCGTCGAGAAGACGGATGTAGGCGGCCCGCGCGGGAGGGCGTGGCTCGGTGCGTCCCGCCTCCCAGCCGGTCACCGTCTCGCGTCGCACATCCAGCGCCTTCGCGACCTGGTCCTGGCTCAGGCCCGCGGCCTCGCGCAGCCGTTTGCGTTCGGCGGGGACCGGCAGGGCATCCGGTGCCGCCGCCTGTTCCAGCAGGGCATCGACCGATGCGAAGAGCCCGTTCTGCTCGTCGGACACGAGAGTCACCTCCAGCCCCAACCCTACATGGAGCGCACATCGGATCGCACGTCAAACACACATCGAGTATGTGGAGTTGGGGGACGGCGCACCGGCGTCCGGACACTCCGTGCTCCTCTCGACGAAGCCTGAGCAGTTCTCGGCGAGGTTTGATCGCCTTGGCCAGTGGCGGGCGAAGCTCTCCTGTCATGACCGGCACGCCGCCCGTCGCGGGCGCGGCACGGTCGCCGCCGCCGGCCTTTCGGACCACGCTGAAGCCGCGATCATCGCCACAGCATCGGCGGCAGGACCGGCGGTTCCGCTGCGGCCGCGGGCTCCTTACCTGTGGCAGCGGCCGCCATCGGCGGGTCCGCCGGCCCCAGTCCCAGTTCCGGGGCCTGCCGAAGCCGGCGGTGGGCGGTGCGCTCGCTAACGTAGAGGGTGGCCGCGACAGCTCGCGCGGCGTTCTCCTTCCGGGCTGGCAAGAGGTCCTGACCCGCCTGCACCAGCAGTTGTGCACGCTTGCCCCCGGTCATGTGCCCACCGGCCTCAAGGAGAAGCTCGGCGTGCTGCGGGTTCAGGTGGAGGCTGAGGGGGCCGACCGTTCCGCGCTGCGTGGCGTGGTGGCTGCGGCAGAGGCGGGTCGGTACGTACCTGCGAGTTCTGCGGTGCACCCGGCGGCGTCCGTACCGCAAGGACGAGCCGGGAGGCTGGCGCAAGACCGTGTGCGACACCTGCCACGGTGCGTGGTCCGCCCACTACCTCGGGATCATTCACGGTGCTGTGCATGATCGACGCGGATGAAGCGGGTGTGGTCCCCCATGCGTTACCGCTCCCCCGGCGGGCGCCCGGTTTGCCAGAGAGTTGACTGGTTTATGCCAGCGTTCGTGTCCATCGCATATCGAGTGCTTCGAGAGCGTCGAGCTGTTCGCGGGTCAGACGGTAGGGCCGCAGGCGTTTGTCGGAGAGCCATTCCCCGAGGCGGAAGGAGCTGCCGCGGTCCCAGACGACATGGTCATAGGGGACGTTGAGGTGCTGATGGGCGCGCCAGTAGGTGTGGGCGTGGCGCAAGCCGTGGGCGAAGGCGCGTTCGCTCTGGCTGCGGGGCGGGCGCAGCAGCAGGGCGAGCGGGTGGTGGAGCGGCAGGGCTCCGAGGAGGTTGTGCTGAGCGGAGCTCAGGGTGGGCAGGACTTGGAGTTGCTTGTCGAGCCACTGCTCCAGCGGTCGGTCGTCGCTGTCGGGGGCAAGGTCGGGAAATGCCAGTTCGCCGCGGCGGGCGGCTGCGAGAGCGCGTGCGTAGATGCGCCGCCAGTGGCCGTGCTTGTCCCAGTCGGCGTTCCACCAGGGGTTGATCTCGGTGAGGGCCCGCTGGTAGCAGTAGGGCAGTTGCCCCCGGCGGGCCTTGGTGCGGCATGTGTTGATCCAGCGGCCGAAGTCCATGCCCCGGAAGCGTTCCCCCGGGACGGGCGAGAGGTGGCCGTGCTGGGCGTGGTAGCCGCGGGCGATGTCCAGACGGTGCTCGATGCTGGTGCGGGGGTGTTCCCAGATCATGCCCAGCGCGTCGAGCGCTTCGATGCGTTCGGGCTTGAGGCTGTGGTTCATGCGCAGGGAGCGCTGGTTGCCCAGCCACCAGCCGAGGTAGAAGCGGTCGGGGCCGCAGTAGCTGCTGGGGACCTTCAGGTGGCCGTGTTGTTCGCGGTAGCGCCGTGCGCTTTCGAGGCCGAGTTCCCAGATGCAGTTGTGGGGGTCTTCGGCGTACAGACTGAGCAGGGGGATGAGTTCGTCGGCGCGTTCGGGGCGCGCCACCGGGTGCAGGGGGTCGGTGGGCTTGGGGTGGCGCAGGTAGTGGACGCGGTGGAAGACATGCTCGTCGTAGAGCTTGAGGGCGGACAGGACCTGTTGCAGCAGGTAGAAGCGGGTGCCTTTCGCGGCGTCGGCGAGGTCCTGGCCGGGGGCCTTGTAGACGGGAATGATGATGTGAGCGACTTTGTTCTGGCCGGGCACCGGGCGCAGGGCCCGGCCGACGGCCTGGACGATCTGGTACGTGCTGGTCTTGGCGCTGGTGAACAGGACGGAGTCGATGGCGGGGACATCGACGCCTTCGGCGAAGATCATGCAGTTGGTCAGGACGGCCCGCATCGGCTTTTTGTCGCTGGAGGTCAGGGAGGCTTCTTTGAAGGCGCTGACCTGGGTGAGCCGCTCGTAGCGGCTCTGCTCGCAGTTGACGGTGCCGACCTGGAGCGGGCCCTGCATCCGCTTGGGCATCAGGGCAGCCGTCTCGGGGAGGGTCTCCGCGAAGACCTCGGCGGCCTTGATCCGAGGGGAGAAAACCAGGACGCGGCGTAGGTCGTAGTCGTGCATGGCGCGCAGCAGGGCGACCTCGGCGGCCGCCATGCGCAGGCCTTCGGAGTCGGCGGCGAGCATCGGGTTGCGGTTGAGGATGGCGCGCAGGTCAGCGTCTTCCACCTCGATGGCGACGATGCGGTAGTCGGCCAGCAGCCCCTGGTCGATGGCGTCGGCCAGGGAGAGGCGGAAGACGACCGGGCCGTAGAGGTTCAGATCGTCCATCGATGCGACTTCGATGTCGACCGGGAGGTCCTGGCCAGTCTTGGACTCGAAGTTGCGGGGGGTGGCGGTGACGAAGAGCCGGTGGTGGGCGAAGATCTGCTGGCTGTTCAGCAGCAGCGCCCAGGGTTTGGCGAGGTTGCCGGCCGTGCGGTGGGCCTCGTCGCAGACGAGCACGTCCCAGGGCGGCATGTGGAACAGCCGGTGGGCTTCGGCGATCTTTCCCAGCGAGTGGTAGGTCGCGAAGACGCTGACCGGGCCGTCGGCCTGGGAGATCTCCGCGGCGAGTGCGGCAGGGGTGGTGACGGCGGTCAGGACGCCGCGCAGGGCCGGGTCCTTGGGCAGGTCCGGATCTCCGCTGAGGGCGAGGTAGCGGCCGGGGCGGCCTTCTTTGTGCCACTCGCGCGCGGTCTGCTCGAGCAGTTCCAGCGTGGGCACGACGTTCACGGAGGTGCCCGTGGGCGCCATGTGGTGCACGACGTTGAGGGCGATGAAGGTCTTGCCGCTGCCGCACGGGGAGTCGACACGGCAGCGGGGCGCACCGAGGAGGAACTCGGTGACGCAGTTGTCGACCGCCTGCTGCTGGAACGGGCGCAGCGAGGTACGCAACCGGGGTAACTCGGCCATAGCCGTGCTCCTTTCGGGTTTTGGAGGCAGAGGTCCCTCCTCGAGGGTGGAAGGGGGGCCTGCCGCCCTGCAGTGCACAGACGCCCGTACTTCACTCGAACGGGTGACGGGGGCTTGCGGCGGTGCGCGGTCGGGACTGGGATGCGGAGGTTGCGTTGTGCGCGTGATCCCGGCCGGGCCGCGCGCGGCCGGCTTGTGGCGCATGCGGTCCTGGTGGGGGGTGTGATGGCAGACAGGACGGGTGTATGGGGACCGCGCCTGCGGCTGCGGGTGCCCGTGCCGCACCTGGCCGGCGAGTCGACCGGCTCGTTCGTCAATCGGCTGGCACATGCCCACGAGTTGGAGCTCGGAGATCTTTTGGACCGGGTGGGCACGGGCCGCCAACCGGTCAATCCTCGTCTGCCGGCCCTGGCGGAGCTCTATGTCAACCGGGCGGCACTGGATCATCTGGCGGTGCTGTCCGGCCGGACACCGCACCGGCTGCAGCTGGCCCTGACCAACCTCCAGGCCCGTTTTCTGCTGCCGGGAGATGATCCGGCGCGCTGGCAGTGGCCGTTCGAGGTCCGTGAGGGGCATGTGGTGCGCTGCTGCGACCTGTGCGCCCTTGCCCGGGGCGTGGGTGAGGCGGCGTGGCTGATGTGGCCGGATCCGTGGCGGGTGTGCCTGCGTCACCGGCGATTCACGGACGACCACCGCGGCCAGGACCCGCACGTGGTGGCTCTGGAGGGACTGCCGGAGGTGGTGCGTGCGCACGCCGACCGGTTGCGGCTGGAGCGCCGCTTCGGGGCGGCGGGCGCGGAGCTGTTCGCCGACGGCTTCCAGATGGTGGCGCGCTGGTGGGAACGTACGCCGGACGTGTGGAGCTGGACGCAGCGGGCCTGGCGGGCGGGACTGGAAGCGCGGGAGCTGCGCACGGGCCCCCTGGTGATCTATCCGGAGGCCGTCCAGCTGGCGCGGGAGATGCTGCGCTACGAGCAGCGTGGCGAGCACACGCCTGCGGCGCGGGCGGTGTGGGTGCAGGACGTGCAGCAGCTGATGGCCGGCTGGGGGCTGGAGGACGTGGACGGCTGGGGCGAGCTGGCGCAGTGGCTGGATCACCATGCTCAGCCAGCTGCGGCCCCCTTCGCCGACGGTGCCGGTGGTGCCCGTCGGCGCCGTCGGCGGGTGCTGGCCGTGGGGCACAGCCGACTCGCTGAGCCGTCCGGCTCGTTGCGCGAGCGCTCCTGCATGGTGTGAGAACTGGCCCTCGTCAAGGGCGAGCTGACCGGAAGCGGGTTCGTCAAGAGGGCATCACCCGTTCGAGTGATGCCTGCTTCGGTGCGCTGACCGCTGCGGGCGGGAGACGGTCAGGCTGGCGTCACGGCCTGGTTCGGGGCGACTGCTCCGGCCGGGAGACGCGGAGGGAGGCTCCGGGTGCGTGAGGTGAGGGCGTGGCATCTCGACGACGACGGCCGCTTGGTGTGTGTCGCACCCGAGGCGCTGTGGGGGGTGGCGCTGGAGGAGCGCCAGCCGCCCACGGATCCGGTCGCCTACCACGGCCGGCAGGGCAAACTCACCGACTGGTGGTCGGCGACGACCGGCACGCTGGTGGTGTGCGGGTCCAAGCGGCGCACCTATGTGGCCACCGAGCTGGACTTCGATCCCGCCATCAGCCGGTTCGCCGGGGAGCCGGTCGAACTGCACTGGGAGCAGGGTCGCATCCGGCACCGGTGGCGGCCGGACTTCATCGCCCTGACCCGCGACCAGCAGCGGCAGGCCGTGGTGCTCGCCCCGCACCGGATGGGCCCGCAGTGGCGCGAACGCCTGGCCGCCCTGCGCGAGGTCGCCGCTCAGGCCGGCTGGAGCGTGTGCATGCGCCCGGTGCCGCACGGGGTGCGGCGGGAGAACCTGCTGCTCGTGGCGGACTTCCGGCAGCCTGCCGTCTGCGATCAGGCGCATGAGCGGGCCCTGCTGGCCGCGTTTCGACGGCCGCGCCCGCTGAAGGAGGGCGTCCTGGCCAGCGGAGTGCCCGAGTTCCTCGGTCGCGACCATGTGTACCAGCTCATCTGGCGCCGTCGTCTGGACATCGACTGGAGCCGGCCGCTGCTGCCCTTCTCCCCGGTCTGGGCGGCAAGGGGGCAGCGATGACGGGCACGGTGTCGGGCTGGTTCGAGACCGACCGGGTCTGCCTGGGGGATCTGGTGCGCTGGCGCGGTGGCGTGTGGGAGGTCAGCGCCTTCCAAGGGCGGCAGATCACCCTGCGGCCGCAGTCGGGCGATGTGGCGCCGGTGGACATGCTGTGGCGGGAGGTGGAAAGCGCCCCGGACTTCGCCGTCCTCGACAACGACGGACAGGACGTGGCCCGCGCACGCCTGCCTGCACTGGGCGAGCTGCTGGAGGCCGCCACCCCGGCAGAGCGCGAGAAGGCCCTGTGGTGGCACGAGCACATGAAAGAACTCCACACCGGACTGCGGCCCGGCTCCACCACGGCCCGCCCCGGCTACGACCCGGACACCACCACCTTCAAACAGCGCTGCCAGACCAAGTCGGCCGAACTCGCCGCCGTCGGCATGGAGTTCAGCTGGCGGGCGCTGGATGACCGGCGCCGCGCCTGGAAGGCTGCCGCCGAGAATCCGCTGGTGCTGCTGTACGACGGCCGCAAGACCCGCACCCCCGACCCGGGCGGCCGCACCGACAAGCGGGTCATCGCGCTGATGCACGAGGTCACCGCCCGCCACGCCCGCGAGTCAGGCGGCCGGGTCAACCGCGTGTACGAGGACGTCGAGACCCTCGTCCGTCAGCGCTACCGCCGGGAGTTGCAGGATCCCCGGGAGGCGGAGCGGCTGCTGCTGCCCCGCTCGACGTTCTACACCCGGATGCAGGAGCTCGGGCTGACCGAGCAGCTCAAGAAGACCACGCGTCGGCGCTCACGCGAGGCCAGCAAGCCGCGGCGCCCGTACACGCCGTCGGTGGCGCTGCGGCCGGGCCAGCTGGTACAGATCGACACCTCTCCGCTGAAGATCAAGGTGATCGGGGACGACGGCCGTGCCGTCTCGGCCGAGCTGACCGCCGCGATCGATGTCGCCTCCCGCTCCTGCATGGCCCTCATGATCGTTCCCGTGGTGACCGGGGAGGGAAAGCCGGGGCAGCGCATCGGGGGCCGCGCCACCAAGGCGTTCGATCTGGTGCTGCTGCTGGCGCAGTGCTTCGCCCCGCTGCCCATGCGGCCCGGCTGGGACCCGCTGACCGCGGCCCGCAATTCGGCCCTGCCCTACGGCCAGCTGTGTGCGGCCGACGCCCGCTTCGCCGAGGCCGTCGCGGCCCGCCCGGTCATCCACCCGCGGACCATCGTCATCGACCAGGGCAGCCCCTATCTGAGCGATCACTTCAAGATGGTGTGCAGCTTCCTGGGCATCAGCATCGAATACGCCCGCAAGGACACGCCCACCGACAAGCCGCTGGCCGAGGCCTTCTTCCACGGCTTCGCCGACACATTCAGCCAGTTCGTGAAGGGCTGGACGGGCCGCAGCTTCGAGCAGCGCGGCTACGGCATCGAACGCCAGCGCCTGTTCAGCATCAACCAGGTACAGGCCGCGGCCGAGGAATGGGTGGCGCTCGACTACCAGCAGCAGCCGCACGAGGGGCTGCGCAGCCCCCTGTATCCGGGGATGGTGCTGTCCCCGAACCAGATGTACGACCGGCTGGTGGCGAGCTACGGCTACCGTCCCCGGCAGCTGACGGCCGAGGACAACCGCAAGCTGCTGGTGCCGGCCTGGGTGACGGTCACCGACAAGGGCGTCCAGATCGACAACCGCACCTACCGCTCCCTCGATGGGCCGCTGTGGGACCTGGAGGGCCTCGACTCCGGACTCGCGCACAAGAACGGCCGGTGGGAGGCCCGTTACAACCCCTACTATCCCGACGTCGCCTGGCTGTATGACCACCGGCTGAGCGGCAGGTGGATCCCGGTGGAGTTCCTCTACCGGCACATGCTGGCCGACCTGCCGTGGACGCACTACCACTGGCAGGACGCCGCCGAGGAATGGGCGCTGGGCGGCGGCAGCCGCGAGGATGAGGTGGCCATCACCCTGGCCGTGAAGGAACGCCACCGCCGCACCCGCCGCGGACCGACCGCGCGGCAGGCGGCCGAGCCCCGCCTGCCGTTCCGCGGCGTGATCCGCCTGGAGACCGGCGACACGTCCGACTCCGCGGCGCCGGTCACGCCGCTGGACCCCGACACCGTTCCCGCCGCTCCCTCGCTGCCCGTGCCGGCCCGGGACATCGACAACGGCCGCTACACCCTGCCCACATGGGCCCCGGCCGACTCCCAGGACGACCCGCCACCGGCCGGCACCGCTGCGCCCGCATGACCCCGCCTCTGGCTTCACCCACCGAGGAGAGCTGAATGAAGACCACCGTGCCCGCCGCATCCGATGCCCGGGCCGAGATCGCCCACCTGGTGCGCACCACGCCGCCCCTGCCCTCATGGATCTTCTCCTGGGAAGGCTGGGACCGGTATGTGCGCACCGAGTTCAATCCACCCGACCTGCTGGACTGCGCTCCCGCGGACGTGGACGTCGACGAGGACGACCCGCGAGTGGACTACCACCGCCATCTGTTGATGATCGACACCGCGTTCCTGAAGGACTGTCTGCTGCGGGCCCGAGGCACCTTCGGTGTCAACGGCAACCGGTACGAGGGCCTGCTGGACATGGTGATCGACGGCCCGGCCGGCACCGGCAAGACGTACCTGCTGCGGCTTATCGGCCGGGAGTTGCAGCGCAGGGTCGAAAAGCACTTCGACGACCGGGTCCCGGTCGTGCACATCACCGTCCCGCACAACCCGGAGAACGAACTCAACTGGATATGGGAGATCGCTTCCTTCCTTGCTCTGGCACCCGAGCCCAAGAGCGAGGCGGAAGCCCGTCAGCTGCGCCGCATCCCCGACCTGTCCCTGCCCGTGCGCACCGTCTTGGAGCGCAAGCAGACCCGCCTGCTGCTGGTCGACGACATCCAGCGGGTCTCCCCCGCCCAACTCGGCCCGATCCTGCACTACTTCGACTTCCTGCGCACCCGGCTGGGTATCACCACCATCTTCTGCGGCACCGGCGCGACCGACATCGTCCATGCCGCCCGCAAAGGCTGCGACCGCCGCGACGAAGCGCTGTGGACCGCCCACCAGCGGCTGCAGCCGGGGGCCACCCCAGCCGACCTGAAGGCGGCAGTGGCCAAGGAACAGAAGGTGCGCAGCCTGCTGCCGGTCACCTGGGTGGACCCGCTTCCCTGGAGCGACGACGCCGAGGGCCAGGCCCCCTTCCTGGCCGTGCTCAAGGGTTACGAGAAGAACCTGCGCATGCGCAAGCTGAGCAAGGACGTGCTCACCCGGCACGCCCAGTACCTGCATGACCGGACCGGCGGCTACTTCCTCTACCTGTCCCAACTCATCTGCGGCGCCGCCGTCGCCGCGATCCTCGACGGCACCGAGGACATCACCCGCGAGCACCTTCAGGCCATCCGCATCGGCCGGGAAGAGATCCTGCCCAGCCGCTGACCACGCCCGCGAGCACCGGGCGGCACAGGTTACAACCGCCCCCGCGCCCGCACCGTTTCCGCCCGCATCCCTCTCCAGGATCGAGCCCACTATGAGCGTGGACCGGACCGGCATCCAGGACGTGCATGCCCTGTGGCTGCAGACACTGGACTTCCTCCACTACAACGCGCCCCAGACGTGGACGGACATGCTGCAGCAGGAGGGAGTGACATTCTTGATGCCGCCCGCCGTTGCGGCGCTTGAGCGGGTGCAGGATCAGGCCGCCGCCCTGGCCAACGCGGAAAGCCGCCGGCTGCGCAAAGCGGACTTGTTCTACATCACGCGGGAAGCCGCCGCGAGCGTCGCAGGGCTGATAGGCGTCCCGTGCATCGCCCAGATCGCCAGCATTGTGCCCTCACCCTCCGGGCTGATGGTGTGGGAAGAGCCGCCGGTGCACATCGAGAGGGGTGTTGTGCTGCGGGCCGTGTCCTGGGGGCCCGCCTATGACGGTGGCACCTGGTGGTCCTGGTGGACGGATACGGCAGCCTGTGTGCGCGCCAGCATCACCGAGCCGAGCATGCTGATGATCCACGGAGGGCTGACCTTCCACGAGGAGGTCCACACCGAGCCCGACTTCTGGCCGGTGCAGGCCGATGACCCCGCGCTCCCGGAGCACCTGCAGTTCCGTGCCCTGCTGTTCACGTGGATGGCGATCTCCTGCGGTCTTCTGGTGTACCGCGAGTCCGTGGGCCCCAGCCAGGACATCTGCGGGCATCTGCGCCGCACGGGTATGGAGTCCCGGGCGGTGCACCGTGTGATCCCGGCCAGCAGCAGCGACCGGCCGGAGCTGGCGCAGATCCTGCGCCGCCAGCTCCAGCTGGACGGAAGGGGCATCGAGGAGCGGCCCTATACGGGGTACCTGCCGGCGCAGTTGGCGCCGTGGCACGTCTATGTGCCGGGTCTCGGGCACCGCCTGATCGTGGAGATCCCCTCTCTTGAGCCCGGGCAGACCGCGGTTCCCACGCTCGGCGCCAGCCGGAGGGTCGGCAACCTCGCATTCGCGCCGGTCAGGACGGTACTGCGCCAGGGCTGGCAGTTCCACAACGGCTATGTGCAGTCCCTGCTGCGCTACGAGCCGGAGTTCGGACTGCTGACGGAGCCCGGTGATGAGGAGTTCTGAACGCTTGCGCACCCCACGGCACCCGTGACCGCTGTCTCGGGCAGCTACCGGGCCGGGCCTTCCCCCACAGACCAGCCCCGGCCTGCCGGAAGCGAGGGTGGTCTTGCCGACGGGCATCACCAGGCACGGCGCTGTTGCGGATCGGCTCCGGGGACGACTACCTGCAGCGCCTGGTGATGTACGTGGCGTTCCTCCTGGATGCCCGGTCCGCGACTCACGTGGAGATGGGCCCGGCCCCACGGCATCTGGCACTCCTGTGGCGCGGGCCGTCATCTGCGCTGACCGCTTTGGTTTACGACGAGTTCTGAACGCTGCGCCAGACAATGCCCACTATTATCCGATGATCGCTATTACTCAGAGTGACGTGTCGGGGACGGGGGCGGGCGGTGTACGTGTCCGAGGTGCTGGTGGAGCGGTTCCGGTCGTGCGAGCGGGTACGGATCCCGCTGCGGCCGCAAGTGACGGTCCTTGTCGGGGAGAACAACGCGGGCAAGTCCAGCGTGATCGATGCGATGCGGCTGCTCACGGATCCGCTGGACGGGCGCCGGGTGCGCTATTTCGAGGAATCCGACGTTCTCAAGGCCGCGGCCGCGCTGGGCGGGCCGAGCCTGCAGCTGGACCTGGCCGGCATCGGCCCGGCACACAGCGGCGCGTATCTGGAGGCGCTGCTGCCCAAGGGGGCTCCCGACAGCCGTACCGCACGGTGGCAGGTGTCCTGGACACCACCGCAATCGGGCGGGCGGCGCGGCAGCACCGTCTGGGCGCAGGGCGCGGGTCTCCCGGTCACGGGGGAACCTCCCGCACGCGGTGGCGTGCGGCATGTCTACCTGCCTGCGCTGCGCGATGCAGAGCGGGAGCTGGCGTCGGCCGGCGGCGACCGGGTGCGGATGATTCTCCGCGGGCTGCTGGGGGACGACGAGCAGGTCGATGCCTTCGTGGAACGGATCGGCACCGAGCTGAAGAAGGTGGCCGCGGACCCGGACGTGGCCAGGGTCGGCGAGAAGATCAACGAGCCGCTGCGGGACCTGACCGTCGGCGCGCATCCCCAGATGAGTGAACTGGCCCTGGCCGAACCCACGTTCGCCTCGATCGCCCGGTCGCTGCGGGTGTTGTTGGGCGATGCCTCCGCGCAGCCGTTTCCCCTGTCCGCGTCCGGGCTGGGCTACGCCAACACCCTGTTCATCGCCACGGTGATGGCGGAACTGGACGCGGCGGCCGAGGCCGACCTGACCGTGCTGCTGGTGGAGGAGCCCGAGGCGCATCTGCATCCGCAGCTGCAGACCCTGCTGCTGCGCTATCTGCAGCAGCGGGCGCGGGCCTCGCGCCGCCGACCGCCCGGCGACCCGGCTCAGCCGGCGGGGCACCTGCAGGTGGTGGTCACCACCCACTCCCCCGTTTTATCGGCCGCGGCCAGCGTGGAGGATCTGGTGGTCATGGCCCGGTGCCCGGGCGAGCTGTCCGACGGCTGGCAGGCACGGCCCCTGCCCATTCCCCGGCTGCAGTTGAGCCAGGACCGGGTGCGTCATCTGGACCGCTACCTGGACGCCACGAAAAGTGCCCTGCTGTTCACCTCGCGGGCACTCCTGGTGGAGGGCATCTCGGAACTCCTGCTGCTGCCCGCGCTGGCCCAGCGTGTCCTTGCCGCCGGCGAAGGCGTCGGCGACCAGGCGGCCCGGGAAGCGTTCGAGGCGCTGGAACGGTTCTTCGGCACCACCCGGGTGATCGTGGACGGCGTCGGGTTCGAGGTCTATCTGCGCGTGCTGCTGGCGCCCGTCGACGGCATGTGTCTGGGCCGGCGGGTGGCGCTGATCACCGACACGGATGTGGCACCCGGACAGCCGGAACCTTCCCGGCTTCAGTCGCTGCGGGAACTGCCGCGGCGCTGGGGCTCTCCCGGCACGCTGCACCTGGCTGCGGCGCCCCGGACCCTGGAGCCGGCCCTGTGGTCGGCCGACAACATCCCCGCATTGCGGGCGGCATTCATCCGCTGCGCACCGCGCTCGGAGGACCGCTGGGACCACGTCCTCGAAACAGACGATCCCGCCCTGGCCTTCGGGGAGCTGTTCGTCACCAAGACCAGCCGGACCCTCCCCGGCGCGGACGGAGACCTCGCGAAGGGCACCAAGATCTCCAAGGGGCGGTTCGCCCAGGAGCTCGCCGACGTGCTGGCCGACCCGGCGGTGGCGTTCACCGTGCCCACCTACCTGGCGGACGCCATCCGGTTCATCACCTCCCCGGGCAGCACCACGGCGGTGAGCACCCCGTGACGTCCCCCTCGGTGCGGGCCGGCGCCTTGACGCAGCAACAGGCCGCCGTCGCCGTGACCGCGCCTGCCTTTGTGCCGGCCTGTCCGGGCGCGGGCAAGACGCATGTGATCACCAGCCGGCATTTGCAGTCGCCGCGTCGGCTGCTGCGGCAGGGACGTGCCCTGATCTCGTTCACGCGGGTGGCCCGGGACCAGATGGCCCGCCGCTGCCGCCAGGCTGGCCGCGCCGACCTGGTCCAGGCGCCGCACTTCATCGGCACGCTCGACTCGTTCCTGTGGGAGTTCCTGGTCAAGCCGCGGCGTGCGGCCGAGCCCGTGCCCCGCCTGCTGGAGTCGTGGGCGAGCATCAAGGCCCCGGTGGAAGGCGTGGACCGGGAGATCTCCCTGCACCGCTTCCCCATGACCCTGGATCCCTCGCCCATCCCGGCGCGCGAGGCGGTGGCCTGGGACAAACTCGACTACGACACCCGCCAGCTCATCGAGGCCAGTGCCTGCAGCCAGCAGACGTGGCAGGAGAAGATCTTCGCCACCCGCAAGGCGTGGTGCGAACAGGGCTACTTCACCGGGCACGAAGCGCGGGTGCTGGCCCTGTGGAACCTGCGCAACCCCGAGGCCGCTACCGCGCTCCTGGGACCGCTGCGCTCCCGATTCGCGGAAGTCGTCGTCGACGAGGCCCAGGACTGCTCCGCCGCCGACCTGGCAATCCTCCAACTCCTGCACGACGCCGGCGTGCCGCTCGTCCTCGTCGGCGATCCGGACCAGGCCATCTACGCCTGGCGCGGCGCCGAACCACAGGCACTTCACGCCTTCGCGGCACGGCTGTCCCCCACCGCTCACCCCCTGACGGGCAACTGGCGCAGCTCCCCCGTCATCTGCCGCCTGGCGGCCACCCTGCGCACCGGGCAGCGCCCGCCCGACACCTCCGTCGTGCGCGACGACGACGACATCCCCGTCCTGCTGCTGCCCATCCAGTTCGCCACCTCTGGCAGCCGCCACCTGCACGCCCCGACCGGCACCGGCATCGTCGACGCCTTCCGCACGCTCGCCGAGGAGTACACCGTCCCGGCAGAGAACTGCCTGGTGACCGCCTACAAGTACGCCACCTTGCCGGGCATCACCCGCGAGAAGCCCAACACCAACACGATCACCAGCCTGGCCTGGGCCCGCACCGTCGCCCACACCCCGGACGCCTCCGGCGACGACCTCACCCGCGCCTGCACGATCGCCGTGCGCGTCCTGTTCGGCTACTGGTACCCGGGCGAGACCGGTGGTCCCGACCGCATCATGGCCACCCACCGGCTCTCGGCCGGCCAGGTCAACCGCACGGCCTTCGCGTTCCTGCACAGCCTGCCCCCGCCCCACAGGGAATGGGCCCCGCAGGTATGGCAGGCCATGAAGGCCTGGCCCGCCCTGCCCGGGGCCGCTCCGCAAGGCAGCAAAGGCCGCCCCGCCGGAAAGCCCACGATCTCCCGGCCCCAGGCGGCCACCGGCTTGCGCACGAACACCGTCCACCAGCTCAAGGGCGACCAGGCAGACGGCGTGCTGCTGTTGCTGCCCGATGCCGGGAGCGTCCAGCGCTGGGCCACCGCGGACCCGGCCACCGACGAAGTGCTGCGCATCTGGTACGTCGCCGTCACCCGCGCCCGCCGCCTGGCCGCCGTCGCCCTGCCCGAACAGGAGACCGACGCGCTGGCCCGGCTGCTGACCGAGCGCCAGGTACCGGTCCGCGTCGCATGACCGTTCGTGTTGTCTGTTCCCGCTTGCGGCGGGGGCAGACAACACGAGCCTCGCGGCAGCCGGGCCGTCGCTGCTTCGGCAGATTCTTGCGAGGAACCCCAGGGCTCTTTAGTCCCGGGTCGTTGACGGCTGCAGTCGTGCCCGTACGGTGAAGATCTCCTGTGCCTGCACGGCGTGGATGAGCGACTCGAAGCCGTCGCTCCACAGGCCCAGCACCAGTACTGATCCGGCGCGTTGGGCCGCGTCGGTCCATTCGCTGGTTGCCTCGGCAGGATGCTCGCCAGAGCCCAGAGTCAGGTTCTGCCCGTCCCTGGAGACTCGGCGTACGCCCCAGGGGTGGAGGGTCACGGGGTGCTGCTGCAGGACCCAGTCCATCACGTCGGGCAGTGTGTTCCACGTGTAGAGGGGGAAGCCGCAGCGTTCGGAGAGGTCCTCGATGCTGCCGGTCATGTCCGGTGAGGTGAGGGTGAGTGCCGGGAAGGGGCCTTGTGGTGTGGGGACGAAGCCGGTGCGGCCGGCCCGGTAGTCCAACGGGGGCGCCGGGGTCAGATTGATGATCATAGCGGTGAGGTCGGTACCCGTGTCCCCGCTCAGATGCGGGATCAGGGCTGTCCAGATGTCGACCAGATCCTCGAGGAAGCTCTGGCGCTGGACTGCTCCCAGGCCAGCGGTGAAGTCATAGGTGTACGGGGGGTATTCGTGCGGCTGGACGTCGTTGCAGAAGATGTAGGTGATGGAGGAGAGTTCCCGGTTCGGCACCTGGGGCAGGGAGGCGGCCAGCACGGCCAGGACCAGTGAGTCCCCCAGCATCAGCCGGGCCATGGCGGACGCCCGGCAGGGTTTGCAGTCGGCCAGTCCGGCTGCGATGGCCGCGGAAGCGGCAGACATGTCGGCGGTGCGGGACACACCGAACGGTGCGCCGCTGACGGTGATCAGCACCGGGGCGGGATGAGCATGCAGGGTGCCGGCGTTGGCCGAGGTGTAGGAGGAGCCGGCGCTGCGTGCAGTGCGCCGCGCCCGGCGTTTGCGGGCGTGGTCTTTGGGCATGGCATGGCCTCGAGTTCTGCGCGCCAGTCCCATGATCCAGTGCGCGAATGTCGAGCGCCTGCGGACCTGATGGTCTCTTCGTGGAGTGCTGTGGTGCGTGCGCAGTTGATGCAGCTCCGCCGTGCCGTGGCACGGGCACCTTTACGGTGTGGGGCCGTTCATGGGCCGGTCCCAGTTTGGGCCGATGCGCTCGGCCTACGGGAAGGTTACCGTTCCGCCGATCGGCCAGGGGGCCGATTCGCACCGTTGGCGGCGGAATCTTCAAGCACATACGGGCGTGATTCCGTGCGAGGTACCGGGTGGCTGGTGGCGTCCTGTCAGAAGGCCCGGAGCGTAAGCGTCGTGTTCCACGACGAGCGGGGAGTCGGCATCAGCCAGCGGGGACGAGGGACGTCTGCGCGGCCGGGAGAGAGCCGCCGCGAGCGAGGGCTCCCAGTGCTGCAGCTCGGCGTTCTGCCCTGCCCGCGAGCGTGATCGCCATGGGCCGCCTGCTCGGTCTGAGCGCACCCTACGGCAGGGCAGGCGCAGCCTGTTTCGGTGGCCCTGTGCCCTGCCGCTCGGCGTGCCCGCACTGTCGGCATCAGCCCCGGTCACGGGGCACCGCCCGTGGAGGGGTCTGTCCATTTAGGGCCTTATGAGATCAACCGGCCCCTCGTCGGCCTGCCGCGCGTTAGGGTCAACTTCCGCCTGGTCGGAGCGGTTTGAGGCGGTGACGGATTTCATTCACGGGGGGAGTCTGCGGGATGTACGGTCAGCTGACGTCGGACGTGCCACTCGGTCCGTTCGAGGGCACGACGATCACCGTATGGTCGGGTCAGGGCAAGCAGGCGAAACTGCATGCCACACCGTCGTGTTCGTATCTGCGCTCGGCTCGCGGCGTCGAACGGACGGTACATCTGGATGCCGCCGTGGTCGGGCGGATGTGCCCGCAGTGCGGCACCTACGGGTCCTGGGCACGTCCGGGCACGGGTCTGGCGGTGTTCCTGGACACGCTGACCGGGCTGGGTCTGCTGTACGAACTGGACAGCTTCCGCGATCCGGACGAGGACGCCTTCGAGGACGAAGAGGTCCGGCACGCGGCCGCCGTGCTGTACAAGCCCGTGGCCGACACTCCGGCAGTCCCTGGCGAACAGGACGACGCGGAGGACGACGAGGACGACACGTGGGAGGAACGGCAAGAGGCCCAGCGTGTACGCGAGTCGGTGCTGCGGCAGTGGGGCGGCGCGCTGGCGAGCATGCACCGCACGCACCGGCAGCTGGCGCTGTTCCCCTGGCTGCGGGCCTGGGCCGGGGCAGCTCTCGAAGCGAAGGCCGGGTATCTGCGCGTCCTGCAGGAGCAGGCCCAGCTGCTGGTCGCCGAAAGGGCGCTGTTGGCGGCGACCGCGGCGGCCGCCATGACGGAGCCGGATGTTCCCGCCGACGAGCCAGCCTTCGCGCCGCTGGGCGACCCCGGCGAGGCCCGCCGGCAGCTGCTGTCGCTGTGGCGGCGGTGGCGCAGCGCGGTCGAGGACAGCTGGGACGACCCCCAGCAGCAGACCTACGTGGTGCATCATCTGACCGACACGATGGGCAGCCGCCGCAAGGGGCGCGACCAGATGCTGGAGCGGGCCCGGGCAGTGGTGGCCGGCTGGGAGGCCGACGTCCGAGCGGCGGCCGGCGAGAGGCACGGCGATCGGGTTGTGGTTGCTCGTCTTCCTCACGATGCGGCGGAGCGCGGCTCTGGCAGGTCGCTTGTTGACCGGCTGGGTGAGTGGGAGCTGGGGGTGCTCGCCTCGTACACGGCCGACGTTGTCTGGGAGCCGCAGTCCGTCATCACCGTGCGGGTGCCGGAGCCGGTGGCCGTGCGCCTACTGACGCAGCATCACACACTGTCCTACAGCGAGCCGGAGACCGACGAGGCCGACCAGCCGGCGGCGCAATCCCCGGCAGACCCGCGGTCCGCGACCGGATCGGGCGTCGGGCCGGGGGTGTTCGACGACACGCCGGTCCACAGCAGGCATCTGGTCACCGGCGAGCACCTGCGCGCGCTGCGCGCCACGATGCGGGATGCCGAGCAGCTGTACGTGGTGTTCTCCGTCGGCGGCGGGCTTGAGGTCGTGGCACTGAGCGTCCTGGAGGAACGGTGCGCTGCGGGATGGCAGGGTTCCATCATTGCCGGCGCAAGTGACCTGCCCGACGCCCTCTTCGCGCCCCGCCAACCCTCTCCCGGCCAGGAAGAGCCCGTCTGGCCCGCCCGTATCCACGATCCGCATCACGAGGCGTTCGGCAGCCACCTGAGCACGGCAGAAGGCGAACGGGTGCTGGTGCGGCTGCGCGAGGGGCGACGCGACACCGATCACGCGCTGCGTTCTCTGGCCCTGGCCCGCGGCGTGGCCGACCTGCGCCAGCTGCAGGCTGTCGGGTACGACGACCGGGATTTTCCGCGCCGTCCCTTCGCGTCGGCGGTCTGGCACGGCCTGCTGGCCATGGAGCAACTGGACCTGGAACCCTTCGAACCCGACACCGACACCGGATGGCAGCGTGGGTCGGGGCTGCCGCTGGGCGTGCTCGCCGGGGTGCAGGCCTACACCTCGGACGCGGAGGGTCGCTATCAGGGCCGGGCCCACTCCCCCGACTGCAAGCACCGGCGTCCGGAGCACGGCGTCAGCCGCGACGACGACCTGGTGACCATCGCGGAGCTGCTGGGCAACAAGGGCTTCGACCCGTGCAGCAAGTGCGGCGGGTATGCCGTGCGCCGTCTCAGCCAGGACCAGGTCGCCTACTACCGTGCCGCGCACCGGCTGCACAGCCTCACCCACCAGGTGCACTCCGCGGCAGCCCGCAACAACGGCACGGGCAGTGCTGAACTGGCAGCACAGCTGAGGGAGTTCGCCGAGCTTGACCGGCGGACTGCCAACGCGTGGTTCCCGTTGCGGAAGGAAGCCCGCCAGTGGCGGCAGACTGTGAACGCTCTGCTGGGTGAGCTGCCCGGGCCGGCATGACCGCAGACAGGGCCCCGTCGCCCGGCGGTGCCGGCGGGCAGTGGCCACTGGACGCCTCGACCGCCGGGTGCCTCTGCCGGCGCGCGGGGCAGAGCTTGGGTGCCGGTGTGTTCAAGCCGGGCTCAGCAGCACCTCTTCCAGGTCCTGCCAGGTTGGTGGCGGTTGGGCTGCAGAACGCACGACGGTGAGCAGGCGTCCGTCGAGGCAGGCGTCGAAGCGGCCTTCGGCCCGGGCGAGGCGCTCTCGGACACCAGCCTGGGGTGGAGGCTGCTGGGCCAGAACGGCCAGCAGCACCTCGTGCTGGGCAGGCCCCAGGGCGTCGGCAGGCACCCAGGCGCCGCGGACGGGAATGTCGGCGAGTTCCGCGTCGAGTTCGGGGGCGGTGTCGTACAGCTCCTGCACCAGGCGGCCGGTCCGTGAGAGCGGGTCGGCCGTGGGCTGGGTGCGGGCAGCGACGGGCACCGGCACCATGGGCTGCAGTGCGTCCGTGGCGGGCGGGGGTTCAGGATCGTCGGCCGGCATCTGCCCGAAGGGGTCCTCTGGTGGTCTGCGCCGTCGCTCGCGCATGGGAAAGCGCCACTGGTGGCCAGCGTTCTGCCGCTTCCATCTGACGTCCAGTGCGTCGTCCCAGCGTTCGTCCTGTGGAAGGAAGATGTCCACGGCGACGCCGGAACAGCCGATCCAGACCCAGCTCATGAAGTAGGCGTGGTCCCGGTGGGAAGCCGACCAGAGGGCGAGTTCCTGCAGTCGGCTCTTCTGCTCGGCGAGCGGCTGTTTCGGCAGGAGTGTCTTGGGGCGGCGGTGTCGGCCCCGGGCCTCTCCTGCGACCCGGCCGCTGGGGAGATGGAACAGCAAGTCCGGTCTGACACCGCCCTTTTGATAGCCCGCCAGCAGATGGCCGGGCAGTGCGTCGAAACTGTGCAGGGCGTGCGCTGTGTTGTCCCAGGCGAAGAGTGCTTCGCTCGCCGCCGTCAGCATGCCCAGGCCTGAGCTTTCGGCGACGAAGCCGCGGATATGCCGCGAGCTCGCCGTGAACGCGCGGTGATCGACCCGGAGTAGGCCTGTCGGCCCCGGCGGCATGGAGGTAGCTGGCAAGGAGACGGACCTCGAGCTGTTTGGTCCGGTAGTCGAGGACGCGGTTGTGGTCGCAGGCGAGCGCGTTGATATGGATGAGCCGGGCCAGCCCGACCGGCAGCTCGCCCTGCCCGACCTCCGTGACGGTCACCACCGGCTCCTGCACCTGGAACTGCCACACCCGGGCTCGAACCGTGTTCACTTGCGCATTCCTCTTCTCGTCTGCGCCGCACCGCGCGCCGTTCCCGTCCGTGGCCCCGACGTGATGTGGTGCGCAACTCCCCCGTGCCGTCGGGGCTTTCACATCGTGGCCGTTGGTCCAGGACCACCCTGCGCGTGTCGGCCTGCTGCCTGCAGGCCAGCTGCGCAGACAATGCCGTCACTCACAGGCACGGATCCCCTCCAGGTCCTCCTGAGTCCTGCCCTTGACCGGATCACCGGGTGGCAAGCGGGGGCGGCTGCGTGGTTTCCCGTCTGCTCCATGACCCTTTCGGCAGAGGGCTGTTGGCTGTGACGGAGTCCATCAGAAAGCCGAATCAGCCCCGGAATATTCCGTGTTAATGTTTTGAGGTCTGATCTGAGGCGGTGGGGTGTGATGGCGTCCGGTGACCTGCAGGCGCATCCCGGCATGCTCGCGCTCGCGCGCGAGTCGCGGGGCATGACGCAGGTCGACGTGGCCGCGGCCATGACCAAGGCCGCGCCTGCCGGGGCCGCGGTGGTGTCCCAGGGATATGTCAGCCGCGCGGAATCGGGACGCCTTGTGGTCGCCGACGACCGTCTTCAGCTGTATGCCGCCGCCCTGGGCTACCCGGTAGACCTGCTGTGCCTGGATCCCCGGGTGAGCGGGGTGGGGGTGGGACTGATCCATCACCGCAAGAGAGCCTCTCTGTCGTCCTCGGCGCTGCGGCGCGTCCACGCCCAACTCGCCCTGGTACGGCTGCAGGTGACGGGTCTCGCGCAGGCCGCCGCGGCAGCGGACGTGCCGCACCGCTTCTCCCGCGTGCTCCTCGATGACTTCACGACGGCCAAGGATGCGGCCCACCAGGTGCGCCGCGCCTGGGGCCTGCCCAGGGGCCCGGTGGCCGATGTGATCGCCGCGATCGAGGAGGCCGGCGGCTTGGTCGTGATGCGGAGTCTCGGCAGTGAGCTGCTGGACGCGGTCAGTCAGTGGGACGACCTCCAGGTCCCGCTGGTCCTGGTCAACGACCATGCGCCGGGCGATCGTTGCCGCTTCAGTGTCGCGCACGAGCTGGGCCATCTGGTGATGCATCCCGCGCCCGGCACGTCGGGCGAGCAGGAGAAGCAGGCCGACGCGTTCGCCGCGGAGTTCCTGATGCCCGCGGCCGATATCCGGCAGGCGTTCGCGGACGGTGTGGACTTGGCGCGGCTGGCGGAGCTCAAGCGCGTCTGGCGGGTGTCGATGAGCGCGCTGCTGCGGCGCGCGCTCACCCTGAACGCCATCACCGAATGGCAGTACCGGACGGTGATGGTGGAGATGTCGGCGCTCGGCTACCGCACGGCCGAACCGGTCGAGGTGGAGCCGGAGCGACCCACGCGCGTCCCGGCTCTGGTGGACACCCTGTTGTCCGACCGCGGCCTGGCGATCGACGAGGCGGCCGCGTGCGCCCGCCTGCTGCCCGAGGACTTCAAGCGCCTGTATGTGGCAGGCGACCGCTCGTTATCCCCTGAGCCGCTTCGAAGGTGAGGACATGATCGACCCGTCTGCTCCGCTGCCGCGTCCGCGCTCCGATCTCACCGACCCTCCCGACGCGCCGCAGGCCCTGTCCGGTGCGCTGAGCGTTCTGCAGGGGCGCATGCTGCTGCAAGTGTCTCCTGCCCGTGTCGGTTATCTGCGCGGACAGCTTGATGCGGGCCGCAGCGGGCTGGTGCTGTGCGGGAAGAACGCGCTGCGGAAGGCGAAAAGGCTGCGCGAGGAGGAGCAGTTCAGCGGGCCGCTGCTGGTCGATCCGGCCGTGTACGAGGTGCGGGCGGCCAGCGAGGAGGAGCCGTTCCCGCCCGCGTCGGAGGACACCTTCGCCTTCGACGATCCGCTCGAGGTGTCGCTGGCGGAACAGCGGGCGGTCGGCGTTACCGCGCCAATGACCCCGACCGGCTACATCCACGCCGAGGACTCCGATGCCCTCAAGGCGGCGGTGCGGCGGGTGGCCGACCTGGACGATGCACAGGTCGTCTTCGCCGCGCCGGTCGACGTGGGCTGGCTGCGGGAAGAGGACGCGGTGCAGCAGCTGATCGCCTGCCTACGGCTGGTGAAGGGGCCCAAGGCGATCATGCTGGGTGGGCAGAGGGATCCTCTCACGCGTCACGCACGGGCCGTCGACCACCTGCGGCGGGTGATCGAGGAAGTGCCGGGAGCGGCGTTGCTGCGCACCGATCTGGCGGCCTTCGGCGCGCTGGCCGCGGGGGCGACCTTCACGGCGTTCGGTGCCGGCAGCCGGCTGCGGCACATCGTGGCCCCGGGCGAGAAGGCCGAATCCAGCAAGGGCTTCTCCATGTCCCCGCACGTGCTGTTTGCCGAGCTGATGGACTTCTTCCTCGGCAAGACCCTGGCCGACCGCTTCGCCGGCGCCCCGGCCCCCATCTGTGGTTGCGCGGTGTGCGAGGGGGTGTGGGCGCTTGATGAATTCGCCAGCAATGCCGGTGAACGGCCGGCACGGGCCGCCGCGCACAATGTGGCCGTGCTGATGGAGTGGCTGCGCACGCTGACTGCGATCACTCCCGGGCTGGCGCGCCAGCAGTGGTGGCACGAGCGCTGCCGCGCGGCGGTGGAGCGGTATCCGCTGGTGAACGCGCAACTGCGGCAGCCGGACGCCTTCAAGGTGCCCCAGCAGCTGAGGCGGTGGGCGCTGGCCGCCCCGGCCTCGGTGGCGAACGGAGCGAACGGGCAGGCGGCGGCCGACCATCAGCGCAGGAGCTGATACAGCTCCTCGACGAAGCACCACGCGGCGGCGGTGTGCCGCTGCGGCCGGTACTCCTCCGGCGCGAGCATCATCTCCACACCGTGCTCGGCGGCGAGGAACACGCCGATGCCGTAGAAGTCGGCCTCGGCCAGCAGCTCTTCCAGATGTGAGGGGCGGCGGGTGAGCAGCATGGCGCGACGGCAGAACGGCGCGAACCGGCCCGCGTCCCGCAGTCCCTGGCGCCACCCGGCGGCGCGCACCACGACCAGGTCCACGCGCACCGGCCGGACCGCGCGCCGGGTCACCGTCGTGCGGTCACGGTCCGCGGCGCCCGCGGGCAGGGCGCGTACGGCCCGCCGCTGGCCGGCCTCGAACGAGGCGAGGGGAACGGGGATGCCCACCGGCAGCGTCAGGAGGGTCTCCAGCGCCGCCATCCGATCCAGCCGTCCTGCGGCGACGTCCTGGCGCCGGGCGTGCTCGGCGGCATCCAGCCGGTGGAAGAACAGGGCCTCGGTGCCCCGCAGGGAGGCGGCCTTGGTCTGGGTGCCCGCCTCCAGCAGGGCGGCCGAAGCCGTCCGCACGGAACGGCCGATCACGGAGTTCGCCAAGGTCACCATGGCCTCCACCCTGCCTCACCGGGCTCCGGCCGCACGCGGCGGCCCCGCCGACTATCCAACCCGCATGGGTACGGACTGTTCTGCCAAACAGCTCAACAGGCCTTCGAGACACTGCCAGAGCGCGTCGTTGTCGCTGCGCCGGTACCAGCGGCGCCGCTCCCCCGGCGTCCGCGGCAGCCGCTCGGCCAGCCCGGCCTCCACCAGGGCACGGATCGGCGCCTGATAGACACTCGCCGGTGCGTTGCGGGCGGCGGCAAGGTCTCCCAGGCACACACCCTGCTCGTCCGCTGCCGCCAGCGCCCCCATCAGCTCCGCCCGGTAACGGTTGCCGAAGACCCGCACGGACACCTCACGCAACCGATCCAAGGCCTCTTGAGACATAATTCATGATTCGCTAATCGCTAATCCTATGTCAAGGGCGCGGCGCAACAGGTCATATCTGCCGACGGCATGCGTGCCATCGGTCAGGAGAACGCGTTGACCAGAGCGCTGGTGATCGTCGCGGCCAGGGTGAGGGTCGCGGCTAAGGCGGGTGGATCCGCGCACGGTCTTGTGGCTCAACGAGGCGCAGCACTATCTCGGCGCGGGCCGCGAGCCGGGCGAACGCATCGGTGCGGCGCTGCACGGCCCGCTCACCGGTGGCGCCTGTCCGCGCCGGCCCGCGGCAGAGGGCCTCCTGCCGCAGGCCGGGGCCTGTGGCAGGAGCAGTGATCAAGGCTGTACCTGTGCCCGCACCGCGAAGATCTCGTGGTCTTCCGCCGACCCTCTGATGGAGGAGACTTCCCGGTGCCACAGCCCCACGACCAGTACCGAGCCCGCGCGGCGTGCCGCCTGAATCCACTGAGCGCCGGCTTCGGCTGAATACTCGGGGGACCCGATGGTGACAGCGAGGGTGTCCGTGCCGTTCCAGCGCACTCCCCAGGGACGGTGGGTGTCCGGGTGCTGTTGCAGGATCCACGGTGTGATGCCGGGCAGGGTCTTCCAGGTGTAGAGCGGGAAGCCACAGCGTTCGGCGAGGTCGTCGATCGTTCCGGTGAGGTCCGGCGAGCTGAGGGTGAGCGCCGGGAAGGATCCTCCGGGTACGGGGACGAAGCCGGTGTAGGCAGCCACGTAGAAGGGCGGCCGCGGCGGGGCCAGGTCGATGACCAGGGAATGGAGCGGCCCGGCCGTCTGCATGTGGATCAGTTGCGGGATGGCGTACGCCCAGATGTCGACCAGGTCGGTGATGAAGTCGCGGAGCTCGTCCTCCTCGAGATAGATCACGAACTGATACGCCTCGTGGTGGCCGTACCGGGGGACGGTCTGGCAGAAGGCGAGGGTGGTGGGAGTGAAGCCGTCGCCGAGTTCGACCGGTAGCGACGCGGCCAGGGCCGCCGGGACGAGCGGCAGTCCCCCCGTCATCCGGTCCATCGCAGAGGTCAGGCAGGGGTCGCAGTCGGCGAGCCGGGCGCCGATGGCTGATGCGGCTGCGGTCATGTCGGCCGTGACGGAGATACCGAAGGGTTTGCCGCTGACCGGGGGCAGGATGGGAGCCGGGTGCGTGTGCAGGGTGCCGGAGCGGGCGGAGGTGTAGGAGGTGCCGGTGCGGCGGGCGGTGCGCCGGGCCCGGTCTTTGCGCGCGTGTTCTTTGGTCATGGCGATGGCCTCGAGTCTGCGCTCCGGCCCCATGATCCGGTGCGCGGGATCGGGCGCATGCGGACCTGTTGGTCAGGCTGATGAACAGCTGTGGTGGTACGCGCAGTTGATGCGGCTGATCGCTCCGGATGCCCGGGCACCTTTGCCGTGTGGGCCGTTCATGGGCCGGCCCCGGCTTGGGCCGATGCGCTCGGCCTGTGGAACAGGCTAGCGTCCGCAGGCTGCGGGCTTGGGCTGTTTCTCTCCTTATCTTTTACATGCTCCGGCGACAGGTGACCGGCCTGGCGCCTGGAGCGTACCGAGTGCCGCACGTGATGGTCGGTCGGCCCGGACAGGTGTCGCCAGGGGGACGTGCTGCCGCGTGTCAGTACGGGGAGGAGGGCACGTACATCGGCAGGACGGTGCGCATGAGTTGTTCGCCGCGGGTGGTGATGGCCTCGAAGTGGGCGCGGCTCATGGCGGCGAAGTTGGTCGGGTAGGTGGCCACCGCGCTGCGCGGGACGAGGTCGGCAGGCGGCGCGGGCAGACGGTCGTCCTTCATGCCGATGTAGGCCAGCGCGAAGCCGTCGATGCGTCCGCTGGCGGCCCATTCGTGCAGGCGGGAGCGGGCGGAGTCCTGGGCTTTGCGGTGGACGGTGGCGAAGGAGCGGTTCAGACGTCCGGCCATGAAGTGCGGTGCCTTCAGGGCGAGTTCGCCCAGTCCCGCGTCGCACGCGATGATGAAGGGCACGTCGTAGACGTGCTGGGTGTGGTGCGGTGAGCGTCCGGGTTCCAGGACGGACAGGCCGAGGTTGTCGTAGACGCCGCCGTCGGTGAGCAGCACGGTGTGCTGCTGGCTGTGCCCGTCGCGGTGCTGGAAGGTGAAGGTGCGCTCCAGAGCCGGCAGGAGGGCGGGGTAGGCGGCGGAGGCGGCCACGGCGGTAGCGACGTGGATGGGTTCGGTGATGGTGCCGTAGCGGGAGCACCCGCTGCGGGCGCTGCCGAAGCGGACGGCGTTGGTGGTGGCCAGGTCGGTGGCGGTCAGGACGACGTCCAGGCCGGGGTGGGTGACGTCGGCCATGGTGGTAGTGGCGAAGGCCTTGCGGGCCAGGACGGCGGCCAGGGCGTCGGTGCGGTTGGCGGGACGGGCGACGCTGATGTCGGTGGTGCGGGTGAACAGTTGGCGGGCTCCTGCGCGGGCGGCCGCGGTGAGGTTGCGGGCGGCCGCGGAGGGCTTGAACGCCTGGCGTGCGATGTCGAGTTGCAGGCCGGAGCGCAGCAGGTCGGTGGCGTGGGCGTCGAAGTCGGCGAAGTCGGGCGGGCCGTAGGCCCACAGGGCGGCGAGCAGGGATCCGCCGGAGATGCCGGAGACGACCCGGATGCGGTCGAGGAGATCGCGGTCGTTGAGGGCGCGCAGGCAGCCGAGGTGGAAGGCGGCCGCGCGGGAGCCTCCACCGGACAGGGCGAGGCCGATGGTGCGGGTCATGGGCGGGCATCGTCCGATCGGCGTGGGGCGGGCAGGGGGTTGTCGGTGGTGGGGCGGGTGGCGTAGCCGCCGGGCCACCAGAGGGCCGAGCGGGGGCGGCCGGGTGGCACCGTTGTAGCTGGTGGAGTGGTGGCCGCGGTGGTGCGGGCGGCGAGGCGGGCGTAGAGGTCTGGTCCGTCGCCGGTGGCGAGCCATTTCTGCCAGACGGGTTGCGGTCCGCCGGCGATGAGGACCAAGGCGCGGGCGGGGGCGTCGTCCAGGGGCAGGGTCAGCAGTTCCATGGCCGTGCGGTCGGTGGCGCTGGGCTGTGCCGGCGAGTGAGGGTGGGTGTGCCACAGGCCGAGGAAGCGGCTGGTGTTGCCGGTCGCGGTGCGGCGGGCGGCGAGGTGGCGGGGGACGCCGTCCAGACCGTGCTGGAAGTAGGTCTCGGCCAGCAGGGAGTCCGGGGGCGGGCCGGTGGCCTCGTCGACGTAGATGATGCCGGTGGAGTCGTCGATGGCGCCCAGCAGCATGCCGCCGGTTTCGACGCGCGGGCCGCGGACGCGGGCGCCGCGGCGGGCCTCGGCCCGCATCTCGGCGAGCGCGGCGGGGGCGATGCGGACGTCGTAGCCGGTGGCGTCGTCGGTGATGATCGTGTCGTTGGGCCATGTCAGCCAGCGCGGCCCGGCGGGCTGAGGATCGGTGGGGCCGCTCGGGGTGCGGACGGTGAGCGCGGCCATGGTGTGCTGGTCGGCGGGAGTGTTCAGGGCGTGGAGGATGCCGGTCATGAGCTGTCCGGCCAAGGCGGTGACGTCGGCGGCCGAGCCGGTGAAGGTGGCGTCCGAGCAGCCGGGTTCGGGCTGGAAGAGCTCGGTGCGGGGCTCGGTGGGGAAGAAGTCCTCGACCATGTCGGCCAGGGCACCGGTGGGATCCGTGCGGGCGGTCAGGGCGGTGCGGCGCAGCACATCGGCGCCGCCGCCGGTGGCCCCGTGCGGTGAAAGCGCGGCGATACCGCGGGTGGCCTGGTGCCCGATCATCACAGTGGCCAGGTGCGGCCAGTGGGTGGGGTCCGTGCGGCGGGCGCGTTCGAGGAAGGCCCGGACGACGCGGTTGGCGGTGCAGTCCAGGATCAGGTCGAAGGAGTGCACGTCGAGGGCGGGAAGACCGCGGGTGATGTCGGCGACAACGGGCTCGATGCGGGTGGCATGCGGGGCGATCTGATTGAGGCGGGCGGCCAGGACATCGGCCTTGGGGTAGCCGATGTCGGCGTCGGCGTAGGGCTGGCGGGCGGGGATGCCGGGGTGCACGAGTGACTGGTCGACGACGGTGAGGTGGGCGGCACCAGCACGGGCGCAGATGTCGGCGGCGGGCGCGCCGAGGGCGCCGGCGCCCAGGACGAGGATGCGTTTGCCGTGCAGCCAGGCCGCCGGGGTGTGGTGGTCGCGGCGGACGGTGACCTCGGGGCGGGCCTCGTAGAGGCGGATCCACCGGGTGGTCAGGGTGTCGAGCCATTCCTCGCCGATCTGCATGATCTCGTCGCCGAGTTCGGGCAGTTGGCGGTCGACGTAGGCGGTGACGGCGCGGCGGGTGAGTTTGTCGGCGAAGTCGGGCAGGTGCCAGGCCACCAGGTGGGTCCGGCGGGGGCCGTGGCCGCTGGTCCCCCGGGAGGGGGTGCCCAGCAGCAGGTGGACCGGGGCGAGGGGGTGCGGTGTGCCGTCCGGGCCGGTCTGCTCGGCGGCAGTGCGCAGGCGGCGGTTGTGGTCGGCTGCCACGCCGACGAGACCGAGGACCATGCGTGCGGTGATCCGGCCGCGGGCGAGGGCGGTGATGAGCGCCCGGGCGGTGTCGGGGTATTCGAAGGTCAGGTGGTCTGCGGTGATCACGGCCGGGGCGAGGAACACCTCGGCGCCGTTGGGGAGTTGGGCTGCGGCGCGGGCATCGGCGAGGGTGGGCGGCCACGGTTGGCCGAAGGGGAGCCAGCCGACCACGTCACTGCGCTCATCACTGATGCGATGCAGGAGGGCCGCGCCCAGCCACGGCTCGTCGTCCTCGGCGGCAGGCGCGTCGCGGCGGACGACGAGCAGACCGTCCGCGTAGTCGCCCACCGCGTGGGGTGGGTGCAGCGGCTCACCGGGCGCATCCAGTTCCCCGGCCGCGGCGGCCCGGAACCAGTCCAGCAGGCGCGTGATGAACCCGTACATGCCGTCGGCCGGGTCCCACTCGGTCGCCGTGGAGCGGTACAGGCACGGGAAATGAGCCCAGACGACGTGCGGGGCCCCGGCGAAGCGGCTGTGCCGGGTGTACACCAGCGGGACCTCGAAGGGGAAGTCCGGCGGGATGTAGAGCGTGACGGGCTCCTCGCTGCGCAGCCGCAGCCCGCCCTCGGCGCGGGACAGACCGGCGCAGCCCACGCTGATGCGCGCCTCCACGAAGCCCGTGGGGGCCTTGGCGGGTGCCGTGTCCACATGGGCGAGGAAGACCCCGCCGCGAGCTGAGCCGGTGATCTGCCGGAGCTGGTCGAGGGCAAGTTGCTGGCCGGCCGTGACGGCCGTAGTGGTGCGGTCGCTCACGCGTCACCGAATCCCAGGGGCGTGGCGGGTGCGGCCTTGTCTCCGCGGGCCTGCTCGACGGCGCTGCGCGCGGCGGCGGCCGCCCGCGGGGAGGGAAGCGCGGCGGTGGCGGTGAAGGCGGCAGCCGGGAAGCGGGTGGTGCCCAGCGCGGCCAGCATCCGACGGCCACCGCCCGCGGCCTTCATCACCAGGGACTTGCTCTCCAGCTCGGCGACATCGACGAGTTCGAACCCGAGGAAGGGCTCCAGGGCGAATACCACCGGCCGGGGCTCGTCCTGGGTGGGGTACTCCCCCGTGCACAGCACCGGCAGCACGGTGATCTCCTCGTAGGCGTCACGGGCCAACAGATGGGGCGGGTTGTGGCCCTTCTCGTCCTGGTCCCGGAAGGGCCGCGAACTGGCGATCACCCGCGCGTCCGGGCTGGCGTAGATTTCGAACTGGTCGAGGATGTCCTGCTTGCGCTCCTCCTCGCCGTCCTCGCCCTTGGCGTACATGACCTTCTTGGAGCAGTGGTGCGGGGAGAGCAGCAGGTCCCACTCCACCCGGTCGGTGTTGCTGAAGTACTCGCTGTTGTCGAAGATCTTCTTGATCGTGGGGTAGGCGAGGTCGCCGAGGAGGAGCAGCCGGCCCGTCGTGCCGTCGCCGGTGTGCATGCGGATCTGCAGGGCGAGGGAGGTCTCGTTGCGCTCGCCGGCGCAGTCGCCCTTGAACGGGGCGTGGACGAACGCCTCGAACGTCTCCGACAGGTCGTTGCCGTCGATCATCGTGATCGTCTTGCCGGGGAAGGTGAAGTACTCGTCGGGCAGCTCGCTGTAGGAGTGCTGGTCGCGGTCGTCGTCGTAGCCGATGATCCGTACCCGGTCGCCGCTGGCGGGCTCCTCACCGTTCTCGAGGGCCTCCAAGGTGGCGGCGACGCGGCGCTCGACCTCGTCCTGGAAGAGTTGGGCGTCCTCGCACATGGTCGTGTCCTCGGAGATCTCCCGCCACAGCCGGGGCGTTGCCCAGATCTCCCCGATCAGGATGCCGCTGTCCAGCAGGTCACCGAACCCGCAGCAGTGGTCCAGGTCGGCGTGGGTCAGGGCGAACACCGCGAGGTAGGGGGTCTTCCCGTCCAGCCAGTTGGGGCGCGGCAGGGTATCCGCCAGCCGGTCGATGACCGCGGCGACCACCGCCCCCTTCTCGTCGGCGGCCTTCATGTCCCGCAGATCGACCTGGAGGACCAGGTCGCCGCCGAGCACGATCGTGGTGGAGTCGCCCGTGCCGACCGGCCAGAACACCACCCCCCGCTCGGGAAGTTCCGTCTCGACCATGCCCTGCCTCTTCACTCGATATTGATCAACTAACGGGAAAACCACACAAGTTCTCTCCTTCTTCACATCTACCACGCGCCACTGACAACACGGCCTCATCAGGCATTTCATGCGCCAACGGGGCCACTGTCAGGGGCCGTTGCCCGCCCCGGATACATCTGGCACGCGGCCTCTTCGCGGGTCGGGGCGGGGCCGGGTGACGATCAGGGAGGGTGGCCCACGTGCTGTGTCAGCGCTTGCTGCGGCGTGGGGGTCGCACCCGCAGCAGGCCCCTGTGCGATGCGCGGCGGCACCGCGATCGGAACGGCGTGATCAGAATTCCCGGGCAGGCTCGACCTCTCTCATCGCCTTCGTCGGCCAAGCCCACGGCCATCTCGGCAGACGGGGATGCGTCACCACGGGAGCGGCCTGCAAGGTTCACCTTCCAGGCCCGGGAGAGCGTGCTGTTCCAGTCTGCGGGTCTTTTCCGGATCCCGGCCCCTTGGGCCCCTGCACTGAACCGCACGGTGCGGGAGGTCACGCAGATCTGCCGGTGGGCCGGGTCGAGGCCTCGCGCCGCGGGGCGGGGCCCCTGCCGGGTCCTCCCGCACCGCGGCCGACGCAGCCGTTACCTCGGCGGGACCGTTACCCTGGCGGGGTGCACGACCAGGAACCGCCACCGGCCAGCGGCACTGCCCAGGACAGCGCGACACAGCCGGCCGCCCCACTCAATCCGGCGCAACTTCGGCGTATCACGTCCCTGCACCGCGGATTCACCTACCAGAACCTGTACGCCGTGGGCTGCCTGCTGCGGCTGCGTCAGGCCGGTGCGCAGACGCTGCTGATGGAGCTGGACGAGGACCTGGAGGTCGTGCTCCCGGATCGGTATCTCTACCTGCAGGTCAAGACCCGGCAGGGCAATCTGATGTGGAGCGACATCAGGGGGTCGGTCGACCAGTTCGCCAAGCTACGCGCGGAGCACACGGCAGGGCGGCGCCCCGGCACGCCAAAGCTGGTTGTGGTCAGCAATACCGCACCGGGTCCGGATCTGCTGCAACGGACCCAGCAGCCGGGCTGGCAGGCGGACGTGTCGCTGCTGTGGCCGGGCCATCCCGATCCGCAGGAGACGTGGCTGCCGCCCGCTGCTGCGGATCTCGCCGGTGTCCTGCAGTGGTGCACCGAGCAGGCCGCCCAGGTCCCGTTCGGGTCCCTGGGAGCGCAGACGCTGGTGTGGAAGCTGGCTGCCCGCATCCAGTACGCGAGTGCCGGAGCCCATGGGCGAGCCTTCCATGCCAGTGAACTGCCCTCCCTGTACGAGCAGTTCGTCGAGGAGTTGCAGGCCTTCCCCCAGGTTCCCGACGTCTACTGGCCGCATGGCAGCGAACCGGAGCTGACGGGCGAGCAGCGCGTGCGGCTGGTAACGGGCTTCTCCGGGGCCGGGAAGACGACCTGGGCGGCGCACGCCACCGCCCGGTGCCCGCTCCCGGTCACCTACTTCGACGCCGGCCAGATGCCGCCCGCGGTGGTGCCCGGTGCGCTGGCCCGGGAGGTTGCTGCCCGGCACCTGAGCGGGCCCGATGCCGTCAGCCTGCCGAGCGGGGCCGGCATCGACGTCCTTCGGGCCGTGCACGGCCGACTGGCCCACGACGACACAGCCATCGCGGTCGTCATCGACAACGTGCACGTCCTCCCATCCGACCACGTACGGCTGCTGGTCCAGGCGCTGCCGACGGCCCGGATCACGCTGCTGGGCCACCCCCACCCGGAGCAGACCGCGCTCGCCGCGCATCTGGGTGTCTCCGCCGAGTCCTTGCCCGGCTGGGACACCGACACCGTGGCCGCCGTCTTCGCTGCCGAAGACTGCACCCTGGACTACCCCACCGCACAGCGGGTCTTGGCGCTCACAGCTGGTTTGCCGCTGTACGTCCTCAACTCCGCGGCGCTCACCCGCACTCTCTACGCAGGTGACGGTGCCGCCTTCTGCGCGGCGGTGCAGGAGCAGACCCACCTCGCCCCCACGGCCCAGGAACGCATCCTGGCAGAGACCTTCGGGCACCTTTCCGTGCTGGCACGCACGATGGCCGGCCTCATGGCCATCGCCGAAGTTCCCCTGAGCAGCCCGGAATTGCAGCAGCTGGCGGCAGCCGCGGGACCGACACGTCCCGCTGCCGCGGCCGGGGCCGTTCGCGAACTCGCAGGCCTCGGCCTCGTACAGACATTCGCCGACGGTCTCGCCAAACTCCACGATGCGGCCGCACCGTTGGCCCTCCATGCGTCGCATGACCTGCCTGAGGAAGCCGCCCGCCGTGTCGAGCAGGCCCTGGCTGGTCTTCTCGAGGGCCACAGGGAGCTGCCGCGGCTGGCCCGCTGGATGCGGCTGCTCGCCGATACCGGCCAGATCGACCTCTTGCTGGAGATCACCAGCCAGGAGGGCTTCTACGAGGGTGGCTTCCCACGCGAACTGCGCACGGTGATCGCGGACGTGGCGCAGGAACCGGGTCGGGACACCGTCGACCGCCTTGATGCGCACAGTGCGCTGGCCACCTGGGCATACGGGGACACCGATTGGGACGCCTACGCACGCCACGTCCACGCCATGGAAGCCCTCGTCTCACAGGGCGGCAGCGGGATCGGACCACGCGAGAAGGTCCTGGTGGCCACCCGCCAGTTCCCTCTGCACGGGCACACCGGTGACATCGAAGCCCTCGATGCTGCATTCAGGACAGCCCTGGCTGAACTTCCCGCCCCCTCTTTCCTGGAGCGAGCCCTGCGCTACGGCTACGTTCAGGGGCTCTACCACTCAGGCAGCTACCGAGCCGCAGGCCCCGCAGCCCTGGACCTCGCTGACGCCTACTGCGATCACCTCGGCCTGACCCCGGCCGACCTCCACGGACCCATCGAGGCACTGCAGCAAGCCTGCTCGGACAGCGAGACACCCGACGACTACAAACGCCTCGCCGACTGCTTCGCCATGCATGTCAAGTGCTGCCGTCAGCTCAAACTCGACTACGGCAGCGCCGCGTTCCCCGCGATGAAGCTCTACATGATCACGGGAGCCTGGCGGTCCGCCGTCGACCTCGGCCAGGACGTGGTCGAGACCCTGCTGCGCTTCGACGAAGCCCAGGCCGCCCTGAGCCTGATCGACCGGCAGCTCCTGACCATCACCCAGGCCTACAACCTGCCCGAACTCATCGTCGGACTCAGGTCTCACCGAGCCGTGGTCCTCGCCCGTACCGGAGACATCGCTGCGGCCAGAGCAGAGATCAGCAGCCTCACACAGTACGAGCCCACCCCCGCGCAGGCAGACGACATTCGCGAGCAGGCCAGCATCATCGAGGAGCTCGCTGCTCAACAGGCCCAAGGTCACCCGTGAGCCACCTCGCCAGGCGGGACGCTCGCCTGTTCCCTCAAGCCGACGCTTCGGTCACCCGACCAGTTACACCGCACTCCCCCGCACGTCTCTGACCTGCACAAACGCAAGACAATCCACAGGGATTCTCGTGGTAGCTGTGACTTTCCAGCTCAGTCACGAACTCGCAGCTCACAGGGCCACACATCGTTGGCCATAGCCGAACAGAACGCAACCTCCAGAGGTCAGGTACCACGCGCACTTCGGTCCGGACTATCCAGCTTGACCACGTGTGCCCAGCTCACATCCCGAAGCGCACCAGATCAGGGCCGGGAATCCACAGTGGTCACAGTAGGGGGGACCACTGACAACCGGCTCTGACCAGCACTTATGCCGTTCCGGCCGCACCGCATCCGGCCCGACCATGGCCCCGACCACAGCAGGTCAGAGCCATGGTCGGGCCGCTGTCGTGTTCAGGAGGTCGTACGACGGTCCAGCGCGCGGGCGAGGTGCTCGGCGACCTGGTCGTCGGCGGCGGCGAGGCGGATGAGGGCGCGCAGGATCTCGGACTTGTCGACCGGGCGGCCGGTGCGGCGGCGCAGGGTGAGGGCGAGCTGGTCGAGGGTGAGGGCGTCGTCCTGGTCCAGGAGCAGTGTGTACTTGCTCGGCTTGGGCGACTCCTGCTGCGCGGGCACCGCTGCCGTCGTGCCGTTCCACCGTTGTGCCGTTGTGCCGTCACTGGGCTTCTGGTCTGCGGTTTCACCAGAGAACCGGTCGGACAGGCTGGTCAGCAGGGCGTTGACGCCGCCGGTGCTGACCTCGAAGTCGTTCTTCTTGCTGCTCATGAGCTGGGGGTCTCCGGGAGGTAGCCGGCCTTCACGGCCAGGTCGCGGAACATGCGCGCGACGTCGGACTTCGGTTCGTACTGCGCGATCGTCAGGCCCTTGTTCTTGGCCTCCGCCACGGCGGTGCGCATCGGGATCTCGCCGACCACGGGCAGCGGGAGCTGGTGTATGGCGTCGTAGACCTTCTGGTGGAAGCCGGAGAACGGGCGGTCGATCTTGTTGATGACGAGACCCCGGTAGCGGGGCGATCCGGGCGTCCGTGACGAGGGTGTGGACCTGCCCCAGGAGCAGCTCCAGGGCCTCGATGGAGAACTCGTCGACGTCGACCGGGATGAGCACGTCCGTGGCCCACGTCAGGGCGTTGTCGGTGTCGACCTCCAGGGCCGGGCGGCAGTCCACCAGGCAGTGGTCGAAGTCGTCCTCGATGAGCTCCAGCACCCACGACAGCCGGTGCTCGGCACCGCCACGGACGCTGGAGAGCTTGCGCGGCAGGGTGAACAGGTCCAGCGCGGACGGAATCACGAACAAGTTCTCCGAGTGCTGGCGCACCAGGGAACGCGCCTGCTCCCGGTCGCAGCCCTCCAGCATCGCCGACGCGAGCGTCAGCTCCCCCTTCGGATTGAGCCGGTCCAGCTTCAGGGCGGTGGTCAGGTTGCCCTGCCCGTCCAAGTCCACCAGCAGCGTCTTGCGGCCCGCAGCCGCGAGCGTGCCGCCCAGTTCAGCAGCGCATCTCTCGTCATCGCCATAACGGCAGACCGTACCGCCGTCTCAACGGCCCGCCGTAGCTACGGCATGACGGCACACCCTCGTGTCTGCGGATTGGACAAGGGGTCCGGCCTGGGGAACACGCGACGGACAAGGGGCGGCTGCCTACGGATCACAGGGATGGGCAGGACGCGAAGAAGGCCCGCACCAACCGGTGCGGACCTTCTTACGCCTGGACGGCCCCTACGAGGCGGTCTGCTCCGCGCCGGGCATCCAGGAAGCGGCCCCGGGAGTCTCCAACGCCTTCAGCCTGCGCCAGATGAACACCCAGGTGCCGAGGTGGTCCCCGTCGATGCCGCACGCACGCAGGAACGCCACGAACCGGTCGTAGTCCGGCAGAGCGTCACCCCGCAGCATGTCGCTGATGGTGCTGCGCCGCAGGATGCCCTTGCTGCGCCTCTCCAGCTCCCGCAGGGACGGCGAACCGCCCCATACATGCGCGGCGTTCATCGCCTGGACCAGCTCCGCAGGGCTCGACACCCGGATCGGGTCGGGCTGACCGAACGCCGGCACCGGCTGCCGGGGACGCACAGTCTTCGGGCGCTCAGTCTTCGGGAGGTTTGTGCCCCCACCCGCGAATACGGTCACCCCGTCCTGGGTCCGGACCGCGGTGATCTCCGCACGGTGACGGTGAGCGCGCTCGGTCTCCTCCCGCGTACGGAGCTGCTGGAGCTCCTGACGGTCGTCGGCCTGAAGCCCCAGCGCCATGCAGAGCATGTCCAGTTCATCGCGGTTCGGCACCCTCTTGCCGGTGAGCGTCGCCATCACGCGGTCCGAGGACGTCCCCGAGGACTCCGCCAGCTCGCGCACGCTGAGCCGCTCCCCATGGCGCACGGCCCGGGAGTCGATCTCCCAGCACAACCCCTCGCTCACCGTGGGGTAGGGAGGCCGGTTACGGCCGGTGACGGTAGGCCAGCCACCCGAGCGGCGCTCGATCGCTACCACGCGCGCTCACCCCCCGAACCGAAGAGCCGCCGCGCGCGCCGACGCCGGACCGCGCGCTTGAGGTCCTCGTATGCGGAGAGGAAGGCACCGACAGCGATTCCTGCCAGCACGGCACCCAGCACCTCGACCTCGTGCCCAGCCAGCCACATCCATACCAGCCCGCCCGCCGTAAGAACGGCGGCCCCGGTGTGGAAGGCACCCGCGGTGCGGAGAAGCCGGCGCACCCAGTGAAGGGTCCGCCGGAAGCCGAACCTCTGGGGGACGTCAGGGCCGACAACGCACCCCGGGGACACCGGTACCGGCTGGAGAACCCAGCCGGTACCCGGAACAAAACGCCACAACGAAAACATCGAACCCGCCTCTCAACGGATCTTGCACTCAAAGCCTGGACGGATGACACGGAAGAACGGGGGTTGACGGACCCCCACACGCCACCGGAGATCCAGTGACCGTGCGCCTATGAGTGTGGCCCCCTCCTAGAGCAAGCTCAACTCCGGTTTATGCGGCCCCCAGTTGCCCCACCGGGCATGTCAACACCGTTTCACGGAAATACTCCTGACACGGCATAAGGTGCATAGCGCTCTAATCATTCGCGCGGTCCGAGAGGGCTGACAACACCCCTGTCCGGCGGGCGTCTGGCCGCGTCCGGCGCCATCGAGCGGTGGAAGCGAATCTCGCTGGTCTCTCCGCCGGAGCAGGGCCATCACGTCCGGAAGCGTCCGGGACCGTCCGGAGCCGTCCGAAGCATGGAAGTGTTAGGTAAACGGCGGCTCTACTTTGTTCACCGAGCCCGCCTCCTTAGCCTGGACGGACTCACGGAGAAGTGTTTGACGGCACGACTCCACAATGTGACGAGCGTCACATGACAGCCAGGCCCGTACCCATCGGTACGGGCCTGGTGCTTACGCGCTTCCGCCGGAGTCAGGTAGGACGGCGCCGGCTGAAGATGCCGCCGGTCGGCGGCTGGTCGGCCTGCTCCGGAACGGCCGCGGTGCGCCGGCGGTAGTTCAGGCAGGGACCGCACTCGCCGCCGGGCGTCAGGCCGTCCTCAGGGTAGGTGTAGCGCTGGCAGGTCGGGCAGACCCACTTCCCCGCCTCCAGCCTGCGTCGGTGTTCTTCCCGTTCGAGCCGGGCGTGCTCGCGTTCGGCCTCTGCGGCCGTGCGGCGGGCGTCGCGCGGTAGTCGTCGGGGTTGTCGAGGGCGTCCTCGATGGTCTGCCAGGTCGAATGCCCGTAGCGCTACCACACCGGCCCGTGCGGACCGTGCGCGGCGAGCAGGCGCAGCGTGGTGGCGAGCAGTGGCACCTTGGCGTCGTAGTCGCGGTAGCCGTCCGGCCGCTCGCCCTCGGGCGCGCGGCCGTCGCCGTTCCACTCGCCGCGCCAGTGGTCGCGGGCGAGCTGGCCGACCTCGTGCATGCGGGTCTGCATCGCGACGGTGCCGACGTCCGTGGTGAACACCAGCGCCACCGGCGGGTAGTCCTTGCGCACCGGGGCCGGCCACACGGTCCGCCACAGCGGCACCTCGCGCCCGGCGAGGCTGACGCGGCGGGCGAAGAACCTCGCGTAGCGCTCGATCTTGTCCGCGACGATCGGCGGGCCCTCGGTGCCGTTGTCGACCTCCACGAACATCAGCGGAGCCAGGTCGTGCCCGGGCGAGGCGAACACCATGTCGGCGCGCAGCGAACCGCGGGCGGGGGCCAGGAAGGTGCCGCCCGTGGGCAGCACCGCCTCCGTCGACCAGGAGGCGAGCGGCCCCAGCCCCGCCGGGGGCTCCACCAACTGCTCCCCGTCCGGCGCGGCCGGCGCCGGCGCGGCGGGCAGCATCTTGCGTACGACGGGCTGCGTGGGTTCGGGCGGGGTCTGCAGGAACGCGGCCAAGACGTCGGTGACCGCGCGGGCGTGCTTCGCGCCGGAGGCTGCCGCTGCCTTCGCGGTGCCGCCCATCTCCCGGGCCGGGCGGTCCAGGGCCACGGCCGCCGCGTCCAGCCCGGCCTGGGTCAGGGTCCACAGCTTCTCGGTGACCCGGACGCCGGCCTCGTTCACGCGCACCGCGCTGGCCGCCCGGCGCACCCTCCCGTCCGGGGTGGCCCCTGTGTCCTGCCCGATCATGCAGGACACAAGGGTGTCGAGGCGCGGTCGGCCCCGGAACCCCGTGGTGAGCTGCGTAAATGCGGGCCGGACAGGCCTTGGGCACCGCAGGGGAACGGGCGGGCTTGCCCGGCTCGTCCGGCACCGTGTGACGGCATGCCGTCGTGACGGCACTACGGCATGAACAGTCCGGCGGCTGATCACCGGCACAGCACTTGGGGGAGGTCTCCCGACGGCCTTCGCGATCGAAGTCATCGCGAAGGCCGTGCAGAGAGCACGGGTTGGGCAGCGCACTCTCCGAGGGCCCCGACAGGAACGAGGGCTCCGCCGAGATGTACGACGGCGACACGGTGGACAAACACGAGCGAGGCACTACACCCAGGGCACTCACCGCAGGATCGATGTGATCCGAAAGTCCGCTTCAGAAACGTACGAGCAGGACACGCTGGTCGAGACCTGGAGCAAAGACGAGGACCCCGAAATGACGTACGGCGTCTTCGTCGAGGAACGTGGCGGGCCCACAACGCGCCTCCGTGCCACCGTCTCCAGCGGAGCGCGCCCTATTCACGATCGAAAGCAGAGTACGGGGCCGAGAAATCCTATCCGGTAGGAATTTCTCGGAACGGAACGCCGAGTCCATGATTAACAGAAATGCAATTCATGAATAGAAATAATTCTCTGCAAGGTCATTGGTGTCCCGGGACGGCCCCGCTCGCACCCGATGCCCGGCCGCGGAGGCGCGATCACCCGCCGCGTGATCGCGCCGATGCCTCCCCGAGCCCCCGGGGGCCGGTGCGGTCCTCGACTGCCCTCTGGGGCGCATCGGCGGCAGGCGGTTCTACGTCGGTGAAAGCCCGGCAGGCTTGCCGGGACCCGCCACGGGGCCCGCACTCTACGGCTGGCAGGGCGGGGTGCGGTGACTGTCATGCCGCAGCTGCTGTGCCGGCCGGTCCGAAGACGTCGTCGAAGCGGTGCGCTTGCTCTGTGCGGACGAGGTGGAAGGCGCCGCTGCGGTGGCGCAGGGCGTGGGCGGTGTAGTGGACCACCTCCGCCGGCGTGAGGACCTTCAGGTCGCCGAAGTCGTAGTACAGCGGGGTCGGGGCGTGGGCCGCGGTGAAGAAGAGGCCGGCGGTCACGGTGTCCCTGCTGACGGCGTAGCGGTCGGTGTCGGTGCTGGGCATGCGGTCCTTGGCGTCGATGGTGATCAGGTCGGCGCCGCGGGCGGCGATGAGGTCGGGGAAGTGCCGCAGGGCGGAGCGGGTCCGGCTCAGGGCTTCCCGTACGGCGGGCGGGTAGGTGCCCTGTCCGCAGGGCTGGACGGTCCAGCCGCGGGCGCGCAGCGCGGCTGCCACCCGACGTTCGTGCATGTCGCCTATCGCCTGGCGGTCCTGCCACTGCGTCACTCCGGTTCCCCCTCGGGTACGTTCCGCTATCCCTGCGCGTGATACGAAGGATTCATAGTTCGTCCTACCCTCCTGGACGCTATGATGCTCCTCATGGCGGCATACGTTGACCCACGCTTTCGTCCCACTCTCTGGCCCGGAACGCCCGTGCCGACACCGGAGTTGATGCCTCTTCGCGGGGCGCGGGCCGACGGCGAGTGGATCGTCTGGACCCCGCAGCTCCCTTCCCGCGCGCAAACCGTCCCCATGCCGGAGGACTTCTACCTGCGCGAGTTCATGGAGGTCGACCCCCAAGACCTCGACGCAGTGGCCGCCTTGATGCGCACTTACGGACACCTCGGCGGGAGCATCGACACCGGGAGCTGGCACGAAGACGAGTACGACCGGCTCAAGGAACTCACCGAGCGCGACCACCCCCGCGCGCCGTTCGCCCTGCACGGCGAACTCGCCACGCTCTACGTGACGCAGGCCCAGACGGCCATCACCACCTGGCTGGCCCTGCGCCGCGAGGGCGGACTCGACGCGCTCATCGAGCCGGAAGTCTCCGAGGAACAGCTGGCGCAGTGGCAGTCCGAGAACACGCATCGGGACGAAGTGTGGCCGCGCGACCTGGACCATATGCGCGAGCTCGTCCTGGGAATGCGGATCGGCGACCTGGTGGATGAGCTGAACGCCGCCCTGAAGCGGTTCAGTATCGGCATCGGCAGTCTGGGCGACCGCTACCCCACCGTCCTCGCCGTGGCGTTCCTCCAGCTCTACAACCACCTCGCCGAGGACGCCACGATCCGCGAGTGCGCCAACGAGACCTGCCGCCGCAGCTTCGTACGCCAACGCGGCCGCGCCGCGTACGGGCAGAACCGCACCAGCGGCATCAAGTACTGCACCCGCGAATGTGCCCGCGCCCAGGCCCAGCGTGAACACCGCCGGCGCCGCAAACAGCAGACGCCGCCCCTCCAGCAGCCACCGGCCGGGAAACTGACGCCGCAGGACCGCCCGGAACCCGTCGGCCAGGCGGGAGCTGAGTGATGATCAGCCTGCGAGAACACCAGGTGGAAGCGAACGCGCGCATCCGTGCGTGGGCGGGATTCCCCACGAGGTCACCGGTACCGGCGCAAGGGCTGCGCGGGACCGTCGTCTCCGCGACCGGATCCGGGAAGACGATCACCGCCGCGTGGGCGGCGCGGGAGTGCTTCCGCGGCGGGCGGATCCTCGTCATGGTCCCCACCCTCGACCTGCTAGTGCAGACCGCCCAGGCGTGGCGGAGGGTCGGCCACCACGGGCCGATGGTCGCGGTGTGCTCGCTGGAGAAGGACGAGGTCCTGGAGCAACTCCGCGTGCGGACCACCACCAATCCGATCCAGCTCGCACTGTGGGCGGGGCACGGGCCGGTGGTTGTGTTCGCCACGTACGCCTCGCTCGTGGACCGCGAGGATCCCGAAGGTGTCACGGGCCGGGCGAAGGTGCGCGGGCCGCTGGAGGCCGCTCTGGCCGGCGGGGAGCGACTGTACGGACAGGCGATGGTCGGCTTCGACCTCGCCGTCGTCGACGAAGCCCACTCAACCACTGGTGATCTTGGCCGGCCGTGGGCGGCGATCCACGACAACAGCCGGATCCCGGCCGACTTCCGGCTCTATCTGACCGCGACCCCGCGCATCCTCGCCTCGCCCCGCCCGCAGAAGGGTGCGGACGGCCGGGAGCTGGAGATCGCGACGATGGCCAGCGACCCCGACGGCCCCTACGGCGAATGGCTGTTCGAGCTCGGGCTGTCGGAGGCCGTCGAGCGGGGCGTCCTCGCCGGCTTCGAGATCGACGTACTGGAGATCCGCGACCCCTCCCCCGTCCTCGGGGAATCGGAGGAGGCGCAGCGGGGCCGGCGCCTGGCCCTGCTGCAGACCGCGCTCCTGGAGCACGCCGCCGCACGCAACCTGCGCACCGTCATGACGTTCCACCAGCGGGTCGAGGAAGCCGCCGCGTTCGCACAGAAGATGCCGCAGACCGCAGCCCGGCTCTACGAGGCCGAGGTTTCCGACAGGGATCTGGCCGGCGCGGAGGCCCTGCCGGCGTCGTCGATCGACGCGGAGTTCTACGAGCTCGAGGCCGGCCGCCACGTGCCCCCAGAGAGGGTGTGGTCGGCATGGCTGTGCGGCGACCACCTCGTCGCCGAACGCCGCGAAGTCCTGCGCCAGTTCGCCGACGGCATCGACTCCGACAACAAACGCGTCCACCGGGCCTTCCTCGCCAGCGTGCGCGTCCTGGGCGAAGGCGTCGACATCACCGGCGCGCGCGGTGTCGAGGCGATCTGCTTCGCCGACACCCGCGGCTCCCAGGTCGAGATCGTCCAGAACATCGGCCGCGCCCTCCGGCCGAACCCCGACGGCACCGCCAAGATCGCGCGGATCATCGTGCCCGTCTTCCTCCAGCCCGGCGAAAACCCCGACGACATGGTCGCCTCCGCCTCGTTCCGCCCCCTCACCGCCGTCCTCCAGGGCCTGCGCTCCCACTCGGAACGCCTCGTCGAACAGCTCGCATCCCACGCCCTGACCAGGCAGCCCCGCACCAAGCCGCACCACCTCATCCGCGACGAGGACGGACGCATCGTCGGGGCCGGCGGCGGAGGCGAAGGTGACGGTGCCGGGGAACTGGACAGCACGCAGGGGGCGGTGGAGTCCGCGCTGCTGAACTTCTCCAGCCCCCGCGATCCCGCGACGATCGCGGCGTTCCTGCGCACACGCGTCTACCGGCCCGAATCCCTGGTGTGGCTCGAGGGCTACCAGGCACTGCTCCGCTGGCGGAAGGAGCACCACATCACCGGCCTGTACGCCGTCCCCTACGACACCGAGACCACGGTGGGCGTGACGAAGGACTTCCCCCTGGGCAGGTGGGTCCACCAGCAGCGGCGCACCTACCGCGCCGGGGAACTCGACGACCACCGCCAGGAACTCCTCGACGCGCCGGAGGCCGGGATGGTGTGGGAACCCGGCGAGGAAGCCTGGGAGACCAAACTCGCCGTCCTGCGCTCCTACCACCGCGCGCACGGCCACCTCGCCCCCCGACGCGACGCCGTATGGGGTGCCACCGACAGCGAACTGGCCCCGGTCGGGGAACACATGGCCAACCTCCGCCGCAGGGAGGGCCTCGGCAAGAACCCCGGACGCGCCACAACGCGGGCGGCGCAGCTGGCCGCGATCGACCCCGACTGGAACTGCCCCTGGCCCCTCGACTGGCAACGCCACCACCGCGTCCTCGCCGACCTCACCGCCGACGAACCCGGCGGTATCCTCCCGGCCGTCGAGCCCGGAGTGCTCTTCGACGGCGACGACCTCGGACGATGGCTCCAGCGACAGTCCCGCGAGTGGTTCCAACTCTCCCAGGAGCAGCAGCAAAGACTCGCGAGCCTGGGAGTGCAGCCCGCCGAACAGCCGGCGCCAGCCGCCAAGGACGGCGCGAAGGCATCCGGGAAAGCATCAGCCTTCCAGCGCGGCCTGGCGGCCCTCGCCCAGTGGGTCCAGCGCGAGGGTGTCCAGAAGGCAGTACCGAGGGGGCACGTCGAAGCCGTCGTCATCGACGGCCAGGAACACCAGCACAAGCTCGGCGTATGGACATCGAATGTCCGTTCCAGGCGGGACAAACTCACCCAGGAGCAGCTGGACGCGCTGCGGGAGCTGGGCGTGGAGTGGGCGTAGGTGTGGTGCTGGTCAGCACGGTGCCGGTAGGCCTCCAGCCACCGAATATTCCGTTCCACAGCGTGGCTCCCGAGGACCTGTTGCCCCGCCCAGGCAGCCGAGGGTGGCCAAGTCCGACTGCCCGCCCGGGCTGCGGTCAGAGCAGTTCGTACGTGGTGGGCCATTACCGGGTGGGGCGATTAGCAGTTAAGCGTGTATGCAGACGCGGGATGCCACATCGAAGCCGGTAGCCGCCCCTGGCTCCCGTCGATGCGCGGTTCATCGATCCCCTGGGCATCGGCCAGCGAATGCCGTGGGTGGACCTGGTGCGCAGTGTCCGCCTGGAGGACTGCGGTCCGGTGCGTTCGTTTCCCGTGTGGTCTGGAAGGCGGATGGCGCCAGGCTGGTGGTGGTCGGCGACCGACGGCCGGCTTGTGCGCTACGGGTCGGGTGTCATGCGGACGCAGGTGATGCTGCTGGACCACGACCCCGAGGTAGTGGCAGTGGCGTGCCGCCCTGTGGAGTTCGTCTGGCGTGAGCCTGACGGATCCTGTTTGGAGCACGCCCCGCATCTGATGGCCCGGCTCGATGACGGCAGTGGTCTGCTGGTCGACTGTGCCGGACAGGAGGAGGTCTCTCGGCGCCTTGCCCATCGTGCTGAGGTAGTGGCTGCCGCTGTGGCTTCTGTGGGGTGGCGGTACAGAATTGCCCGGCCTCCGGATCCGGTTCTGGCAGCCAATCTCTCCTGGCTGGCCGGTTATCGGCATCCCCGTTACAGGGGCGGCGCCCTGGCGGGGCGCGTGGCCGAGGCATTTCAGCGCTCTCGGCCGCTGATCGAGGGGGTGCGCGGGCTCGGGGATCCGGTCGAGGTCCTCCCGGTGGTCTTCCACGCGCTCTGGAACGGCGCCTTGTCGGCTCCGCTGGACGCCCCGCTGCATGAGCGGGTGACCGTGACAGCCGCCCGCACCGTCGGACGGCGGCAGGCATGAACGGCGCGATGCTGGAGCCTGGAACACGGGTGCGCTTCGCGCAGCGGACCTGGACGGTCGTCATGCTGGAAGGACCTCACGCCCGGCTGATCGATGCGGAAGACTCCGTGGCCACGGTGCTCGTGAACTACCTCTTCGCCGCTCCCGACTTCGAAGTGGTGGGCGCGCCTCGGCGTGATGTCGCGCCGTTCGGGCTTCTTGAGGAACTGCCGGAGCAGGTGCGCGAGCGGGCGTATGCCTGGGAGCGGCATGTGCGTGAGGTGGAGACGGGGCTTCCGGTTCCCGGGCAGGCGCAGGCACCGCGGGCCGAGTTCGATCCGGCTCGGCGCAGCATGGCGGAGCGGGAGGCGGCCAAGGCTGCCGAGCTGACGGCGGCTGGGCTGCCGGCGAGTGCGGTGACGGTGCGGCGGATGCGGGCCCGCTACCGGGAGCAGGGCCTGTGGGGGTTGGTGGATGGCCGGGCGGCCCGTCGGCGTTCGCCGGTGGGGCGTGCTGATGAGCGGGTGATCTCCGCGATCGTGCGGGCGCTGGAGGCGCAGCGGGAGCGGTCGACCGGAACGTTGAGCCGGTTGCGGCGGATGGTCGGCTGGATTCTGGAGGACGCTCACGGCGTGGGGGTGGTGGAGGTGCCTCCGGTGACGACGTTCAACCGGTTGGTGCATGCGCTCGCGGACGGTCAGGGGCTGCTGGGGACGGCGGCGCAGCGGCGTCGGCATTCCTCACGGCCGGCTCCTCCGTTCACGCCGACGGTGGCGCTGCGGCCTGGTGAGATGGTGATGCTGGACAGCACTCCGCTGGATGTGATGGTGGTCCTGGCTGATGGGGTGACGGGTTCTGCTGAGCTGACGATCGCGCTGGATGTGGCGACGCGCAGTATCTGCGCG
>NZ_LGDW01000302.1 GCF_001280005.1 Streptomyces sp. NRRL WC-3618 | reverse complement strand
GGGGACCGCGGTGGTTTCCGTCGCGACGACAGCCGGGACAACCGTGGTGATCGTGGTGGCCGTCCGGCCGGTGGCGGTTTCCGTCGTGATGACGACCGTGGTGGGCGTCCGGCCGGTGGTGGCTTCCGTCGTGATGACGACCGAGGTGGTCGCCCCGCCGGTGGTGGCTTCCGTGGGCGTGACGACCGCAGGGACGACCGACGTGATGACCGACGTGAGGGTGAGCGTTCCAGCTTCCGTCGTGATGATGATCGTGGTGGGTTCCGTGGGCGGACCGACGATCGTCGGGATGACCGCGGTGGTGATCGTGGCGGGGACCGCGGTGGTTTCCGTCGCGACGACAGCCGGGACAACCGTGGTGATCGTGGTGGCCGTCCGGCCGGTGGCGGTTTCCGTCGTGATGACGACCGT
>NZ_LGDW01000301.1 GCF_001280005.1 Streptomyces sp. NRRL WC-3618 | reverse complement strand
CGCAGTTCGTCCCGGTCCTGAAGAAGGTCCGTGTCCGGCTGCCCGTCGGGCGCCCGCGCACCCGGCCCGCCGCCGTGGCCGGGGACAAGGCGTACTCCTCCCGCGCCAACCGCGCCTACCTGCGCAGACGCGGCATCAAGGCCGTCATCCCGGAGAAGAAGGACCAGGCCGCCCACCGCAAGAACAGAGGCCGCCGGGGCGGCCGGCCCGTCACCCACGACGCGGAACTGTACAAGGACCGCAACACCGTCGAGCGCATGATCAACAAACTGAAAGCCTGGCGAGGTATCGCCACCCGCTACGACAAGACCCCCGAGAGCTACGACGCCGGCCTTCACCTCAGGGCCTCCATGATCTGGATCAACGACCTCATACCGACGACCGGGTGATCACGACCTCACACAGGCCCTAG
>NZ_LGDW01000300.1 GCF_001280005.1 Streptomyces sp. NRRL WC-3618 | reverse complement strand
ACCGGTCCAGCTGAGCAGGCCCGGTGTCGCCTCGACGCGGGTCTCGGTCCGCTCGCCCGTCGCCGCGTCGAGGGGGACGAGGCGCAGGACGGCGTGCATACCGTTCTGGTGCGAGACGAGGTGCAGGTCCTCGGCATACGTCTTTTCCGCGACCACGGGCGAGATGCCGAACCAGGATCCGTGGCTGCTGAAGGGGATGTCGTGGACGGAGAAGGCCGGGCCGGATCGGTCGACGGTCATGAAGCCTCACTCGATTCTCGGGCAGGGGGCCGGCCGGCGCGCGGACGGTGGGGACCAGGAAGCGATGGGGGGATTCAGTCCTTGACGGCGCCGGCGGTGACGCCGGCGGCGACGTAGCGCTGGGCGAGGACGAGGATGACGGTGGCGGGCAGGGAGGCGATGACGGCGGTGGC
>NZ_LGDW01000299.1 GCF_001280005.1 Streptomyces sp. NRRL WC-3618 | reverse complement strand
GGCCGCCGCCGTGCGAGATGAGGATGTGGTTGCCGTAGGGGCCCGAGCTGCGGACCGATGAGACCGACCCCGAGTCGACGGCTCGCACGGCCCGGCCGGTGGGCGCGGGGAAGTCGAGACCGGTATGCCGACCCGACGACCACATGCGCCCGGCCACGCCGAACTTAGTGCCGTACTTCGCGTCGACCGGCTTGGCCCACTGGCCGCCGCCGACCTGCGAGTCCTCGCTGCCCTTGATGGCGGAGAGTACCGCGTCGAGGACGCTTCGAGGGCTGGCCTTCAGCAGCTTCCCGAACCCGCTGTCGGCGCCGGGGATGTTGCTGATCAGGTCGCGGATCGGCTTGGCCGCGGCCCCGGCGGCGGAGGTGACGCCCCCGAGGACCCAGTCCTTCGCGGACTTCCGGGAGTTGCCGA
>NZ_LGDW01000298.1 GCF_001280005.1 Streptomyces sp. NRRL WC-3618 | reverse complement strand
GAACGCCATGTGGCATTCGTCGCCACCGCTCTGGAAGTCACCGAAGTAGTCGACGACGTCCTCGGGCCACTGGTTCGCCTCCGCCAGCAACACCGTGTCGGGATACATCGCGTCGATCTCGCGCCGGACCCGCCTCAGGAATTCATGCGTGCGCGGCAGGTTCTCGCAGTTGGTTCCTTCGGCCTGGTAGAGATACGGGACCGCGTCGAGACGGAAGCCGTCGATTCCGAGGTCCAGCCAGAATCGGAGAGCCGCCAGGATTTCTTCCTGTACCGCCGGGTTCTCGTAGTTGAGGTCCGGTTGGTGGGAGAAGAAGCGGTGCCAGTAGTACTGCTTGCGGACCGGGTCGAAGGTCCAGTTGGAGGCCTCGGTGTCGACGAAGATGATCCGGGCGTCCTGGAACTGTTTGTCGTCGTCG
>NZ_LGDW01000297.1 GCF_001280005.1 Streptomyces sp. NRRL WC-3618 | reverse complement strand
TGCCAGTAGTACTGCTTGCGGACCGGGTCGAAGGTCCAGTTGGAGGCCTCGGTGTCGACGAAGATGATCCGGGCGTCCTGGAACTGTTTGTCGTCGTCGGCCCAGACGTAGTAGTCGCCGTAGGGGCCTTCGGGGTCGTTCCGGGACTCCTGGAACCACGGGTGCTGGTCGCTGGTGTGGTTCATGACGAAGTCGATGATGACGCGCATGCCGCGTTGGTGGGCGGCGTCGACGAACTCGACGAAGTCGGCGAGGTCGCCGAACTCGGGGAGGACGGCGGTGTAGTCGGAGACGTCGTAGCCGCCGTCCCTGAGGGGTGACTTGAAGAAGGGGGGCAGCCAGAGGCAGTCGACGCCGAGCCACTGGAGGTAGTCGAGTTTGGCGGTCAGGCCCTTGAGGTCGCCGACTCCGTCACCGT
>NZ_LGDW01000296.1 GCF_001280005.1 Streptomyces sp. NRRL WC-3618 | reverse complement strand
GAACGCCATGTGGCATTCGTCGCCACCGCTCTGGAAGTCACCGAAGTAGTCGACGACGTCCTCGGGCCACTGGTTCGCCTCCGCCAGCAACACCGTGTCCGGGTAGTGGGCGTCGATCTCCTTGCGCACGTGCTTGAGGAATTCATGCGTGCGCGGCAGGTTCTCGCAGTTGGTGCCCTCTGTCTGGTACAGGTACGGGACCGCGTCGAGACGGAAGCCGTCGATCCCGAGGTCCAGCCAGAACCGCAGCGCGGAGATGATCTCCTCCTGTACCGCCGGGTTCTCGTAGTTGAGGTCCGGTTGGTGGGAGAAGAAGCGATGCCAGTAGTACTGCTTGCGGACCGGGTCGAAGGTCCAGTTGGAGGCCTCGGTGTCGACGAAGATGATCCGGGCGTCCTGGAACTGTTTGTCGTCGTCG
>NZ_LGDW01000295.1 GCF_001280005.1 Streptomyces sp. NRRL WC-3618 | reverse complement strand
GCCACCGCCGTCATCGCCTCCCTGCCCGCCACCGTCATCCTCGTCCTCGCCCAGCGCTACGTCGCCGCCGGCGTCACCGCCGGCGCCGTCAAGGACTGACCCGGCCGCGCGCACGAGCCGCCGTGCGAGCACCGTCCCCCCACGGCAGACCCGCCGATCATCCCCGCTCAAGAAACGAGTACCACCTCCATGACCGCCGCCCTGTCCGGCCCGGCCTTCTCCGTCCACGACATCCCCTTCAGCACGCACGGGTCGTGGTTCGGCATCTCGCCCGTGCTGGCGGAGAAGACGTATGCCGAGGACCTGCACCTCGTCTCGCACCAGAACGGCATGCACGCCGTCCTGCGCCTCGTCCCCCTCGACGCGGCGACGGGCGAGCGGACCGAGACCCGCGTCGAGGCGACACCGGGCCTGCTCAGCTGGACCGGT
>NZ_LGDW01000294.1 GCF_001280005.1 Streptomyces sp. NRRL WC-3618 | reverse complement strand
CCGGCGTGGGGGCGGCCGGGATGCTGAGCTGGGTGACGCCCTCGGACGCCTCGGTCAGCTCCGAGCCGGGGAAGTACAGGCTGATGGTCGAGCCCTTCAGCTCGATCGCGGTGAAGGCCAGCGTCATGTCCACCGAGGTCAGGACCTTGCGGACGGGGCTGAGGGACTGCCAGGCGGTGATGTCCTCGGAGTCGGTGCCGTACTCCAGCGACACCCCGTCGTCGGACAGGTAGCCCAGGTCGACCCAGCCGGTCGGCCAGGCCGCCGTCAGATCGGTCGGGGCCGCTGTCCCCTTCGGAGCGATGAACACGGAGCCGTTGAGCCCCACGCGCACGTTGTCGGCGTCAGTCGCCACGGATGCCTCCAGGCATAGCGAGGACCCGTGCGGCACTCTGCCGACGGGTGATGGGTGAGGGAATGCGGGTGGGTCAGGCGGGGCGGACGACGCTGCTCATCAC
>NZ_LGDW01000293.1 GCF_001280005.1 Streptomyces sp. NRRL WC-3618 | reverse complement strand
TGAGCGGTGGGGCGGGGGGTGCGGCCGGGGCGGCGTAACCACCACCGCCGCCACCGCCTCCGTAACCGCCGGGGGCGTTGCCGCCGCCGTAGCCTCCGGTCGCCGGGGTTGCCTGGCCGCCGCCCGTCGGGTCGACGACCGCCTCGATCCTCCACTGGACGTTGAACTGTTCCGCCAGTGCCTGCTTCAGCACCTCCTCGCTGCCGCTGCTGGCGAAGTTGTCCCGCGCGCCCGCGTTCATGAAGCCGAGCTGGAGGGTGGTGCCGTCGAAGCCGCTGACCTGGGCGTTCTGGCTGAGCAGGATCCAGGTGAACCGGCGGCGGTTCTTCACCGACTCGAGGATGTTCGGCCAGAGCATGCGGGGGTCGAGGCCGCCGGGCACGGGGGCGCCCGCCTGCGCGGCGGGGGCCTGGGTCTGGGACTGGGCATGCGGCGGGGACTGGGCGTAGGACGCTGCCGGAGCGGGTGCGGGGG
>NZ_LGDW01000292.1 GCF_001280005.1 Streptomyces sp. NRRL WC-3618 | reverse complement strand
CCCGAACCCCCTCCCCCTGAGGACCCCCCATGACCGAAATGATCGAATCCGAGGAACATAAAGCCCTACGCACCGCGGTAGCCACACTCGGCACCCGCTACGGCCGCGAGTACATAGCGACCGTCACCCGAGAAAACCGCCACCCGACCGAACTCTGGTCAGACGCCGCCAAACTCGGCTACCTGGGCGCCAACCTGCCGGAGGCATACGGCGGCGGAGGCGGCGGCATAACCGAACTCTCCATCGTCCTCGAGGAACTCGGCGCCGCAGGCTGCCCCCTCCTGATGCTCATCGTCTCCCCGGCCATCTGCGGAACAGTCATCGCCCGCTTCGGCACGGAGACCCAGAAACAGGAATGGCTCCCCGGAATCGCCGACGGCACACGCACCATGGCCTTCGGCATCACCGAACCTGACGCCGGCTCCAACAGCCACCGCATCACCACCACCGCCCGCCGCGACCCGGACACCGGCGACTGGCTCCTGACCGGCCGCAAGGTCTTCATCTCGGGCGTGGACATCGCCGACGCCGTCCTGATAGTCGGCCGCACGGAAGACTCCCGTACGGGCCGCCTCAAACCCTGCCTGTTCATCGTCCCGCGCGACGCCGAAGGCTTCTCACGGCGCCGGATCGACATGGAACTGGACTCCCCGGAGAAGCAGTTCGAGCTGACCCTCGACGACGTACGGCTGCCCGCCGGGGCGCTCGTCGGCGACGAGGACGCCGGGCTGCTCCAGCTCTTCGCCGGGCTCAACCCGGAGCGCATCATGACGGCCGCGTTCGCGATCGGCATCGGGCGGTACGCGCTCGACGTGGCGGTCCGGTACGCCCGTGAGCGCACCGTCTGGAAGGAGCCCATCGGTGCCCACCAGGCCGTCGCGCATCCGCTCGCCCAGGCGCACATCGACCTCGAACTCGCCCGCCTGATGATGCGGAAGGCCGCCGCCCTCTACGACGCCGGGGACGACGTCGGCGCGGGCGAGGCGGCCAACATGGCCAAGTACGCGGCCGGGGAGGCCTGTGTGAAGGCCGTCGACCAGGCCGTACACACCCTCGGCGGCAACGGCCTCACCCGCGAGTTCGGCCTCGCCTCCTTGATAACCGTCGCCCGGGTGGCTCGCATCGCCCCAGTGAGCAGGGAAATGATCCTCAACTACGTCTCCCACCAGACCCTGGGCCTGCCCAAGTCGTACTGAACGGAGCGACGTCCATGTTCCGCAGCGAGTACGCGACGTCGAACCCGTATTCCACCAGCCACCAGCCACCAGCTGAGGAAGAAGCAGTCGTGACACCGACAGTCGCCGCCACGCGCGCCCGTGGCATCGTCACGCTCGCCTTGGACGCGCCCGCGACCCGCAACGCCCTGTCCGCGCGCCTCGTGCGGGAGCTGGCCGGCGCGCTGGCGGACTGCGGCAAGGACCCGGACGTACGTGCGGTCGTCCTCACCCACACCGGTACCACGTTCTGCGCGGGCGCGGACCTGAAGCAGCCGCCCGATCCGGCGGCCTTCGTCGGCCTGCTCCGGCTGCTGCTGGAGCTGCCGAAACCGGTGGTCGCCCGGGTGACCGGCCACGTCAGGGCGGGCGGCCTCGGCCTGCTGGGCGCCTGCGACCTCGCGATCGGCGGCCCCGAGGCGTCGTTCGCGTTCACGGAGGTACGGATCGGAGTGGCGCCCGCCGTCATCTCCATGCCGCTGCTGCCCCGCCTCGACCCGCGCGCCGCCGCCCGCCACTTCCTCACCGGCGACCGTTTTGACGCCGTGGAGGCCGCCCGTACCGGTCTGCTCACCGAGGCCGCCGCCGACGTCGACGCCGCCCTGGCGCCGGTCCTCGACGGGCTGCGCGGGGCGGCGCCGGGCGCCCTGGCGGAGACGAAGCGGCTGCTCACGGCTAAGGTGCTGGAGATCTTCGACCGGGACACCACCGAACTGACAGCCTTGTCGGCGCGGCTGTTCGCCTCCGCCGAGGCCCGCGAGGGGATGACGGCCTTCCTCGAACGACGGGACCCGGCATGGATGTTGTGACACGCGACCCCAAACGCGAACCCAAGCAGGACCGCAGCCGCGCCACCCGCCGGCGCCTGCTGGAAGCCGCCGTGGCCTGCCTCGCCGAGCACGGCTGGGCGGGTTCCACGGTCTCCGTCGTCGCCGAACGCGCCGGCGTCTCCCGGGGCGCCGCCCAGCACCACTTCCCCACCCGCGAGGACCTGTTCACGGCCGCCGTCGAGTACGTCGCCGAGGAACGCACCGCCGCCCTGCGCGCCCTCTTCCCCGAGGGCGCCGGCGACCGCCGCGCGGTGGTCGCGGCTCTCGTCGACCTCTACACCGGACCCCTCTTCCGCGCCGCCCTCCACCTCTGGGTGGCCGCCTCGAACGAGGAGCAACTGCGTCCCAGGGTCACCGAGTTGGAGGCCCGCGTGGGCCGCGAGACACACCGGATCGCGGTCGACCTGCTGGGCGCCGACGAGTCCCGGCCGGGCGTACGGGAGACGGTCCAGGGCCTGCTGGACATGTCCCGGGGCCTGGGCCTGGCCAACCTGCTCACGGACGATGGCGGGCGCAGGGACCGGGTGGTCGCACAGTGGGCGGCCCTGCTGGACGAGTCCCTGAACTGACGGCGACCGCGCCCCCGTTGGTCAGGGACTGAGCCGCTCCACCCGCCAGCTTCCGTCCGCCTCGGCCACGTACCGCAGCCGGTCGTGCAGCCGGTTCTCGCGTCCCTGCCAGAACTCCACCGTCTCCGGGGCCACCCGGAATCCGCCCCAGTCCGGCGGCACCGGCACCTGCTCGCCCTCCGGATACCGGGCCGCCAACTCGGCGTACGAGGCGTCGAGTTCGTCCCGGGAGAGGATCACCGAGGACTGCGCGCTGGCCCACGCGCCGAGCTGCGAGCCGTGCGGCCGGGTCCGGAAGTAGGCGGCCGTCTCGTCGCGCCCGGTGCGGCGCGCGATCCCCGTGACGATGACCTGGCGGCTCAGCGGGACCCAGGGGAACAGCAGCGAGACGTACGGATTGGTGGCCAGGTCGCGGCCCTTGCGGGAGCCGTAGTTGGTGAAGAAGACGAAGCCCTGCTCGTCGTACTGCTTCAGCAGCACGGTACGAGAAGTGGGCCGCCCGTCGGCATCGGCCGTGGAGACGACCATGGCGTTGGGTTCGACGAGCCCGGCGTCGGCGGCGGCCTGCCGGAACCAGCGCGCGAACTGCTCCACGGGACCGGGGGCCAGGTCGCCCTCGGCGAGGCCTTCGGCGCGGTAATGCTTGCGCATGGCGGCCAGATCGACCGGATCGAGGGGATCGAGGGGATCGAACGGGCCATCGAAGGGGGCGGCGTCGCGAGCGGTCACACAGTCATCCTGCCGTATCGGCGACATCATTGTGTGGCACTGAGTGCCGCAGGGCTCCCCAAAGGTGGCACTCGGGGATATCGTGCTGTTGTCGTCCGATTGAACGACCGATCGAACGGGGCATCACCCAGGTGACCGTTTCGGACCGCGAGCAGTGCGTAAATGGCCGTGGATCCGAACCGGGCAGGAAATCCGCGCACCCGGACCGCACGGCCGTACAGCTGTCGCCAATCCGTCGCACACGTCGCACACATCAAGAGGAGCCGCCTGATGTCCGACTTCGTACCCGGCCTTGAGGGAGTAGTCGCGTTCGAGACGGAGATCGCCGAACCGGACAAGGAGGGCGGCGCACTCCGGTACCGGGGCGTCGACATCGAGGACCTGGTCGGCCACGTCTCCTTCGGTAACGTCTGGGGCCTGCTCGTCGACGGCGCCTTCAACCCCGGCCTGCCGCCCGCCGAGCCGTTCCCGATCCCGGTCCACTCCGGCGACATCCGGGTGGACGTCCAGTCGGCGCTGGCCATGCTCGCCCCCGTCTGGGGCCTGCGTCCCCTCCTCGACATCGACGAGCGGACGGCCCGCGACGACCTGGCCCGCGCCGCCGTCATGGCCCTGTCGTACGTCGCCCAGTCGGCGCGCGGGCAGGGCCACGCCATGGTTCCGCAGCGCGAGATCGACAAGGCGCAGTCCGTCGTCGAACGGTTCATGATCCGCTGGCGCGGCGAACCGGACCCGAAGCATGTGGCGGCCGTGGACGCCTACTGGACGAGCGCTGCCGAGCACGGCATGAACGCGTCCACGTTCACGGCGCGGGTGATCGCGTCGACGGGCGCGGACGTGGCGGCGGCGCTGTCGGGCGCGGTCGGCGCGATGAGCGGCCCGCTGCACGGCGGGGCCCCCTCCCGAGTCCTCGGCATGATCGAGGAGATCGAACGCACGGGCGACGCGGACGCCTATGTGAAGCAGGCCCTGGACAAGGGCGAGCGCCTGATGGGCTTCGGCCACCGCGTCTACCGTGCCGAGGACCCACGCGCGCGCGTGCTCCGCCGTACGGCCCGCGAGCTGGGCGCCCCGCGCTTCGAGATCGCCGAGGCCCTGGAGAAGGCCGCGCTGGCGGAGCTGCACGCCCGCCGCCCGGACCGGGTTCTGGCGACGAACGTCGAGTTCTGGGCGGCGATCGTCCTGGACTTCGCCGAGGTCCCGGCCCACATGTTCACGTCCATGTTCACGTGCGCCCGCACGGCAGGCTGGTCGGCGCACATCCTGGAACAGAAGCGCACCGGCCGCCTCGTACGCCCGTCGGCCCGCTACATCGGCCCGGGCACGCGGGACCCGCGCGAGATCGAGGGGTACGAGGGCATCGCCCGCTGAGTCCGGCGCACCGGGTGGGTGTGTGTGACCCTCATGGCCTCGAACGCAGGCGACCCGCGAGCTCGGTCCCTCCGGAGGAAGGGCCGGCCGGACGTACCGGCGAGCTCGCGGGTCGGGTGACTGCGTTGGATTGGGCCGGCTGCGTGGTACTAACCCACGCCGGCCCGGCACCGCACAGGGTGTGGTAGCAGGCCGCTAGCCCGCAGCCACCTCACGCGTCCGGGTTTCACTCATGTACCCGATCACCTCCCTTCGTGTGTAATCCCACCCTAGGAAGCGACCGGCGGCGCATCAACCTCTTTTTTCCGAGACGCTGAACTGCTGGGTCACCATCTGGTTACCCAGTCACCAAAAAGTGCGTTCTTCCATGTCAGCGGCCACTCTCCTACGGTTCCCGAGTAACCATCGGATACCGAGGAAGAGGCGAACGTTCATGGCCATCACCCTGCTGAACCCCGAAGGACTGCCCCAGATCGACGTCTACAAGCAGGTGTCGATCGCGACCGGATCGAAGCTGGTCTTCGTCGCCGGACAGGTCGCCTGGGACGCCGACGGCACCACGGTCGGCGAAGGCGACCTCGCGGCGCAGGTCGAGCACTCCTACCTCAACGTCGGCACGGCCCTGGCCGGAGCCGGTGCCTCCTTCGACGACGTGGCGAAGCTGACGGTCTACGTCGTCGACTGGACCCCCGACAAGATGCCCCTGCTCCTGGAGGGCATCGCTCGGGCGGCCGCGAAACTGGGCACCACCTCGACCCCGCCGGCCACAATGATAGGCGTCGCGGCACTGGACGTCCCCGAGCACCTGGTCGAGATCGAGGTCACCGCCGTCATCGACTGAGGGCTGCCCTCCGGGGCGTACGGTCCGCTCGGGGCGCCCCGGGCTTCACGCCCGCTCGCGCACCATGAACACGTCCACCGCGTCCTCGCTCTCCACGCGGAACCCGTGCCGCTCGTACAGTCGCCGTGCCGGGCTGCCCGTCAGGACGTTCAGTCGGACGAGGGCGCCCTCGCTGTCGCACCGTTCGAGCAGCTCACGCAGCACGCCCGAGCCGATGCCGGTGCCCTGGAGGCGCGGGTCCAGGTAGAAGTGCTCCAGCCAGTGCGCGGGACCGTGGGCGCCGGCGGCGGGGCGCAGTGCCACGCAGCCCGCGAACTCGCCGCCCACCTCGATCACCCAGGTGTGGGCCGCCTCGAACGCGTCCCGGAACCGCTGCCGGACGCGGTGCTCGTCGTAGCGCCCGAGCCGTTCCAGATCTGCCCGCATCACCACGGCGCGCAGTTCCGCCACCGGCTCGATGTCCGCTGTCGTCGCCGGCCGTATGTCCCAGTCAGCCATGATCGGCACGGTACTACTCCGTTGACGATCTCCCGGAGCGTGCGATTTCCTGGCGCTGTGTCTGATCTTCGTATCGTCTCCGTCAGCGATGTCGACGAGGCCGCCCTTGAGGACTGGCGGCTCGTCCACAACCTGATCGTTCCGCCTGCCGCCATGTCCCTGGACGACGTACGCGCGCGCAGTGCGCGAAACCGGCTGGAGGTCGCGTATCTCGGCGACACCCTCGTGGGGTGCTCCACGGTGCGGCCGCCCGCCGGTGGCGGTGACGGCGACCGGGCCGTGGCGACCGTCATCGCGCGCGTGCTGCCCGGTTTTAGGCGGCGTGGGTTCGGGGCGGAGATCTACGCGCGCGGGCTCGGACTCGCCCGGGAACTGGGGGCCGACCGGATCGAGACCGTCGTCCTGGCCGCCAACCACGACGGGCTCGCCTTCGCGCTCCAGCATGGGTTCGTCGAGGTCGAGCGGTATGTGCTGGACGGGGAGAGCGACCTCTGGGTCGATCTGCGGCTGGCGGACACGGACGCGGGCACGGTCGCAGGATCGGCATCGCGATCGGGCACAGGGGCGGGATCATGAATGCCCCGGCATTCCGGATGGTCGGTTTGGTCCGGTGGTGGGCGGGGCAGGAGGGGCTTGTTCCCGGACTACGGCGAATTTCCGATTTTCCGCCGCACAACGATTTACTTCGAACTTGGGGGAACTCGATGTGTGCTGCGTCACGTTCGAGTTGAATGATGGTGAGTGAGCGAACCGTCGCGCAGTACGTGCGGACGCAGCCTGCAGGGGGTTCAGGTGAGTGCTTCCCGGCGTAGTGGGACCACCGACGAGCTGGGGCCGGACAAGCCCGAGAGGGACGGCCCGGAAGGTTCGGACGGCGGTGGATTCGACCTGCTCGCAGCCCTTCTCGACGGCATGGACGCCGCCCTGTGCGCCTTCGACGCGGACGGTGTGGTCACCCACTGGAACCGCGAGGCCGAACGCATCCTCGGCTGGACCTCCGCCGAGGCCGTCGGCCGGCACGGGTTCGCCGGGTGGGCCGTGCGCAGCGCCGACGCCGAGGAGATCGAGGGGCGGCTGCTGTCCGCGATGCACGCGCCGGGGCGTCAGGTGCACGAGTTCGCGCTGCTGACCAAGGACGGCGGGCGCGTGCTCGTACGGACGCAGTCCGCCGCCGTACCCGGTCCCGACGGCAAGCCCGCCGGGCTGTACTGCGCGTTCAGCGAGGTGCACGCGCAGATAGATCTCGAGCGGTCGATCGCGCTGAGCGAGGCGCTGTTCGAGGACGCCAGCTGGGGTGTCGTGCTCGTCGACGCCGATCTGCGGCCCGCCGTCGTCAACGCGCACGCCGCCCGCTCGCTCGGCGTCGGGCGTACCGCCGTACTCGGGCGGCCCCTCGGTGAGCTGCTCGGGCAGGGCGTCGAGGAGTTGGAGAGCGCGCTGACCCACGTACTCGCCGAGGGCGCGCCGCCCGCGCCCGCCGAGATGTGGGTGAGCGTGCGGATGCCCGACGGGGAGAAGCGGCGCTGCTGGCGGAGCGGGTTCCTGAGGCTGGCCTCGCCGCTCACCGAAGAACCGGTTCCGCTCGGTGTGGGGTGGCTGTTCCAGGACGTCACCGAGAGCAAGCAGATCGAGCAGGAGGCGGCTCAGCTGCGGTTCCGTACCAACCAGCTGCACCGCGCCGCGCGTGCCGCCGCCGAGTGCGAGGACCCCGCCGAGGCCGCGACCACCCACCTGGACTTCGCCCTCGCCGGCTTCGCAGACCACGCGCTCATCGACCGGATAGCCCTCATCGGCGGTACGGCGGCCGACGGCACGGCGAACGGCGGCGACGGGCCGGTACGACTGGTCCGCGCCGCCGCGACACCCACCGGGGCGCCCGGGCCCAGCGTGCTCGCCGGGCACGCCGGACTGCCGGTGCGCTACGGCGACGGGCACCCGGCGGTGCAGTGCGTGGAGCGGGCCGGGTCCGTGCGGGCGAGCGCCGGGTCGTACGCCGCCGAGCAGGCACGCGCGTGGGCCGTACAGCGCCAGTGGCCGCCGGAGTCGGTGCACGCGCTGTGCGCGGTCCTGCGCAGCCGGGGACGCACCCTGGGCGTCGTGACGTTTCTGCGGGGCGCCGGGCGGAGCCAGTTCGAGCGCGCGGACGCGACGTACGCGGAGGACGTGGCCGCCCGGATCGCGACGGCCCTGGACCTGGCCGCGCTCGGCAGGTGACCTCGGACCGGTCGGCTCAGCGCTCGTAGAAGATCCGGTCGCCGTACTGCTTCAGGATGCGCGCGTTCCAGTCGTGGCCGCCGTCCACGTTGCCGGAGCGCAGCAGTGGGGGCTCGATGCCCCGCTGGGCGAGGATGCCTGCCGCCGTCGCCATGACCGACTGGAGCAGCGCCGACGTGACGACCGTGGAGGCGGGGGCGAAGGGCGCCGGGACGGAGTCGAGGGTGAGGACGGCGTCGCCGGGGGCGATCTTCGAGTCCAGTACGACCTCGCAGTGGTCCTTGAGGAACGTCCCCGAGGCGTTCCGGGGCGTCGTCTCCGTCGCGTACGCCACCGAGGTCACCCCGATGACCTTCACGCCGAGGGCACGCGCGTGCAGCGCCATTTCCACCGGGAGGGCGTTGCGGCCGGAGAGGGAGATGATCACGAGGATGTCTCCCGCGCGCAGCGGTGAGGTGTCCAGGACGGCCGTCGCCAGACCCTCGACGCGCTCCAGGGCGGAGCCCAGGGTGGCCGGCATGACGTCGACGCCGACGACGCCGGGGACGGTCAGCAGGTTCATCAGGGCGAGGCCGCCCGCGCGGTAGACGATGTCCTGCGCGGCGAGCGAGGAGTGCCCGGCGCCGAAGGCGAACAGGCGTCCCTCGGCGGCCACGGTGTCGGCGATGAGCGTGCCGGCGGCCGTCACGGCGTCCGCCTCCTCGTCGCGCACGCGCTGCAACAGCCCGATCGCGGCGTCGAGGAACTGCCCGGCCAACTCGCTGTCGCTCATCGGTAAGCCCTTCTGGAGATCGGCGTATTGGCCCGCGCCAGGTCCGTGGCAGGTCCGCGCCTGCCCGCGCCTGCCCGCGCCGGTCCGTGTCGGTCCGTGTCGATCGGTTATCGGTCCGTATCGGTTCGTGTCGCCGATCACGGTGAGGTCTGGACCACTGCCCTGTCAACAGCGCCGCCGCCCGTTACCGCGCCCCGCGCCCTACCCTCGGTGAAAACGTGCTGTGTACCCGGCCGCCGTTATCCGTAACCGGGTGGTTTCAACGCGGCGGCACGGTTGTCAGTGGTATGCGTCAGAATTGAAGCCAGGGCCAGCGCACGCGCCGGAGCCGTCGAGCCTCCGGCACATCTCATCAAGGGGCACGAATGTCCGGACTGATCGATACGACGGAGATGTATCTCCGCACCATCCTCGAGCTGGAGGAGGAAGGTGTGGTCCCCATGCGCGCCCGGATCGCCGAGCGGCTGGACCAGAGCGGCCCGACGGTCAGCCAGACCGTTGCCCGGATGGAGCGCGACGGTCTGGTGGCGGTCGCCAGCGACCGGCACCTGGAACTCACGGACGAGGGGCGCCGCCTCGCCATCCGCGTCATGCGCAAGCACCGCCTCGCCGAGTGTCTCCTCGTCGACGTGATCGGCCTGGAGTGGGAGCAGGTCCACGCGGAGGCGTGCCGCTGGGAGCACGTGATGAGCGAGGCCGTCGAGCGCCGCGTCCTCGAACTCCTGCGCCACCCCACCGAGTCGCCGTACGGCAACCCGATCCCGGGCCTTGAGGAGCTGGGCGAGAAGGACGGCGCGGACCCGTTCCTGGACGAGGGCATGGTCTCGCTGGCCGACCTCGACCCCGGTGTCGACGGCAAGACGGTTGTCGTACGGCGGATCGGCGAGCCCATCCAGACGGACGCGCAGCTGATGTACACGCTGCGTCGCGCGGGTGTGCAGCCCGGTTCGGTGGTGAGCGTGACGGCGGCGGCCGGCGGGGTGCTGGTCGGCAGTGGCGGCGAGGCGGCCGAGCTGGAGGCGGACGTGGCCTCGCACGTGTTCGTGGCGAAGCGCTGACCCGGCCCCCTTTCCCGTTTCCCGTACGGACTTCCCGGCACGGACTTCCCGGCACGTACTTCGTGGCACGGATCGACGTACCGTCGACACCTGTGACCGAGGGGGAAGTTGCCCCGTTCTGGGGTCCGTGCGGTTCCGGGGAGCCAATCCAGGACTGAGTGTCCGGAACCGCAGCGCGCGGCCGCCGCGCGTGCCACCCTGTCGCGAGAGGCATATGACGTAGGGGGCTCTTGGCCGGGTCGGCGGAGGTGTCGCCCGGCGGGGAGGGGGAGCGTGAGGATGTGCCGCGAACACGAAGAGGGCCCCGGCGCCAAGTGGCGCCGGGGCCTGTCCTCCCCTGTGCTGACCCGGAGCCCCGAGCTCCCAGGGTCATCCCCTTCGGACCGTTGTCCCCGAGCGGTCCGCCTCCCGCAGAAGATCTCCCCTCGGCCACGCGGATCATTCCTTGAGGGGTGTCACTCGAACGAGGGGTGTTGCGGCCGGAGACCGTTTTTTCGAATGGGTATTCGATAATCTGTCCTCCAGTGAGTGAGGAAGCTTCGATAGCTAGGGGGGTGCCAGGACCTGTGGCGCGGCGTATCGACGTGACCGGAGCGGGCGGCGTACGACTCGCCGCCTGGGAGTTCGCCGACCCTCCCAAAAGCGGCGAGGACCAGGCCCGGGGTGAATCACCCGACCGGCCCCCCGGCGTCCTGTTACTGCACGGGCTCATGGGCCGCGCCTCGCACTGGGCGTCCGCCGCCCGCTGGCTGGGCGAACACCACCGGGCCGTCGCACTCGACCAGCGGGGTCACGGCCAGAGCGACCGTCCACCCGACGGCATCTACACCCGCGAGGCGTACGTCGAGGACGCCGAGGCGGCCATCGAACAGCTGGACCTCGGCCCGGTCGTCGTCATCGGCCACGCCATGGGCGCCCTGACGGCCTGGCAGCTCGCCGCGAAACGCCCCGACCTGGTGCGTGCCCTCATCATCTGCGACATGCGGGCCTCCGCGCTGGGCGCGGCCACCCAGCGCGAGTGGGAGAACTGGTTCAAGGCCTGGCCCGCCCCCTTCGCCACCCTCGCCGACGTACGCAAGTGGTTCGGCGAGGACGACCCCTGGGTGGAGCGCCCCAGTCCGGCGCGCGGTGAGTTCTACGTCGAGGTGATGCAGGAGTCCCCCGACGGCTGGCGACCCGTTTTCGAACCCGAGCAGATGCTCAAGTCCCGGGAGACATGGGTGTTCGACGCGCACTGGGAGGAACTGGCGCAGGTTCAGTGTCCCGCCCTTGTCGTGCGCGGTCTGGACGGGGAGTTGGGGCGGGCGGAGGCGCAGGAGATGGTTCGCGTTCTGCCTCGGGGCGAGTACGCGGAGGTCGTGGACGCGGGGCATCTTGCGCACTATGACCAGCCGTCGGCTTGGCGGGGGGTCATCGAACCGTTTCTGGAGGGTGTGCTGGCCCGGTAGCGCGCCGTTTAGTGGCGGTTCTTTGGCTGCGGGGCGGTGGGGGCTTGTCGCGCCCCGCGGCGGAGCCGCAGATCGGATACAGCCCCGCGCCCGCCCCTTTGGGGCGCGGGGCGCCAGGTCGGTGTCAGGTCTTGCCAGATCCTCCCGTTGCCGTCAGGAAGGCCACCGCGCCCGTTGCCACCAGGGCTACCGACAGTAGGCACCAGCGGCGGGCCTCGTGGAAAGTCGTCCGGATCTGCCATACGTGGGCCATGGCTAGCAGCCAGCGTACGAAGGGGTCGGTGCGGGTGATGTTGGTCTTCGCCCGGTCCAGGTGCCCGCGCAGGAGTTCGCGGCGGTGCGGGTCGGTCTCGGCCGCGAGAGCGCGGTGGAGGTTCGCGGCGACGGTCCGGTGGCGCAGCAGGTCGTCGACGCCGGTGGCGGCGGAGCCGAAGAAGTCGGCCGGGGAGGCGTCGACCAGCTCGCGCAGGCCGCGTACCGCCGGGGTGTTGAGGGTGGCGGCGGTGGTGATCGGCGGTACGAGCACCCGGCTCACCTGCCAGACCGCGAGGCAGACCCCGGCGAGCGCGACGACCAGTGCGCCGCCCGCGACCAGTGCCTCGCCCAGCCCGTGCACCTTCCCGACGGCAACCAGCGGCCCGCCGCCGACCAGCGCGGCCCCGACGGCGCCGAACGAGGCGATCATCCACCGTGCGGCGGCCCGCAGTTCGGGCACGGCGTCGAGCGGGGAGGGGAGGGCGTCGAAGGGGGTGACGGTGCTCGGCTCCGGCGAGGGCGGCGGTTCGGTGGTCACCGCGGCCGGTCCTCCGTGGTCGCGGAGTCCGAGGTGGCGGAGTCCGTGGCCGCGGAGTCCTTGGTCAGCGCCTGGGGCGGCCCGTCGTCGTCGGGCACATCCGGGTACAGGATCCACGCCGTGCCGTCGTAGAACTCCAGCACACCGTTGTCGCCGAGCCGTACGTCGTTGATCTTCGGGGCGTCCGCCATACGCGCAGTATCCCAGCCACCGACCGGTCAACGGGCGCCCGCCTCCACGTCGTTGATGTGGTGCAGCACCGCCGCGATCGCGGCCCGATGCGTCGGCTGCTGGAGACCGGCCGCGAGCCCGGGGGCGCGTTCGCCCGCGAGGATCCGCTCCAGGACCGGGGCCATCGGCGCGAGGAGGGGATCGGCGGCGAACCCGTCCAGGTTCTCGCGGGTCACCGCGCCGGTCCCCGGCCGGCCGAGGGCGACGGCGACGAAGCTGCCGAGGGCGATGCCGAGATACATCACGGTCCACAGCTCGGCGGGTACGGTCACCCGGCCGGCCAGCGCGTCGAGCGCGCGCCTCGCCACCCCGGCGTCGCGGGGATCCAGCCCGGCGAGCACATCCGGACCGCGCTCACCGGACTGGATCCGGACCAGTACGCCGGCGAGGGGGCCGAACATCGGGTTCAACTCGGTGAGATGGGCGAGATGCTGGCGCAGTTTGACCTGCGCCGCGCTGTTGCGCCGCTCGGCGGCCACCAGTGCCGCGAGCACAGGTTCCCAGGTCATGCCCCACGCCGCCGCCTGTACGGCGGTGAGCCGGTGCGCCGCCGCACCCTCCGCCGCCGCGCTTTCGCGCGCCTCCCGGACCAGCGCGGCGAGCGCCTCCCGGGTGCGGACGAGGCCGGGGTCCAGGCCGGCCAGCAGCCGGTCCAGGGCCACCCCGGGCACCTCGGCCACCCGAGCGCACAACTCCTCGATGCTACTCGGCAGTTGGGCGTCGGCAGCCGCCCCGAACTCCTGGAGGTCGCCCGCGAGGGACAGCGCGGCCGTCATCGTCCGGCCGCCCCCGGTGAGCGTGGCGAGCAGAGCGCCCGCGAGATGGTGGGCGACCGCGCCTCCCGCGTCCCGCGCGTGGCTGTGCAGATACGTGCCCAGGTTGGCGTGGCCGACAGCGACGACCGCCACAAGGCCCGCCCGGTACGCGTACCGCAGACTGTCCCGTTCCCGGGCGATCGCCACCTCGCCGTGCCCGCGCACGTCCGCCACGTTGGCGAGCGCCCCGAACACCTCACCCAGGTACAGGAAGTCCCCGGCGTCCTGGAAGACCTCCCGGCACTCCTCGAGCAGCCGCAGCGCGTCCTCCGTCCGGCCCAGCCGCAGCAACGGCATGTACGCGGGCAGCCGGGCCCGCGCGTAGTCGGTGACCGGCGCGCCGCGCGCCCGTTTGGAGGCACCCAGGTCGTCGGCGTACTCCAGCGCGCGCCGCCACTCGCCCGCCTCGATCGCGGCGCGCTGCCCGGTGTCGCACAGCTCCTCCCAGACCTCCCACCAGTCGACTCCCTCGCGCGGCCCACGTTCGCGGGGCAGGTCACGCATCCGCCGGTGCAGGGCGTCGGCCTCGGCGAGGGCTTCGCCGGCGCGGGCGGTCTGCGACAGGACGTGCAGCCGCTGGACCTCGCGCAGGAGCGTCGACCAGGGGCCGAGGCCGGCCCGCCGCGCGTGGTCGAGGCCCTGGTCGGCGAGGGCGAGCGCCTCGGTCAGGCGTCCGGTGCGTACGCAGATGTCGATCAGGCCGCTGGTCGCGGCGGCAGCGGCGGAGTGGTCGCCGCGGGCCAGCGCGGAGGCGAGAGCGGCGCGTTCCAGGCGTTCGGCGAGGACCGGGTCGGTCTCGCTGATCACCCGGGCCAGCGCGTCCGTCGGCGGCACGACTCCGCTGCCCGGCGCGGACGCGGCGCGGGCCGCGATCCGGCGCAACAGGGGCAGTACGCGGGCCCTGGTCGGGCCCGAGGTGTCCCGGCGCAGCACGGCTTCCAGCAGTGTCGCGGCGGACGACTCCTGCCGCAGCCGGATCAGATAGGGAGCGGCGGCCAGCGCGGCGTGCGTGAGCAGCGGCCCGGCCAGCTGGGCGCCCTCGGCGTCGGTGCCCTCACGAGTCCACGCCATCTCGAACACCCGCACCCAGTAGCCCGCGAGTCGGGTGTCGACCAGCTCCCGGACCCCCTCACCGGCCCGCGCCCGCCCCTCGGCGGCGATGGCGGCCTGGATCTCGTACGACTGTCCCGACCGTGGTGTGAGCAGGCCCTGCGCGACCAGTGTCGCCAGCGCCGTCTCCACCGGTGTGTCCGGGTGGCCGAGCCGGGTGCGCAGGTCGGGCCAGTTGTGGTCGACGGCCGGGCGGGTGCGGTCGGTCTCCTCCAGGCAGCACAGGACGTGGAACAAGTCGCGGTTGGCGGGGGCGAGTTCGGCGGCGACGCCGGTGGACCAGGCCCGCAGTACGCGAAGTTGCTCGTCGTTGCTTCCACCATTGCTGCCATCGCCGCCCTTGCCGGTCTTGTTGTCGGCGGCCGTCGAGGCGCGGTTTCCGGCGGCCAGCAGTCGGGTCAGACGCTCCGGATCCGCCGCCTGGGCGTCGGCCAGCTCCAGCAACTTCGGGTGGCCCTGGGCGAGTTGGAGGAGATCGGCGCCGAGTCGGCGAGCGGCGGCGGGGGTCGCGCCGGGGAGTCGGCCGTCGATCAGGTGGGCCAGGTGGGGGAGTTCGCGGGCGAGCAGCAGGGCCTCGTCCGAGGTCAGCAGATCGACCGGCTCGGTCGGTACGCGCGGCCCCAGCCCGGCCGGCCGTACCCGCCCGCACAGGATCAGGCGCCCCGCCCCGGTGTGCGCGGCCAGCGCACCGACCAGCTCCCCCCAACGCCGGTCCCGCCAGGCCCGCTCGGGGGCCAGCAGTGTGTCGATGCCGTCGATGACCAGCAGCGCCCGCTCCCGCTCCAGCCACGAGGAGACGGCACCGACGAACTCGGCCGCCGACCGGTCGGTCCCGTCGGCGCCGCCGTCCAGCAGACGCAGGCAGCGCAGTCCGGGCACCGCCTGCTCCAGGACCAGCGCGAAGGAGGCGAGCACGCCCTCTTGGCCCGGCTGCTCGTCGTTCTCCTGTTCCTGTTCCTGGGGTGCCGTGAACCAGACGATCCGGTCGAAGGCGTGGGCGTGCGTCGCGACCAACTCCCGTGCGCACGCGGTCTTTCCGGCGCCCGGCATACCTTGCAGCAGCATCCCGCACAGCCCGCTGCGGGGGGCCAGTACGGTGCTCGCGCGGGCCATGAGGGCGACACGGCCGACGAAGTGCTCCGGTACGGGCGGGAGTTGGGCGAGGGCACCCGCCTCGCGCGACGCCTCCTCCTCCACCGCCTCCCCCACCGGCGCGCCCAGCGTGAGCCCCAGCGCCCGCGCCCCGAACAACGTCGGAGTCCCCGCCCGGAGAGCGGAACCCACCCCGGCGGCCTCAGTCGACAGCTCGCCCAGCACTCCCGCCAACGCCCGGGGCAACACCCTCCCCTCGACGACCAGTTGCCGGTACAGCCGTTCCGCGAGGGCGATGGCGAAGTCGTCCTCCACCGGGTACCGCATGGCCAGCACCGCGCACCCGAGCCGCTCGACGAGGTCCCCGGCGACGGCCCCGACGACCGCGCCCTCGGCAGCCTCGTCGGCCGGCGGGATCCCGGCCGCCGCCGACCAGCACGCCGACAGGGTCACGAGACGGACGCCACGGGCCGCACCGAGGAGATCGACGAGTTCGGGTCCGGGGACACGGTCCGGGCGCCCGGCGTCGGTCTCCAGGAGCAGCTCACCGGGGGCGCCGTGCCCGGAGACATGGACGAGGTCCCAGCCGGCCGGCCGCGCCAGTACGGCACGCAGCCGCTCCCGCGTGACCCCGTACTGCAGTGTGCGCACCTCCACCGCCCGCCCGGAGCGGGCCGCGACGGTGAACAGCCGGGTCAGCGCCAGCCGTTCGCGCCGCAGGTTCAGCGCCCGGCTGCCCTCGGGCAGACTGAACAGCGCCAACACCCGCACCGGCCCGTCGTCACGCCCTTCACCCGATCCGCCCTCCCCGCCCGCCCCGAGCTGCGTCACCAGGGTCACGTCCTGGACGGCCAGTGGCCGCCCCTCGGCATGGGCCAGTTCCAGCGGTACGAACATCAGGCGCCGCGCGGCGGGCACGTCCGCCGGCACGACGACCCGTACCACTGCCGGGGCCCACGCGAGCAGGGCGGGCGCCACGGGCCCGAGGACCTCCGCGCCGATCCAGGTGCCCACCTCCCGGACGATCTCCCGCTCCCGCTCGGCCCGTACGTCCGGGGCCGCGTGCCGGCGCAGATATCCGGGCAGGTCGAGGAATGCCTCGTACTGGGGTCCTGCCGGGTCCAGGCGGACCTCGTGCCGGGCGACGACCTCGCCGTCCGGTGCCACCAGCACCCACCGCCAACGGTCGGGCCCGGCGAAGTCCTCGACGCGCAGGGTCAGTTGGGCTGCGGGCTGGTCCGGCACGGCGGTCAGTACCCGAGCTGTCGGCGCAGGCCTCGGATCATGGTGAGCGTCTGCTCCACGCCGGCGCGTGCGGGATGGCCGGCCGGGAGCTCCCGGAGTCCACTCGCGTACATGTCCTCCGACCCGCTGAGGTGTTCCGGATGGCCGCTCTGGGCGAGCCCGAGGAGTGCACCGCCGAGGTTGATGAGGCGCGCCGCGTGCATCGGATGGTCGTCCGGGGTGTCGTGGAGTGCGGCGCGGGCGTGCTCGGCGGCCTCGTTCAGGGTGTCGTCGTCGCGGCTGGCGCGCCCTTTGCGCAGGAGGGAGTTGGCGAGGTTGGACTCCTGGCTGAGGCGCTGTTCGACCCGCTCGGGGCTGCCGCCCGTCGGCATGATGTCCAGACAGCCCCGGTACAGGGCGATGGCCTCGTCGATGGACTCCTCGTCCTGGGTGCTGTCGTAGACCTCCTGGAGGGCGGTGGCCAGGGAGGACATGTGCCGGGGGAGTTCCGGATCGCCGGGCCGTGACGTGTCGACGGCCCGGCGCCCGTAGTCGACGGCCTTGACCAGATCGGGGGCCTCCCGGTCCCGTTCCCAGCTCAGCCGGTGCAGCATGCACAGCGAGGACAGGGCGGCGGCGTGACGGATGTCGTTGACCGGGTAGACCTGCACGGCCAGCTCGGCGGCCTGGATCGAGCCGCGCAGGAGCTTCGGGTCGTGGGTACGGCCGTACGCCAGCCGCAGGTCGTCGGAGACGCCGAGGGGTTCGAGGTTCTCGGACTCCGCCGCGGCTCCGGCCTTGTCGTGGCTCCTGGACCTGGATTTGCCGAACCATCTGGCCATGCGCGGGCTCCCCCCTGAAAAAGCGTGCCTCACCCCTCACTCCCCGCGAAAGGCAGACGAAACACCCCGTGCCATAGGCAAGTTCGACCAAAAAGGACTGCCATCCCGGGCGGCGGCCGGGCGGCGGCCCGTCGTCGGAGTCAGCCCTTGCTGACCGCCGCGAGGATCTCCGGCAGCCGCTGTGCCGTGCGCGGGGCGGCGAGCCGCAGTCCGAGCAGGGTGAGCAGGGCGCCGTACGCGGCGCCACCGGGCAGCAGCAGCCAGGCCCACCGGTCGCCGCCCGAGGCGACGTTCAGCCAGATGGTGAGGGCGATGACCGGGGCGCACAGCAGGGCGGCCCCGACCATCCCGCCGAAGATGGCGACCGTCGCCAGCCCGGACTGCCCGGGGGCGACGTTCTTGTAGCCCTCCTGCGGGATCGAGTACGGGAACCGCGCCGACGACCACGCCCCGGCCGCCAGCATCGCCCCCAGCAGCGCGAGGGACAGCCCGAGCGCCTCCGGCAACGTGGCCCAGTCGTCGAGCAGCGCGGTGGTGGCAACGACCACGAGGGTGGCGTACGGCAGGCTGATCAGCAGCAACGCCAGTGCCCGGCCGCGCAGTTCGACGTACGCGTCCCGGGTGGACGAGATCGTCATCGCGACCATCCAGAAGGCGGAGGTGTCCTGGCCGAACTGGTTGTACATCTGGATGCCGAGCATCCCGGCCGCGAAGCAGGCGAAGTAGATCGAACCGGTGCCCTGCATCGCGTTGAACACCGGCACGATCAGCCCGATCGCCAGCGAAGTCACCCACGCGGCCTTGGTCTTGGGGTCGCGCCACGCGTACCGCAGACTCCGTTCCATGACGGTCCCGGTACGCCCGCCCGGCAGCAGCCGCGCGAGCCCGCCCGCGCCCCGCTCCCGGGTACCGGAAGGCTCGGCGGCCTGCAGAGTGGACCCGTCCCCAGAGGTCATCAGCCGGGTGAGCGTCCGCGCCCAGCCCCCCAACAGCAACACCAACGCACCGACACTGAGCCCGAGTTGGGCGACCGCGACCCCGTACGACCCGTCGCTCGCCGCGTCCACCGCCCCGAGGGCGGAAGCGGGCGGCACCCACGCCAACACCTCGGCGGCCGGATCGAGTTGACCGAGCCCGGCCGTACCGAGCTGCTGCACACCGAAGTTGACGAGCTGCGCCCCGACCGCGATGACCAGCCCGCTGAGCACGGCGAGATCGCGCCCCTTGCGACTGCTGAGCAGCCGGATGTTGGCGGCGGCGACGGCCCGCGCGAGCGCCACGCAGACGAGCAGCGCGAGCGGGACGGCGACGAGCGACACGACGAACCCCGCCGCGTCGCGCGCCAGGGCGATCACCGACCCGACGAGCAGGGACAGCGTGAACAGCGGCCCTATGCCGACGAGCGAGGCCACGAGCAGCGCCCGGACCAGCGGGCGGGGCCGCAGCGGGAGCATCACCAGCCGGGTCGGGTCGAGCGTCTCGTCCCCGCTGGGAAAGAACAGCGGCATGACGGCCCAGCCCAGCGCCATGACCGCGAGGAGCAGCACGGTCACGGACGCGGCGTGCGCGTTGCCGCGCAGGGCGATCAGCCCGAGGAACTGGAGCGCGGCGAGCAGCGCCACGACGACGAGGGAGGTGATGTACACGGTCCGCCGCCCCGCGGACTGCCGCAGCCCGTTGCGCAGCAGGGACAGCTTCAGCCGTACGACGACGGGTGTGATCGAGGTCGCCGCGCTCGGCGCCGCGCTCATCGGGCGTCGCCGCCGAGCCAGTCGAGGTGGGACCCGTGGTCGCGCCCGCCCGCCCCGACGAGTTCGAGGAACGCCTGCTGCAACGAGGAGGCGTCGCCCCGCACCTCGGCCAGCGGGCCGTGCGCCCGGATCCGTCCCGCCGCCATCACCGCGACCCAGTCGCACAGCGACTCGACCAGCTCCATGACGTGGGAGGAGAAGACGACGGTGGCACCGGAGGCCGTGTACCGCTCCAGCACGCCCCGGATGATCTGCGCCGACACCGGGTCGACGCCCTCGAACGGCTCGTCGAGGAACAGGACTTCGGGATTGTGGAGGAGGGCGGCGGCGAGGCCGATCTTCTTGCGCATGCCGGTCGAGTAGTCGACGACGAGTTTGTGCTGGGCGCCGGCCAGGTCGAGGACGTCGAGAAGCTGGGCGGCCCGCTTGTCGACCTCGACGCCCGGCAGTCCGCGCAAGCGCCCCGAGTAGGCGAGGAGTTCGCGCCCGGACAGCCGCTCGAAGAGCCGAAGCCCTTCGGGCAGCACCCCGATCCGTGCCTTGACCTCGACCGGGTCACGCCACACGTCGTGCCCCACGACCTCCACGGTGCCCTGATCGGGCCGCAGCAGCCCGGTCACCATCGACAGCGTGGTGGTCTTCCCGGCCCCGTTGGGCCCGACGAGCCCGACGAACTTCCCCGCGGGCAACTCCAGATCGATCCCGGCAACCGCGACCTGCTCCCCGAACCGCTTCCAAAGCCCCTGCACACGCACGGCAACCCCATCAACCATGCGAGGAGCCTACGGCTCACCCCCCACAGGGCAAGGGGAGCCTTTCGGGGTTTCAGGGGCGCGGGGCTGTGTTTGATCGGCGGGCGGCCACCAGGGCCTTTTCAGGGGTGCGAGCCGCACACGACTGCCGGGCGGCACCCGCAGGCCTTCAGGGGCGCGGGGCTGTGTTTGATCTGCGGCTCCGCCGCGGGGCGCGACAAGCCACAACGCACCCGCAGCCGCCGCACAAGCGAACCAGGCTCCCCGAACCGCGAAAGCTACCGATCCCGCCCGCAGGCGTAAGCGAGCGGCGAGATCAACTCCTCCGCATCCGGCAACCACCGATTCGCAGGCGTAGGCCGGCACGCCCACTGCACAGCCCCCCGAGACCCGTACCGAGTAGGCGGCGCAGCCACATACGCCCCCTCACCCATCGCGATCAGGTCGAGCGAAGCCGGCGCCCACCCCAACTTGCGCACCAGATCCGGCACCTTCGCCGAAGCCCCCGGCAGCACAAAGAACCGCATCCGCCGATCCGGCGTCAACGTCACCGGCCCCAGCGTCAGTTCCATCCGCTCCATGCGCGCCAGCGCAAGGAACCCCGCAGTCTCGGGCACATCAATCGCATCGAACGTATGGCCGGTCGGCAGCAGGATCGACGCCGTCGGCTGCTCGGTCCACAGCCGGCGCGCGACGGTCGCGCTGCCCGTGGCCTGCGTCACCCAGTCGGGGCGCGACGGGTGTGCGCCGGGCAGGGCACACGCTGTGTCGCCGCAGGAGCAGCGCTGCATCCCGTCGACTGCTTCCAGCCACGTACCCGGGAACACGTCCCAGTGGCGCTCTTCGGCGTACCGGACGGCGGTTTCCAAGAGGGATTCGCCGCGTTGCTTGGGGATTTGGGCAGCATCAGGGCCCGCGATGGTCTCTTCCACGATGAGCTCAACTCTAGTGGGAATCATGGGTTACGCCTGTCACATGCGCCGGGAAGGTGCATCGATTCCGCATCCGGGGCGCATGGATGCATGTGCGGGGGCGCGCAGGAGGATCCCGGACAGGGCTGGGTAGGCAGCGGAGGGGCCGGGCATCCGCCTTTACCCCGGCAATCCTCACATGTCTCGCATTGTCGGCATGTCTGCGGGGCATCGATCTTCAAGGCCGGATCCTTTCGCTGGTTCCGGACACGGAAGACACGTCAACTCGGTGCGTGGCACGGCACCGCAGCCACAGGGGGGTACGCCATGGCCGCAAGGCCTCTCGTCGCGCGGCAGCCGAACGAACGGCTGCAGGCGCTCATCCAGGAAGCGGGCTGCTCGAACGCCGGGCTGGCCCGCCGAGTCAACATGTGCGGCGCGGAGCACGGCCACGATCTGCGGTACGACAAGACGTCCGTGGCCCGTTGGCTGCGCGGCCAGCAGCCCCGGGGCCGGGCGCCCGCGATCATCGCCGAGGCCCTCGGCCGCAAACTCGGCCGTACGGTCACGATCGACGAGATCGGCATGGCCAACGGCAAGAACCTCGCCTCGGGCGTCGGGCTCCAGTTCTCCCCGACCGTCCTCGGCGCCATCGAGCAGGTGTGTGAGCTGTGGCGCAGCGACGTGGGCCGGCGGGACTTCCTCTCCGGTTCGTCCGTCGCCGCGTCCGCGCTCGTGGAGCCCAGCCGCGACTGGCTGATCTCGTCGCCCGACTCCCAGGTGGCGCGCCAGGCGGGGCCCCGGGTGGGGCCGTCGGACGTGGCGGCGGTGCGCGCGATGACGCAGTCGCTGACGGACCTGGACCACCAGTACGGCAGCGGGCATGTGCGTCCGGTCGTCGTGCACTACCTGAACAGCGTCGTCTCCGGGCTGCTGGCGGGCTCGTACCGGGAGGCGGTGGGGCGTGATCTGTTCGCCGCCGTCGCACGGCTGACCGAACTCGCCGGGTACATGGCCATCGACACCGGCCAGCCCGGTCTCGCCCAGCGCTACTACATCCAGGCGCTCCGGCTCGCCCAGGCGGCGGGGGACCGGGGGTACGGCGGGTACGTACTCGCCGCCTCCATGAGCCATCTCGCCGCACAGCTCGGAAACCCGCGCGAGATCGCGCAGTTGGCGCGGGCGGCGCAGGAGGGGGCGCGCGGCAGGGTCACCCCGCGCGCGGAGGCGATGTTCTACGCGGCCGAGGCCCGGGGGCACGCGCTGATGGGCGACGCGCGGTCGGCCCAGCTGGCGTCGGGGCGCGCGGTCAGCGCGCTGGAGGCGGCCGATCCGGAGTCCGGGGACGACCCGGCGTGGATCGCGCACTTCGACGGGGCGTACCTGGCCGACGAGCTGGCGCACTGCCACCGGGACCTCGGCCAGGCCGAGGCGGCGGCGCGGTGCGCGCGGGAGGCGCTGGACGGGCACCCGGAGACGCGGGCGCGGCGCCGGGCCATCGGGCTGGTGCTGCTGGCCACGGCACAGGTCCAGCAGCGCGAGGTGGAGGAGGCCTGCCACACGGGCCTGCGCGCGGTGGAACTTCTGGGCACCCTGCGCTCCAACCGGGGCGCCGAGTACCTGGAGGACCTCCAGGCGCGCCTGGAGCCGTACCGCGAGGAACCGGTGGTCCGGGAGTTCGGGGCGCGGCTGGACCTGCGGGCGGCGGCGTGACGGGAGACACAGCGGGACGCTGAGGTGCTGGTGGGGGAGTGGTCTGGTCCTGTGTTTTGTGAATCGGATTCCGGGGACCCGGTAGCGTTAACCGACGATTCCCAAGGTCCCCCATCAGTAGGAGTCCTGGTGACGCAGAGTGGACAGGGCGAGGAGCCCTCGCCGCGCGTGGCGCGCGAAGGCATCGTGCTGCCCTCCGACGGTGGCGAACCGCTGCTGCCGGGTATGACGGGGAGCGGCGGCGCCCGGCCGGTTCCCGTCCCGGCGCAGCCCCCGGCCCCGAACCCGACCGGCGGTCAGGCATGGGGCCAGCCGTGGGGCCCGGACATGAACCAGCACCAGGACCAGCATCAGGGTCAGGGTCAGGACCAGCATCAGGGTCAGGACCAGCATCAGGGTCAGGGTCAGCATCAGGGGCAGGAGCAGTATCAGGGGCAGGGTCAGCACCAGGCTCAGCCTCAGGTGGCGGAGGGGTGGCCCGCGCCGCCCGACGCCCAGCAGCATCAGCAGTGGGGCGACCAGGGCCAGTTCCACCCGCACTCCCCACCGCAGCAGCAGGCGCCGGCGGCACCGGAGTGGGACAACGACCCGCGCGTGTCCGGCGGTTGGACCCAGCAGCCCGGCTACGGTGCCCAGCCGACCCCGAGCGCCCCCCTCCCGCAGTACCAGCACGAGCCGCACGAGTCGTACCAGCCCCACGACTCCTACGGGCCGTACGGCGGCGCGCCCAGCGCCCCCCTGCCGCCTGTCGACGACGGCGCGACGCAGTACATCCCGCCGGTGCCGAGCACCCCCGGCCCGGGAGCCGAACCGGCCACCCAGTACCTTCCGCCGGTCGCGGCGCACGCCCCCGCGCCCCCGCACGTCAACGAGGCGGCGACGCAGTTCCTGCCGCCCGTGGTGCCCGGCGCGATGCCGCCCGAGTCGCACGCCGAGGCGACCGCGTACCTGGGCCACGTACCGCAGGCCGCCCCGGGCGGCTCGGACGCCGACGCCACCCAGTACATCCCGCCGGTGCCCTCAGGGGCGTACGGCATAGGCCAGGGCGGCGCCGACAACCGTCAGCCGCCCTCCGACTTCGACAACCTCTTCCGCACCGGCCCCGGCGCCGACGTACCGGCCGGCGGCACCCAGCAGCTGCCCCGCGTCCAGCAGCACGCCCCCGCGCCGCCCTACGCCCAGCAGGCTCCGTACGGCGCCCAGCAGGCTCCGTACGGCGCCCAGCAGGCTCCGTACGGCGCCCAGCAGGCTCCGTACGGCTTCCAGGCCGCCGGGGGGCCACCCCGCGCGCCCCACGGCCCCCACGACATGGACGACAGCCATGGCGGGCGGAAGCGTTCGCGGGTGCCCGTCATCGCGGCCCTCGGGATCGGTATCGCCGTGCTCGGGGTCGGCGCCGGGGCCCTGCTGAGCGGCGTGGGAGGCGACAGCGACAAGGACCCGGCGAGCAAGACGGTCGCGGCGACCTCGGGCGCGCCGGAGGAGTCCAAGGGGCCGGCCGCCGACCCGGCCAAGGCGCAGGCCGTCGAGCTGGACAAGCTGCTCGCCGACAGCAACAACAGCCGCGACACGGTGATCAAGGCCGTGGCGGACGTCAAGTCCTGCACCAACCTCGGCCAGGCGGCCTCGGACCTGCGTAGCGCGGCCCAGCAGCGCGGCGAGCTGGTCACCCGGCTGTCCTCACTGGCCGTCGACAAGCTTCCCGAGCACGCCCAGCTGACCGACGCCCTCACCAAGGCGTGGCACGCGTCCCAGTCGGCCGACGACCACTACGCGGCCTGGGCCGACCAGGTGGCGGGCAAGCACGGTTGCAGGAAGGGCCAGGCTCGGCCGACGGGCCAGACGCAGAAGGGCAACCAGCAGAGCGGTATCGCCACCGCACAGAAGGCCAAGGCGGCCGAGCTGTGGAACGCGATCGCGAGGCCGTACGGCCTGACGGAGCGCCAGTCCACCCAGCTGTGACCCCGCTGCCGCTCCGGGCCTGACGGGCGGTCCCGCCGAAAGGGACCGCCCGCAGCACACTCGGCTCCCTCAGCCCTCTCAGTCCTCGACGCTCTCCAGCAGCTTCGACGTGTTGACGAAGCCCTTGCGGGCGGCGACGAGTCGGCCCTCGCGGACGACCTGGAGGGTCACCTGTGTGTTGACCAGGCGCGGGAAGCCGACTACCTCGAGCAGGTCCTCGAAGCGCCAGCGCAGCGTCGGCGTGAGGCCGCCGGTGGTGACCCGCAGGCCCTTGTCGAGGGCCCGCCGGACGGTGATCGAGGACACCTCGCCCTCTCCCAGCGACTCGACGACCGCTTTCAGGACGGTGTACGCGATCCAGGTGGTCTGGACGCCCGCGTCCTGCGGGTCGACGCGGTTGTCGCTGAAGGCCTCTTCGTTGATGACCTTCTTCATCCGGTCCCAGCGGGGGTCACTGGCGACCGGGTACCAGCCGGTGATGTACGAGCCCTCGTACGGGCCCGACTTTCCGCCGTTCGCGTTGATCACCGTCTGGTCGACGCTGCCGAGCACGGTGGCGGTGCGCACGGCCGGGTAGTCCTTGCGGTCGCGCCGGAAGGAGTCCATGAAGGTGTTGTTGCGGTCCCCGAGCGCCGGCACCACACACCCCTTGTTCTCGCTCGGCGAGGCCTTGTCCGTCGTCCGTCGCAGGGCGAGCCTGGTCTGCGTGCCGTACTCGGTGGCGTCCTCGGCGGCCAGCTGGTCCAGCGCCCGGGCGTGCCCGCCGGCCCGCAGGCCGGAGTCGAGGAGCTGGGGCAACTGGTCGCCCGCGATGGAGTCGGGGCGGATCAGGGCGACGGGACCGCAGACGGCGGCGAGTTCCTTGCCGAGGCCGGCGAGGAGGGCGGGCGAGCCGCCGTTGACCGGGTAGGACATCGGGTTGGTGAACTCGTCGTTGGTGACGCCGTAGCCGCCGATGTACGGGATGCCGGCGGAGGCCAGCGGGCCCAGGAAATCGTCGCCGAACTGGCTGTAGGAGCCGACGACCGCGACGACGTTCTCGTGGGCGGCACGGCGGGCGCACTTCGCGGCGGCCACCCGGTCGTTGTGATCGTTGCAGGTGAGGACCTTGAGCTTGTGCCCGTTCAGGCCGCCCGTGGAGTTGATCCAGCGGGCGTACGCCTGCGCCATGGCCGGCATGCCCGGCTTGTTGGTCGCGTCGGTGTTCTCCGGGGCCCAGGTCATGACGGTGATGTCGCTGCCCGAACCGTCCGAGGTCCCCGGGACGACCCCGCAGCCGGCGGCGAGCGCCGCGCACACGGCCAGCACGCCCATCGACCTGGGGAGGTTGTTGCGGAAGGGGCTGCGGGTGCGTCGCCTGCCGGTCATGTGCACGCACGATTCCGTCACACAGCCAACCGGGATGTGACCCTTGGTCAAGAGTTGGTGACGGGGAGGTGAATTACAGGGGGTGTTGATCTCATTTTCACGGGGACCGTACGATCGATGACCGTGCAAGGTTCGGAAGACTCTTCCCGTCGCGGCCGTCGCTCCCCCACCATGGGCGGCATGCCACTCAACGACATGCCGTGGTGGCGCTGGCGCAGCAATGTGCGCTCCGCGCTGCACATGCTCTCCGATCCGGTGTTCCAGCGGGACGTCTGGCTGGCCGGCGTCGACGGATACGGGGACGTCACCGACGCCGTGTACCGCCTGGTCGAGGACACCTGGCTGGACAGCTGGTCCGCCGAGAAGTACGTGGGCACGATCTTCCGGGACTCCCAGGAAGCCGCCCTCGTCGACACCGCCGTCCTGCGCGTCCTGCGGATCATGCACCAGGTCGGCCCGGACGCCCCCGTCTCGGCCTATCTCGACCACGCGGGGTGGCCGGAGGCGGTCCGGGCGGCACGGGACGCCCACGTCCGCCTCGCGGCGAGCGACGGTGAGGAGCCGGACGTCCCGCCGCGCACGCTGGAGATCCTGCGGATACTGACGCGCTCGGCGTAGGACCCGGGCGTCCGGTCCGGTCCGGTCCGTTTCGGGTGGCGGACGGGATTCTGGCGCTCCGGGCGGTTATGGGACCCTGTCCGGCATGAACGAGCAGTCCAGCCGAGCCACGGCCGCCACCGAGCGGCCCGTCGAGCAGTACGTCCTCACCCTTTCGTGCCCCGACAAGCCGGGCATCGTGCACGCCGTGTCGAGCTACCTCTTCATGACCGGCTGCAACATCGAGGACAGCCAGCAGTTCGGCGACCGGGACACGGGACTGTTCTTCATGCGCGTCCACTTCTCGGGCGAGGCCCCGGTGACGGTGGAGAAGCTGCGGGCGAGCTTCGCGGCGATCGGTGACGCCTTCCAGATGGACTGGCAGATCCACCGCGCCGAGGACCGTATGCGGATCGTCCTCATGGTCAGCAAGTTCGGCCACTGCCTCAACGACCTCCTCTTCCGCGCCCGCATCGGCGCCCTGCCGGTCGACATCGCGGCGGTCGTCTCCAACCACACGGACTTCGCCGAGCTGGTCGCCTCGTACGACGTCCCCTTCGTCCACATCCCGGTGACCAAGGACACCAAGGCGGAGGCGGAGGCGCGGCTGCTGGAGCTGGTGCGCAAGGAGAACGTGGAGCTGGTGGTGCTGGCCCGCTACATGCAGGTCCTGTCGGACGACCTGTGCAAGGCGCTCAGCGGCCGCATCATCAACATCCACCACTCCTTCCTCCCGAGCTTCAAGGGCGCGAAGCCCTACCACCAGGCCCACGCCCGAGGCGTGAAGCTGATCGGCGCGACGGCCCACTACGTCACGGCGGACCTGGACGAGGGCCCGATCATCGAGCAGGAGGTCGAACGCGTCGCCCACGACGTGACGCCGGACCAGCTGGTGGCGATCGGCCGCGACGTGGAGTGCCAGGCACTGGCGCGGGCTGTGAAGTGGCACGCGGAGCGACGGATTCTGCTGAACGGACGCCGGACGGTCGTCTTCGCGTAGGTGATCGGCGGCGGCCCCGGCAGCCCGATCCCACAGGAAGAGATCACATTCCGGCGAACCGAGACCAGCGAACCGAGACCAGCGAACCGAGACCGGCGCCGGGGCCCTGCCGGGGCGGTTTCAGGCGTCGTTGCTGAGGCCGCGGTCCGGGGCGCTCATGTCACCTGTCGCCGGCGTGCCCTCGGCGAGGCCGTAGCGGAGGTACACCGTGCCCTTGGGGTTGGCCACCGGTGGTTCGAGGAGGGTGACGTTCGTGGGGACCGCGCCGTCCTCGAACAGCTTCTTGCCGACGCCGAGGACGATCGGGTGCACCCAGAGGTCGAGACGGTCGAAGAGCTTCTCGCGCAGGAGGGTCTGCACCAGGTCCAGGCTGCCGACGACCTTCACGTTCTTGTGCCGGTCGCGGATCTCGCGCACCGCGCCCGCCAGATCCGGGCCGAGCTGGGTGGACCCGGCCCACGGGAGGTCGGGCGTGCCGCGGGACGCCACGTACTTCGGGATGCTGTTGAAGAGCGTGGCGATCTCGTTGTCCTCGCCGCCCTTCTGGTGCGGCCAGTAGGAGGCGAAGAGGTCGTACGTCCGCCGCCCCAGCAGAAGGGCGTCCGTCCCCTCGTACGCGGCAAGGATCTGCGCCCCGGTGACGTCGTCGATCAGGGGCGCCTGCCAGCCGCCGAAGGGGAACCCCGCCGGGTCCTCGTCGGGACCGCCGGGCGCCTGCCCGACGAGGTCGAGGGTCGCGAACATCTCGATGTGGATGAGTCCCATGGCTTACTCCCGGTGCGCCGGCTGTCTGTCTCGGTCGGGGGGTAGACCTGGGGGCGGCAACAAACTCATCGCAACCAGAGCAACCGTTCAGCGGATCCGGTACGTGTCGACGTACGCCTCGGGAAAGTGCTCGGGCTTGCTGTGCCACAGCGCGAGTACCCGGTCGGCGAAGGTTTCGCCGGTGCGTACGACCTCTTTGAGCGGCTCCAGGTATGCGGCGGCCTCTTCCCGTTCCCGCCCCGCGGCGATCTGGGCGCGCAGGCCGGACTCGCTGAGACGGAGCAGCTCCGCGGCCAGGTCGCGCATGGGGCGGCCCGCCAGCTGCGCGTCCATGCCCCGCACCGCGATGTCGTCGAGGCCCTGGAGGTGCTGCTCGGGGCTGATGCCGCGCAGGAGCTCCCATACGGAGGCGCGGGCGGCGGCGTCGTAGGTCAGACCGCTCCAGAAGGCGGGCACCGCGCCCAGGGCGGGGTAGGGCGGCCCGTCCACCGCCCGGAGTTCGAGGGTGTCCCGTAGCCGGACGTCCGGGAAGATCTGCGACAGATGGTCTCGCCAGTCCTGGAGGTCCGGTTTCGTGCCGTCGTCGAAGCCCTTCTCCAGCAGAGTGGCGAAGGGGACGGGAGTCACCCGTTGCCTGCTTCCGTCCGGCAGTCCCCTGTGCACCATCGGCAGCGTCAGTGCCCACTCGATGAAGCGGTCGATGGTGAAGTCCTCCCGGAGGGTGACCGGGATGACGCGGGTGCGGGCGGGGTCCGCGCGGCTCCAGAACTGCATGCGGCGGGAGAGCGCGCCGCAGGGCTCGCCCCCGTCCATGGGCGCGTTGACGAAGAGCGCGGCGGCCGGGGTGGACGCCGCGGCCTGGACCCGGAGCTTTTCGGCGAGGTCGACGGGCGAGGTGAAGTCGAACGACACCTGGGTCGAGAGAATCATCGACATGATGCGGGGGCCGAACATGCCCTCGTTGCCGAGGCTTTCGAAGTGCTCGCGCATGATCGAGGTGCGGGAGTGGGGCATCCACCGCACTTCCTCGAACGTGGTGAACGGGTACTGGGACCCGGGCACCAGTGCGAAACCGAAGCGGTCCGCGTTCTCCGCGAACTGTGCCAGCGTGCGCCGGGTGAGGTCCATCAGATCGGCGACGCAGGCCACCGGGGGCGACGAGTACTCCACCGCTCCGCCGTGTTCGAGCGAGATGAGCCCGCCGTCGGGAAGCCGGACCCCGACGAGGAATCCGCAGTCGTGCAGGGGCTCACCTCCGGTCACCGACACCATGTGGGCGAGATAGGCGCCGATTCCCGCCGCGCCGTCGTAGGGAATTCCGAGCCCGGTACGGGGATCCAGAGCGGCGGACTCGACTTCGATGCCGACGAGTTCTCGCGAGGTGCTCTTCTCGAACACGCTGCGCAGCTCCGTCGGGGAGAGGGAGGACGCTTCGGCCGCAACAGACATGACTCACCTTGGGATACGAAGGGGAACGCTCTCGCGTGCGTATGGCGTGGGAGGGTCGATTTCAGGGTGGATTTTCCGGCATCCCCGGATGATTCCGACCCTCCCACGCCGTTGGCTCAGAGCGCGGTCTCCGAGGCGGAGTTGGAATCACCTGAAGTAGTGAAGTGCTCCCGGAACTTCTCGGCCAGCCCGGGTGTGTCCCAGGTGAATTCCTGGTCGGAGCGGCCGTAGTGGCCGAAGGTCGCGGTCGGCCGGAAGGGCACCGAGCGCAGCCCCAGGTGTTCGATCACGGACTCCACCCGCAGATCCACCAGGTGCGGAAGCGCCCTGGCGACCCGCTCGGCGTCCACCGTGCCGGTGCCCAGGAAGTTCACGTCCACCCACACGGGGAGCGGGCGGCCGATGGCGTACCCGAGTCCGACCCGGCAGCGCCGCGCCAGTCCGGCGGCGACCAGGTTCACCGCCAGGTACCTGGCGGCGTACGCACCGGAACGGTCGACCTTGGTGGCGTCCTTGCCCGAGCAGCAGCCTCCGCCATGGCGCACCAGCCCGCCGTAGGAGTCCACCATCAGCTTGCGGCCGGTCAGGCCCGCGTCGGCCGCGGGGCCGCCCACGACGAAGGTGCCCACGGGGTTCACATGGATCTGCGCGGGGGTGACGTCGCGCTCCCGCAAGGCGGGGCCGACGAGCTTGTCGGCCACCATGCCGGCCAGTTCCTCGAGCCCGAGTGCGGTGGGGTGCTGGGCCGACACCACGACGACCGCCCGCCGCCCCGTCTCCCCGCCCGAGCCCGCGCCCGGTCCCTCGGTCAGCTGAACCTGGACCTTGCCGTCCGGCCCCAGCAGCCTGCCGCCGTCGTCGTCCCGCGCGGTGCTGACACGCCGGGCGATGTCGTGGGCCAGTACGCAGCTGAGGGGTATCCGCTCCGGTGTCTCGTCGGTGGCGTAGCCGTAGACGATGCCCGAGTCGCCGGCGCCTCCCAGGTCGACACCGTGGGCGATCTCCGGTGACTGGCGGTCCAGCTGGATGCGTATCTCGCTGCTGTCGGCGGACAGCCCGTGCCGTGCGGGGTCGTGGTAGCCCACGTCGTGGAGCACCTCGCGGATGGTGCTCTCCACGTCCACGTCCGCGGTGGAGGTGATCTGGCCGGTGACGACCACGCTGCCCCGGGTGACCAGGGTTTCGCAGTTGACCCGGGAATGCGGGTCGGCGGCGAGGAACGCGTCCAGCACGCTGTCCGAGATCTGGTCGGCGACTTTGTCCGGGTGCCCCGGGCACACCGACTCGGCGATCTGGGTGGCGGTCAGGTCGTGGGGGGAACGGGCCATGAGGGCTCCCTCAGATGGTGGGGACGACAGGGCGACGGGCGAGGTGGTGGGCGACGGCCTCCAGTACCGTCGCGCGTTGCGAGGCCGGTCCGATGCTGATCCGTACGCAGTCGGTCATGCCGGGGGCGGTCAGCCGGCGGATGAAGATCCCCGCTTGCGCGAGTACGTCGGCGAGGTGTTCCGCCGTCTTGGGGGCGGCCGTGCGGGCGGTGACGAAGTTGGTCCGGCCGGGCAGCACGGTGAGTCCGAGTGCGCCCAGCTCCGCCGTGTAGTGCGCTCGTCCCTCCGCGGTCTGCGCGAGGACCCGGTCGAGATGCGTGGTGGCGTCGAGCGCGGCGAGGGCCGCGGACTCGGCCACCCGGCCCACGACGTAGTGCTCCGCGCCGTCGTCCAACGCGGCGAGCAGGTCGGGGTCGCCGACGGCGTAGCCGATCCGGAGCCCGGCGAGTGCGTACGCCTTGGAGAAGCTGCGCAGCCACAGCATGCGCCGTCCTCCCACCTCCTTCGCGGTCAGCCGGTGGCACGGGTCCTGGTACTCGGCGTAGGCGCCGTCGACGATCAGGAGAGTGGCGAGGGGCAGTGCGTCCGCCAGGTTCAGCACCGCCTGGGCGCCCTGCGACCTGCCTGTCGGGTTGTCGGGATCGGCGACGTAGATGACGTCGGCGCGGGTCTCGTGTGCGGTTCGGGCCAGCTCGTCCGGGTCGAGAGCGCCGGAGCGCAGGGGCACCGGATGGACGGCCGTCCCGCGTGAGCGGGCGAGGTAGGCGAACGTGGGATAGGTGACGGCGCTGGTCACGGCGGTGCGTCCGGGCCCGAGGAAGGCCCGGACGCTCTCGCCGAGGAGCCCGTCGACCCCGGAGCCGATACGGACGTGGTCCGGCTCGGTGCGCAGTTCGTCGGCCAGCCGCTGTCGTAGGACGAAGTGGTCGCAGTCGGGATAGCGGTGGGCTTCGGACGCCGCTTCCCCGATGGCGCGGAGCACCTCCGGCGCGGGGCCGAACTCGTTCTCGTTGGTGCTCAGCCGCTCACGGGCGCGCCGTCCGGAGCTCCGCTCGGTCATCTCCAGGGAGGGAAAGGGGTTCGCCACGTCCGGGGTTCACCCGTTCTCGTCGGTCAGGGCGGGGTCCAGGCCCAGACAGTCGGCGAGGTACTCGTTGTAGCGGCGCATGGCGAGCATGCGCATCGCCCCGCCGGTGATGAGCTCGATCCCCGCCTGGGGCTCGACGTCGACGATGGGGAGCACCACACCGTCCAGCCACTCGGGGCCGTGTTCCGCGTCTCCTTCCATGTGGTTGTAGAAGAACTCGAAGTCGGTGTCCGCGGTGTAGCCGTGCCGTTCCAGTCCCCTGACGACGGCCGCGTCCCGGTCCACGTCGAAGAGTTCGGGCATGGCCAGGCTGCCGAGTGCCTTGAAGTAGTGCCTGCGGTTGCCGGCGAGCACGAAGTACAGGTTGTGTCCGGCGTAGGGGCGCCAGTCCTCCCACGGCGGGACGGCGGGCAGGGACAGTCCGAGGGTGCGCAGGCTGCGGGTGAACTGGAGGGTGTGGGCGTTCCGCTTCTCGCCCTCCCCGCACTCGTCCCACAGATGCCGGCTGATCTCGTGTTTGACCGTCTCCATGAAGTGCGGCTGTGCCAGCACGAGAGCGTCGTAGAAGCGGTAGTTGAGGTACCCGTCGGCCTGGATGAAGCGGGCCAGTTGCTCCACGGTGGCGTGCTCGGCGAGGTGCGTCTCGACGGCTCGGTCGAGGGTGCTGCGTTCCTTGGCCTCGGTGAGGAACCAGTCCCGCACGAAGGCCGGCCGCGTCGCGTCCTCGGCGCTCGGCAACCGCTCGGCGATGTCCTCGGTGTCGCCGCGCAGCACCGCTTCCTCGTACGTCCAGCGGAAGGCGTTGAACCAGGCGCTGCGTTCGTGGGCGGCCGGCCCGAGAGGATGGCCGAGCAGTGTCTCGTACACGGTGTACGCGCTGCGGTGTACGTCGAGCAGGGCCTCCGGATCCTGGCTCCGCTCGCCCTGCTCGAGTGCGGAGCCGAGGGCTGTCAGCAGCGACCGGTGGGCCTCGCTGAGCTCCAACGGCTCGACCGGGCCACGCAGGCAGGCGTTCAGTTGGGCTTCCACCGAGCCCGGCGGCGCTGCTTGGGCGGCGCGCATCACACCCTCGCGGGGCGGGATCCGCTCCAGGGCGCTGTCTTCGGTCACGTGTCCTCCACCTTGTCCGGGGTCTGGACGGGGAACCGTCCCAGGATCGGGACGGTCATCGCGGGTCTTCGAGGCGTACGGGCATCCGGAGCACGGCGAGCAACTCGTAGAGGCTCAGCCCGAGTTCCGCGGCGGTGTCCTCAGCGGTGCGCACCACGGGGCCACCGGCCGGTTCGGGCCCGATGAAGGTCATCCAGTCGCCCGGCCGCACACCGGGCACCTTCGTCACGTCGAACTGTGTGCAGTCCATGCCGGGTTTGCCGACCATGGGGCAGGTACGCCCGTGCAGCAGGCCCGAGAAGCCGGCCGCTGAGCCGGTGATGCCGCGGGAGAAGCCGATGGCGACCGAGGCGAGGCACCGGCCGGGCGGTACGGCGCAGGAACGGTCGTAGCCGAGGCCCTCGTCCCGGGTGACGTCGATCAGGTCGAGCACCCGGGCCCGGACGGTGAGGGCGGGCCGGAGCCGGTCCAGGCCGGAGGTCTGCCAGCCGGACAGGTTCCGGCCGGCGGGCAGGAGCAGTCCGTACAGGCCGAGGCCCGGCCGGATCCAGTCCGTGCCGTGCAGGGCGGCGGGGTGCAGCAGTCCGTGGGTCGCGGCCAGGCTCGCGGAGAGGTGTGCGCCCAGTACCGCCCGTGCCTGATGCACCCGGGACTGGAAGGTGGTGGCCTGTTCGGCCGTTTCCTTCTCGTCCCAGGCGGAACTGGACAGGTGGGCGAAGACCCCGGCCACGTCGATCTTGGCACGGGCCTCGCGCAGAGCGTCGAGGACGACCTCGAAGTCCTGGTCCTCGCGTGGTCCGAACCGGTTGAAGCCGATGTTGGTACGCAGCCACACGGTGACGGGACCGCCCTGCCGGTGGCCCGCACCGCAGTGGCGTTCGACCTGTCCCACGGTGGCGACGGCGGGCATCAGCCCGTACGTGGCGCAGGCCGACGCGTTGTCGGACACGTCCACGTCCATCACCAGAATCGGCCGGTCGATGCCGTGTTCCCGCAGGTCGACTCCCTCGGCGACGGTGTCCACGGCCAGCGCCTCCACTCCGGAGGCAACCAGGAGCGTGGCGACGGCGCGGGCCCCGAGCCCGTACGCGTCGCCTTTGACGACCGGCATCACCCGTCGGCCCCCGGCCTCCGCCCGCAGCAGCGCCAGGTTGTGCCGTACGGCGTCGGCCGACACCGTCTTCTCCAGCCGGGCGGCCGCACAACTCGTCACGGGGGCATGCGTGGCCCGCTCGGTCATGCGGTCTCCACGTCCGGGTAACGGACGTGCTCGCCCTGCCAGTTGACGAATTCCAGCACCCGGAAGCCGTCGTCGTCGACGGCATGCCGGGGAAAGGCGTCCGCGGCACCCACGTCCGTCAGCGGAACGGTGTACTTGCCGGTGGCGTGCGGCAGCACGTACTCGGGAACAGCCGGGTTGGAGATGTGCCGCTTCAGCGACCGTACGATCTCCACTCCGCGCTGTACGGAGGCACGGAAGAACTCGGCCTCCGGGCTGTGCGGCATGAAGTGGTACAGGTAGCCCGCGTGTACGCCCCGCCGGTAGAGCCCCATGCACAGGTCCCGCATGGTGTCGGGGTCGTCGTTGACGCCGGCCAGCAACGGCACGTTCGCGAAAAGGATGGGCACGGCGCTGCGCAGGCGCGCGATCGCCGTGTCGAACTCGGGGGTGAGCTCACGGGGATGCGTGATGTGCAGGCCGATCGCGGTGACCCTGTGCCGGGCGAGTACGTCGGCGAGTCCGGGGTCGACACGGTAAGGATTGAACGTCAGCGCGCGCGTATGGATGCGCAGAATCAGGTCGGGGCGGACCGCCAGGGCTTCGCCCATCGCCTGGTCGATCTGGTCATTGCTGTGCATGAGCGGCTCTCCGCCGCTCAGGATCATTTCCTCGACCTCCGGGTGCATGCGAACATATTCGAGCGTTGCCTGCCAGTATTCCCGGTTGAACACCTCTTTGGAGGACTCTTTGTCGAGTGTGCGCAGTGCTTCGTAACAGAACTGGCAGTACGCGTGACAGACATTCGCGTAACGCACGATGATGCGGTTGTCGTACTTGTGTTGGGCGATGGGGGTCACCATCTCGTGCGGGAGTTCCCAGTTCTCGGTCTTCCCGTCATAGCTGTACGGGTCGGTCGATCCATCGGTACCGAACGGGGCCACCTGCTTCCACAGCGGGTCGGTGCCGAGTGGGCCCCCGGTACTGGGATCCGTGGGGATGAGGCTTAAGTAGTAGGGCGTCACCTGGAACTTCTTGGTGGTGTTGTGGTGTTCGATCAGGTCCACCAGATCCTGATCGCAATCGGGAAAGCTACGGCGGAACTGCTTCGCAGTCCGCACCGCGTTGCGCTGCTGCCATTTCCAGTCCGTCCAATCCCCGTTGACTTCGCTCTTGGCGGCTTCCGTGGTCAATGTGTGCTCCTCGGAACGTATGGCGATGCGGGACGTCTGAGTTCAGGGCACGAGAATGGCTGAGGTGACGGGCGCCCCATTGATCAGCTGAACCACCGCTTCGGCGGCTCGGGTGCGCAGTTCGGCGAAGGATTCCACCGAGTAGAAAGCGGCGTGCGGGCTGAGCAGCACCTGCGGATGGTCGCGCAGCCAATCGGGAAGGGAAGGCTCTCCCTCCACCACGTCCAGCGCGGCCCAGGCAGGCCGTTCCTCGGTCAGTGCTCCCTTGAGGGCCTCGATGTCGACGAGCGCGCCACGCGCCGTATTGATGAGCGCCGCGCCACGTTTCATCCTGCGCAGCCGCTCACCGTCCAGCAGATGGCGGGTGCCGGCGTCGAGCGGCACGTGCAGGCTGACCGCGTCGGACACCTCCAGCAGCGTGTTCAGATCTGCGTGGCGCTCGATACCGAGCGATTTCTCGATGCCGGGATGGTTGTACGGATCGTGGAAGACGACCCGCATACCGAACGCCTTGGCCCGCTCCGCCACCGCGAGCCCGATACGCCCGAGCCCGATGACGCCCCACACGCTGCCCCTCAGCCGTCGCGCGTCACCGATCGTCCGCCAGTCCCAGCCGCCGTCCCGTACATGGCCGCTCAGGTCCCCGAGCCGGCGCGCCAGGGCGAGGAACAAGGCCAACGTGTGGTCGGCCACCTCTTCGGTGCCGTAATGGGGGACGTGATAAACGGCAATCCCGCGGGCATGGGCGGCCTCGACGGCGACGTGGTCATAACCGACGCTCGCGCAGACGACCGCACGGCAGGTCCTGTTCTTTTCGAAGAAGTCCGCGTCCAGGGAAACCCGGTGCCAAAGAATGACGTAGTCGGCGTCGAGTTCCTGTAGTCGATCTCGCTCGTGTTCCGGAACAATGCACGTCCGCAATTCACCGTGCGAACCGATGACCCGCTGCTCGACCTCGGCGTTCTCGACATAACCCGCACCCGGGGCGTCAAGGATGGAAACCATCGGTGTGGTGTGATACAGGCTTGGTTTTCTGGCGGCGCTCGGATGGGACATCGCGTTTTCCGCCTCCCTGTTTTGGATCAATTGAACGGGAGGTTTCCCGCCCGACACAAGTCGCCTTTCAGACGCCAGGGCAACCGTCCCGAGTCGCATGGCTGCGGACGGTTCCCACCGCAATGTTTCGGCTGGGCGCGATTGAGTCGAATCGGAGGTGCGGCAGGATCACCGACCTGCGGGATCCATGCGGTGGCTGGCCGAAATCCGAAGTGGATCTGACGGTGGCCCGGCGAAGCCCTTGACGCCGATCTTGAATTACCGGTCCGAACACCGCGGTGGAGCTATTCCGGTCTCCACGCCGGAGATACGGACGCGTTCAATGCCTGCCCTGGTCGGCATGCGGGAGCGCCCGCCATGAGCCCCACCTCGCTTCCAGGAGACGCCTGGCCTCGTGCGCGGGACCGGCTCGCGTTCGTGCGCCCCGATAGACCTACATCCGGCTCAGCGACGCCGCCGCGAACAGCACATCCCTGATCGCCTCGCGGTCCCCGTCCTGTCCCGCCGCCGCTTCCTCCGGTGATACGTGTCCCGCCGCCAGCTGGCAGAACTCCGTGCCGTCCAGGGCCACATGGGCCACCTCGTGGGCGGCCGAGGGGAGCGCGGCCGGGGAGTCCAGGGGGATCAGCCACTCGCCGCCGCCCGAGCCCTCGATCTCCAGGCGCAGGCTGCGGCCCGGTTCGCCGGCCGGGACCAGGTGGCGGGCCGTCCGGCTCGGGGAGGCCAGGCCTGCCCGGCGGCGGGCGGCCAGGGCTTCCGGGAGCATGCGGGCGGCGAGGGCGATCATGCCGTGGAGGTGGGGCGGGGCGGGCGGGGTGTACGGGTAGCTGACCGCCTCCGCGATGTCGCCCGCGTGCACCCAGCACTCGAAGGCGCGGTCCAACATCGCCTGGTGCAGTGGCAGTTCGAACTCGCCGTACGGCACCGGAAGCTTGCCGGACCCGTCGCCCGCGAAGGCCGCGGTACGTACGATGCCGTGGCTCTGCTCCCGCCACGGCACCCGTACGGACCGCGTCGGCGGGAAGTATGAGGCGCGCCAGTACGCCTCCGTACGCGCCGCCGGAGTCGGTGCGACCGGCGTCTTGTGCTCGCCGGTGAGCGGGTCGTCGAGGCCCAGCGCGACCGCGACCAGGCCGTCCACGCTCAGCAGATGCGCGATGACACCGGCGACCGTCGTACGCCGGGTCGTCTGCTTGTCGCCCTCGAACCAGCGCAGCCGCACGTGCGCGTGCCACTCCGCGTCGCCGAAGTCCTGGAGCAGGGCGTCGAGGCGGGCGGTCTCCGCGTCGTAGGGGGCCGCCCACTCCGGTACCGGGATGCGTGGCGGGCGCCGGTCGAGGCAGCCTTGCAGGACGCGGGTGCGCAGGGTCGGGTCCAGGTCGAGGGGGTCCGGGCGCTGCAACAGCTCGACCGCTTCGCGCAGCCGCCGCGCCTCGTCCGCGCAGGCCCCGCACTCCCCGAGGTGCTCCTCGACGGCGAGCGTCTCCTCCGGCGCGCAGGCGGCCAGCGCCCAGGCCCCGAGCAGCGACCTCAGTACGTCGTGTTCCAGGACCAGAGGGGCCAGAGAGACTGAGGGGACGGCAGCCGCCTCAGGGGCGTCGGGCAGGGGGCGGCCCGTGTCCTCGACCGAGGAGCGCGGCATCGGTATACGGGGCGGGCCGGCGCCGGTGGCCGGTGCAGGTCCCGGTCCGTTGCCGCCGTCGGCACCGGCACCCTCGCCCCTGTGGCCCTGGGTGCCCTCCCCCGCGTACCCCTCCCAGTCCCCGTCCTCGTTGCCCGCGCCGCTCACACCGCACCCCCGTATTCGGGGGGTGCTCCTGGTGTGCCCGTGTCGTGGGCCGTGGACAGGAGTTGGAGGCCGAGGCGGAGGCGGCGGCGGGCCTCGGCCTCCGTGACGCCCAGGTCGGCGGCGGTCTGGCGGTAGTCGCGCCGTTGGAAGTACGCCAGCTCCAGGGCGGCGCGCAGCGGGGCGGGCATCGACGTGACGATGTAGTCGGCGCGGGCGGCGACGGAGGCGCGGCGGACCCGGCGTTCCAGTTCCTCCAGGGAGCCCGTCGAGCCAGTGGTGCCCGTGGTCTCCGTGGTGCCAGTGGGCTCCGTGGCGTCGCCCTGGGCCAGCGCGGCCGTCTCCGTCTGGCGCAGGCGCTGGACCGCGAGGCGGTGGGTCAGGGTGGCCAGACAGGAACGCAGCGGGCCCTGTTTGGGGTCGTAGGTGTCGGGGTGCTGCCAGACGTGGGCGAAGACCTCGCGCGTGATGCGGTCGGCCGCCTGTTCGTCGCCGAGGACGCGGTGGGCGAGGCCGTGCACGAGGGAGGCGAACCGGTCGTACAGCTCGCCGAGCGCGGCTGCCTCCCCGCGCGCGAGCCGCTGCTGCATCTTGCGGTCCCAGCGGGGCGGTGTGTCCTGCTTCGCCATGCTGCCCCCTCACCCCCCCCGTACTGCCGTCCAGGTCCGGCGGTCGCCCACCCTCTCCTCGAATGTAGTCGGCCCCTCTGACAGCCCACTCGGCTTTGCGGCATTGTGCGCTCTCAGAGGCGCTCCGGAGGGTAAAGAACCGACGGAGAATGACCGATCGTGACCTTCCGCGCGCCTTTTTTGATCAAACAGGATCACGGGTGACCGAAACAAGCCCTCTGAAACCGCTTGCAAGTCTCTTGCGATCTCGGCCGAGTAGATGTGCGGTGTTTGATGGCACGGCTGTTGGGCAGCCGCGTCGACAGGAAGCGAAGGTCAAGCTTCCGTTTGTGGCGGACGAGTCGGACGAGTCGGATAGAGGCGTGATGGTGTCGTTCAAGGTGACCGACGGCGAGCGCGGCGGCTGGACCGTGCTCCAGGTGTCCGGGGAGATGGACCTGGTCACCTCGCCGGAGCTGCGACAACGCGTGCACAGTGCGGTGGCCGACGGCCGCCACCGGGTCGTCCTCGATCTCTCCGAGGTCGTCTTCTGCGACTCCAGCGGCGTCGGCGTCCTCATCGCCACCCGTCGGCTGATGCGCTCCTGCCAGGGCAGCCTGCGCCTGATCCTGCCCGCGCAGGGCGCCGCGGACAGCGCCCACGCCCACCACGTCAACCGGGTCCTCGGCGCCCTGGGCGTCCGCCGCCTCTTCGACGTCTACGCGGACCTCACCACGGCCACCGACGAGGCCGCGACCCCCCTCCAGGCCGCCACGCCCGCATGACTCCGTTGTCCCGGAATTCCCCCAGTCTTGGCACAGGCGCCGCTTTCCCGCCCCCGTCGCCGTCCGCACGTCGTACGCTCCGTGCCAGAAAGACCTCGGCGCAGAGGTGGCAGCGGTAGCAGAGGTCATACAAGAACCTCGGCGCAGAGGTAAAACGCACAGGTACGACACAGACGTACGCAGCAGACGTAAGGCGGGCCCGACAGACATGGTCAGCTCCGAGTACGGGCGGAAGATCGCCGCCCGGTTCACCGTCTTCGATCAGGACGGCAACGGCTACATCGACCGCGAGGACTTCAACGTGGCGGCCAAGGCGCTGCTCGCCGAGTTCGGCACTCCCGCCCGGTCCGACAAGGGCCAGGCCCTCTACGGCGGCGCCGAGGCCTTCTGGCAGGGCATGGCGGGGATTGCTGACCGGGACGGCGACCAGCGGATCACCCGCGACGAGTTCGTGAACGGCGCCGTGAAGCGGCTGCACGACAGCCCCGGCCGGTTCGCCGAGATCGCCCGCCCCTTCCTGCACGCGGCCCTGGCCGTCGCGGACCTGGACGGCGACGGCGCGGCGACCCTCGGGGACACCGAGCGCGTCCTCAAAGCGCTCGGCGTGCCCGAGGACATCGCCGCCATGGCCGCCGCGACGCTGGACACCGACGCGGACGGCAAAGTCGGCGAGACGGAGATCGTCGACGCGTTGGCCCGCTACTTCGACGTGTCGGACTCGGACGAGGGCTCGGGCGAGGGCACCGGCCCCGAGTAACGCTCGCGCAGCTTGTACTTGAGCACCTTCCGCAGGGCGTCGTTGCGCGGAAGGGCGTCCACCAGCTCCAGCCGCTCCGGCAGCTTGTGCACGGACAGCCCTTCCGCGCGCAGATACGAGGTCAGCGCGGACAGCGTCAACTCACCACCACCCGGCGCCTGTTCGACCACCGCGCAAACCAACTCCCCGCGCTCCGCGTCCGGCAGTCCCACCACCGCCACATCGCCCACCCCCGGATGCGTGTGCAGCAGGTCCTCGATCTCCTTCGCCGAGATGTTCTCGCCCTTGCGGATGATGACGTCCTTGAGCCGCCCGGTCAGCACCAAGTGCCCGCTCCCGGTGAGGAATCCCAGATCACCGGTGCGCAGAAAGCCGTCCGCGTCGAAGGCCTCGGCGGTCTGCGCGGGGTCCAGATACCCCTGGCAGACGGCCTCCCCGCGCAGCCGCACCTCGCCCTCCACCACCCGTATCTCCATCCCCTCCGGCGGACGCCCCTCCGTCGTCGCCAGGTTGTCGACCGTGTCGTCCGGGGCCCCCATGGTGATCATCGGCACCTCGGTCATCCCGTAGCCGTGCGTGAGCTGCACGCCCATCTCGCGGACGACCGAGTGGTAGACCTCCGGCGGCTTGGGCGCCCCGCCGCCCGCGAGCAGCCGCAGGGTGGGGATCACCGGAACGTCCGGCTGCTTGCGCTGCTCGGCGAGGAACATGGAGTAGAAGGCCGTGGAACCGCCGGCCACCGTGACCCCGTGCTTGCGGTACCCCTCGAGCGCGTCCGGCAGCGCGAACTGCTCGAACATCACCGCCGGGAAGCCGTAGAGCAGCAGCATCACGGTGTAGTCGGGGCCGGCGATATGGGCGTACGGGAAGGCCATCGAGCCCACGTCGGACTCGGTGAGCCGCAGCGCGTGGGCGAGACACGCGCCGCCCGCGATGAGTGAACGGTCCGTGTGGAGCACGCCCTTGGGGTCGGAGGTCGTGCCCGAGGTCCAGTAGATCCAGCGGACCGAGGTGCCGTCGGCGGGCGGTGGCGGCAGCGACGACGGGTCCCCGTCCGGGAGTTCGTCGCCGTCGTACGCAGGGAAGACGCCCTTCGCGCCGAGCCGCCTCGCCATCTCCGTGTGGTCGAAGCCGCGCCACACGCCCGGTACCGCGAAGAACTCCGCCTTCGACTCCCGCAGGGCGAAGCCGACTTCGCGGTCCCGGTAGAAGGGGATGACCGGCGACTGCGTGGCGCCGAGGCGGGCCAGCGCGAAGGAGAGCAGGGCGGTCTCGATACGGGTGGGCAGCTGCCAGGCGACGACCGTGCCGGGCCGTACGCCCATGCCGTACAGGCCCGCCGCCACCCGCTCGGCGCGGGTGCGGAGTTCGCCGAAGGTGAGCGAGCGGTCGTCCTGGAGGAAGACGGGCCGCTCGGGGGTGAGTTCGGCGCGCCGGAACACCAGCTCCCAGAGGGTACGGGCCGAACCCAGGGCGTGTGCGGTGTCGACGACGTTCACGTTGCCCCCAATGGCACAGTGGCTGACGGTCCATCAGATCGTGCGGGGAGCGTAGGGCTTCACGCCTTGTCGGTCCATAGGCGCGGGACTAACCTTCTGAGGGGCACAACTGACGGCCCGTCAGATGATCTGCCAATCTATCCATCGGCACCCGCCAGGCGGAGGGGACCCATGACCGAACTGCCCCGCATCATCAGCGTCGACGACCACGTGATCGAACCCGCGCACCTCTTCGAGACCTGGCTGCCGGCCAGGTACCGGGACAGGGGACCCAAGCCATTCACCGCCGGAATCGGCGAACTCGCCTACGTGGGCGGCAAGTACCGGATCACGACCGACCCCGACGGTCCGCTCACCGACTGGTGGCAGTACGAGGACCTGCAGTTCCCGTACAAGCGGATCATCGCGGCCGTCGGGTTCTCCCGGGACGAGATGACCCTCGACGGCATCACCCGCGAGCAGATGCGGCGCGGCTGCTGGGACCCGAAGGCCCGGCTCGCGGACATGGACCTCAACCACGTCGAGGGCTCCCTCTGCTTCCCGACCTTCCCCCGGTTCTGCGGGCAGACCTTCGCCGAGGCGCACGACAAGGAAGTAGCCCTCGCCTGCGTGCGCGCCTACAACGACTGGATGGTGGAGGAGTGGTGCGGCGACAGCGGCGGCCGGCTGATCCCACTGTGCCTGATCCCCTTGTGGGACGTCGAGTTGGCGGTCGCGGAGATCCGGCGCAACGCCGCACGCGGGGTGCGCGCGGTGACGTTCTCGGAGATCCCGACGTACCTCGGGCTGCCGTCGATCCACTCCGGCTACTGGGACCCGTTCTTCGCGGTGTGCGAGGAGACCGGGACGGTCGTCAACATGCACATCGGCAGCAGCAGCCAGATGCCCGCCGCCTCCCCGGACGCGCCGCCCGCCGTACAGGCCTCGCTGAGCTTCAACAACGCGATGGCGTCGATGATGGACTTCCTGTTCAGCGGGGTGCTGGTGAAGTTCCCGGCACTCAAACTCGCGTACAGCGAAGGGCAGATGGGCTGGATCCCGTACGCCCTGGAGCGCGCCGACGACGTGTGGGAGGAGCACCGCGCGTGGGGCGGGGTGCGGGATCTGATCCCCGAACCCCCGTCCACGTACTACTACCGGCAGATCTTCTGCTGCTTCTTCCGCGACAAGCACGGCGTCGCCTCGCTGGACGTCGTCGGCCGGGACAACGCCACCTTCGAGACCGACTACCCGCACGTCGACTCGACCTTCCCGCACACCAAGGAGGTCGCCCTCGACCATGTGAAGGACCTCGACGACGAGACCGTCTACAAGCTGATGCGCGGCAACGCCATCCGCATGCTCGGCCTCGACCTGGACAAGTAGTGGACCTCTCCGACACTCCCCAAGAGGCGCAATTCCGGGCCCGGTTGAGGGAGTGGCTGGGCAAGGCGCTCCCCTCGCTGCCGGCGAAGCCCTCGCCGGACGACTGGCCCGGGCGGCGCGCGTACGACCTCGGCTGGCAGCGGACGCTGTACGACGCCGGGTACGGCGACGTCCACTGGGGCGCCGGCCCCGCCGTACGGATGATCTTCCTGGAGGAGACGGAGAAGGCCGGCGCGCCCTATGTGGGGGCGAACTTCGTCGGGCTGCTGCACGCCGGGCCGACCGTCGCCGCCGAGGGAAGTGACGAACAGCGGGCGCGCTGGCTGCCGCCCGTGCTGCGCGGCGAGGAGGTCTGGTGCCAGGGGTTCAGTGAGCCGGACGCCGGATCGGACCTCGCGGCGCTGCGCACGCGCGCGTGGCGCGACGGCGACGACTACGTGGTGAGCGGCGCCAAGATCTGGACCTCGCACGCCGAAGTCGCCGACTGGTGCGAGTTGTTGGTGCGCACCGACCCGGACGCGCCCAAGCATCGCGGGATCACCTGGCTGGCCATGCCCATGGACGCGCCGGGCATCACGGTACGGCCGCTGCGCACGCTCGCCGGGTCGAACGAGTTCGCCGAGGTCTTCCTCGACGAGGTCCGGGTGCCGGTCGCCAACCGGGTCGGCGAGGAGAACGACGGCTGGCGCGTGACGATGGTGACGCTGTCCTTCGAGCGCGGCACGGCGTTCGTCGGGGAGGTGGTCGCCTGCCGCCGGGTGCTGGGCGAACTCGCCCTGGCGGCTAGGGAGAACGGGCGCTGGGACGACCCTGTGCTGCGCCGCCGTCTCGGTCGGCTGAACGCCGAGTTCCGGGCGCTGTGGCGGCTGACGCAGTGGAACGTGAGCGAGGCGAGCGCGGGGGTGCCGGGAGTCGGCGGGTCGGTCTTCAAGCTGCGGTACTCGCACGCCCGGCAGGAGTTGTACGAGGCGGCGGCGGAGGTGCTGGGGGGTGCGGGCGGCGCGGCCCTGGATCTCGAACAGCCCTGGGTGCTCGACCGGTTGTCCTCACTGTCGTACACCATCGCCGCCGGCACCTCCCAGATCCAGCACAGCATCGTGGCCGAACGCGTTCTCGGGCTGCCGAAAGGACGGTGACACCGGCCCATGCGTTTCCAACTCACTGAAGACCAGCAGGCGTTGCGGGAAGGCGTCCGGGGGCTGCTGGCGGCGCGGTTCGGGCGCGAGCGGCTGCGGGAGGTCGCCGAGGGATCCGAGCTGGACCGGGGGCTGTGGCGGGAGCTGGGGACCGCCGGGTTCTTCGCGCTGCGGCTGCCGGAGGAGGCGGGCGGCGTCGGACTCGGGCTGCCCGAGGCGGTGTTGGCGTTCGAGGAGGCGGGGCGCGTCCTGCTGCCTGGGCCGCTGATCGCCACGCATCTCGCGGCGGGGGAGGTCCCGGGGGCGGCGACGGGGGAGGCGGTGGTGACCGTCGTCGACGGTGGCGGGGTGGTGGAGTGGCTGGCCGCGGCCGATGTCGTGCGCGGGGGCGCGGCGGGGGCGGTGGCGATCCGGTCGGTGGATCCGCTCACGCCGCTGCACCGGGTGGCCGGCGCGGCGGCCGTCGAGCCGGACGCCGACGGCGGCCGTACGGACGTACTCCTGACGTCTCTCCTCACCGCCGCCGAGCAGCTCGGCAGCGCCGCCCGGGTGTGCGAGCTGGCCGTGCAACACGCACGGACGCGTGAGCAGTTCGGGCGGCCGATCGGAGCATTCCAGGCCGTGCAGCATCTGTGCGCCGGGATGCTGGTGCGCGTCGAGGTGGCCCGGGCGGCGGTGTACGCGGCAGCCGTCACCGTCGACCCGGCGGACGTCGCGGCGGCCCGGCTGCTCGCCGACGAGGCCGCCGTGCGCGGGGCCAGGGACTGCGTCCAGGTGCACGGCGGGATGGGCTTCACCTGGGAGTCGGACGTTCATCTGTATCTGAAGCGGGCGTGGGTGCGGGCCCGGCGGCCCGGATCGGTGACGGAGTGTGAGGAGTTGCTCGCCGACGAGTTACTGGCCGAGGTGCGGTGACTAGGGCATCAGTTGAGTATGGCCGGAATAATGCCGCCGATTGTGGCGCGATGGAAAGGTAGTCGAGATGTTTTGAGATTACTCAGCGTTGATATCGGGTTGTGTCCTAGGCGTGACTCGTCACGGCCTGGAGTCGGGTGTTCGCTCCGGTACCTTCTGTGGAATGCGAGTGGTTCCGAGGCCGAGCCATCCCGGTGTCGCCCCTGAGGCGGCCCCGGATTCGGCGGTGCGTGCCGCTCGCGGGGCGGATCGCGGTTCTGCGGCCGTCTGTTCGACTACCCGTGGCGAGCGTCGCACAGTATGCCGCAGGCGTACTCCTTCGCGTTGGAATATGCCCGAAGCGCTTGTTGGCGTGACTGTACGTCAACCATGCTTTCGCGTAAGGGATACACGGTCCGTGATCCCTGATCTGGCCGATGTCCCAACTACTGTTCTGGGCATGCAAAAAATGGCTACGATCGTGGCCCTCGTGCGGCGCGAGGCGATGTGTCCGCCGGTTCGGATGGTGTGAGCGGTGCAGGTGCTTCAAGTGCAGCTGGAGATCCGGCCCGACCCCGCAGAAGTGGGGCGGGCCCGGAGATGGGCGCGGTCGTGGCTTGCCGGGTCGGGGGTGTCGGACGACGACCCGCTCTCCGAGACGCTGATCCTGCTCGTCTCGGAGCTGGTCACCAACGCGGTGGTGCACACCGGGTGTCCGGCCGTACTGCGGCTGGGGTTCCACGGGGTGTTCGGCGCGCGGTCCGGTGCGCGGTCCTGCGCCCAGGGTGTGTCCGGCGGGGTTGTCCGGCTGGAGGTCGCCGACCTGAGCGCCCGGCCACCCGCGCCCCGGCATGCCGGGGGTGACGACACCAACGGGCGCGGGCTGGAACTGGTCGACGGGCTCGCGGACCGGTGGGGGTGGAGCCCCGAGGGCATCGGCAAGCGCATCTGGTGCGAACTGGACCGCTGCCCGGCCCCGGCGTCCTACGCGAACACGGACGAGAGCGATGACGCGGCCACGGCTACGGCCACATCTACGGTTGCGGCTGCGGCTGGAACCACAGCCACAGCCACAGCTAAGGCCACCGCCTCCCTGTACGGGGGCATGGCGGCGTACGAAGCCGTCTGACGGCAAGTCCTGGCGGTGCGGCGCGCGTTCGGGATGCCCGGCGCGGCGCGTGGCGGGGCACAGGTGCAGAAACGCCGGGGTTTCCGGGCCGGGTGCGGTGCGGTGCGCCGGGGTGTGCCCCCGTGCGCGGCCGTCGCAAAACGGACGTAAGTGGCAAATCTCCGAACAGGTGTTGACGTGACGTGACCGCGTGAACACGCTTGTGTTCAGCGCGATTCGCCGGAGGGGACGGCGAGGGTTCGGTGACGGGGGCCCTCGACGAGTGCGGATCGTGGTTCGGCGTCGGCTCCTTCAGGGTCCCGGGGGGGATGGAGCGGGAACGTCGAAGGCGGGTGGCGGCGCGCGATGCCGTACTTGGGGTGGGCAATGGCGCGCCGCCGACCGGCCGACGGAAGCTCGACAGGGGCTCGATGAGGGCTCGACGGGGGCTCGATAGGGGCTCGGCAGACGCTAGAGGATCGCTACGGGTGCCACCGGACTGCCCGTGGCGCCCGTGAACGGTTCGGGCGTCGCCGACAGCAGGAACTCGTACCGGCATTCTTGTCCACAGGCTGTGGACAACTTTTCGAGATTCCAGTTCTGGCCCTGCGGCATCCCCATCTCCACCAGGTCGAGTGCGTGGACGGGCATCCAGAGATCCTCCGACTCGGGCGGGAAGATCTCAAAGGTCAGCGTGTCGTTCGCGACCGCCGCGACGTCCCGCGCGTGGAACCACTCCGGTGTACGGATCGACAGTCCGGGCGAGGGATACGTGTACCCGTGCTTGTCGCCGGCCAGGTACACCTGGATCTGCCCCGTCCGTACGAGCACGATGTCACCGGCACGCACGCGCGTGCCCGCCAGTTCCTCCGCCGCTTCCAGGTCCTCCGGAGTGACCGCGTGCCCCCCGTCCAGCCGGTCGACGCCCCGGGCGCGTGCCACGTCCAGCAGCACCCCGCGCGAGACGACGTGCCGCACCTTGTCGGCGCCGCCGAACTCGGCCCCGGAGTGCGCCGTGATCGTGTCCGCCGGGCGGCCGTTGTAGAGCTTCCCGGAATGGGAGGCGTGGGCGAGGGCGTCCCAGTGGGTCGCGCACTGGAGCCCCAGGGTCACGATGTCGTCGCTCGTCGCCACGGTTCCGCCGCCCGGCGGCCCGAACAGCTCCTGGTTGATCTGGACCATGGCGTGTACGGGGTTCAGTCGGCCCGGAATCGCCCCGGTCTGGACGCCGTCCTGCTGGAGAGGGAGGGCGAGCGGGACGCGGTGGCCGCTGCGGACGGTCGCGGCGGCGTCCCGTACGACGGCGTCGGTGATGAGGTTGAGAGTGCCGATCTCGTCGGCAGCCCCCCAACGCCCCCAGTTGTTCACGCGTTTGGCGATCTCGTGGAACTCGGCCGGCAGCGGCATCGGTCCGGTCCTTCCTGGAGACCGGACCCCTCCCGGGGCTTGCCTCCGCATATCTGACGGGTCATAAAATCTAACGGTCCGTCAGAAACCGCGGGAAGGGGCCGGACATGGGGAACTTCTTGGCAGGCAAGGTGGTCGCCGTGACGGGCGCCGGCCGAGGGATCGGGCGGGCGGTGGCACTGGGCGCGGCAGCCGAGGGCGCGCGGGTCGTCGTCAACGACTACGGCGTCTCCATCGACGGCGCCTCACCGACGAGCGAGATCGCCGAGGGCATCGTCAAGGAGATCGAGGCGGCCGGGGGCGAGGCGGTCGCGGTGGCCGACGACGTGTCCACCATGGCCGGCGGTCAGCGGGTCGTCGACGTGGCGCTGTCGTCGTACGGACGCCTCGACGGCGTCGTGTGCGTCGCCGGGATCCTGCGCGAGCGGATGCTGTTCAACATGTCCGAGGAGGAGTGGGATCCCGTCGTCGCCACCCATCTCAAGGGCACCTTCACCGTGTTCCGGGCGGCCTCGGCGGTGATGCGGCAGCAGCGGTCGGGGACGCTGATCGGCTTCACCAGCGGGAACCACCAGGGGTCCGTGTCGCAGGCCAACTACAGCGCGGCGAAGGGCGGCGTCATCTCGCTCGTACGGAGCGCCGCGCTGGGGCTGCACAAGTACGGGGTGAGCGCGAACGCGGTGGCGCCGGTCGCTCGTACGCGGATGTCGGCGAACGTGCCCATGGAGCTGGCGGAGATCGGGGAGCCGGAGGATGTGGCGGCCCTGGTCGTGTACCTGCTGTCCGACCGGGCGAAGGAGCAGGGGATCACCGGGCAGGTGTACACGGTCGCCGGACCGAAGATCGCGGTGTGGGCGCAGCCTAGGGAGTTGCGGGCGGCGTATGCCTCCGGCGGGTGGACGGTGGAGGGGATCGCGGAGTTTTTGCCGGGGTCTGTGGGGGTGGATCCGATGCCGATGCTTGTGCGGTTGGAGGAGATGGAGAGAGCGGCGCGGGATGGGGCTCGGCCCAACGCCCAGTAGCTCGGGGGTGCTTGTGGTTTGGCGGGTGCGGGTTCGTTGTGGTTGTTCGCGCCCACGCGGCGGAGCCGCACATCGATACAGCCCGCGCCCCTACAGGTGGGTCTACGCGTCCCATGTTGAGAGGGGAGCCCTGTGGAGTTTGGATTCGGCGTCGGGGATGAGGAGTTTCGGGCGGAAGCTCGGGGTTGGCTTTGTGCTCATGTTGGTGGAGGGCTTGAGCGGCGGAGTTGGGAGCGGGTTCTTGGGAAGGGGGGGTGGATCGGGCTTTCCTGGGGGGAGAGCGGGTACGGGAACCGGAGTGTCGGGCTTACCCAACAGGTTGTTTGGGCCGAGGAGTACGTGCGTTCCGGGGCGCCTGCGCGGTCTGGGCACATCGGGGAGAATCTGCTTGCTCCTACGCTTCTCGCGCATGGCAGCGAGGAGCAGCGGGCCCGGTTCCTGCCGCCGATCGCCGCCGGCGAGGAACTCTGGTGTCAGGGGTACAGCGAGCCCGGCGCCGGGTCCGATCTCGCCGGGGTGAGTACGAGGGCCGAGCGGGCCGCCGACGGGTCGTACCGGATCACCGGACAGAAGATCTGGACGTCCCTCGCCCATGAGGCGGACTGGTGCTTTGTGCTCGCCCGGACGGAACCGGGGTCGGTCCGGCACCGTGGGCTCAGTTTTCTGCTCGTCCCCATGGACCAGCCTGGGCGCATCGAGGTCCGGCCCATCCGGCAGCTGACCGGGACCAGCGAGTTCAACGAGGTCTTCTTCGACGGGGCGCACGCGCGCGCGGACCACCTCGTCGGAGCCGAGGGCGGCGGCTGGGGCGTCGCGATGAGCCTGCTCGGTTTCGAGCGAGGCGTCTCCACGCTCGCCCAACAGATCGGGTTCGCCAGGGAGTTGGAGCGCGTGGTCCGGGCCGCCGTCGACAGCGGCGCGGTCGAGGATCCCGTCGTACGGGAGCGACTCGTGCGGCAGTGGGCCGAGTTACGGGTGATGCGCTGGAACTCGCTGCGAACACTGGGCGGTTCGGGCGATGCCGGAGCGCCGAGCGTGGCCAAGCTGCTGTGGGGCGGCTGGCACCAACGGCTCGGCGAGCTGGCCATGCTGGTGCGGGGCGCGGAGGCCGCCGTGGGACCGGTGGCGTGGTCGCGGACGGCGCCCTACGAACTCGACGCCGCGCAGCACCTGTTCATGTTCTCCCGGGCCGACACGATCTACGGCGGCTCCGACCAGATCCAGCGCACGATCATCGCCGAGCGCGTGCTCGGACTGCCCAAGGAACCTAGGCGATCAAACGGACCCGAGGGGGTCGGCTGATGCGCGGTGTGCTGTTCGACGGGAAGCGGATCGAGGTCGTCGATGATCTGGAGGTGCGGGATCCCGGCGCGGGGGAGGTGCTCGTCGCGATCTCGGCGGCGGGGCTCTGCCACAGCGACCTGTCGGTTGTGGACGGCACCATTCCCTTCCCCGTTCCCGTGGTGCTCGGGCACGAGGGCGCGGGGGTGGTGGAGGCAGTCGGAGCCGGTGTCACCCATGTGGCGCCCGGGGATCACGTGGCGCTGTCGACGCTCGCCAACTGCGGGGCGTGCGCCGACTGCGACCGGGGGCGGCCGACCATGTGCCGGCAGGCGATCGGTCGGCCGGGGCGGCCCTTCACGCGGGGCGGGCAGCCGGTGTTCCAGTTCGCGTGCAACTCGGCCTTCGTGGAACGCACGGTGGTGAAGGCCGTACAGGCGGTACGCATCCCGAAGGACATCCCGATGCCGTCGGCCGCGCTCATCGGCTGCGGCGTCCTCACCGGGGTGGGCGCCGTGCTCAACCGGGCCCGGGTCGACCGCGGCGACACCGTCGTGGTGATCGGCACGGGCGGGGTCGGGCTGAACGTCCTCCAGGGCGCGCGGATCGCGGGCGCCCTGCGGATCGTCGCCGTGGACGCGAACCCGGCGAAGGAGGGGGTGGCACGGCGGTTCGGCGCGACCCACTTCCTGACCTCGACGGACGGGGTACGGGACGTGCTGCCGACGGGCGCGGACCATGTCTTCGAGTGCGTCGGGCGCGTCGAACTCGTACGGCAGGCCGTCGACCTGCTCGACCGGCACGGCCAGGCGGTCCTGCTCGGCGTCCCGGCGGCCACGGCGGAGGCGGCCTTCGTCGTCGCGTCGATGTTCCTGGACAAGTCGATCCTCGGCTGCCGTTACGGCTCCTCCCGCCCCCAGCGGGACATCGCGCTCTACGCCGAGCTGTACCGCGAAGGGCGGCTGCTGCTCGACGAGTTGGTGACGCAGACGTATCCGGTGGAGGACTTCGAGAAGGCGGTGGGGGACGCGCAGGCGGGGCGGGTGGCGCGGGGGGTGCTGACGTTCTGAGCGGCACGGCGGGCTGCCGGTCGCTGGTTATCCACAGGTGCTGGAAATCCCCTGGGGCATTGTCGGTCCCGGCCTCTACCTTCGGGCCATGAGCTATCGCGACGTCGCCACCAAGCAGGTCCTGATCTGGTCCTGCACCTCCGTCGGCGCCCGTATGCCGGTGGCCATGGCGCCGCTGGCCCTGGTGTTCCTGGTGCGTGAACGGCCGGGCGGCTACGCCCTGGGCGCGGTTCTCGCCGCCGTGTACGTGCTCGGGGAGATCGTCGGCGCTCCGGCTCTCGGTCTGCGGCTGCGTCCCGACCGGGCCCGTAGGCAACTGGCCGGCGGGCTCGTGGCCGGGACCGCGGGGTTCGTGGGACTCGGGGTCTTCCCGGGGGCGCATCCCGTGGTTCTCGCCGCGTTCGCGTTCGTGGCCGGCGGCGCTCCGGCCGCGAGCGCCGGCGCGTTGCGCGCGCTGCTCACCGACCTGGTTCCGGCGCGGGCCGTGGCGCAGGCGATGTCCGCCGAGACGATGCTGATGTCGGGCGTGTGGGCCGTCTCCCCGGCCGCCGTCACCGGCCTCGCGCTGGGCGCGGCACCACGCCTCCCGCTGCTCCTCGCCGCCGTTCTGATGGCGTCGGCCGTCGCGGGCCTGTGGCTGCTTCCAGCGGGCTGGGGGAGGGACGACACGCCGGGACAGGGCCAGGGAAAGGAGGGGGCGGGTCCTTCGCTGCTCGGTCTCCTCGTTGGCGCCTGGCCGGTGTTCGTCACCGGCGCCGCCAGCCTCACCCTGCTCGGCCTCGCCGAACTCGTCCTGCCCGCGCTTCTCGAACAGCGCGGAATCGGTGTCGGCTGGTCCGGCCCGATACTCGCGGGAATGGCGGTCGCCGCGGGACTAGGTGCCTTCCTCTACGGCCTGAGAACCTGGCCGGGGCGGCTGCGCACCCGCAGCGTGGTCCTGATCGTCGGAATGGCCGTGTGCGTGGCCGGCGCCGCGCTGATACCGACGATGGCCGGGATCGCCGCCGCGCTGGCCGTGAGCGGCATGCTCCAGTCGGGTGCGCTGCTCACCCGCAACCTGTCCCTGCGCGAGGCGCTGCCGCCCAGCACCCTGGCCGCGGCTTACTCGGTCATGTACGCGGCTGCCGGGGCGGGTTACGCGGCGGCGGGTTCGTTCGCGGGCGCCCTGCTCCAGGTGACGGCACCGTCCACCGCGGTCCTGGCCGGCGTGGCCCTGACGCTCCTGCTGACGGCCGTCGGCTGGTGGGGCGAGACGCGCTCCGGTGGCCGTGCGGCGAGGGGTGCCGACACCGTCGTAACGGCCGCTCCTGCCGGCTCTGTTGGCTCAGTGGGCGATCCTGCCGCTCCCGGTTGTCTCGACGCCCCCGGCCCGGAAGGTACGGCGATACGCGGTGGGGGTGACCCCGAGCACCGCCTGTAGGTGCTGCCGCATCGACTGGGCCGTGCCGAAACCCGCGTCGCGGGCCACCTGGTCGACGGACAGGCCGGTGGACTCCAGGAGATGCCGGGCCCGTTCCACCCGCTGCTGGGTGAGCCACTGCCCCGGGCTGACGCCGACTTCCTCACGGAACCGGCGCGTGAACGTACGTACCGACATCGACTCCTGCTCCGCCATGTCACGCAGCTGGAGCGGTTCGTGCAGCCGCCCGAGTGCCCACGCGCGGGCGGTGGTCGTGGTCGCCAACTGGGGTTCCGGGAGCGGGCGTTGGATGTACTGCGCCTGCCCGCCGTCGCGGTGCGGCGGTACGACCGTACGGCGGGCCACCTCGTTGGCGACGGCGGCGCCGTGGTCGCGGCGCACCATGTGCAGGCACAGGTCGATACCGGCCGCGACACCGGCCGAGGTGAGTACGTCGCCGTCGTCGATGAACAGGACGTCCGCGTCGACCCTGACCTTCGGGAAGGTCCGCTGGAAGTGCTCGGCGTCGGACCAGTGCGTGGTCGCCGGGCGGCCGTCCAGATGGCCGGCGGCGGCGAGTACGTACACGCCGGTGCAGATGGAGGCGAGCCGGGTGCCGGGCCGGATGTGGGCGAGGGCGGCGGCCAGTTCGTCCGTCAGCACGCCTTCCTCGAAGACCGGCCCGAGCTCGTACGACGCCGGGACGATCACCGTGTCGGCGGTGGCCAGGGCCTCCGGGCCGTGGGCGACGTGGATGGCGAAGTCGGCGTCGGTCTCGACCGGGCCCGGCGGCCGGATCGAGCAGGTCACGACCTCGTACAGATACCGGCGCAGGGAGTCCCTGGGCCGGCCGAAGATGCGGTGCGGGATGCCCAGTTCGAAGGGCAGCACGCCGTCGAGGACCAGGACGACGACGCGGTGGGGGCGGAAGTCCGGGTCTGCCTGGGTGTCCTTCCGGGGCAGGGTCATGGCCCGATCCTAGCGAACACTGTCCTTCGGGCCACTCGCCCGAGGAGTTCGCAGGTCGGACGCTTGACGACGTGACGACGACCTCAAGACAGACAACCGACGCCGCCGACGATCTCCGGAAGCCCGGCCGGGCCCCGCGCTTCCGCGTCCACCGGGCCTGGTTCGTCGCCGCCGTCGCCTTCGTGACGATCATCGGCGCCGCCGCCTTCCGCTCCCTGCCGGGGCTGCTCATCGACCCGCTCCACGACGAGTTCGACTGGTCGCGCGGCACGATCGGCGCCGCCGTCTCCGTCAACCTCGCGCTCTACGGGCTCACAGCCCCCTTCGCCGCCGCGCTGATGGACCGCTTCGGTATCCGGCGGGTCGTCGCGGTCGCCCTCGCGGTCATCGCGCTCGGCTCCGGCCTGACCGTGTGGATGACGGCGGCCTGGCAACTGATGCTGTGCTGGGGCCTGTTGGTCGGCCTGGGCACCGGTTCCATGGCGCTCGCCTTCGCGGCGACGGTCACCAACCGCTGGTTCACCGAGCGACGGGGCCTGGTGACGGGCATCCTGACCGCCGCGTCCGCCTCCGGCCAGCTGATCTTCCTGCCGCTGCTGTCGTGGATCATCGAGACGTACGACTGGCGCCCCGCGGCGGTGACGGTGTCCCTGGCCGCCCTCACCGTCGTGCCCTTCGTCTGGCTGCTGCTGCGCGACCACCCGGCGGACGTGGGCCTGAAGCCGTACGGGGCAACGGAGTTCGTACCGAAGCCGGCCCCCGTCCAGGGGGCGGCCCGCCGCACGATCCGGGTGCTGCTGTCGGCGGTGCGCACCGGGCCGTTCTGGCTGCTCGCCGGGACCTTCGCGATCTGCGGAGCCTCCACCAACGGCCTGATCCAGACCCACTTCGTGCCCGCCGCCCACGACCACGGCATGCCCATCACGGCCGCCGCCTCACTGCTGGCGGTCGTCGGCGTCTTCGACGTGGCCGGCACGATCGCCTCGGGCTGGTTCACCGACCGCTACGACCCGCGCCGCCTCCTGGCGGTGTACTACGCGCTGCGCGGCGTCTCGCTCCTCTTCCTCCCGATGCTGCTCGCCCCCTCCGTCCACCCACCGATGATCTTCTTCATCGTCTTCTACGGCCTCGACTGGGTCGCCACGGTCCCACCCACCGTCGCCCTGTGCCGTGAGCACTACGGCGACGACAGCGCGATCGTCTTCGGCTGGGTCCTCGCCTCCCACCAGGTCGGCGCGGCCCTCGTCGCCTTCCTCGGCGGCCTGGCACGGGATGTCTTCGGCTCGTACGACGTGGTCTGGTACGCGTCGGGGGCGCTGTGCGCGGCGGCGGCGCTGATGGCGTTGGTGATTCGGCGGCGTGGGGTGGGTCGAGTGGTGGGGGCTGTGGGGTGAGGGATTCCGAGGCATTCCGGCGTGGTTCAGCGGGGCATCAGTCGCGGAGGGAAATGTAGGACCGCATTCGGAATGTCCCGTGCCGCTGCGGTGACCTGGGCTTTATGCACGTCTCATTCGAGGGACACGGCACTTTTGTCTCACGACCCTGTCCTCTGAGCTGTCCGGCCCACCGCTCGAAGGATTCCGCCCGGGCAGGCACTCCCCGTTGCGCAGCTGCCTCCTCTCGATCCCCGGGACCGAGCCGCTGCGGTCGGGTCGCTAGTGTCACTTAGTGACATACTGTCGTTTGAAGACGTGCGTAAGAAAAGGGGTCGGCCCAATGATGACGAACAAGCGCAGCGGGGGAGGGATGAGCGAGCAGCGGCGTGCACGGCTGCGCCTTGAGATCTCCAGGGAGGCGGCGCGGCTGTTCTGGGAGCAGGGAGTGGCCGCGACCAGCGGTGATCAGATCGCGGAGGCCGTGGGCCTGTCGACCCGCACCATCTGGCGGCACTTTCGCAGCAAGGAGAGCTGCGCCGAGCCGATCGTGACGCAGGGCGTCGTCACGCTCCTGAGCGTGCTGCACGCCTGGCCGCGGGAGGTTTCCCTTACGGAGCATCTGGTGACGGCGCTGACCCGACTCGGTCAAGAGAAGCCGCCCGTCGACTTTGCCGACGAGATGCTCGCGATGAAGATGATCCGTCTCGCCGACACCGAGCCCGCACTGCGCACGGCGTGGCTGATGGCCTGCGACCAGACGGAACGAGAGCTGAGCGCGATCATGAGTGGCCGTCTTGAGCGCCCGGCCGATGATCTTCAGGTGCGGCTGTACGCGGCGTCGGCAGCCTCGGTGGTGCGGGTCCTCGACGAGCACATCGGCGCGGCCATCCTCGCCGGTTCCGACCTGACGGAGTTCGAGGACGTGCCGGCCCTCGCCCGGCGTTACGCACAGGCGATCCGCACCGCCACCGGCGGAGCCATCGGCGACCCCGTCGCCTGAGACGCCGAGCCTCAGGAACATGCCGGACTGAACCAGGCGAAACCCGAAGGAGTCTTCCCATGCCCGCTATTCCGCACGAGGTCCCGCACCTCACCGTTGAGGAATTCTTCGGCTCTCCCGTCCGTGCCGGCGCAACGATCTCGCCCGACGGAACCAGGATCGCCTACCTGGCTCCGTGGCGGGAGCGCCTCAACGTATGGGTGGAGAGCGTCGATTCGGACGAGGAAGCGCGCTGCGTCACCGCCGACGACAACCGCAGCGTGCTCCGCTACCACTGGACCGACGATCCGCGCTGGCTGCTGTACGAGCAGGACGGCGGCGGCGACGAGAACTACCACATCTACCGGGTAGACCTGGACGACCCGGATGCCAAGGTGGTCGACCTCACCCCCTTCCCCGGGGCCAGGGCCGTCGGTTTCGAGACGAGCGTCGCCCGGCCGGGCAAGGCGACCCTGCACCTGAACCACCGCAATCCCCTTGAGTTCGACCTCTACGAACTCGACGTCGCCACCGGCGAATTGACAGTGCTGGCGCAGAACCCAGGCCATATCGGCGGTCTGCTGCACACGCCCGACGGCAAGCTGTACGCCCACGGGCTGACAGCAGACGGCGACATCGAGCTGTCGCAGTGGGACCCCGGGGCAGGGACGATGCGGCCGGTCATCACGTTCGACGGCTCCGACTACCCGCTGGACATCCAGCCGTTCCAGCTCACCCCGGACGGCACCGGTGCGTGGATCGGATCCAGCCGCGACAGTGACCGGACCCGGGTGGTGCGGCTGGACCTGGCCTCCGGCGCGGAGACCGAGGTCGACAGCCATCCGCTCTTCGACCTCGACCCGCGTTCCGCGGTCTTCCCCACGCTGCCCTCGCCGCTCATCTGCGACCGGCGCACCGGGGAGCTGATGGGGGTGCGCTACCTCGGAGAGCGGCAGGTGATCCGGCCCCTGAACCCGGACTTCGCCGCGGTCCTGGAGAACCTGGAGAAGCTGTCCGACGGCGACCTGCTGGCCCTGTCGTCGGACGTGAGCGGGCAGCGGTGGGTCGTCAGCTTCAACCACGACCGCGACCCCGGTGTCACCTACCTCTATGACCACACCACCAGGCAGAACCGTATGCTCTTCAGGCCCTACCCGCACCTGGACGCCGAAGTCCTCGCCCCCATGGCGCCGGTCACGGTCCCCGCGCGCGACGGACTGGAGCTTCCCTCCTACCTGACGCTGCCCGTGGGGGTGCAGCCCGCGCGGCTGCCTCTGGTCCTGCTCGTCCACGGCGGGCCCTGGCACCGGGACAGCTGGGGGTTCGATCCCAGCGCCCAGCTCCTCGCCAACCGCGGGTACGCGGTGCTGCAGGTCAACTTCCGCGGCTCGACCGGTTACGGCAAGGCGTTCCTCAAGGCGGGCATCGGGGAGTTGAGCGGCGCGATGCACGACGACCTCATCGACGCCGTCCACTGGGCCGTCGAGCAGGGATACGCGGACCCGGACCGCGTCGCGATCTTCGGCGGCTCGTACGGCGGCTACGCCACCCTGGTCGGCGTCTCCTTCACCCCCGACGTCTTCGCCGCCGCGATCGACTTCTGCGGCCCCTCCAACCTCGTCACCTACCTGCGGAACGTACCGGAGTTCGTCAAGCCCTACCTGGTCAACAACTGGTACCTGTACGCCGGGAACCCCGATGACCCCGAGCAGGAAGCGGACCTGTGGGCCCGTTCACCCCTCAGCCGCGTCGACGACATCCGCACGCCGCTGATGGTGGTCCAGGGCGCCAACGACCCCCGTGTCGTCAAGGCCGAGTCCGACCAGATCGTCGACAGGCTGCGCGCTCGCGGCCTCGAAGTCGAGTACATGGTCAAGGAGGACGAAGGCCACGGCTTCGTGAACCCGGAGAACAACATCGACATGTACCGCGCGGCAGACCACTTCCTCGCCCGGCACCTGGGCGGACCGGGCAGCAGCTAGCCCGACCGGCACGCCCTGATGAGGTCAGGAGAACAAGAGAACGCATCCGGAATGCACGACGCGAAGGGAGACCGGCACATGTCCGCACAGTGGGAGTACAAGGTGCTGACCTACAAGCTCACGATGAAGGGATGAGTGCGAGTTCTGCGACAACTCCGCCGCCGTCATGGACGCGGTCGATGACGGTGAGACCGTCCACATCACACGCAACGGCTCGGAGTTCGCCGAACTGCGCCCCGTGACGGGTCGGCGAAAGTCGAGTGCGAGCAGTTGGTGGCTCGGCATCGCATGCTTCCGCGTGTGGAGTACGCGCAGATGCGTGGCCCTGATCTGGTCGGCCGAGGCGTTGCAGTCCACGACCAGGATGTGGCCGTCGCCCTTCTTCAGCGTGATGCCCCGGTTCGCGAGAACATCGGCGGCGCCGGGGTAGTTGTAGTCCTCCACCGCGACCGGCGGGACGTCCGCCGGTCACGGGGCGGTGGCCACGGCCTTGGCAACGGCGGAGTCATCGGCGACGGCGAGTGGAATTCCGATGGCGGCGGCAAGTAAACCGACAGCCCCAGAAATCATAAAGTTACGGGCGCGGAAAAGCACCACGCACTCCTTTTCGGGCGTGCCGCCTGAATCATTGCAGGTGTGCCCATTTGGCAATCAAAGAGTAAAGGTGTGGCTCGAACCTGGCTCACGGGTTCGCCGATCGTCAACGACGTTACTGATCCATAGCTTTTCAATACCCCTTGCCCTGGCGTTGTCGAGCACGCGAAGGGTGCCCGGTCGTCGCCTTTCTGTCGGTTTGCTGTCGATCGGCCTCGGGAGCGGAAAACAGAATGTCGGCCACCCGTTCCGCCCGTCGACCGGATATCGGATTCGCACCCAAGATATTCAAAGCTATGCTCGCCGTGCCGATAGTCAACGACCGGCAGAACGAATTGTCGGTAATCGAGGCGAGCGTCCTTTGAACCGAAGAATGTACAGGCCGGGCGACGTGGGGAGGGTCAGACGCTCCATACACGCCGTGAGTCTTGGCCTGTTGCCCCTGGCTCTCGCAGGCGGCGTCGTGGAGGCTGTGCCCGCCGCCGCGGTGGAGGTGCCCGGCAGCGAGGTCATCGACCCGGTGCCGGCGACCGACCGGGGCAGGATCGTCAACTTATGGAAGTCCGGCGGCCCCGGCCTCAAGGCGGCGGCCGAGGTCGCTCTGACCGGCGGTGACGCCGATGTCCAGCGCTTCCTGACCGTGGTCGGTCCCCTCGGAAGGGACCCCCATGATGCATGAGACGCCGACGGCAGCCCACCCCACCGGGGTGAGCCCGTGACGTACGACCGCAACGCCTGCTCCACGCCTCCCGTCGGGCTGCGGCTGCTGCCGTGGGAGAGCGACAACGGCAAGCCCTGTTTCCTGTCCACGGGCGGCGTCCCAGGTCGGCTGTCCCGGCTCGCGGACGAGATCGAGGCGGACCAACTCCGGGACGGAGCAGACGTACTTGGGGGTGCGAAGGTGGTCCTGGACGACCTCAAGGCGGGCGAGGACACCCTGCGGCGCGCGCTGCGGGCCGTTACGCAGGTACTCGGTGACGTGCTCCGCGTCGCCGACAGCCGGGGTGCCCGACTGCCGGAGCCGGCGGGCTAGTTCGAGGTCGGTGGTCAGGAGCCCTGAAGTGGTGGACGCGCGTAGGTGCAACTGCCACGCCTGCTCTGTTCGCCGACCCGGTACGTGCTGTCGCTGCCCGTGTCATCTGCAGCGGTCCAATGACTCGGGAGGGCTGGGTCAGAGGAACTGCCCCCGATGGAACAGCAGCGGAGTGCCCTCGTCCTCGCCCGACCCCAGCGCGTCCACCCGCCCCGCGACGATCAAGTGGTCGCCTCCCGTGTGCACTGCCTGAATTGTGCGGTCGATCCAGTCGGGGGCGCCCGCGAGGCGCGGGGAGCCGGAGACCGGGGCCGCGTAGTAGCTGACGCCCGCGAACCTGCCCGCCCCGCCTTTCGCGAAACCACGGCAGAACTCGCCCTGCTCGGCGCCCAGTACGTTGACGCAGAAAGACACCCGCGCGGGCGATGAGCGGCCATGTCCTCGACGTACGGCCGACCATGAAGACGACGACGGACGGGGTACGGGATGTGCTGCCGACGGGCGCGGACCATGTCTTCGAGTGCGTCGGGCGCGTCGAACTCGTACGGCAGGCCGTCGACTCGGCGCTCCCCGCACCGTGGACGACCGCCGCGGGCACACGTCGACCGACCGGCGTCAGTGAGTGCCCGGCTCCGCCGTGAGCGGGGTCGGCACCTGGCCGAATCAGAGGCGCAGGTGGGCGACTTGGTCGGGGTCCGTGATGATGACCGGGCCCTGCCCGGACCGTTGCCTGCTCCTCACGCCAAAGACCCCTACGGGCACGGGGCTTGAGGCCGCCTGGTTTAAGTCTGCGAACGTTTCTTCCCGCGAATTTTGTCAGAACTATTGACGTTGATTACCTGATCCTTATCATCCAAATGCTCGACACTTCGACCCTTGTTCGGCATATCGGACAGTCAGGGTCGCACCACACCGCCCCCGGGCAGCCCTTGACGGGCCGAACCGGAGTCGCTTGCTCAAGGATGACGAGGTCCTGATGCACAGTCGTATTTTCAGTCGCAGACGTCCACCCGCGGTGTTCGCCGCCGTGGTCGCGGCCTTGGCCGCGTTGGCGGCGCTGCTCGTCGCCGGCCCGGCTCAGGCGGCCACCACCAGCGACGTGCGCGGTGTTGCTTCCGGCCGCTGTCTCGATGTGGAGAGCTTCAGCCAGACCGACGGCGCGAACGTGCACATCTGGGACTGCCACGGCGGAGTCAACCAGCAGTGGACGTTGACGGACAGCAGCCAGCTGACCGTGTACGGCAACAAGTGCCTGGATGCCCGGGGCGGCGGTACCACGAACGGGACCCCGGTGCAGATCTGGTCGTGCACCGGCAGTGACAACCAGCAGTGGCGGGTGAACTCCGACGGCACGATCGTCGGCGTGCGGTCCGGGCTGTGCCTGGAGGCCGCGGGCTGGGGTTCGGCCAACGGCACGCAGGCGCGACTCTGGTCGTGCACCGGCGGCGCCAACCAGAAGTGGACCGGCCTGGCCGGGACGGGCAACACGTGTGCTCTTCCGTCGACCTACCGCTGGACCTCGACCGGTGCGCTGGCGCAGCCGGCCAACGGGCAGCTCGCGCTGAAGGACTTCACCACCGTGAAGTACAACGGCAAGAACCTGGTCTACGCGACCACCTCCGACGGAACGAATTGGGGCGGTACGACGTTCAGTCCCTTCACGAACTGGTCGGACATGGGGGCGGCCACCCAGACCCAGATGACCGACGGCGCGGTGGCGCCCGAGCTGTTCTACCTCTCGACCAAGAACATCTGGGTGATGGTGTCCCAGTGGGGTCAGTGGCCGCTCTACTACCGCACGTCCAGCGACCCCACCAACCCCAACGGCTGGTCTGCCAGGCAGCCGCTGTTCACCGGCACTCTCCCCCCGGGCCCCGATCCGAACCAGCAGGACAAGCCGATCGACCCGACCATGATCGCCGACGACCAGAACATGTACCTGTTCTTCGCCGCTGACAACGGCAAGATCTACCGGGCGAGCATGCCGCTCGCGAACTTCCCGGGCAACTTCGGCACCTCCTACACGACGGTCATGAGCGACGTAAGGGACCTTCTGTTCGAGGCGCCGGAGGTCTACAAGGTCAAGGGCCAGAACCAGTACCTCATGATCGTTGAGGCGCAGGGGACGCAGCGCTTCTTCCGCTCGTTCACCGCCTCCAGCCTGGACGGTCCGTGGACCCCGCAGGCCGCCACCGAAAGCAACCCCTTCGCGGGCCAGGCCAACAGCGGTTCCACCTTGTTCCAGGGCGTCAGCCACGGTGACCTGGTTCGCGACAACCCCGACCAGACCATGACCATCGATCCCTGCAACCTGCAGTTCCTCTACCAGGGCCTCCCCAACAACACACAGGAACCCAACTACCTGAGGCTGCCGTACCGGCCGGCCCTGCTCACCCTGCAGCGCTGACCCGCCTGATCCACGGTGATCGCGATGTGGGGCGGTCCGCCGACGCGTAGACGAGTGGTTTACGGCGTGGGCGACTCCACCCGCTGACCGATACTCACCACCTTGAGGAACCCCGGTCGAGGGTCGGCCGGGGTTCCTTCCTTTCGTGGGTTTCCCCCGCGGGCGCATGGCGGCGTAACGGGCAAGCGTGATGGCGCGTGTCGTGTCCGGGTCCGGCCTCCGGACCAACGCCGCCGTCCCCAGCCGGGTGGCGCCGTTGTCGGACAGCCGCGGCCCGTAGGCGATCAGCTCGCCCCGGTCGAGCGGCACCGCAAGGTCGGCGGCCTGCCCCGAGCCGAGGTCGAGCACCAGGTCAGGTCTGATCCGCGGCGCGAAGGGCCCGCGCCAGCCATTCCAGCTCCTCGGTCGCGTCGGGCGACGAACTCTGCCCGCGCACACGGGCGACGAGCCTGCGGTAGTGCTCCGCTCCTGCCTCGATCCCGGCCTCCAGGCCGCGCAGCACGGCGGCCCGATCGGCGTCACCGAACAGCTCGGCCAGCACCTCGGCCGCTGCCGGCCCCTCGGGAGCGACCCCGCCTTTTCTGACCTCCGCGACGGTCTGCACGATCTGCCTGGCCCACCAGATGGACGCCCCGGGGGGAGGGCCCTGCCCCGGTATGGGCGTGTTGAGCTCCATCCATGTGCGCAACCGGGTGCGGAACCCGGGGTCCCGCACCAGTTCGGCCAGTTCGATCCAGGCGTCGACCTGCTCAGGTGTGGGATCGTCGGGCAGTTCGATGCTGAAGGCGCGCATGCGGTCGCGCAGGCGCGGGTCGTCGAGGCCGCCGAACACCTCCTCCTTGAACTCGTCGATGATCTGCTTGCGCTCGGCGGCGGAAAGCCGCGCCAACCGGTTCATCAGTGCTGTCTCCTCAACGGTCGAACCCCGTTTCGCCACGGTGGACAGGACGGCCCGGCTCACCTTGAGGGAGCGGATCTGCGCGTCGAGCGCGGCCACATGCGCGTCGGCGACCTGGGCGACCGTGGTGCGGCCGCTCAGGACACGGCACGCGTCGTCGAGCCCGAGGCCCAGCTCCCGCAGGGTCCGGACCAGCTCGACGCGGGCCACGGACTCGGCGTCGTACAGCCGGTAGCCGCCCGCGGAACGGCCCACAGGCGGCACCGCCCCCTCGTCCGACCAGAAGCGCAGGGTACGTACCGGAAGTCCGGTGCGGTGCGCGAGCCGGCCAATGGTGAGCACGTCGGGGCGTTCGTCGTCCATGAGTGAGATCCTGAACTCTCCGGCGGCTGGAGACTCAAGCGCCTCAGTGCGACATCCCGTGAGTTCTCCAGAGCTCTGTCGAGTTTTCTCACCACCGCCGGCGTCGACAGCATGCGCCTCCCCGCCTTCGACCAGACTGCGGACTGATCAGATCGGACGAGAAAGCTTCAGGAATCCCGAAGTCACGTCACTGACCGGCCGATCACGCGAGCGAGAGAGAAGCCCCAGGTCAGGGCTCAGGGTTCCGGCAAGAACCACGGGAACCCACGGGATGTCGCACACGCGGTGGCGGCGGCCGCCGTCTGTCTTTTCCCGTGCTTCTTGTGCGGCTTCAGCCGCTCGGCCACCGCGGGGCGGTGTGCGGCCGGGTCTCGGCGAAAAAAAATAATCAAGGCGGCAACCTTTCCGCTCTGAGTGGCCACTTAGGGGCGTACCGACGAGGGCGAGCCGTGGTCAGCGGCGCTACGCACTCTGTGTCAACACCCGATCGGAGCCCCACGTGTCACCAGACAACCCGATATCCGCCGAGCAGCCGATGCCTCGGGGGCGCACGCCCCGCCGTAGCCCGATGCGCCGGCGCTTTGTCGCGGGGGCGGTGGCGGTGCTCGCCGCCTCGGCCGGTGTCGGCGCCCTGGCGCCCAGCGCGGACGCCGCGGCGACCGTCGGCATCAAGGTGGACGCCGGTACCTCCCTGGGCACGGTGCCCAGCAGCGGTGCCGGCCTCAACTTGGGCTTCGGCGACGAGCACATGGGGGACGCCAAGGTCACATCGCTGATGAAGGCCGCGGGAGTTCGGCAGCTGCGCTATCCCGGCGGCTCCGGCGCGGACGAATACCACTGGAAGACCCACACCCACGGCGATGGCAAGGGCTGGATCCCCTCCAACACCAACTTCGACCGCTTCATGACCATCGCGAAGAAGGTCGGCGCCCAGCCGATCCTGACCGCGAACTACGGTTCCGGCACTGCCCAGGAGGCCGCCGACTGGGTCAAGTACGCCAACGTCGAAAAGGGTTACGGCGTGAAGTACTGGGAGATCGGCAACGAGGTCTACGGCAACGGGCACTACGGCAACGGCAAGGGCTGGGAAACCGACAACCACGCCGACAAGAGCCCGAAGGAGTACGGGAAGAACCTCGTCGCCTACTCGAAGGCGATGAAGGCCGTGGACCCGACGGTGAAGATCGGAGCGGTGCTCACCACCCCCGGCGGCTGGCCGGACAAGGAGAAGGCTCCCGGTGACACCGCCGACTGGAACAACACGGTGCTCTCCATCGCGGGAAGCTCGATCGACTTCGTCATCGTCCACTGGTATCCGGGCGGCAAAACCACGGCCGACCTGCTGAACACCCCCTCCCGGATCGCCGCTACCACGTCCGAGCTGCGCTCTCTGATCGCCAAGTACACGGGCTCGCGCGCCGCTTCGGTGGAGATCGCGGTCACCGAGAACGGCGCCGTCGGCTCGCCCGCCCAGACCAGCCAGGCCGCGGCCCTGTTCGCGCCGGACACCTACATGACCTGGTTCGAGCAGGGCGCCACCCACGTGGACTGGTGGAACCTGCACAACGGCACGGACCAAGCACCCACCACCGTCCACGGCCAGACCGACTACCAGGACGGGGGTGTGCTCTCCGCCGGAACCTGCGCCGGGGGGAAGTGCGAACCGTCGCGCGACACGCCCTTCCCCATCTACTGGGGCATCCGCTCGCTGACCGCGCTGGCGCAGCCTGGCGACACCATCGTCAAGTCGTCCTCGGGCAACTCGTCGGTCACTGTGCACGCGGTGCGGAGCGGCAACGGCGGTCTGAACGTCATGCTGACCAACAAGAGCCCGGAGAACGCGGCGCAGGTGTCGCTCTCGTACGCCGGATTCACCCCGGCCGCAGGGGCGGTCACGACCGTTTCGTACGGCCAGGGAGACACCGCCCTCACGACGGCGAAGCGCGGCACGGCGGTCGCACAGACGCTGCCGCCGTACTCGATCACGACTCTTCAGCTGAAGCCCGCGTCGGGGACTGCCGCTGACAAGCCGTCGCCCGTCCCCACGAAGACCGCCGTGCCGGCCGCCCCCGCGCCGGCTGTCTCGGCGCTCGGCACGACCGGCACCCGGGCGCAGGCGGAGGCGAAGATCGGCGCCGCACCCGCCGGCCAGCCGACCCCGAGCAGCGCGTCCGGCGACCTGGCTTCCACCGGGGCGAGCAGCGCGGTCACGTACGGCGGCCTCGGTGGCCTGCTGGTCATCGCTGTCGGCGGCGTGCTGGCGCTTCGCGGACGTCGCCGCAGGGCTTTGCACGGGAAGTGAGACCGCGTGAGTGACTGACGGCCCGGCAGCAACGCCACCCACCCGTGGCGTGCGCGCCGGGCCGTCGGCCTCCGCGCCGGCGTCGGCGGTCAGGAAACAGACAAGGCCCGGGTCGTTGACCTGGACCTGGCCTGCATCGGCACCGCTCCCGACCCGGGAACGCGGCCCACGGGCCGCGTTCCGGGCCACTGCGTCGACCTGCGCGAGCCCGCCCGGCGGTTCGCCGGGCGGACGGTCGCGGGGTCTGCGTTCCCGCACGTCACAGCAACCTGCCGGAGTCCTACCCGCTCGACTGCCTCACGAGCCTGGGCCTGGCCACACTCCCGGCCTGGCCTCTGCCCAACGACGCCGCAGCCGAGGTCGTCCACCGCCGCGGTGGCACGGGCTTCAGCCGTCTCTGGGCTGCGGTCGGCAGCGGCGATGACGCCGAGATCGACCGCGCCATGGCCAGGGCGACCGACGTCGCCGTCCACGGCCCGAGCGAGTTCTGGGCCAGGGGCCTGGGGGACCAGCAGAATCGGCCGAGGGAGGCCTCCTTCCCTCCGGCGCCGAGCTGCCGGCCAAGCCCATGATCATTCACGCCGAGAGTACGCACCGGACACCGCGGGCGCCGCACGGGACTTTCGAAACACCCCCTGGCCGACCGGAGGCTCAGATGAGCGACCTGGTCGGGGTCCGTGATGATCACCAAGCCCGCACCCGCACCGCTGCCTGCCCCTCACGCCAAAGTCCCGTGCAACCACGGGACTTGAAGCCGCCCGGTTTCGGTCTGCGAACGTTTCCGCCTGCGAATTTCGCGAGAGGTATTGACGCCGACCACTGGATCCTTATCATCCAATTGCTCGACACTTCGACCCTTGTTCGGCATATCGGACGCGAGGGCCCCACCACACCGCCTCCGGGCAGCCCTTGACGGGCCGAACCGGAGTCGCTTGCTCAAGGATAATGAGGTCCTGATGCGCAGACGTATTTTCAGTCGCAGACGTCCACCCGCAGTGTTCGCCGCCGTGGTCGCGGCCCTGGCCGCGTTGGCGGCGCTGCTCGTC
>NZ_LGDW01000291.1 GCF_001280005.1 Streptomyces sp. NRRL WC-3618 | reverse complement strand
GCCCTGAGGGGTGAGGGGGGTGGGGGCGGTGCGGTGCACTTCGGTGGGATGCACTTCGGTGGGGTCCACTTCGGTGGCGGCGGCTGTGGGTGCTGCTTCCCTTAAGAGGGTTCTCAGTGCAGGGTTTGCTTCACAGGGGTTCCTTTCTTCTGGGTTTGTTCTTCGCGCGCTAGGAATCGGTTTCGTGGCAGGACGGTTCGCTTCCCAGCCTTCCCGGCCCACTCGTACAACCGTGCGAGGGGGCCATGTCGCCGTGCCTGGCGGGGTGCCCCGGCAGGCTGCCGCGCCGGGGCGGACCCGGACCTGGGTGCCGGGTACGCCGCTCGACCTCGGGCTGGTGCTGGGGCCGTTGCGGCGGGGGCCGGGCGACCCCACGTTCCGGGCGACGCCGGACGGGTCCGTGTGGCGGACCTGCCGTACGCCCGCCGGGCCCGGGACCTTGCGGGTCGCGCTGCGGGACGGGGCGGTCCGGGGGGA
>NZ_LGDW01000290.1 GCF_001280005.1 Streptomyces sp. NRRL WC-3618 | reverse complement strand
CTGGATCGGCACCATGTGGAAGGGGTCCTTGTCGTTCGAGACCCCGATGCTGTGGGCCACCGGCTTCCTGGTCACCTTCACCTTCGGTGGGCTGACCGGCGTGATGCTGGCCTCGCCGCCGATCGACTTCCACGTGTCCGACACGTACTTCGTCGTCGCCCACTTCCACTACGTCGTCTTCGGCACGGTCGTGTTCGCGATGTTCTCCGGCTTCCACTTCTGGTGGCCGAAGTTCACCGGCAAGATGCTCGACGAGCGCCTCGGCAAGATCACGTTCTGGACGCTGTTCATCGGCTTCCACGGCACGTTCCTCGTCCAGCACTGGCTGGGCCCGAACGGCATGGTGCGCCGTATCCCCGACTACCTCGCGGTCGAAGGGCTCACCACGCTGAACACGATCTCGACGATCAGCTCGTTCCTGCTGGGCCTGTCCGTGCTCCCGTTCCTCTACAACGTGTGGAAGACCGCGAAGTACGGCAAGAAGG
>NZ_LGDW01000289.1 GCF_001280005.1 Streptomyces sp. NRRL WC-3618 | reverse complement strand
GGGGTGGTCGGCCACGAGGCCCGGGCCACCGCCCCACGGAACTGGATCGAGTCCTCACCGGAGATGTTGAGCAACCGGTACTGCAAGGTTCCGTTGTTGTTGCCGTTGTGGGCGAAGCCCGAGGCCAGGGAGATGGTCGTCCACAGCGAGGCACCCGTGGAGACGGCGACCCACTGGCTGCCGTCGTACACGTCGAGGCGCTTCACGTCCTGGAGCCAGGTGATCATCCCCGCGCGGGGAGCTCGGTCGCCGACGAGGATGGCGCCGCGGGCAGAGGCGCTGGCATAGGGAAGGGCCAGCTTCGGGATCACGCCGCCCGCGAGGTCCGCGATGGCCTTCGGGATGTCGGGCCCGTCGGTCAGAGCGGCCAGGGGGATGCCTTGGCCGTAGAGGTCTGTGGTGGGCATGGGGCTCCTATCCGATGCGGGTGGCGCGCATCCACGAGCCGACGCCCATGCGGGTGGCCGTGGTGCTGGAGGCGGACTGGGCCCACGTGATGGCGCAGGTC
>NZ_LGDW01000288.1 GCF_001280005.1 Streptomyces sp. NRRL WC-3618 | reverse complement strand
ACGAACACGACCGCGATGGCACCGAAGGCGGCCATCGGCCTGCGCCGCCGCCACAGCAGCGGCAGCACCAGACCGACCTGAAGGAGCAGCATGGCCGCCGGGGGGGGGAAGCCGGGTGAAGGCGAGCCGGAACCGGCGTGGACCGTCGCCGTCCCCGACGCCCCCGTGCAGCAGATCCGGCAGGCAGAACATGAGGAAGACCAGCACCACCACCGCGGTGTCCAGCACCCACGGACGGTTCCGGTCCGTCTGCCGCAGCCGCTGGCCGCCCCGGGAGAACCGGGCGACCAGCGGTCCCATCCCGCCGAAGTCGCCGACAGGCGTGGTAGTCGTCGAGGTGGTCACCTCCTCATGGTGCGCGCGCTCAGACGTCGCGGCGCACCAGCCGGTACGCCGCGCCCGCCAGCGCGAGCGCCGTCCAGCCGAGGAGGACCAGCAGCCCGGCCGTGGGGGACAGGGTGGTGCTGTCGTGGGTCAGGGCGAACATCGACTCGCCCGCGTTGCTCGGCAGG
>NZ_LGDW01000287.1 GCF_001280005.1 Streptomyces sp. NRRL WC-3618 | reverse complement strand
GGGTGTGGGGGGCTCTGACTCAGGTTCCCCTGGTGCCTCCGGTGCCTCCGGTGCCTCCGGTTCCTCCGGGGACGAGGACGAGGTTGTGGTGGGGATGTCGGGGCCGGCTGGGCCCATTGCGGCGGCGGCCGCGTACAAGCAGGCCGAGCAGGCGTTGTCGGTGGCCCGGCGGCGGGGGCGGGTACTGGTCGGGCACGAGCAGTTGGCCTCGGGGTCCGTGGTGCCGCTGCTCGCGGACGACGCGGTGCGTGCGTTCGCGGACGGGTTGTTGCGTCCGCTGTACGAGCATGACGCGACGGGCCGGGGTGACCTGGTGGCGTCGTTGCGGGCGTGGCTGTCCCGGCATGGGCAGTGGGACGCGGCTGCGGCGGATCTTGGTGTGCACCGGCATACGTTGCGGTACCGGATGCGGCGGGTGGAGGAGATTCTGGGGCGGTCGCTGGATGATCCGGATGTGCGGATGGAGCTGTGGCTGGCGTTGAAGACGACGGCGGCGGTGGGGGAGTGAGGGGG
>NZ_LGDW01000286.1 GCF_001280005.1 Streptomyces sp. NRRL WC-3618 | reverse complement strand
GGCGTGAGCAAGGTCGGCGGTGTCTTCTGCTGGCTCCGCGACAAGGTCATCAAGCCGGTCTGGGACGGCATCAAGAAGACCATCGGGACGGTGTACCGGGAGGGCATCAAGCCGATCTTCGAGGGGCTGAAGTCTGCGATACGCAAGGTGGCGGACTCCTTCGACACGGCCCGCAAGGGCATCGCGAAAGCCTGGAACAAGATCAAGTCGGCGACGAAGGCCCCGGTCAAGTGGGTCATCGACATCGTCTACAACAAGGGCATCGTCAAGTTGTGGAACTTGGCTGCCAAGGTCCTGCCCATCGACAAGCTCCAGCCCATGTCCCTCAAGGGCTGGAGCAGCGGCGGCTACACCGGCGACGGCGGGACCTACGAGCCCGCGGGCATCGTGCACCGCGGCGAGTACGTCACCAAGAAGACGTCGACCGCGGCGATCGAGCGCCGCCATCCGGGCGCGCTCGACTACATGAACCGCCACGGACGCCTGCCGGGCTACGCCAAGGGCGGCCTCGTCGGCGCCCACGGCGGAATCGGGGACTGGTTC
>NZ_LGDW01000285.1 GCF_001280005.1 Streptomyces sp. NRRL WC-3618 | reverse complement strand
CACCCGCACCACCCACGACCGCGCCGCCCACTCCCGCGCCCGGCACGGCCGGAGCCCCGCCGACGACCACCTGTTCGCCGTCCACCAGGAACCGGGCACGATTGAGGCCGTCGGTCTTCGTGCCTGGACGCACCCCACCGGCGGCCCGCAACGCGTCGGCGACCCTGGACCCGGCCGGCAGCCGATGAACCCCCGGCTCACGCACCTTGCCGCTGACGTCCACCACGATCTGCGCCCCGGCCGCTCCCACGGCACTCCGCGGAGCGGTCACCCCACCGGCAGGCCGCGCCGACCCGAGGGGCGCCGCCGCCCGTACCACCTCCGGCGCCCGGAGGGGCTGGACGCGCCCCGTCCAGAAGTGCTGCCCGGCGAGCACCGCCGCAGCGACCAGAACCACGGTGAGCGCGACCACGCTCCGCCGCTCCAGACCACACCGCGCCTGCAACCACACGGGCATCCGCTCCCGCACCGCGAGCCCAGCCCGTTCCTGCCAAGCCCCGCCACCCGGACCCCCACCGGCACCGTCACCAGCACCCACCTCAGTCCCGGCATCAGCACCTGCC
>NZ_LGDW01000284.1 GCF_001280005.1 Streptomyces sp. NRRL WC-3618 | reverse complement strand
CCGCGTCACGGGTTACGACACGGACTACCGGCCCACGGGCACCGAGACGGTGATTCCGGCGGCGGGCCCGGCGACCGCGGGCCTGTCGGGCACGTACGCCTACGGATACACGTACACGTCGACCGGGAAGCCGCTGTCGGTCACCATGCCGGCGGTCGGTGGCCTGCCGAGGGAGAGGGTCGTCACCCGCTACAACAGCGACGGCCTGCCGGAATCGACGTCTGGCCTGACCTGGTACACATCGGACGTCACCTACTCCCCGTACGGCGAGCCGCTGCGTACGGTGTCGGGCGCGCAGCCCTACCGGGTGTGGACGACGAACTTCGTCGACCCGTCCACGGGCCGCCTCCAGCGCACGGTGGCGGACCGCGAGCTGGCCGAACACCGGATCACGGACAGCTATTACTCGTACGACGACTCGGGCATGATCACGTCCAACGCCCGTCAGCTGTCGGACCTGCCGACCGGGCCGTGGGACACGCAGTGCTTCACGTACGACGTGATGGGTGAGCTGGTCAACGCCTGGACGTCGAAGATCACGCCGGTCGACGGCCAGGGCTGCAAGGCG
>NZ_LGDW01000283.1 GCF_001280005.1 Streptomyces sp. NRRL WC-3618 | reverse complement strand
GCGATCTGCCGCTGCCCGTCGGCGCGAGCCTTGTCGACCTCAGCCTGCGCATCGGACAGGTTCCGCTGCGCGTCCGCCACCGCGCGGGCCCCGTCAACCCCGGCCTGCTTCGCGTCCTTCTGCGCCTGGACCAGAGCGCGAGCCTTGTGGGTGACCTTGCCGTTGGCGTCGGCGATCCGCTCCTGCGCGCGGGTGACCTGCTCGCTCCCGTCGACGCCGGCCTTGTTGGCCTTCTTCGTGTCCTCGGTGAGGCGCGAGGTCGTGCGCCGCTGGTCCTCCAGGGTGAGGGTGGCCCGGTCGTAGGCCAGCTCGAGCTTCGCGAGCTGCTCCGGCGTGACGCCCGGGTTCTCGCGGGCGGCCGTCAGCGCGCGCTGCCCCTCGGCCTGCCGCGCCACGGCCTCGCGCTCGTCGAGCTGGGCGTCGGCGAGCCGAGAGTTCATGTCCTCCAGGGAGCGCGTCGCCTCGCGGCGGGCGTCGGTGAGGGACAGCTGTGCCTGCCGCGCGTCGATCTGCGCGTCCCGCAGGTCCTTCTTTGCGTCGCGGGCGCGCGTCTGCGCGTCGCGCTGCC
>NZ_LGDW01000282.1 GCF_001280005.1 Streptomyces sp. NRRL WC-3618 | reverse complement strand
GCCGACGCCGGAGATGAAGCTGGAGCTCCCGCTGATCGACGTGTTCGGGCGGGGCGGCTCGCTGAAGTCGTCCTGGTACGGCGACTGCCTGCCCTCCCGCGACTTCCCCATGCTCATCGACCTGCACCTCCAAGGCCGCCTGGACCTCGCGAAGTTCGTCACCGAGACCATCCAACTCGACGAGGTGGAGAAGGCGTTCGAGCGGATGCACGGCGGCGACGTCCTGCGTTCGGTGGTGGTGCTGTGATGGCCGCCCGCATCGAACACCTCGTCACCTCCGGGCAGTTCAGCCTCGACGGCGGCACCTGGGACGTCGACAACAACGTGTGGATCATCGGCGACGACCACGAGGCGATCGTCATCGACGCCGCTCACGATGCCGACGCCATCGCGGCGGCCGTCGCCGACCGGCGCCTGACCGCCATCGTGTGCACCCACGCCCACAACGACCACATCGACGCGGCCCCCGAACTCGCCGCGCGCACCGAGGCCCCGATCCTGCTCCACGGCGACGACCTGCCGCTGTGGAAGCAGACCCACCCCGACCGGGAACCCGACGCGCCGTTGGCCGACGGCCAGGTGCTGACC
>NZ_LGDW01000281.1 GCF_001280005.1 Streptomyces sp. NRRL WC-3618 | reverse complement strand
GGTCAGGGGGCGGCGTCGGGCTGGGGGCCGGCGCGGGGGCGTTCACCACGGGCGGGATCAGCGCCGGGATCCTGAGCGCCGCCTGCTGCGCCGCCTCCGGGACACCTCGGACGGTGCCGTCGGGGTTGAGGAAGGCCGGGTCGCCGCCGGGCACCATGCCGAGTTGTTTGGCCCGGCGCTGCAGGGCGTCGGGCGCGGCGTAGGCGTCCACGTCCCGCTGGAGCGCCTGTTCCTCGTCGGTGAGGCTCTTGGTGTCCTTCTGGAGGTCGTCGAGGCGGAAGCCGCCTTCGCTGAGCGCGGAGTTCAGCACGAGGAGTCCGATGAGTCCGCCGCCCAGCAGGAAGACGACGAGCAGGACGAAGGGGGTGCGGGGGGCCTGCCCCGGCCCCGCGGGGAAGAGCCCGGCGAGCCGGGCGGCACGGCCCTTCGGTTCGGGGTTCCTGCTCACTCCCCCTCCCCGCGCGTCGGCTCCGTACGTCTCACTCGGCGTCCTCCCTGATGCGCTGGGCCCCGCGCAGTCGCGCCGGGGCGGCTCGCCGGTTCTCGGCGACCTCTTCCTCGGTGGGAAGTTCGGCACCACGGGTGAGCAGCTTGAGCCGGGGCTGGTAGCGCTCGGGCACGACCGGCAGCCCGGGGGGCGCCGTGTTGGCGGCGCCCGCCGCGAACACCTGCTTGACCAGGCGGTCTTCGAGTGAGTGGTACGACAGGACGGCGATCCGGCCGCCGACGGCGAGCGCCTTGACCGCGGCCGGGATGGCCCGTTCCAGGACGGTCAGTTCACCGTTGACCTCGATGCGCAGCGCCTGGAAGGTGCGCTTGGCGGGGTTGCCGCCGGTGCGCTTGGCGGCCTGCGGCAGGGAGTCGCGGATCAGTTCGACAAGTCGGGCGCTGTTGCTGAAGGGCTCCTTGTCGCGCTCGCGCACGACCGCGGAGACGATCCGCTTGGCCTGCTTCTCCTCGCCGTACGCCCGCAGGATCCGGACGAGTTCACCGGCCGGGTAGGTGTTGAGGACCTCGGCGGCGCTGATGCCGGTCGTCTGGTCCATGCGCATGTCGAGGGGTGCATCCTGGGCGTAGGCGAACCCCCGGTCGGCCTCGTCGAGTTGCATGGAGGAGACGCCGAGGTCGAACAGGACGCCGTCGACCTTCGGCAGGCCCAGCCGGTCGAGTACGTCGGGCAGTTCGTCGTACACCGCGTGCACCAGCTCGGCCCGCTCGCCGTAAGGGGCGAGCCGCTCCCCGGAGAGACGCAGTGCCTCCTTGTCGCGGTCGAGCGCGACCAGCCGGACCTCGGGGAAACGGGCGAGCAGTGCCTCGCTGTGGCCGCCCAGGCCGAGGGTGCAGTCGACGACGACCGCTCCGGGCCGCTCCAGGGCGGGGGCCAACAGGTCCAGGCACCGCTGGAGCATCACCGGGACATGTCGACTCTGGCTCAAGGGGCTCTCTCAGGTCGGGCCCGGCCGTGACGCACCACTGGATCCCCGGCCGCTCGGAGAAGGGGGGTCCGCCGGCGCCAAAAGCGTCAGCCGACCGGGAGCGGGAGGAGGCCGAGCCGTACGTACGCGCCGCGCACGCGGGGGATCATTTCAATCCAGCAGGGAGTCTCGGCTCCCGCTTCGCGTCACTTTAGTCCACGGTGTCGCGCGGTCAATCAACCGGCCTGCGCGTCGTGGAACCCTGCCCGGCAAGCCGCAATTCCGCCTCAATCACCCGTACGGGCATACTCCCACCACCCGTGTGGGTTACCTCACAACAACGCTCATTGATGTTCTTTGTCCCCTCTCACAAGGGGCCCGGAAGGGGCGTGACCAGTACCGTCATGCTTATGACGACTTCCGCATCAGTTCCCACCGGACCCGAAGGCGCCATAGCCACCAAGAACGCCACCGAGAACACCGTCATCGACCGTCTCGTCGAGGCGAACGAGCAGTACGCGGCCGCTTTCACCGACCCGGGGATGGACGCCCGCCCGGTACTCCAGGTGGCGGTCGTGGCCTGCATGGACGCCCGTCTCGACCTGCACGCCGCGCTCGGCCTGGAGCTCGGCGACTGCCACACCATCCGCAACGCGGGCGGCGCCGTCACCGACGACGTGATCCGGTCCCTGACCATCAGCCAGCGGGCGCTCGGAACCCGCAGCGTCATCCTCATCCACCACACGGGCTGCGGCCTGGAGTCGCTCACAGAGGACTTCCGGCAGGAGCTGGAGGCCGAGGTCGGACAGCGCCCGGCCTGGTCGGTGGAGGCCTTCCGGGACGTCGACCAGGACGTACGCCAGTCGATGCAGCGCGTACGCACCAACCCGTTCCTGCTGCACACGAACGACGTCCGCGGCTTCGTCTTCGACGTGAAGTCGGGCCTCCTTCGCGAGATCGATCCCGCATAACCGAACCGGATCGCGCATCCGTACGTATGTCTCTACGAAATTTACCCTTCACTTCAGGGCTGAAAAGCCCTGAAAATCAGACATACCCCTGCCAGTTATCCACAGGCGAGTGACACGAACCGGTAACGGCAACAAGAATGCGGGTGTGATGTCACGCGGAACTCTTCCCGCGTGGTGTCCGTGTTTCGGGGTGGGCCGGTCCGCATCGCAGCCGTCGGCCCGGAGAAAGAACGGGCCGAGGAGGGCCGTGTGACGACCTATGACGATCGAGCGAGCCTCACTGATCTGACTGCCACTGTGGAGCGAGTCCGCAGTTCGGTGGAGGGAGTGATCGAGGGCAAGCCTGAGGTCGTACGGCTTTCGCTGACCGTGCTGCTCGCCGAGGGACATCTTCTGATCGAGGATGTCCCCGGCGTCGGCAAGACCATGCTGGCGAAGACGCTGGCCAAGTCCATCGACTGTTCCGTGCGGCGCATTCAGTTCACGCCGGACCTGCTGCCCTCGGACATCACCGGGGTGTCCATCTGGGACCAGCAGCGCCGCGACTTCGAGTTCAAACCCGGGGCGATCTTCGCTCAGATCGTGATCGGCGACGAGATCAACCGTGCCTCGCCGAAGACCCAGTCCGCGCTTCTGGAATCCATGGAGGAACGCCAGGTCACCATCGACGGGCAGACCTACGAGCTGCCCAGCCCGTTCATGGTGGTGGCCACCCAGAACCCGGTCGAGATGGAGGGCACCTACCCGCTCCCGGAGGCCCAGCGCGACCGCTTCATGGCCCGCGTGTCCATCGGCTACCCGAGCGCGGAGGCCGAGCTCCAGATGCTGGACGTGCACGGCGGCGTCTCACCGCTGGACGACCTCCAGCCGGTGGCCCACGCACACGACATCGTGAAGCTCGTCGAGGCCGTCCGCAACGTGCACGTGGCGCAGTCGGTCCGGCGGTACGCGGTGGACCTGGTCGCCGCCACGCGCACGCACCCCGATCTCAGACTCGGCGCCTCGCCGCGCGCCACGCTGCATCTGCTGCGCGCCGCGAAGGCCTCCGCCGCCCTGAGCGGCCGGGACTACGCGCTGCCGGACGACGTCCAGGCCCTCGCCGTGGCCGTCCTGTCCCACCGGCTGCTGCCCACCGCCCAGGCCCAGCTCAACCGCCGCACCTCCGAGCAGGTCGTCCAGGAGATCCTGCAGCGCACCGCGGTGCCGGCGGCGCCCCAGCAGCAGAGCGGCTTCGGCATGGGCCGCTCCGCGCCCGACTTCGGCCAGCAGCCGCCGCGGAGGCTTGGATGAGCGCAGAGGCGCCGGGGCACCCGGAGGACGACCAGGGCGACAAGGGCGGGGTGCGTACGGCGCTGGCCGGCCTCACCACCCGAGGACGCTCCTTCCTGGCCGCCGGGGTCGCCGCCGCCATCTGCGCGTACGTCCTGGGGCAGAGCGATCTGCTCCGGGTGGGCGTACTGCTCGCCGTGCTCCCGCTGGTCTGCGCGACCGTGCTGTACCGCACGCGCTACCGAGTGGCCGGCAGCCGCCGGCTCTCCCCCGCGCGCGTGCCCGCCGCCGCCGAGGCCCGCGTCCATCTCCGGATGGACAACGTCTCGCGGCTGCCCACGGGCCTGCTGATGCTCCAGGACCGGGTGCCGTACGTACTCGGTCCGCGCCCGCGTTTCGTCCTGGACCGGGTGGAGGCGGGCGGGCGCCGCGAGGTGTCCTACCGTGTCCGGTCCGACCTGCGGGGCCGCTATCCGCTGGGCCCGCTCCAGCTGCGGCTGACCGACCCGTTCGGCATGTGCGAACTGACCCGCTCCTTCTCCACGTACGACACCCTGACGGTGATCCCGCGCGTGGAGACCCTGCCGCCGGCCCGGCTGACCGGCGAGGCCAAGGGATACGGCGAGGGACGGCACCGCTCACTGGCGCTGGCCGGCGAGGACGACGTGATCCCGCGCGGGTACCGCTACGGCGACGACCTGCGCCGCGTGCACTGGCGCTCCACCGCCCGCTACGGCGAGCTGATGGTGCGCCGCGAAGAGCAGCCGCAGCGCGCCCGCTGCACGGTGCTCCTCGACACCCGGGGCATCGCCTATCTGGGCGCGGGCCCGGACTCGGCCTTCGAGTGGGCGGTGTCCGGCGCCGCGTCCGTCCTGGTCCACATGCTCGAACGGGGCTTTTCCGTACGACTGCTGACCGATACGGGCAACTCCGTGCCCGGCGAGGGCGGCGAGGGTTTCGCGGGCGCCAGCCAGGAGTCGGCGGACGCGGCCGGACTGATGATGGACACGCTCGCGGTGATCGACCACTCGGAAGGCACGGACATCTCCCGCGCGTACGACGTGCTGCGCGCCGGCGGTGAGGGGCTGCTGATGGCGTTCTTCGGCGACCTCGACGAGCAGCAGGCCGCCGTGGCCGCCAAGATGCGGCAGCGCAGCGGCGGGGCGGTCGCCTTCGTGCTGGACAGTGAGACCTGGGTGCGCGAACCCAACGATGTGCCGGGTCCCGAGGACCCGGGCGAGGAGTCGCTGCGCATGCTGCGCGAGGCGGGCTGGACGGCGGTGCGGGTACCGCGCGGGGCCCCGATGAGTGACCTGTGGCGTCAGGCCGACCGGGAGCGTTCCGGTCTCGGTGCCCTCAGTGGCGGGGAGGGACGGTCATGAGCGGGCGCGCACGACTGGCGCTGTGCGCCTGGGTGGCCACCATGCTGGCGGCGTGTGCCCTGCTGCCGCTGGTCGGGGACGTGAGCTGGCTGCTCCAGGTGGCCTTCCTGCTGGGCGTGCAGACGATCGTCGGCGCGGGGGCCAGGCGGGTGCCGCTGGCCTGGCCGCTGACGGTGGCGGCGCAGATCCTCGTCTCCCTCGCCCTGCTGACCCTGCTCTTCGTCCGGGAAAAGGCGTTCTTCGGTCTGATCCCGGGCCCGGACGCCTTCCAGCATTTCGGCGCGCTGCTGCAGAGCGGCGCGGACGACGTGGGGCGGTACGCGATCCCGGCACCGCTGTCCGACGGTATACGGCTGATGCTGGTCGGCGGTGCGCTGCTGATCGGGCTCATGGTGGACACCCTCGCGGTGACGTTCCGCGCCGCGGCTCCGGCCGGGCTGCCGCTCCTCGCGCTGTACTCGGTCGCCGCCGGGCTGGCCGACGGCGGGGGCGGCTGGGTGTGGTTCCTGCTGGCCGCCGCCGGCTATCTGATGCTGCTCCTGGCCGAGGGCCGGGACCGGCTCTCCCAGTGGGGGCGGGTCTTCGGCGGCGCGCCGCGCGCCCTGGGCGAACAGTCGACCGGCGGCGCGATCGCGCCCGTACGCACGGGACGGCGGATCGGCGCGGTCGCGCTGGGTGTCTCCCTGGTGGTGCCGCTGGTGCTGCCGTCGCTCGACGGCGGGCTGCTGGGCGCCGCCGGGGGCGGTGTGGGTTCGGGCAGCGGGGGCGGCGGCACGATCTCCGCCGTGAACCCGCTGGTGTCGCTGCGCGACAGTCTGAACGTGAACGAGGACCGCCAGGTCATGTCCGTGCGCAGCAGCGGCGAGGACACCCAGGACCTGTATCTGCGGATCGTCTCGCTGGACTCCTTCGACGGCACCGCGTGGAAGCCGTCCCAGCGGCACATCCAGGACGTGCCCAAAAAGTTCCCGACGCCGATCGGCCTGCGGGCGGACGTACGGCGCACCGAGATCACGACCTCCATCGCGGCGGCCGACTGGTACGCCCAGGACTGGCTCCCGATGCCGTATCCCGCGACCGGGGTGGACATCGGCGGCAGTTGGCGCTTCGAGCCGGTGGGCCGCACGCTTGTGGGTGACCACGGCCAGAACACGCGCGGCGCGCGGTACACGGTCACGAGCCTGGACGTGCAGCCGACCGCGCAGCAGCTCGCCGAGGCGGCGAAGCCGGACCCGGCGCTGGTGCGCGAGTTCACCCAGGTCCCCGAGTCGCTGCCGACGATCGTGGCGCGTACCGCGCGCGAGGTCACGGCCGGTTCGGTCAACGCCTACGAGCAGGCGGTCAAGCTCCAGGACTACTTCGCGGTGAGCGGCGGCTTCCGGTACGACACCCAGGTTCAGGTCGGCAGCGGCTCCAACGCGATCGCGCGGTTCCTGAGGGACAAGCAGGGCTTCTGCGTCCACTTCTCCTTCGCGATGGCCTCGATGGCCCGCACGCTGGGCATTCCGGCCCGGGTCGCGGTGGGCTTCGCGCCGGGCGCCCCGCAGCCGGACGGCACCGTCTCGGTGGGGCTGCGTGACGCGCACGCCTGGCCGGAGCTGTACTTCGAGGGCGTCGGCTGGACCCGTTTCGAGCCGACCCCGACCCGTGGTTCGGTGCCCGAGTACACGCAGTCCCAGGCACCCGGCAGCACCGTCCCCGCTCCGGACCTGCCGTCCCAGCGGGCATCCGCCGCGCCGTCCGGCTCGGCTGCGGCCGGCGAGACCTGCACTGCGGTGCAGCGGCGCATGGACGGTGGATGCGCGAGCGAGTCCGCGCAGGCCACGCTGGGCCAGGACGACGACAGCGGCTGGTGGTCCGAAGCGCTGGGGTGGACGCTCGGTGCGCTCGCCGCGCTGGCACTTCTGCTGCTGCCGATGCTGTGGCGGCTGCGGATGCGGGCCGTGCGGCTCGGGGCACACGGCCGCGCCGACGCCGACGTGGCGGTCCACACGCTGTCGGCCTGGCAGGAACTGACCGACACCGCCTGGGACTTCGGCATCAGCCCGGAGGAGTCCCAGACGCCCCGCAAGGCAGCCGCCCGGATCGTGCGCCTCGGTGCTCTCGATCCACCGGCGGCGGACGCCGTGCACCGGGTGGCGGACGCCGTGGAGCAGGTCCTGTACGCGCCGAGTCCCCGCCCGACGGCTGGGCTCGCCGAGGACGTGCGGCTGGCGTCCGACGCCCTGCGCGCCACGGCGGGCCGGGGCACGCGGCTGCGCGCGACACTCGTCCCGCGTTCGGCCGTACGGGTGATCTGGGCGCTGTCGGCGCGCTGGTCCGCGCTCGGCGAGCGGGCGTTGGCGGCCAGGCCGGCCCTGCGCAAGCCGTGGGGCCAGCAGAGCTGACGGCACGGCGGCCTAATCCGGACACGGCGGTGGCCCGGAACCTCTGAGGGTTCCGGGCCACCGCCGTCTCACATCCTGCGTTCACCACTCGGGCAACTGCGGCCCGAAGGGCTGAGGGCTACTGACCACCCTGCTGCTCATCGCGGCGGCGCTGCCAGCGCTCCTCGATGCGGTGCATCATCGAGCGCCGCTGCCGGCCCTGACGGCGTGCGTGCGGAGCTCCGGGCGTGGCACCCGCGGCGGGCTGTTCACCCGGCTTGGGGGCCTTGCGCCAGCCTGTCACGGCCAATACCGCACAGCCCAGCATGACGAGGAACCCCACCACGCTGACCCAGATCTGCTGTGCGGCCACGCCGGTCATGAGGAGCGCGATACCTACGAGGAAGCCCGCGACCGCCTGGTAGACCCGTCGCCGGGTGTACGTGCGCAGCCCGCTTCCCTCAAGCGCTGTCGCGAACTTGGGATCTTCGGCGTACAGCGCTCGCTCCATCTGCTCGAGCATTCGCTGCTCGTGCTCCGAGAGCGGCACGGAGTCCTCCTCATCGTGCAGTCGCCGGGGGCGACCGGGGGTCACCTTCAGGATAGGCAGGGAATCGCCCCCGTGAAACCCGCCCCTCTGCGCCAATCGGCAACCGGAATCCGCCATGGCCGTCCGGTTCACTGAGGCGTTCATTCCCCAGCCACCGGGCCGCCATGCCGAGCGGTCTCCCTCGATCATACGGCTCCGGGCGGCCGATCGGGTGGCCTGTGGCGTACTCCATCTGCGGCCGAGCGCCTGATCAGCGCTCCGCCGCCGGAGGTGACTCAGGCCTCGGCGGCCACCGGCGTCTCGCCGAGCACATGAAGTTGGGTGGCCACGGAGTGGAACGCGGCCTGCTCGGCGGCCGCGGCCTCCAGCTTCAGCAGCGCGTCCAGGGCGCCGGGTTCGGTGTCCACGAGGACGCCGGGCACCAGGTCGGCGAAGATCCGTACGCCGTGCACGGCGCCCACGCGCAGGCCGGCGGCCTCGACCAGCGCGGTGAGCTGGTCGGCGGTGAAACGGTGGGGCACGGGGTCGCTCTCGCCCCAGCGGCCGTTCGGGTCGTCGAGCGCCCGCCTGGCCTCCTTGAAGTGCCCGGCGAGGGCCCGCGCGAGCACGGCACCGCCGAGTCCGGCGGCGAGCAGGCTGAGGACGCCCTCGGCGCGCAGGGCGGCCACCGCGTTGCGGACGCCCTCGGCGGGGTCGTCCACGTACTCGAGGACGCCGTGGCAGAGCACCGCGTCGTACGCGCCGCGCTCGACCACGTCGAAGAGGCCGTGCGCATCCCCCTGGACGCCCCGGACGCGGTCGGCGACGTCGGCCTCGGCGGCCCGACGCTCCAGCGCGAACAGCGCGTTGGGGCTCGGGTCGACCACGGTGACGCGGTGGCCGAGGCGGGCGACGGGCACCGCGAAGTTGCCGCTGCCGCCGCCGGTGTCGAGGACGTCCAGCGACTCGCGCCCCGTGGCTTTCACGCGGCGTTCCAGGGCGTCCTGGAGGACCTCCCAGACCACTGCGGTACGGAGAGAAGCGCGGGGGCGAGTCGGGTTCGACACGGCAGGTGACTCCTCGGCGCGGCGCCGCCACTTGTACGGCGGAGCGAACGGGGTGCCCTCCCGGCCCCGGTGGGCTGCGGAAAGGCTGCGACTTCGCCACCACCCTATTGCCTCCGGTGACAGACCCGGACATCCGTCTCAGCCCGCGTCAGGGACCTCCCGGACCCTCTCCCGGACCGTCTCCGAAGGCGTGTCCGGGTCGGGGCGTGGCTGGGGCAGCACCGGCTGGAGGACCAGCATCCGCTCGACGAGGCGCAGGAACATCGCCACGTCGCGGATCAGGTCGTCGGCGTCGCGGCTGCCCGCCGCCCCCTGGATGCCGGCCTCGGCGCGGGCGCGGCGGGGGGCACCGGCGGCGAACAGCGCGCTCCACTCGGTGAGTTCGGGCGCTATCTCGGGGAGCACCTCCCAGGCGCTGCGGATGCGCGCCCGGCGCCTGGGGGTGGTTTCGGGGCGGCCCCGGGCGGCGAGCACCGCGGCGGCGGTGCGCAGGGCGGCGAGGTGGGCGGTGGCATAGCGCTCGTTCGCGGTTTCCAGGGCGGCCGCCTCGTCGAGTCCGGCACGGGCCTGGGCGAGCAGGTCGAGGGCGGCGGGCGGGGCCGTGGCCCGGCGGAGCACGGGGTGCACGTCGCCCGCCGGCCCGGTCGGTGAGGGGGCAGGGCCGGGGGCGCGGCGCCGTGGGGCGGCGGCTGCGTTCGAGCTGGCCATGACGAACCTCCTGTCGTCGTGTGACGGCACGCCCCGACGGGAGGTGCCGTATGGGCCCATCGTGCGGTATGCCACTGACAATCCGTTCTGACCTGGTGTTCTTCCTCAGCAAGGGCGGCGAGAGGGGTGTCTTCTGAGCTGGGGGTCGCCGTGATCACTGAGCGGTTCGCGGTGTCGCCGTCTCAGTGATCACGGCGATTTTGGGGTTCCGCCAGCGGGCCCGGTCCATCTGGATTCCTGCGGCGGTGTTTCCAGAGATCTTCGAATTTCGGTTCCCGGCTTGGGATGTGAACCCAGCCGCCGATGATCCAGCGGGCGTCTCGGATGCAGCAGGCCATGATGTGGCTGCCGCGGGTCTTTCGGAGCTTGCGGAGGTTCCGTTGTGCTCGTTCGATCTCGGGGACGGCTGAGACGTCCCAGGGCTCGGGTGTCTGCCAGACGTGGTGGTGGTGACAGACGATGTCGGGCAGGGCCAGGTGCGCTCGGACCTCGGTTGTGATGCCGCGACGGAGGGTGCACTGGCGGCAGATGACCGCGTTGGGCGAGTGAGCTTGGCGCATCCAGACGGTGGGGACTTCTGTGGGCAGCGTCGACGCCTCGGGGGTCACCCAGGAGAGTGCGGGCAGCGCCTTCCTGAGCCGTTCAGCGGGCATCCGGACATGACGGCGAGCCGCGCGGCGGCGGGCTGGTTGAGGGTGGCTTCCCAGGGCAGCGTGGTGCTGCTCGCTCCGGCCACCGTGTCGTTGAGTGCCGGAACTGGGCGTGCCGGTCCGGGTGGTGGCTGCCGGCCAGCACCCGCGCGTTGCCGCGCAGCCTGAAGCCGGCCGTCTTCAACAGATGGGCATCTTCGCGCTCCTCTTCGGACGACTGCGGGCAGGCAAGCAGTGTCATTCGCGGGCGGGTCGCCGGGTAAGGCCGCTCGCGCCGCGCGAGGGAACGCGCGGGGTGCCTGATCGGGCACCCCGCGCGGACACGCCGGTCCTGTCGCGTCCCGCTTGCGCGCGGGCCTAACCGTGGCCGGTATCGCTGGGGTGAACGCTGTAGTGCTGGCCCTCCAGATCGATGTGGACCTCCCTGTGGGAGCCGCCGACGAGAGGCGTCAGCTCTGTGATCACGCTGCCCTGGTGGATCACCAGGGTGGTCCCGAGGGTCGCGGCGATCATGCATGGCACCAGGTCTCCTGCCCGGCCGGTCCAGTTGCCGTTCTGGGCAACCGTGGCGATCAGATCGTCGGCACGGACTCCTCTCTCCGTCGCGTACTGCGTGACCACCGGCAGGTTCGCGGGGGCCAGCGCCCAATTCACCACCCGTTGCCGAAGTGCGTCGGCCGAGGCCAGGTTCGCGGTGCCGCCTGTGCCTGGTGCACGGCGTGGTACAGGCAGTTCCCGTCCATGGGTGTGCCCCGCTCCAACTGGGCCGCCAGGAACGCCAGGAGGCGGCCGAGCTGCAGCTGCGGGGTGCTGAGCGCCATCTCCCGTGCGGCGGGGAGCCGGTGGTCGGGATGGATCCCGGCTCGGAGCTGGTGGAACGGCCCGGAGAGCGCGGCGGAGTGAGGGCGCGGGCACCGGGAAGTCGACGATGACGTCGAGTCGGCGGATGAGCGCCTCGTCGAGGTTGGAGCGGAGGTTGGTCGTCAGGACGGCGATGCCGTCGAAGGACTCCATGCGCTGGAGCAGATAGGCGCTCTCCATGTTCGCGTTGCGGTCATGGGAGGCCTTGGCCTCGGAGCGCTTGCCGAAGATCGCGTCGGCCTCGTCGAAGAGCAGGATGCCGTTGACCCCTGCCGCCTCGGTGAAGATCCGTTCCAGGTTCTTCTCCGTCTCCCCGATGTACTTGTCGACGACCGAGGAGAGGTCGACGACGCAGAGGTCCAGGCCGAGGTCTCCGGCGATCACCTCGGCCGACATTGGAAAGTGGCGGTGCGCAACCGGTGCGCATGACGTTCGCCACCTTCGCCAACCTCACCGAGACGACCGACGTACAGCTCGCCAACTACAGCGGACATTCGCCAGGTCAACAGAGGCCGGACACCTGGTCTTTTGCCTCGATCGAAGGTTCGGGCTATCTTTTGCACTGACCAGTCAGTTCAAAAGAGGTGGGGAACCGTGGACGGTCCGCACGAGCTCGGGGTGACCGCCCGGGGCTTCGGGCTCAAGGGGCCTCGCGGCTGGGCATTCCGCGAGGTGTCCTTCGAGGCGGAGCCCGGCTCGCTGATCGCGGTGGAGGGGCCGTCCGGATCCGGACGCACCTGCCTGCTGCTCGCGCTCACGGGCCGGATGAGGGCCACCGAGGGCTCGGCCGAGGTCGGCGAGTGGAGCCTGCCCAAGCAGTTGTCGGCGGTACGCCGAGCGAGCGCGCTCGCTCACGTCCCCGGGGTCGCCGACCTCGACCCCGCCCTCACCGTCGGGGAACACCTGCGCGAACGGGCGCTGCTCCAGCGCCGGTTCGGCGATTCCCTGCGCGGGCTGCTGCGGCCACGGGCGGAGCGGAAGGCCGGGACCAAGCTCCAGGTCGACACCGCGCTCACCGCTGCCGGTCTCGACCTGGAGGCACTGCCCAAGGGCTCCCGGACGGCCGTACGCGATCTGGAACGGCTGGAGGCGCTGCGGCTGTCCGTGGCGCTGGCGCTGGTCGGACGCCCCGGGCTGCTGGGTGTGGACGACACCGACCTCAAGCTGTCGGACGCCGAACGGGCCGAGATGTGGACCCTGTTGAGGTCGCTCGCCGAGGCCGGGACGACTGTCGTCGCGGTGTGCAGCGAGGCGCCCGAAGGCGCCGTCACCGTGTCGACCGCCCTCTCGGCGCCGCCGCGCGAGCGGGAACCGCAGGAGAACGAGACTCACGAGAAGGAGACGGTGGATGCGCTCCCCGAGACTGGCCGCGCTTGAGCTCAGGCGCTTCGGCCGGGGCAGGCTCCCGCGGGCCGCCCTGGCCTCGCTCCTTCTGCTGCCGCTGCTGTACGGCGCCCTGTACCTGTGGTCCTTCTGGGACCCGTACGGCAGGCTCGACCGCCTTCCCGTGGCGCTCGTGAACGACGACCACGGGGCGAGCGTCTCCGGGAAGAAGCTCACCGCCGGTGCCGACATCGTCAAGGGGCTGCGGGACAGCGACACCTTCGAGTGGCACGAGGTGAGCGCGGCCGAGGCGCGGGAAGGCGTCGAGGACGGCACCTACTACCTGTCGCTGACCATGCCGGCCGACTTCAGTGAGCGGATCGCGTCCAGTTCGGGCGACTCTCCGGAGACGGGCGCGCTGCAGGTGCGGACGAACGACGCCAACAACTACATCGTCGGGCAGATCTCCCGGACGGTGTTCGGCGAGGTGCGTACGGCGGCCTCCACCAAGGCGTCACGGTCGTTCCTGGACCGGATCTTCGTCTCGTTCTCCGACATCCACGGGCAGACCGTGAAGGCCGCCAAGGGCGCCGACACGCTCACGGGCGGCATCGGCAAGGCCGAGCGAGGGTCCAAGGCCCTCGCCGACGGGCTGAAGGACGCCGAGGGGGGCAGCGGCAAGCTGGTCCGGGGGCTGCGGAAACTCGACACGGGTGCGGGCGATCTGGCCGACGGTTCGCGGCAGGTCGCGGCGGGCACCCAGAAGCTCGCCGACAAGGTCGACGGCGTATCGGACAGGTTGAGGCCCTTCCTCAAGGACAACGAGAAGACGATCGGGGACGCCGCCCGGCTCGTCGCAGACTCGGCCGGTACGGTCCGCCACAACCTCGGCACCCTGGCGAAGGCCGCCCCGGCCGCCGCCAAGGGCGCCCACACGGCCTCCGCCACCCTGAACGGCGTCTACCGGGCACGCTGCGAGACCGCGGTACTGCCCGACGCCGCGTGCGCCGATCTGAAGAAGGCCAGGAACGCGGCGGCGGACGTGTCGACGGTCGCCGACGACGTCAGCACCCTGGTCGCCGACCAGAACGGCGACCTGGAGCGGCTCGACCAGCACCTCGCCACGCTCCAGAAGCAGGCCCAGGCGCTCGCCGACCGCGCACCGCGCCTGACCGAGGACCTCGACGACGCCGTCCGGAAGGTCGACAGGCTCAACGCGGGGGCGGCCCAGGTCGCCGCGGGGGCGCGGAAACTGCACAGCGGGCTCTCCACCGCCAAGACCGGCGCGACCGCCCTGCACACGGGCGTCCAGGACCTCAGGACGGGCGCCGACGACCTCTCCGGAGGCATGTTCAAGCTCGCCGACGGTTCCGGGAAACTCGCCGGCGGACTGCACGACGGCGCCGGCCAGATCCCCGACTACGACCGGCAGGACCGGGACGCGCGCACCCAGGTGATGTCCGACCCGGTCCAACTCGCCTCCAGGGACCTGCACAAGGCCGCCAACTACGGCACCGGATTCGCCCCGTACTTCATCCCGCTGTCCCTGTGGGTGGGCTCGATGGTCGCCTACATGCTGATCCCGCCGCTCAACCGGCGTGCGCTCGCCGCGGGTTCCTCCGCGTGGCGCATCACCCTGGCGGGCTGGCTCCCCGTGGCCGTACTGGGCGTGCTCCAGACCGTGGCCCTGATGTCCGTACTGCACTGGGCGATCGGCCTGCAGATGGTGCGGGCGGCGGGGACGGTGGGCTTCCTGTTCCTGGTCACGGCGTGCTTCGCGGCGATCGTCCAGTGGCTGAACGCACGCTTCGGAGCGGCGGGCCGGATCCTCGTACTCGCCTTCCTGATGCTCCAGTTGACGTCCGCGGGCGGCACCTATCCCGTGCAGACCAGCCCCGGCTTCTTCAACGCGATCCACCCCTTCATGCCGATGAGCTACGTCGTCGAGGCCCTGCGCAGGCTCATCACGGGCGGTGGGCTCGGCCCGGTGTGGCAGGCGTGTGCCGTGCTGGCCGCGTTCATGGCCGGCGCCCTGGCGCTGACCGCCGTGTCGGCCCGCCGCAAGCAGGTGTGGACCCTGGACCGGCTGCACCCGGAGCTGAGCCTGTGACGTCTCGTCAGCGGGTACCCGGTGTTCCTGTGAGAATCGGGGCCATGGAACACAGCAGGACCACGTCGGGCGGCGGTACGCGGCGCGAGGCCACCCGGCAGAAGCTCTACGAGGCGGCAGTCACGCTCATCGCCGAACAGGGGTTCTCCGCCACCACGGTGGACGAGATCGCCGAGCGGGCCGGCGTCGCCAAGGGCACGGTCTACTACAACTTCGCGAGCAAGTCCGTCCTCTTCGAGGAGTTGCTGCGGCACGGCGTGGAACTCCTCACCGCCTCCCTTCGGGAGGCGGCCGAGAAGACCGCCCGGGACGGCGGCAGCAGGATCGACGCCCTGGACGCGATGGTCCGGGCCGGGCTCGTCTTCATCAGCCGCTACCCGGCCTTCACCCAGCTGTACGTGGCCGAACTGTGGCGCACCAACCGGGCTTGGCAGTCCACCCTGATGGTGGTCAGGCAGCAGGCGGTGGCGGTCATCGAGGACGTCCTGCGCGAGGCCGTGGCGGGCGGCGAGCTCAGCGACGAGATCGACATCCCGCTGACCGCGGCGGCCCTGGTCGGCATGGTTCTGGTCGCCGCCCTGGACTGGCAGTCGTTCCAGCCGGAACGCTCCCTGGACGACGTCCACTCGGCGCTGTCCCGGCTGCTCCAGGGGCGGGTGGGCGGCAACCGCTGAGCGAGCGGGGTCCGGGCGCACGGGAAAGCGCCGGTCCGAAGGTGGCCGCGTCCCCCGCGGGCCATCTCGAACCGGCGCTTCCTTCCTGCTCCCCCGTTTCCCCCGTTCCCCCTCCTTTGTTTCCCCCGTACCCCCGTGCGGTCGTTCCCCGGGTCCCCCCGGTGTCTCGCTCCCGCCGACGGATCGGCGGAAGGAGCGGTCCAGGGCGTCGGCACCGTTCCGCCGCCCCGTGTCGGCGGTACCGGAGCCGTGCCCTTTTCCGTGTCACCACTCTCTCGTTCGCGCAGGTCGCAGCCCATCCGTGCGCCTACTCATCTCTCCCCCTAGGTACGCGTACTCAGCCCTGCGCGCTCACCCCCACGACACGCCGTTGCCGACTGGTTACCATCGCGGGCGTGTCAGTACTCCCTTTGGTCTTCACCAGCGGCTGGGCCAGCGGCATCAACGCCTACGCGGTGGTGCTCCTCCTCGGCATATTCGGCGCGACCGGGCTGAGCGACGACGTCCCCGAGTCGCTGCAGCGCCCGGAGGTGCTCATCGCGGCGGGCGCGCTGTTCCTGTGCGAGGCGGTCGCCGACAAGATCCCGTACGTGGACTCGGTGTGGGACGCGGTGCACACGGTGATCCGGCCCGTCTCCGGGGCCGTCGTCGGGGCGCTGCTCGCCGGGCAGAGCGGTTCGCTGTCCGATCTGGCGGCCGGCGCGATCGGCGGTTCGACGGCGCTGGCCAGCCACGCGGTCAAGGCCGGGACGCGGATGGCGGTCAACACGTCGCCGGAGCCGTTCAGCAACGTCGCCGTGAGCCTCGCCGAGGATCTCGGGGTCGCCGGCATCGTGACGTTCGCGATGTTCCACCCGCAGGCGGCGGCGATCGTCGCGGGCGCGCTGCTGCTCACCGGCCTGGTCGTGCTGTACTTCCTCGTCTCCCGGATCAGACGGTTCCTGCGCCGCCGGGCCGACCGGCGCGAGGAGAAACGGCTCGTGGCCCGCACCGGCTGGGCACCGGACTGAGCCAGGCCGCCCACGTTCCCGCGAACTCCGTGGTCACAGGCCCGTAGCGGGATTGTCAGTGGGGGCCGATAAAGTCCCTGGCATGGCACGGATTGCGGTGATCGGCGCCGGCATGGGCGCGATGGGGGCCGCTGCCCGGCTGGCCGTCGCGGGCCACCGGGTGGCGGTGTACGAGCGTGGGGAGACCTACGGCGGAGCGGTGCGCCGCTTCGAGCGCGACGGCTTCTCCTTCGACACCGGACCCGGGCTGCTCACCCTGCCCGCGGTCTACCGCGATCTGTTCGTCAAGACCGGCAAGCAGCCCCTGGAGGAGTGCGTCGAGCTGGTCCAGGTCGACCCCTCCTCACGGCACGTCTTCGCGGACGGCACGGAGGTCGCCCTGCCGAACGCGTCCCGCGCGGGCGTCGTCCAGGCTCTGGAGGCGGCTCTCGGGGCCGGGGCCGGTGACCGCTGGGGCGACTTCCTGGTCAGGGCGCGCGAGGCCTGGGACCGCACCCGCAGACCGCTCCTGGAGGAGCCGCTGTGGACCGACTGGCAGGTGCTGGCCGAGCGGGAGCCCTATCCGGCGGTCCCCCACAAGCGGCTGCTGCGCACCCGCCGCGCCGGCACCCTCGCCGAGGTCGCCGCCTGGGAGCTGCGCGACCCACGCCTGACCGCCCTCCTGGACGCTCACGCCCTGGCCTACGGCCTCGATCCCCGGGACGTTCCCGCGAGCGCGGCCGTGCTGCCGTACATGGAGCACGCCTTCGGCACCTGGTATGTCCGGGGCGGCATCCGGGAGTTGGCGCGAGCGGTGTACGAGCGGTGCGTGGCCCGGCGGGTCGAGTTCGTCTTCGGCGCCGAGGTCACGGGGATCGTCGAGAAGGACGGCCGGGCGGCAGGGCTCCAGCTGAGCGACGGGACGGTCGCGGAGGCCGACCATGTCGTGGCGGGCGTGGATCCGGTGCGGCTGAAGGAGCTGACGGAGCATCCGCTCGACGGGGACGGTGACGTTGTTCCCGATGCGTTTACGCCGTCGCCGGGCCGGTTCACCGTGCTGCTGGCCCTGCGCGGGGCCCGTGCCGAGGGTGCCGCGCATCGCACGGTCGTGCACGCGCCGGACCGCGAGGCCGAGTTGAACTGGGTGAGCGGGCAGGGAGACGGCCCGGCACGGCCCACGGTGACCGTGCTGCGGCCGGACGATCCCGCGCTGCGGCCCGACGAGGAGCACGAGTCCGTGGTCCTCGGCGCGTCGGCACCGGCCCTGGGCGACTGGGCGGCGGACGGCCCGGTGGAACGGTTCGCGGAACTGATGGTCGGCGCGGCCGAGGCCGCGGTTCCGGGGCTGCGCGAGCGGGTCCTGTGGCGGGAGATACGGACGCCCGGACACTCCGGTCACGAGACGGGCGCGTTCCTCGGGGGCGTGTCGGCGCCTTCCCTCGCGGGCGGGAACGGGGACTTCCTGCGTCCCGCCAACAGCACCCGACTGCCGGGGCTGTATCGGGTGGGCGGCTGGTCGCATCCCGGGGGCGGGCTCGCGCACGCGGGCATGTCGGGTGCGTTGGTCGCCGGGCTGATCGTGGAGGGGCCGGGCTTCCGGGGCTCGCAGTGAGTCCCGGGGTGCCCGGTCGGGGCAGCGGACCTCAGAAGCGGTACTGCTCGTCGAAGCCGTTCCCCTGCGTCTGCCCGTTGCCGCTCTGGCCGTTGCCATTGCCGTTGCTGTTGTCGTAGGGGTACTGCTGCTCCGGCGGGAGTTCACCGCCGAAGAACGGGTCGTCGGTGTTGCGCTGCTGCGGGACCCAGACACCGCTCGCCGGGGTCTCGCCGTAGCCGCCTGCGCCGTACTGGTCCTGGCCGTAGCCCTGCGAGCCGTACTGCTGCTGGTCGTAACCGGAGTCGTACGAGGTGCCGCCGTAGCCCTGGCCGATGTACGGGTCGGAGTAGGCGGCGTACTGCTGCTGGCCCGAGGCGTCGTAGCCGTACTGCTGCTGGTCGTAACCGGTGTAGCCGTCGTACCCGTAGGTCTGGTCGCCGTTCTGGGCCGCCGCCGCGTACGACTGGTCCTGGCCCGCGCCCGCGTAGGACTGGTCCTGGCCGGCCGCCGCCGCGTACGCGGCATCGCTGTATATGCCGTACGTGCCGGTGTCGTCGGGGATGGGCTGCGGTTCGTAGACACCCGCGCTCCCGCCCTCCGTGGACCGGACGGGGCGCGCCGGCGTGAAGACGTCGTCCCGGTCGAAGTCGTTGTCGAAGTCCTCGCCCTGCCGGTACGTTCCGGCACCGGTGCCGGAAGCGGCGTCACCGACGTCGCCCGCAGGGCTGTGACCGAAGTCACCAAAGTCCGGGTCCGCGCTCTTGCCCTGCTCGTAGGCGTTGTCGGCGGCCTCCAGGTCGGAGACCTCCAACGTCGGTTCCTGGTGCTCCCCTTCGCCGCGCCGGCCCTTCTTGCTGAACCGCGCGAGGAGGCCCGAGCCCGCGACGGCCCAGCCGGCCGAGAAGCCGCTGCGGAACGACAGCGTCACGTAGGTCTGCCCGACGGCGAAGGCCGCGGCGCCCAGGCCGATGACGACGACCTGCGCGATGAGCACACCGAGGACCACACCGAGGAAGCCGACGAAAGCCAGCAGGCGCCAGCGCAGCCGCGCCTTGTACTGCAGCAGAACCTCGCCGAGTAGCCACAGCGCGACGACGCCAAACGCGATGTAGAGGACCGTCCAGCCCATGTACGCCCCTCTCCCAGTGGCCGCTACGCAGTGTGTCGTACGCCCGCGCGGCCGGTCTAGGCCCGCTGTGGGTGGTGCAGACCCAGGTTCTCGTAGATTTCCAGCGATGCCGTGGAGTTGTTCAGCGTGATGAAGTGCAGTCCGGGGATTCCCTCGGCCAGCAGCCGCGCGCAGAACTCCGTGGCGAACTCGATGCCAATGGAGCGTACAGCCGCCGCGTCGTCTTTGGCTGTGAGGATCCGCTCTTTCAGGGTTGCGGGGATGGCCGCGTTACTGAGCTGCGGCAGGCGCTCCAGCATCCGCACGCTGGTCACGGGCATGACCTCGGGGATGACCGGGGTCGGGCAGCCCGCCGCCGCGACCGCGTCCCGCATCCTCAGATACGACTCCGGGTGGAAGAACATCTGGGTGATCGCGTAGTCCGCGCCGGCCCGGCACTTGTCGACGAAGTGCGTGACGTCCGTCTCCGCGTCGGCCGAGCGCGGGTGGGTCTCGGGGAAGGCGGCGACGCCCACACAGAAGTCGCCCGACTCCTTGATGAGGCGGACGAGTTCGGCGGCGTACGTCAGACCGCTCGGGTGCGGTACCCAGTCGGCCATCGGATCGCCGGGCGGGTCGCCGCGCACGGCAAGGATGTTGCGGATGCCCGCGTCGGCGTACTGGCCGATGATGTTGCGCAGTTCTGCGACGGAGTGGTTGACCGCGGTGAGGTGGGCGACCGGGGTGAGTGTGGTGTCGGAGACGATCTGCTGGGTCTCCTTGACCGTGCCCGCGCGCGTCGACCCGCCGGCGCCGTACGTCACGGACACGAAGTCCGGCGCGACCGCCTCGATCCTCCGGAGCGCGTTCCACAGGTTCCGCTCGCCCTTGGGAGTCTTGGGCGCCGAGAACTCGAAGGAGTACGTGGTCTTTCCGGACGCGAGCATGTCCCGCACGGTGCGTGCGCGGTCGGTTCTGGTGGACGCGGTTCCGAAGGCCATACCGGCAGGTTAGTCAGGGGGCGGCGGTCTCCCAACCAGATGGCGGAAATTTGCCCGGATTGTCGCCTTGTTGTCCACGCTTCGGACACCTGACGGTTACCGCGAACGCAGCCGCTCGGCGAACTCCCCCGCCGCCGCGCCCGGGTCGTCCGCCTCGGTGATCGCCCGTACGACGACCACCCGGGTGGCGCCCGCGGCCAGCACCTCGTCCAGATTGCCCAGGTCGATGCCGCCGATGGCGAACCAGGGGCGCTCGGCGGCGAGCGCGGCCGTGTACCGGACCAGGTCGAGGCCGGGTGCGTGGCGGCCGGGCTTGGTGGGGGTCGGCCAGCAGGGGCCCGTGCAGAAGTAGTCGACGCCCTCCTGGACGGCGGCTGACGCGGCCTCGGACTCGGCGTGTGTGGAGCGGCCGATGAGGACGTCGGGGCCGAGGATCGCCCGGGCCGCCGGAACAGGAAGGTCGCCCTGGCCCAGATGCAGCACGCCGGCGCCGGCCGCGTGGGCGACATCCGCGCGGTCGTTGACCGCGAGGAGCTTGCCGTGCCGGGCGCAGGCGTCGGCGAAGACCTGGAGGTGGTCCAGTTCCTCGGCCGCCTCCATGCCCTTGTCGCGCAGCTGCACGATGTCGACCCCGCCTGCCAGGACCGTGTCCAGGAACTCGGCGAGGTCGCCCTGCCGTCTGCGGGCGTCCGTGCAGAGGTAGACCCGGGCGTCGGCGAGCCGGGCGCTGCCGGGGTCGGCGGTCGCCATGGGCACGGTGTCGGTCGTCTCGGGCATAGGTGTCCCCCCATGGGCGCGCCCCAGGGAAGTTCTCCCCGGGAGCGCCCCTGTCGTGGCGGTGTGCGGGCCTCGGCCCGCACACCAACGGCTGGTCGGATCAGACGGCGAGCGCCTGGGCCCGGCGCTTCACCTCCGTGCCGCGATTCTCGCTGAGGGCCTGCGCGGGGGTGCCGGGCAGGCTCTCGTCGGGAGTGAAGAGCCACTCCAGCATCTCTTCGTCGGAGAAGCCGTCGTCCCTCAGGAGCGTCAGGGTGCCGGTGAGGCCCTTGACGACTTTCTGCTCGACCCCGTCGATGAATGCGGCGGGGACGTGCAGCGCGCGGTTCTCACCACGGCGTACGGCGATCACTTGGCCCTCCTTGACCAACTGCCGGACGCGTGTCACCTCGATATCGAGGATTTCCGCGATGTCGGGCAGCGTGAGCCAGGCAGGGACGAGAGCATCGATCTTTGCGTCAATCTCGGTCACGGGACAAGCCTGCCATCCCGCACTGACAGTCGGAAGCCGGGCCCCTGTGACCTGCGCCGATGCGGTGGCGTCGGGGCCGCGTGGAGCCCCTTCGGACTACGCCGCGGCCGCCTTCAGCGGCCGGGAGGGGTCCGTCAGGGCCCCGGCGTCCATCCGGGTGCCCGCCTCGACCAGGCGGCGGCCCTGGGCCAGGTCCCGGGGGCGGCCCACGGCCAGCAGGGCCACCAGCCGGCCCTCCCGCAGCCAGCAGACCGTCCAGGCGGGGCCGGACGGGTCGCCGCGCCACAGGGTGGTGTCGGCCGACTGGTGGTGGCCGACGTACTGGACGAAGCGGCCGAACTGCTCCGACCAGAAGTACGGAACCGGGTCGTAGACCGCCGGGGACTCCCCGATGATGTTCGCGGCGACCGTACGGGGTCCCTGGAGGGCGTTGTCCCAGTGATGGACCAGAAGGCGCCGGCCGTACCTTCCCGAAGGGAAGGAGGCGCAGTCGCCGACCGCGTAGACGTCCGGCGCGGAGGTGCGCAGGTGGTCGTCGGCGACGACCTCCCGGTGGTCGCCCAGGGTGATCCCCGAGCCCGCCAGCCAGGCCGTGGCCGGGCGGGCCCCGATGCCCACGACGACGGCGTCCGCGGGCAGCCGCGAGCCGTCGTCGAGCAGCACCGCGCCGGGCTCGACGCGTGCCACGCGCGCGTGGGTGCGCAGCGAGGCGCCACTGTCCGCGTACCAGGCGGCCATCGGCGCGGCCACCTCGGCGGGCAGGGCCCCCGCGAGCGGCCGGTCGGCGGCCTCGACGACGGTGACGGCGCAGCCGGCCTCGCGGGCGGCGGTGGCGAACTCGGCGCCGATCCAGCCCGCTCCGACGACCACGATGTCGTGCTGGCGTGCGAGGACTGGCCGCAGCCGCTCGGCGTCGTCGAGGGTGCGCAGCAGATGCACCCCGGGTACGCCCTCGGTGCCCGGCAGCCGGATCGGTTCGGCGCCGGTCGCGAGGACCAGGACGTCGTACGGGACGGGCCCGTCGGCGGTGTCCAGCTCGTGTGCGGCGCCCCGGACGCCCAGCACCTCGCGCCCGAGCAGCAGTTCGATGCCGAGGGCCTCGAAGTCGATGTCGAAGGCGGAACCCTCCGCCTTGCCCAGCAGGACGGCCTTGGACAGCGGCGGCCGGTCGTAGGGCTGATGGGGTTCCGCGCCCAGCAGCGTCACCGTGCCCGTGAAACCCTGTTCCCGCAGGGCGACCGCGGTCTGCACCCCGGCCATGCCCGCCCCCACGACGACCACGCGCCGCGGCTGCGATCCGCCCGGTGTGCCCTGTGCCTGCGTCAGCTCACTCACCCGATCACCATAGACAACTGACAAATTGTCAGTCAGTGGGCGCGATCAGTGACCTGCTGCACACCCACGTCTTCGACCTGCTCCACCACGCTCGTCCCACTGCCCGGCTGCGACTCCCATTCCCAGGTCTCCGCCAACCGCAGCCGCCCGTCGGGCAGTTCGGTCACCTCGGACACACAGTGGCCCGAGGACGTCGTCCCGTCGTGCTTGAGCTGCACGTACCGGAAGTCGAGACGGTCACCTTCCCGCGTACCCACGAGACGGCCGCGTACGACATCCCCGCCCCTGTACTCGGCCCAGATCTCGCCGTCCCGCTCGTGGTAGGTGAACCGGGTGCGCGTCCCCACCTGACCTGGGGCCTGATCCTCGACCGGGGCGAGGACGAGGCCGTCGAGTGAGCGGGGCATGGGCGGAGGCTCCCTTACGTGGGCGTCGCGGCGCGGGCTAGGCTGACCAGCGTAAGCACTCGCGGGAGCCCGGACGCACCGGGCTGAGAGGGAGGCTGGGCGGCCTCCGACCGTACGAACCTGATCCGGGTCATGCCGGCGAAGGGAGGGGCTGGACGCCCATGTCGCGTACGCACACTTCGGACGTCGTTGTCGTCGGAGGCGGGATCATCGGGCTGGTGACGGCCTGGCGCGCCGCGCAGCGCGGGCTCGCCACGACGGTCGTGGATCCCGTGCCGGGCGGCGGGGCCGCGCAGGTGGCGGCCGGGATGCTGGCCGCCGTCACCGAACTGCACCACGGTGAGCAGACCCTGCTCGGGCTGAACCTGGAGTCGGCCCGCCGCTATCCGGACTTCGTGGCCGAGCTCACCGAGCTGACCGGCCACGACCTCGGCTACCGCCGCTGCGGCACCCTCGCCGTCGCACTCGACGCCGACGACCGCGCCGAGCTGCGCGAACTGCACGCCCTGCAACAGCGCTCGGGCCTGGAGTCGGAGTGGCTCTCGGGGCGTGAGTGCCGACGCCTGGAGCCGATGCTCGCGCCGGGCGTGCGCGGGGGGTTGCGGGTGGACGGCGACCACCAGATCGATCCGCGGCGGCTGGCCGGGGCGCTGGTGGCCGCGTGCGAGCGGGCCGGGGTGGTGCTGCGCCGGACCTGGGCCGAGCGGCTCGAGGTACGGCGGGAGCGGGCCGTGGCGGTCACGGACTCGGACGGCGACGAGCTGGCCGCCGGGTCGGTCGTGCTGGCCGGGGGCAGCCTCAGCGGGCGGCTCGCGGGGGTCCCCGAGGCCGTGCTGCCGCCCGTACGGCCCGTGAAGGGGCAGGTGGTTCGGGTGAGCGTGCCGCAGCGGTACGCGCCCTTCCTGAGCCGGACCGTGCGGGCCGTGGTGCGCGGCAGCCAGATCTATCTGGTGCCGCGCGAGAACGGTGAGCTGGTCGTCGGGGCGACCAGCGAGGAGCTGGGCTGGGACACGACCGTCACGGCGGGCGGCGTGTACGAGTTGCTGCGCGACGCCCATGAACTCGTCCCCGGGATCACCGAGCTGCCGTTGACGGAGACCCGCGCGGGACTGCGTCCCGGGTCCCCCGACAACGCGCCGCTGCTCGGCCCGACCGCGCTGGAGGGCCTCCTGCTGGCCACGGGCCACTACCGCAACGGGGTGCTGCTGACGCCGGTCACCGGTGACGCGCTGGCGCACACGCTGACCACCGGTGAACTGCCCGACGAGGCCAGGGCGTTCACGCCCCGCCGGTTCGACACCGTACGCATGGAGCAGCTCGTATGAACATCCTGGTGAACGGCTCGCGGCGGGAGATCTCCCCCGGTACCGCGCTCGACGCTCTGGTGAGGACCCTCACCCCGGCGTCCTCCGGTGTGGCCGCCGCGCTCAACGAAACCGTCGTCCCGCGCGCGCGGTGGTCGGCGACCCCCCTCTCCGAGGGCGACCGCGTCGAAGTCCTCACCGCCGTTCAGGGAGGCTGAGCCATGGCCGACGATCCCTTTGTCCTCGGCGGTACGACGTTCACGTCCCGGCTGATCATGGGTACGGGGGGTGCGCCCAGCCTCGACGTGCTGGAGCGGGCGCTGGTGGCCTCCGGCACGGAGCTGACGACGGTCGCGATGCGGCGCGTCGATCCCTCGGTGCACGGGTCGGTGCTCTCGGTGCTGGAACGGCTCGGCATCCAGGTGCTGCCCAACACCGCCGGGTGCTTCACCGCCGGAGAGGCCGTGCTGACGGCCCGGCTGGCCCGGGAGGCGCTCGGTACGGACGTGGTGAAGCTGGAGGTCATCGCCGACGAGCGGACGCTGCTGCCGGATCCGGTCGAACTGCTGGACGCGGCGGAGGTGCTGGTGGAGGACGGGTTCACGGTGTTGCCGTACACGAACGACGATCCCGTGCTGGCGCGCAAGCTGGAGGACGTCGGGTGCGCCGCGATCATGCCGCTCGGGTCGCCGATCGGGTCGGGGCTGGGGATTCGCAACCCGCACAACTTCCAGCTGATCGTGGAGCACGCGCGCGTGCCGGTGATTCTCGACGCGGGCGCGGGGACGGCGTCCGATGTGACCTTGGCGATGGAGTTGGGGTGTGCGGGGGTGATGCTGGCGTCGGCTGTCACCCGGGCCCAGGAGCCCGTGCTGATGGCGGAGGCGATGCGGTACGGGGTTTCGGCGGGGCGGTTGGCCCACCGGGCCGGGCGGATACCCCGGCGTCACTTCGCCACGGCGTCGTCGCCTGTTGCCGGGCTGGCCGCGCTGGATCCTGAGCGGCCTGCTTTCTAGGTGCCCTGCGTTGCCCTGCCCTCGATCTCCCACCCACGCACCGCCTGTGTCCAGCCTTTTTGCAAGTGGGCCTCTCCTGTGGCGCTTACTCGCCATTGGCGGCCGTCCCCCGCGATCTCCGTCACAGGTCGGCTTCAGTCCCGCTGCTTTCCTGTGCTTTCCTGGCCGAAACCGCGGCCTTGTCAGCGACGGCTCGTACACTCACCTGCGTGGATACGACCCTTCAGGACCCTCTCGTCGGGCAGGTGCTCGACGGCCGCTATCGCGTCGACGCGCGGATCGCGGTCGGCGGGATGGCCACGGTCTACCGGGCCGTGGACACCCGCCTCGACCGCGTGCTCGCCCTCAAGGTGATGCATCCGACGCTCGCGGCCGACGCGACCTTCGTCGAGCGATTCATCCGGGAAGCGAAGTCCGTGGCCCGGCTCGCGCACCCCAACGTCGTACAGGTCTTCGACCAGGGCGCCGACGGGTCGTACGTCTATCTCGCCATGGAGTACATCGCCGGCTGCACCCTGCGTGACGTGCTCCGTGAGCGCGGCGCGCTCCAGCCGAGGGCCGCCCTCGACATCCTGGAGCCCGTGCTCGCCGCGCTCGGCGCCGCGCACCGGGCCGGGTTCGTGCACCGCGACATGAAGCCCGAGAACGTGCTGATAGGGGACGACGGCCGGGTGAAGGTCGCCGACTTCGGGCTCGTACGGGCCGTGGACACGGTCACCAACACGACCGGCGCCGTCCTCGGCACCGTCTCCTACCTCGCGCCCGAGCAGATCGAGAGCGGCACCGCCGACCCCCGGGTCGATGTGTACGCCTGCGGCATCGTCCTCTACGAGATGCTGACCGGCGACCAGCCGCACTACGGCGACTCCCCCGCGCTGGTGCTCTACAAGCACCTGCACGAGGACGTGCCGCCGCCGTCGGCCCTCGTACCGGGGCTGGCCCTCGAACTGGACGCGCTGGTCGCCTCGGCCACCGCGCGCAACGCCGACATCCGGCCGTACGACGCCGTGGCGCTGCTGTCGCAGGTACTGGAGACGCGTGGCTCGCTCGACGCCGAACAACTGGACGCCGTACCGCCGCAGGCCGTCGCCTCGGCACACGACAACGCCGAGGACCTGACGAGCGTCATCCCGCGCGCGCTGGCCGTGCCGCCCCTCCTGCCCGTCAACGAGGACGAGTCCCCGGCCGGCGACCGGCAGCTCACCCGGACCAACCCGACCAACCGCACCAGTCTGCTGGGCGCGGTCGGCGCTCCCCCGGCGCCCGCCCCGCCCTCCCGGCGCTCCGCGCGGGCGCGGGGGCGGCGTGCGCCGCTCGCCGTCCTCGTCGCCGTGCTGCTCGTCCTCGGTGTCGGGGCGGGCGTCTGGTACATCAACTCCGGGCAGTTCACGCAGGTCCCGGGGGTGCTGTCAAAGACCGAGGCACAGGCCACGGACCGGCTGACGGCCGCCGGGCTCGAGGTCAGGATCGAGAAGGACTACAGCGACACGGTGGCGCGCGGCGCCGTCATCAGCACGGACCCCGAGGTCGGCGAGCGCATCCGGGACCACGACACCGTGACGCTCACCATCTCCAGGGGCCCGGAGACCGTGCCGGTGCCCCAGCTCGGGGGCTACCGTCTCGACAAGGCCAGAGCGCTGCTGAAGCGGAACGGTCTGGAGCCGGGGATGGTCACCCGGGAGTTCAGCGACGAGGTGCCCCGGGGTTCCGTGATCAGCACCAGCCCGGACGCCGGCACCGAGCGGCGCGCGGGTTCCGCGGTCGCCCTCGTCATCAGCAAGGGCAGCCCGGTGGAGGTCTCCGACGTCACCGGCTCCGACCTCGCCGACGCGCGGGCCGAGCTGGGGCAGGCGGGGCTGAAGGTCAAGGTCGCCGCCAAGACCGTCACTTCGGACGAGTTCGAGCAGGGGCAGGTCGCCGTCCAGTCACCGGAGGGCGGCAGCGAGGCCGAGCAGGGCGACACCGTCACGCTGACGGTCTCCAAGGGTCCGGAGATGATCAAGGTCCCGGATGTCGTGGGCGACAGCGTCGACGAAGCCAAGGAGGCGCTGGAGGGGGCCGGGTTCACGGTTGAGGAGGACCGGGGACTGCTCGGGCTCTTCGGCGACACGGTGAAGAAGCAGTCCGTGGACGGAGGCGAGACCGCGCCCAAGGGGTCGAAGATCACCATCACGATCCGCTGACGGGACGCGGAGCGCCGCGTGACACCCTGAACGGGTGACCAGCACGCAGCTCCGCAACCCCGTCGGCGGCCATGTTCCCGTGGCCGGCGGTCTCCACTCCGTCGGCCTGTCCTACGCCCGCGACCTTCTGGCCGAGACCGTGCAGGTCTTCGTCGCCAATCCGCGCGGCTGGGCGACGCCCGTCGGCAATCCCCGCCAGGACGAGGCGTTCCGCGCGGCCTGCGCCGACGCCTCGATCCCCGCATACGTCCATGCCCCGTACCTGATCAACTTCGGCTCGCACACCGAGGCGACCGTCGAGCAGTCGGTGGAGTCGCTGCGGCACTCGCTGCGGCGCGGGCGCGAGATCGGCGCGCTGGGGGTGGTGGTGCACACGGGGAGCGCGACCGGCGGGCGGGAGCGGGCCGTGGCCCTCAAGCAGGTACGGGAACATCTGCTGCCGCTGCTCGACGAGCTCACCCACGACGACGACCCGTGTCTGCTCCTCGAGTCGACCGCTGGACAGGGCTCCTCCCTCTGTTCGCGCACCTGGGACTTCGGGCCGTACTTCGAGGCGCTCGACGCCCATCCGAAGCTCGGCGTCTGCCTGGACACCTGTCACATCTTCGCGGCCGGACACGATCTGACCGGGCCCAGCGGTATGCACCAGACCCTCGATCTGCTCGTCGACACGGTCGGCGAGGGACGGCTGAAGCTGATCCACGCCAATGACTCCAAGGACGTGGTCGGCGCGCACAAGGACCGCCACGAGAACATCGGCGCCGGCCATATCGGCGAGGACCCGTTCCGCGCGCTGATGACGCACCCCGCGACCGAGGGCGTACCGCTGATCATCGAGACGCCCGGCGGGAAGGAGGGGCACGCGGCGGACGTGGAACGGCTGAAGAAACTCCGGGACGGGTAGCGGCACGGAAACGGACATCGGAAACGCCGGGGAATACCAGGGAATACCCCTGGGGGGTATCTTGCTGGTGAGTGCAGAGACCAGCCGTGACCGCCTGACACCGGGGGTACCCATGGAGCACGAGACACACGCGCACCAGCACACACCGGCCGCCACCTGGGCCATGGCCGCCCAGGCCACCTTGCACTGCCTCACCGGCTGCGCCATCGGCGAGGTGCTCGGCATGGTCGTCGGTACCGCGCTGGGCTGGGGGAACCTGTCGACGACGGTCCTGGCGATCGTCCTCGCGTTCTTCTTCGGCTACTCGTTCACGCTGCGCGGCGTGCTGCGGGCCGGCGTCGGCCTCCGCGCGGCGATCCGTGTGGCACTGGCCGCCGACACCCTGTCCATCGCGGTGATGGAGCTCATCGACAACGGCGTGATCGTACTGTGGCCGGACGCGATGGACGCCGAACTGGCCGACCTGCTGTTCTGGGGCTCGCTCGCGATCTCGCTCGTGATCGCCTTCGTCGTGACGACGCCCGTCAACAAGTGGATGATCGGCCGCGGAAAGGGCCACGCGGTGGTGCACCAATACCACCACTGACCTCAGGACCTCAGAGCTCAGGACCTCAGAGCTCAGGACCTCAGAGCTCGGGGCCGTCCCCAGGCTCCTCCTGGTACGAGTAGCGCTGTTCGCGCCAGGGGTCGCCGACGTTGTGGTAGCCGCGTTCCTCCCAGAAGCCGCGGCGGTCGGCGGTCATGTACTCCACGCCGCGCACCCATTTGGGGCCCTTCCAGGCGTACAGATGGGGCACCACCAGCCGGAGCGGGAAACCGTGTTCCGCGGTGAGGAGTTCGCCGTCCTTGTGGGTGGCGAAGATCGTGCCCTCCGACGCGAAATCGGCCAGTCGGAGATTCGAACTGAAGCCGTATTCCGCCCAGACCATGACATGGGTGACCTCGGGCGCGGGCGGCGCGGCGGCCAGGATCGTCCGCGCCGGAATTCCGCCCCACTCGGCGCCCAGCATGCTGAACTTCGTGACGCAGTGCAGGTCGGCCACGACAGAGGTGTACGGGAGGGCGGTGAACTCCTCGTGATTCCAGCAGTGCTTCTCACTGTCGGCGGTGGCGCCGAAAACCCTGAACTCCCAGCGCTCGGGGCGGAATTTGGGCACCGGCCCGTAATGAGTGACCGGCCAGCCGCGCTGAATACGCTGCCCCGGCGGCAATTCGGGCTGCGCCACCGCTCCTGAATCGCGCTGTCCCGATTCACCTTCCACCGGCTGCCCCATGACTCCATCCTGACAGACCAGGAAGAGTGCGCATGACCAGGCCCGACCAGATTCGATCAAGCCCGGATAATTTGGACTAAGCATGCCCTTACTTACTAAGCACGCACTTACTGGACGATCTTCGACGGCGATGAAATCATGCGGCGGCAACCTCCCCAGTCCCCCGCTTGGAAGGAGCCTCTGCGATGCAGGGCGACCCCGAGGTCATCGAATTCCTCAACGAGCAGCTGACCGCCGAACTCACGGCGATCAACCAGTACTTCCTGCACGCGAAGATGCAGGAGAACTTCGGCTGGACGAAGCTCGCGAAGTACACGCGACACGAGTCGATCGACGAGATGAAGCACGCGGAGATCCTCACCGACCGGATCCTGTTCCTGGACGGTCTGCCGAACTACCAGCGGCTGTTCCATGTGCGGGTGGGCCAGACCCTGACCGAGATGTTCCAGGCGGACCGGCAGGTCGAGGTCGAGGCGATCGACCGCCTCAAGCGCGGTGTCGAGGTCATGCGCGCCAAGGGCGACATCACGTCCGCGAACATCTTCGAGTCGATCCTCGCGGACGAGGAGCACCACATCGACTATCTGGACACCCAGCTGGAACTGGTGGAGAAGCTCGGCGAGGCGCTCTACATCGCGCAGCTCATCGAGCAGCCGGAGAGCTGAGAGCCGCCGCCAGGACTCAGGCGGCTTCGTCCAGCTGTTCGGCCAGGACCCGTCGACCCTCGTCGGCGAGCCCGCGGGTCGGGTAGGCGCCCCTGCCGAGCAGCGCCTGGATGCGCCGTACACACGAGCCGCAGTCCGTGCCCGCCTTGCAGGCTGACGCGATCTGGCGGGGGGTACAGGCGCCGTTCGCCGCATGGCCCTTCACCTGCGCCTCGGTCACTCCGAAGCAGTTGCAGACGTACACGCGGGTCACCTCCCGACGGGATTGCAGTGGTCCAGCCATCCCCAAGATCGGTGAGGCTAACCTAACCTTACCCCGGCTCGCCGGTGCCCGAAAAGTGGTGTGGGGCGCGGATCGTTGTGATCCGCGCCCCATCGCATGCTGTCGTAACAGGCGATCCTGCTCCTGGTCGTTACTGGTCCCGGTACATCTCCGCGACGAGGAACGCCAGGTCGAGCGACTGGCTGCGGTTGAGACGGGGGTCGCAGGCCGTCTCGTAGCGGTGGTGCAGGTCGTCGACGAAGATCTCGTCGCCGCCGCCCACGCACTCGGTGACGTCGTCGCCCGTCAGCTCCACATGGATACCGCCGGGGTGCGTACCCAGCTCCTTGTGGACCTCGAAGAAGCCCTTGACCTCGTCGAGCACGTCGTCGAAGCGTCGGGTCTTGTGACCGGAGGCCGCCTCGAAGGTGTTGCCGTGCATCGGGTCGGTCACCCAGGCCACCGTCGCACCCGACGCCGTGACCTTCTCGACCAGCTCGGGCAGCTTGTCGCGGACCTTGTCGGCGCCCATGCGGACGATGAAGGTCAGCCGGCCCGGCTCACGGTCCGGGTCGAGGCGCTCGATGTACTGCAGCGCCTCCTCGGCCGTCGTCGTCGGGCCGAGCTTGATGCCGATCGGGTTGCGGACCTGGGAGGCGAACTCGATGTGCGCCCCGTCCAGCTGCCGGGTGCGCTCACCGATCCACACCATGTGGCCTGAGACGTCGTACAGCCGCCCGGTGCGGGAGTCGACGCGGGTGAGCGCCGACTCGTAGTCCAGCAGCAGTGCCTCGTGCGAGGAGTAGAACTCGACCGTCTGGAACTCGGCCGGGTCCGTCCCGCAGGCGCGCATGAAGTTCAGCGCGTTGTCGATCTCGCGGGCCAGCTGCTCGTACCGCTGGCCGGACGGGGACGACTTCACGAAGTCCTGGTTCCAGGCGTGCACCTGGCGCAGGTCCGCGTAGCCGCCGGTGGTGAAGGCGCGGACCAGGTTGAGCGTGGAGGCGGACGCGTTGTACATCCGCTTCAGGCGCTCGGGGTCCGGGATCCGGGACTTCTCGTCGAAGTCGAAGCCGTTGACCGAGTCACCGCGGTACGTCGGCAGGGTCACGCCGTCGCGGGTCTCGGTGCCCTTGGAACGCGGCTTCGAGTACTGACCGGCGATCCGGCCGACCTTCACGACCGGCACGGAGGCCGCGTACGTGAGGACGGCGCCCATCTGGAGGAGGGTCTTCAGCTTGGCTCGGATGTCCTCGGCGCCGACGGCGTCGAAGGACTCGGCGCAGTCGCCGCCCTGGAGGAGGAACGCCTCTCCCTTGGCGACAGCCGCCATCCGGGCGCGCAGCTGGTCGCACTCGCCCGCGAAGACCAGCGGGGGATACGACTCGAGCTCCGCAACGACTGCGCGCAGAGCCTCGGTGTCGGGGTACTCGGGCTGCTGCGCCGCGGGCAGGTCTCGCCAGGTGTTGCCAGCGCTCGCGCTGGTCTTAGCGTTCACGGTCACAGCCCCACATTACGGGGTCACGCAGGGCATCCAGCCGCCTGCTCATCAAGTGAGACGGGGATCGCTCGTTCGGGTCCGGTGAGCGGAATGGCCGGTCCGCGCGTCGGTTCACGATCCGCCCGTGGCCCGTGGTGTAGGGTCCGTCGCATGTTCGCGCACTCGACCCAGAACTGGTGGTGGCCCGCTCACTCGGCGGCCCACTGACTGCGCGTACGCAAGACTTCGCGAAGGCCGCCCGAGGGGCGGCCTTCGGTGTTTTCGCGGACTTCCGCGGACCTCCTCGCCCGGCCGTTCCTCCCGATCACTGATCAAGTCATCGATCGATGGAAGAGGAACACGATGCGACTCGACCAGCTCCTGCACGACAATCGACCGTTCGCCCTGCTCAGCCGCCGCACGCCCGGCCACGACCACTCCGTGGTCGAACTGCTGATCGGCCCGGTGACGACGTACGAGCGGCTCGCCGACATCCCCGACGAGGGCCTCGCCCTCATCCCCTTCCGCCAGATCCGCGAGCGCGGCTTCGACGTGCGCGACGACGGCACCCCCCTATCGGTGCTCACGCCCGAGGAGACGTACGCGCTCCCGCTGGCGGAGGCGCTGGCCCAGCTTCCCGCGCATGACGTGCGGGTCGAGGGCGGTGGCTTCGACGTCGGGGACGAGGAGTACGCGGACATCGTGGGGCGGGTGCTGCGGGAGGAGATCGGGCGGGGCGAGGGGGCGAACTTCGTCATCCGGCGGACGTACGAGGGGGAGATCCCGGGGTTCGGGCGCGCCGACGCCCTCGCTCTGTTCCGGCGGCTGCTGGTCGGGGAGCGAGGTGCGTACTGGACGTTCGTCGTGCACACCGGAAATCAGCAAGGGCCCGAAGCGCCTTCCTTGGAAGGGCGGGGGCGGGCGACGGGTGGGCGGACCCTCGTCGGGGCCAGTCCCGAGGTGCACGTGCGGATGTCCGGCGGGACCGTGGTCATGAACCCGATCAGCGGGACGTACCGCTATCCGGCCGGGGGGCCGACCCCCGAGCACCTGCTCTCCTTCCTCGCCGACGGCAAGGAGATCGAGGAGCTGTCGATGGTCGTCGACGAGGAGCTCAAGATGATGTGCACCGTCGGCGACATGGGCGGGGTCGTGGTCGGGCCCCGGCTGAAGGAGATGGCCCACCTCGCGCACACCGAGTACGAGTTGCGGGGACGCTCCTCGCTGGATGTGCGGGAGGTGCTGAAGGAGACCATGTTCGCCGCGACCGTCACGGGGTCGCCCGTGCAGAACGCGTGCCGGGTGATCGAGCGGCACGAGGTCGGTGGGCGCGGCTATTACGCGGGGGCGTTGGCGCTGGTCGGGCGGGACGCGGGCGGTGCCCAGACCCTCGACTCGCCGATCCTCATCCGGACCGCCGACATCGCGCCGGACGGACGGCTGCGGGTGCCGGTCGGCGCCACGCTCGTCCGTGGCTCGGACCCGGCGGGCGAGGTCGCCGAGACCCACGCCAAGGCGGCCGGGGTGCTGGCGGCGCTGGGTGTCGTACCGGGAAGGCCCCGGGAGACGGGCGTACGGGCGCGGCTCATGGACGATCCACGGGTGCGTGCGGCCCTGGACGGTCGGCGGGGCTCGCTGGCGCCGTTCTGGCTGCGGATGCGGGAGCGGACCCAGGAGCTGACCGGACACGCGCTGGTCGTCGACGCCGAGGACACCTTCACGGCGATGCTCGCGCACGTCCTGCGCTCGTCGGGCCTGGAGGTGACCGTGCGGCGCTACGACGAACCGGGGCTGCGGGAGGCGGTCCCGGGCCACGAGGGGCCGTTGGTTCTGGGGCCCGGCCCGGGTGATCCGGGCGACCTGGCCGACCCGAAGATGCGGTTCCTGCGCGAACTGACCGCCGAGGCCGTCCGGGACCACCGGCACGGCGTCCTCGGGGTCTGCCTCGGGCACGAGCTGATCGCGGCGGAACTGGGGCTGGAGATCGTACGGAAGGAAGTGCCCTACCAGGGCGCGCAGACGGAGATCGATCTGTTCGGGCGGACGGAGACCGTCGGCTTCTACAACAGCTTCGTGGCGCGCTGCGACGACGAGGCCGCCAGGGAACTGGCGGCGCACGAGGTCGAGGTCAGCCGGAGTGCGAGCGGTGAGGTGCACGCGGTGCGGGGCCCCGGTTTCGCGGGCGTCCAGTTCCACCCGGAGTCGGTGCTGACGCTGAACGGGCCCGCTGTCGTACGGGAGTTGGTGGCGGGGGTGCAGTCCCTGCGGACGCGGTAGGTTCGCGCCCCTGAGAAGCGCCGGGCGCGGCCCGTGCTTCTCAGGGGCGCGGGGCTGTGTCGAATTGCGGCTCCGCCGCGTGGGCGCGCGCAACCACCCACCGCCCTCAGCCGAAGAACACGCCGACCTCGTCGTACAGCTTCGGGTCGACCGTCTTCAGCTTCGCTGTGGCCTCCTCGATCGGGACGCGGACGATGTCCGTGCCGCGCAGGGCGACCATCTTGCCGAAGTCGCCGTCGCGGACCGCCTCGATGGCGTGCAGGCCGAAGCGGGTGGCGAGCCAGCGGTCGAAGGCACTGGGGGTGCCGCCGCGCTGGACGTGGCCGAGCACCGTGGTGCGCGCCTCCTTGCCGGTCCGTTTCTCGATCTCCTTGGCCAGCCATTCGCCGACGCCGGACAGGCGCACGTGTCCGAAGGAGTCGAGGGACTGGTCCTTGAGCACCATGTCGCCGTCCTTGGGCATGGCGCCCTCCGCGACGACCACGATCGGGGCGTACGAGGCGCTGAAGCGCGAGGTCACCCAGGTGCACACCTGTTCCGTGTCGAAGCGCTGTTCGGGTATGAGGATGACGTTGGCGCCGCCCGCGAGGCCGGAGTGGATGGCGATCCAGCCGGCGTGGCGGCCCATCACCTCGCAGACGAGGACGCGCATGTGCGACTCGGCGGTGGTGTGCAGTCGGTCGATCGCCTCCGTCGCGATGCCGACGGCGGTGTCGAAGCCGAAGGTGTAGTCGGTGGCGGACAGGTCGTTGTCGATCGTCTTCGGTACGCCGACGACCGGAATCCCGTGCTCGCCGGTCAGCCGGGCCGCGACTCCGAGGGTGTCCTCGCCGCCGATCGCGATGAGCGCGTCGACCTCCTGCGCGGCGAGGTTCTCCCGGATACGGGCGATGCCGTTCTCCTGCTTGAGCGGATTGGTCCGCGAGGAGCCGAGGATGGTGCCGCCGCGCGGGAGGATGCCGCGTACGGCGGGGATGTCGAGGCGCACGCTCACGCCCTCCAGCGGACCTCGCCAGCCGTCCCGGAAGCCGACGAAGTCGTACCCGTACTCCTGTACGCCCTTGCGGACGACGGCCCGGATGACGGCGTTGAGCCCGGGGCAGTCGCCGCCTCCGGTCAGTACTCCGACGCGCATGGATATGTCCCTTCGCCGCGGGTTCCTGACGAAGGATCAGTGTGACGCGCGTCTCACTCGGCGTCGAGGCTCCTCACGTGTTCTCAAGGGTTCTCGCCCTTCGTCGCCCCTTATCGCCCGTCGTGACTCGTCGTCACTCGTCGTCCAGGCCGCGCTGGATCGCGTACCGCACCAGTTCCACCCTGTTGTGCAGTTGCAGCTTGCCCAGGGTGTTCTGAACGTGGTTCTGGACCGTGCGGTGCGAGATGACCAGGCGTTCGGCGATCTGCTTGTAGCTGAGGCCCTTGGCCACCAGCCGCAGGACCTCCGTCTCGCGGTCGGTGAGCTGCGGGGCCTTGGGCTCGTCGGCGCCCGCCGCCGGGGCCGGCTCGGAGGCCAGGCGGCGGTACTCGCCGAGGACCAGACCGGCCAGGCCCGGGGTGAACACCGGGTCGCCGACCGCAGTACGGCGTACGGCGTCGATCAGTTCCTCGGTCGAGGCCGACTTCAGCAGGTAGCCGGTCGCGCCCGACTTCACCGCCTCCAGGACGTCGGCGTGCTCGCCGCTCGCCGAGAGGACCAGGACGCGCAGGGCGGGGTTGGCCCCGACGACCTCCTTGCAGACCTGGACGCCGGGTTTGGCGGGCAGGTTGAGGTCGAGCACGAGGACGTCCGGTGTGACGGCCCGGGCGCGGCGTACGGCCTGCTCGCCGTCGCCCGCCGTGGCGACCACGTCGAACCCGGACTCGGCGAGGTCCCGGGCGACCGCGTCCCGCCACATGGGATGGTCGTCGACCACCATGACCCTGAGGGGACCCTGAGGCCCTTCCCCGGTCCCGTTCATGTCCCTGCCGCTCTCGTTCCCGGTGTCCGTCATCGTCGCTCCGTCTTCCCCCGTGCCGTTCCGGTGTCCTTCGGTACCGTCAGTTCGACCTCCGTGCCCTGCCCCGGCACCGAGATCAGCTGGGCGTCGCCGCCGAGGTCGCGCAGCCGGCCGCGGATCGACTGGGCCACGCCGAGCCGTCCCTCGCCCTCGGCCTGCGCGAGCCGCCCCTCCGGGATGCCCGGCCCGTCGTCCCGCACGGTCACGACGACGGAGTCCGGCTCGTCCTCGACCAGGATCCAGGTCCGGGCCCCCTCCCCCGCGTGCCTGCGCACGTTGTCCAGGGCGGCGCCGACCGCCGCGGCCAGCTCCTTCGCGGCGGCCCGGGCGAGCGGCACGGGGGCGCCGGGCTCGGAGAAAGTGATCGTCGAGGTGGCGTACGGGACGAGCAGGGCGCGCAGATCCACCGGGTCCGGCGAGTCCGGCATGTCCGGCTGGGACTCCCCCACCCTGTGTACGGCGATGTCCGGCGCCACTGACGCCGGTACGAGGCCGCCGGAGACCAGGGCGCGCAGCGCGACCTCCTGTTCGCCGGCCATCCGGCCCAGTTCCGCCGCCTCGCCGCCGAGTACGGCACCACGCCGCTGCACCATCGCCAGTACCTGGAGGACGCTGTCGTGGATGTCCCGGGCGAGCCGCTCCCGTTCGCGGGTCGCGGCCTCGATCTCCAGGGCGCGGGCGAGGGTGCGCTCGGAGGCGCGGGCGACCTCGACGACGTATCCGATGGCGATGGAGGCGACCCACACCAGGACCACGTTGTGGACGGTGTCACGGGCCGGGGTGCCGCGCTCGACCAGGTTCACGGCGGCGACCAGCGTCGAGGCGAAGGCCGCCCAGCGCCAGCCGCCCTTGATCGCGAAGGCCAGCACGGAACCGGCCGTCCATATCGACGGCAGCGTGGGACCGCCCGAGGCGACCCTCTCGTGGGCGTCGGCGACGGGCGTGAGGAGGATGCCGGCCAGCGCGATGGTGAGGTCGGCGGCGAGGAAACGCTTCGTGCAGCTGGCCGCGTTGGCCACCCTGGGCAGGGTCGCGAGGGTCCAGACGAACAGCACGACGAAGTAGCCGACGGCCACCCAGGGACGGACGAAGCCGTCGTACGCGTTGGCGAAGAACCCGATCGCGTACAGCATCGTCAGGACGCGGTACCCGCTGAGCGCGCGCCACAGCGGCTGCTCGACCGACATCCGCATGACTTTCGGACGCCCGGTCTGTCTGCGCCCGGCTCCGTCGCCCACGACCTTCTCGCGTACGGCCTTCTCGTGTACGGCCATGTCCCCCGCCTCCCCCGAACCCGCCCCCGGGTACTGCTACTTGGTGCCCGACCGGCCCTTCTCCAGGGCCTTCTCCTGGGCCTTCTGCGCCTGCTTCTCGGCTTGTTTCTCCGCCTTCGCCTCTTCGGCGATCCGGCGTTTGGCGGCCGACGCGTAGATGTCGACGTACTCCTGGCCGGAGAGCTTCATGATCTCGTACATGACCTCGTCGGTCAGGGCCCGGAGCACGAAGCGGTCGTGTTCCATGCCCTGGTACCGGCTGAAGTCGAGCGGCTTGCCGATGCGGATGCCCGGGCGCATCAGCTTGGGCATCACCTTGCCCGGCGGCTGGATCTTCTCGGTGTCGATCATCGCGACCGGGATGACCGGCGCCCCGGTGGCGAGCGCCACGCGCGCGAGGCCGCCGGGCTTGCCCCGGTAGAGGCGGCCGTCGGGCGAACGGGTGCCCTCCGGATAGATACCGAACAGCTCACCGCGCTCGAGGACGTCGACACCGCTTTTGATCGCGGCCTCGCCCGCGCCGCGCGCCCCGGAGCGGTCCACCGGGAGCTGGCCGACGCCCTTGAAGAAGGCGGCGGTCATCCGGCCCTTGAGACCGGGCGTCGTGAAGTACTCGGCCTTCGCGATGAAGGTGACCTTGCGGTCGAGGACCGCGGGCAGGAAGAAGGAGTCGGAGAAGGACAGGTGGTTGCTCGCCAGGATCGCCGGCCCGTCGGCCGGGACGTTCTCCAGGCCTTCCACCCAGGGCCTGAAGGCGACCTTCAGCGGTACCCCGACGGAAACCTTCATCGCGCCGTACAACAACCGAGTGCCTCCATAGTCTGTAGATCAGACCTTAACCCGCGGCACTGCCAAAGAGTCCGACGGCCCTGGTCGGTGTCAGTGCGGTCGCGTACGGTGAAGTACGCCTCGAAGTCTCGAGGCTTCCATGCTTGATCACCCACCCCAGTCATTCACCCCACTCACCCCAGTCACCCTTCCCATGAACAGGAGACCGATGGTGCCGGTCCTTCCTGGAGCCGAGCCGTACCGCCATGAGGGCGGGGAGGTCGGAGTCCTCCTCTGTCACGGTTTCACCGGTTCCCCGCAGTCGCTGCGCCCCTGGGCGGAGTACCTCGCCGAGCGCGGACTGACCGTTTCGCTGCCGCTGCTGCCCGGGCACGGCACGCGCTGGGAGGACATGCAGCTCACCGGCTGGCAGGACTGGTACGCGGAGGTGGACCGGGAGCTGCGTGCCCTGCTGGAGCGCTGCACCCAGGTCTTCGTCTTCGGCCTGTCGATGGGCGGCGCGCTGACCCTGCGGCTGGCCGCGCGGTACGGCGACCGGATCAGCGGCATCGTGGTCGTCAACCCGGCGAACAAGGTGCACGGTCTTGCCGCGTACGCCCTTCCGGTGGTGCGTCATCTCGTGCCGTCGGTGGCCGGCATCGTGAGCGACATCAAGAAGGAGGGCGGCGCGGAGGTCGGCTACCCCAGGGTTCCGCTGCACGCGGCGCACTCGATGCGGACGTTCTACCGGCTGGTCGACGGCGAGCTGCCGCAGGTCACCCAGCCGCTGCTGCTGCTGCGCAGCCGAGCCGACCATGTCGTGCCGCCGGCCGACTCGGCCCGGGTGCTGAGCCGGGTGTCGTCCACGGACGTGACCGAGATCGTGCTGGAACAGAGTTACCACGTCGCGACGTTGGACCATGATGCGGACCGGATCTTCGAGGAGAGCCACGCGTTCGTCCTCCGGCTCGCACCCGCGGCCGGTGAGCGGTCCGAGGAGTCCAAGGACTCGGTCGGGCCGGATGCCAGTGAGGTGCGGGGGCCGCACCAGAGCCGGCAGGCAGACCAAGTGGGGCAGCAGGAAGGGACGGCCACGGGTGGCTGAGCACGACTCCGACCGCGAGCCGGAGGAGAAGGGTGTGCCCTTCGACGAGGCGGCCGCGTGGGCCGCGATCGTGGAGGCGTACGGCGACGAGCCGCCGGACCCGCCGGGCGCGAAGCCGTTCAAGTCCGTCGAGGACCTGGCACTGCTCGAACCGGACACGAACGACGACACCGACGCCTCCGTCGACCCCGACCCCAAGGGCAACGCCGACAAGGTCGCCAAGGGCGACGGGCAGCCCGTGAAGCCGCTGGGCAGCTCCGTCGCCTTCGCCCCGGGCGTCGGCGGCCCGCGCGACTACACGACGCCGGACGCGTCGGAGGACGACTTCGACGATGACGACGAGGGCCACTTCGTGCCGCCGGAGCCGCCTCCGCTGCCCGCCGCGGACACGACCGCCCGGTTCGCCTGGCTGGGCGTGCTCGGCGGTCCGGTCCTGCTCCTGCTCGCCGTACTGCTGGGCTGGGACATGACCTGGTGGCTGGCGACGCTGGGCATCGGCGGGTTCCTCGGCGGGTTCGCGACGCTGGTGATGCGTATGAAGGACGACGAGGACGAGGAGGATCCGGGGCGGGGGGCGGTGGTCTGACGACCACGCTCACGCAGCGGCACTCCGAGGGCGGCCCGGACCGGAAGACGGTCCGTGGCTGCCCTCAGTCAGTTCCGGCGGACCGGGCTCAGGAGGCCGGCACGCGCAACGCCGCCAGCACGGGCAGGTGATCCGTCGCCGCCCTCAGGTCCGAGGTCGACACTCCGGGGTGTCCCACCGGCACACCGCAGCCGAGGACCTCGACACCCGGGGTGGCCAGGATCGCGTCGATGCGCTGGTGGGGGTCGGTGGGTGTCGAGGTGTACTCCGTGCCCCAGGGGGCGGTGGCCCAGCAGTCCTGGAGGTCGGTGGCCAGTCGCCGGAAGCCGCGGCCCGTGGGGTGCTCGTTGAGGTCGCCGCCAGCGACCGCGTGCGGTACGTCCAGCGCGGCGAGCCGGTCGAGGAGCAGCCCCGACTGCTCGTACCGCTCCTCCTCGTGCAGGCTCAGATGACAGCTCAGTACGCCGAGCCGGGCGCCCCCGAAGCGGACGACCGCCGTCGCGAAGCCCCGTCGGTGCTGTCCGGGGGTGAGGGGGAGGAGGACGTCCTCGGTGCGTTCGACCGTCGCGCGGAGGGAGCAGAGGAGGGCGGGGCCGGCGGCGGGGGCGCCACCGGAGAGGAGTACCTGGCCGGAGGCGGCCGCGAGGTGGGCGAGTTTCTTGCGCCAGCGGAAGAAGCGGGGGGCTTCCTGGATGAGGACCAGGTCGGGGGCGCAGGCGGTGATGACTCGGGCGAGGGCGGTGGTGTCGTCGCGCATCGAGCGGATGTTGTAGCTGAGGACGCGGATGACGGCGGAACCGTCGGGGTTCGTGTGGGAGTTGGGGAGCGGGGAGGTCGTCGCCATGGTGGTCAAGATACGGAGGGGGGGTGGGGGATGGCGGGAACTCGCCGTGGGGGGTGCGGTAGTTGGCCGCGGGGACGGTCGGTGGGGGCTTGTCGCGCCCGCGCGGCGAAGCCGCACAACTGACACAGCCCCGCGCCCCTTCAGGGCGCGCTGTCTCTTCCCTCGTGACAAAGCCCGCCGTTCCTCTTCCTTGAGGTACGGCGGGCCTGCGGGGGTGAGGGGGGGTTTTACATGATCGGGTCGGGTTCTCTTGCCAGGTCTGCCGCGCCTACCAGGCCTGCCTTGTTGCCCAGTTGGGCGGCGATGACGTCGGCCACCGGGCGCCAGTTGCCGCCCACCAGCCAGCGCTTGTAGGACCTGCGGATGGGGTCGAGGACCAGTTCGCCCTCGTCCGAGAGGCCGCCGCCGACGATGAAGGCGGAGGGGTCGAAGAGGGAGGCCAGGTCGGCGAGGCCCGAGCCGGCCCAGCGGGCCAGTTCACGGTACGAGTCGACGGCGACGGGGTCGCCCTGTCGCGCCGCCATCGAGATGTGCTTGCCCTCGATGCCCTCGGGCGTGCCGTCGCCCAGCGAGAGGAGCAGTTCCGCGTTCTCGGGGGTCGCGTTGGCGCGCTGCTTCGCGTACCGGACGAGGGCGCGTCCCGACGCGTACTGCTCCCAGCAGCCCTGGCTGCCGCAGCCGCACAGCAGCCCGTCCGGGACCACGCGGATGTGGCCGAACTCGGCGGCGACGCCGAAGTGGCCGCGGCGCAGCTTGTTGCCGATGATGATGCCGCCGCCGAGGCCGGTGCCGAGGGTGATGCAGATGACGTTGCGGTGGCCCTTGCCGGCGCCGAACTTGTACTCGCCCCACGCCGCCGCGTTCGCGTCGTTCTCGACGACGACCGGCAGGCCCACGCGTGCCTCGACCTTGTCCTTCAGCGGTTCCTCGCGCCAGTCGATGTTGGGTGCGAAGTAGACCGTGGAACGCTGACGGTTCACGTATCCGGCCGCGCCGATGCCGACGCCCACGATCTCGTGCCCGGCGCGGGCGCCCTCGACGGCGGCGGCGATGGCGTCCACGATGCCCTCAGGCGTGCCCGGGGTCGGCACCTTGTGGGTCGAGAGGATGTTGCCTTCCTCGTCGACCACGCCGGCCGCGATCTTCGTGCCGCCGATGTCGACGCCGATGGTGAGTCCCATGAATCCCTCAGTTTCGGTCGAGCCCCGCTACGGACAACGGTACCCGAGGCCCTGTGGCCGGGGTTTCGTCGTCCGCACGGCGGGGCGGCCTCGCGGGACCCGAATTGAGGCGACTGTCAGCAATTGAGGACTGTCAGTGACGAAGGCCAGTCAGTCCAGGTCGATGCGCTCGCCGGAGCCGGAGCCGGTGCCCTCGCCCCGGTCGTCGCCGTGCTTCCGGCCGCGATCCGCCTCGCGGGTCGTCCAGCGGCGTTCCTGGGACTCGACGGCCGAGCGGTAGGCGGCGAACAGTTCGTTGCCCGCGGCCGCCAGGTGGTCGAAGACGTCCGGGTTGCGTTCGATCACTGGTTCGACGGCGGCCTTGGCCTGCTGGACGACCTGCCGCACCACCTGCTGGGCGGTGCCCTGGGCGACCGCGCCGAGCAGCGGTGACTGGAGGGACGACAGCTTGTCCGAGACGGCGTCGACGAGCTTGCGCAGCTCCTCGGCGGCGGAGCCGGGCGGCGGCCCGTGCTGGGCCCGGCGGCGCGCCTTCTCGGCTTCGAGGTCCTCGGCGCAGGCCTTCGCCCACGCGTCGGAGTCGGTGGCGGGCGTCTCGTACGGCGCCTCGCCGGCGGCCTCCCCGCGAGCGGTGTCGGACGTGGGGCGCTCTTCGCTCATGGCGGGCTCCTGACTACGGTTCGTCTCTTCGACGGTACCCGAATGGACGTACGCGGTTCACCGTGTCTGCGGCCACAGGTCCGGGTCCGGCGTGAACCGGATCCTCAGCTCCCCGTCGCGCAGGGCGGCGCCGGCCACGGTGCAGCGGCGCAGCGCCGAGGGCAGCGCAACGATACGGCGGAACGGGCCGACGGTGAGGACGAGTTCGTCGCCGCGCCTGACCAGGTCGAGCTCGTCGCGTATCGCGCCGGGCAGCGGGATGTGCCACAGGAGCACACCGTCGTCGGCCAGGTGATCGGTGACAGGCCACTCGATGGGGGCGGGGGTCGGGTTGACGCCGGGTGCGCGCAGGGCGGCCAGGTCGTCGGTGCCGTGCGGGTCGTGTCCGAGATGCGGGACCTGGTGGAGGGCGTGCGCCTCCTGCCAGTCCTCCAGGGTCTTGCGCTGCTGCGCGGTGACGGAGGCGAGCCAGGGGTCGGTCGAGGGCTCAGGCAGGACGCGGTTGGCGAGCAGCACGTCCGCGCGCAGGCCGCGCAGGGCGAGTCCGGTGGTGGCGGCGCGTACGGCGTCGGCGCCGGCCGGCCCGGGTTCGGCGACCAGTCGTACGACGGTGTCCCGGTCCTCGACGACCGCGGTGACGGCGGCCAGTTCCACGTCCCAGCGGGCGGCGGCCTCGTACAGCCACTCCGAGGGCATCGGGACGCCGGCGAGACGGCCGAGTACGGGACGCAGGGCGCGGGCGGCCTGGCGCTCGGCGGGCAGGAGGCGGCGCAGGTAGCGGCGCAGTTCGTCGGGGAGGGCGAGCAGGGCGAGGGCCTGCGGGGTGGGCGGGAGGTCGACGACGAGGAGGTCGTACGCCTCCGAGAGCGCGGCGTCGCGCAGGGCGCGCAGGAGGGCGAGTTCCTCGGCGCCGGGCAGCGGTGTGAGTTCCTCGGGGTCGAGCCGGGAGGCGCCGAGGAAGTCGAGGACGTTGGCGCCGCGGTCCTGGAAGGCGGTGAGGTCGGCGCGGAAGCGTTCCGCTGCGTCGGGGCGCCAGGCGGTGAGGTGGGGGGTGCCCGGGACGGGGACGGGGGTGGGGCCGGTGCGGGTGCCGAGGGCGGCGCCGAGGGTGTCGGTGCGGTCGGTGCTGAGGACGAGGGTGGGGGTGCCGTCGCGCGCCGCGGTCAGGGCGGTGGCCGCGGCGAGGGTGGTGCGGCCCGAGCCGCCGGGGCCGGTTACGAGGATGGTGCGCATGGGGGTGAACGGTACCGGTGTTGGCACGCACCCCCTGGGGGCTGCGCCCCCAGACCCCCGCTTCGGCCCTGAAGGGGCCTCGTCCTCAAACTCCCCCAGAGGGGGGACCCCCAGACGGGCTGAAAATCAGCCCCTCCGGCGTTTGAGGAGCGGGGGTTCGGGGGCAGCGCCCCCGAGTTACTTCGGCTCCTCGACGCGCTTCTTCAGGCCCGCCAGCGCGCGGTCGATGATGACCTTCTCCGCCTTGCGCTTGATCATGCCGAGCATCGGGATCTTGACGTCCACCGTCAGCTGGTAGGTGACCTCGGTCGCCCCACCCCCCGCCGGCTTCAGGATGTACGAGCCGTCAACCGCCCGCAGCATCTGCGACTTGACCAGGGTCCACGAGACTTCGTGCTCGCCGGTCCAGGTGTAGCCGAGGGTCTGATCGTCCTTGATCGCGCCGGCGTCCATGACGAGGCGGACCTGCTCGGCGCGGCCCTGGGCGTCGGTCTTGAGGATCTCCGCCTCCTTCACCTCGCCGGTCCAGTCCGGGTAACGGGCGAAGTCGGCGATCACCGCCATCACCTCGTTCGGTGCCGCCTCGATCGTGATGCTCGAACTGGTGAATTCCGCCATCGCCGTGGCTCCTCCAGATGCGGTCCGGTGAGGGAGGTGGGTGCGCACGTATGTGCAGCGTGAAGGCTACCCCGCGCGGGGCAGGCCGTTGTCACCCGGACCGGGGGTCGGCGGCCGGGTCACCATTCGAGCGCCCACGGCTTCCCGCTCCCCGCGAAGTGCCCCACGTTCACGCACTCCGTGGCGCCGATCCGCATCCGCTGGGCCAACGGCTGGTGGACGTGACCGAACAGCGCGTACCGGGGGCGCGTTCGCCGGATCGCGTCCAGCAGCGCACGACTGCCGCGTTCGAAGCGGCGCGCGACCGTGTCGTACACCAGTTCCGGCACTTCCGGCGGAATGTGTGTGCACAGCACGTCGACCTCGCCGACCGCCTCGATCTTCGCCGCGTACTCCTCGTCGCTGAGCTCGTACGGCGTGCGCATCCGCGTCCGGAGGCCACCGCCGACGAAGCCGAAGGTCCGGCCCCCGATCTCCACCCGCTCCCCGTCCAGGACGCGGGTACCCGGTCCGGCGTACTCCGCCCACAGGGTCGGCATGTCGACGTTGCCGTAGGTGGCGTACGTCGGTGTGGGGAAGGCGGCGAACAGTTCGGCGTACTGCTTGCGCACCGCTTTCTCGATCACCGTCGCCCGGTCCGCGCCGACACCGGCCCACAGTTGGGCGCCGAGCTCGCCGGCCTCCTCGAAGCGGCGGGCCGTGCGCAGCGCCACGAGGCGGCTCGCGTTCTCGGCGCCGAAGAGGTCGGGGAAGATGCCGCGCGAGTGGTCGGCGTAGTCGAGGAAGAGGACCAGGTCGCCCAGACAGATCAGGGCGTCCGCGCCCGCACCGGCGACGGCCAGATCCCGCACGTTGCCGTGCACGTCGCTGACCACATGAACACGCGTCTTCTTCAACTGTGGGTTGCCCCGCGGTGAGGGTGCCATGGCGATCAAGGGTAGGCGTGTGGGGCTCGGGTGAACAGAACTGGGGGGTCGCCGGCGGTTACTGGTCAGTCAGGAAAACCGTGCACTACTGTGCGTAAAGGACACCAACCCGTGTGATGCCGCGAACATCTCGCCGGACCCCCCTGTCGTAGAAGCCATACCGGCGGGTAACGTCCGGGCAGTCCAGTCGTACTCAGGATGTCGACCACGGGATCCGTGAGTACTTGCCCAAGCCATGGACCGCACCGTCGCATCGCACAAAGTCGTGGCGCCGGCGCCCTATGAGGAGCAGCAGTCTTGCGCGAGTTCAGCCTTCCGGCTTTGTACGAGGTCCCCGCGGACGGAAATCTGACCGACATCGTCCGCCGAAACGCCGTGCAGCATCCGGATGTCGCCGTCATCGCCCGCAAGGTGGACGGCGCCTGGCAGGACGTCACGGCCACGACGTTCCTCGCCGAGGTGAACGCCGCCGCGAAGGGCCTCATCGCCTCCGGGGTCGCACCCGGCGACCGGGTCGCCCTGATGTCCCGTACGCGGTACGAGTGGACCCTGTTCGACTTCGCGATCTGGTGCGCCGGCGCGGTGACCGTGCCCGTGTACGAGACCAGTTCCGCCGAGCAGGTGCAGTGGATCCTCAGCGACTCGGGGGCCACCGCGATCATCGTGGAACTGGACGGCCACGCCGCCACCGTGGAGTCGGTGCGCGACCGTCTGCCCGGGCTCGAGCACGTCTGGCAGATCGACGCCGGCGCGGTGGAGGAGCTGGGGCGGGCCGGTCAGGGCGTCTCCGACGCGACCGTCGAGGAGCGCGGTGCGCGGGCGAAGGCCGACGACCCGGCGACCATCGTGTACACGAGCGGGACGACCGGCCGGCCCAAGGGCTGCGTGCTCACGCACCGCAGTTTCTTCGCCGAGTGCGGCAACGTCGTCGAGCGGCTGCGGCCCCTGTTCCGGACCGGCGAGTGCTCGGTGCTGCTCTTCCTGCCGCTCGCGCACGTCTTCGGGCGGCTGGTGCAGATCGCGCCGATGATGGCGCCGATCAGGCTGGGCATGGTCCCGGACATCAAGAACCTCACCGACGAACTGGTCTCGTTCCGGCCGACGTTGATCCTCGGTGTGCCGCGCGTCTTCGAGAAGGTCTACAACTCGGCACGGGCCAAGGCGCAGGCGGACGGCAAGGGCAAGATCTTCGACAAGGCCGCCGACACGGCGATCGCGTACAGCCGGGCGCTGGACACCCCGTCGGGCCCGTCCCTCGGTCTGAAGATCAAGTACCGGACCTTCGACAAGCTGGTCTACAGCAAGCTGCGCGCGGTCCTCGGCGGCAAGGGCGAGTACGCCATCTCCGGCGGCGCCCCGCTCGGTGAGCGGCTCGGGCACTTCTTCCGGGGCATCGGCTTCACGGTCCTCGAGGGCTACGGGCTCACCGAGTCCTGTGCCGCCACCGCGTTCAACCCGTGGGACCGGCAGAAGATCGGCTCGGTCGGCCAGCCGCTGCCCGGCTCGGTCGTGCGCATCGCCGACGACGGCGAGGTCCTGCTGCACGGCGAGCACCTGTTCAAGGAGTACTGGAACAACCCGGGCGCGACCGAGGAGGCGCTGGCCGACGGCTGGTTCCACACCGGTGACATCGGGACCCTCGACGAGGACGGCTATCTGAGCATCACCGGCCGCAAGAAGGAGATCATCGTCACCGCGGGCGGCAAGAACGTCGCGCCGGCCGTGATCGAGGACCGTATCCGCGCGCACGCGCTGGTGGCGGAGTGCATGGTGGTCGGCGACGGGCGACCGTTCGTGGGCGCGCTCGTCACCATCGACGAGGAGTTCCTGGGCCGTTGGGCCGACGAGCACGGCAAGCCGGCCGGGTCCACCGCGGCGTCGCTCGCCCAGGACCCGGATCTGCTCGCGGCGGTCCAGGGCGCGGTCGACGACGGCAACGCCGCGGTGTCGAAGGCGGAATCGGTGCGGAAGTTCCGCATTCTGGCCTCCCAGTTCTCCGAGGAGTCGGGCCACCTGACGCCGTCCCTGAAGCTCAAGCGCAATGTGGTGGCGAAGGACTACGCGGACCAGATCGAGGCGATCTACCAGAGCTAGTACGGGAGTTGGTGCCCCAGTCGATTCCGCGATCGGGATCGGCTCATGGCGCGGTGTCCTCGGCGAGGACCCGCGCCATCGTCCGTTCCGCGAGCGCGGTGATCGTCACGAACGGGTTCACCCCGATCGAGCCGGGCACCAGCGAACCGTCGGTGATGTACAGCTTCGAATACCCCTTCACTCGCCCGTAGTTGTCGGTCGCCCTGCCCAACACGCAGCCGCCCAGCGGGTGGTAGGTGAAGTCGTCGGCGAAGATCTTGTTGCCGGAGCCGAACAGGTCGTACCGGTAGATGGTGGAGTTGGCCGCGTTGATCCGGTCGAACAGCTTCTTGGCCATGGCGACGGACACCGCGCTCTGGGCGGCGCTCCAGCCGAGCCGCGCCGAGTCGGTCGCCGCGTCGTAGGTGAACGAGGCCCGCTGCGGGTTCTTGGTGATCGCCAGATAGAGGCTCACCCAGTGCTCCAACCCCATGGGCAGCGGGGCGATTTCGGCGAAGACGGGGTTGTCGGCGTTGGCCCAGTCGTCGATGCCCATGACCGGCATCGTCGACTGGTTCGCCCCTACGGTGTCCCACAGGTGGTTGGCGCGCCCCAGCATCACGTTGCCGTTGGTCCCCCACCCGGTGCCCACATCGGCGTTGAGGGCGGGGAGCGTGCCCGTCTCCCGGGCCCGGACGAGGAGTTCGGTGGTCCCGACGCTGCCGCCGCCGAGGAACAGATAGGTGCACCCGTACTGCTTCGTCTGGACGACCGCACCGGTGTCGTCGATCCGGTCGACGGTCAGGACGTACGTCCCGTCGGCGGCCCGGGTGATCGCCCTGACCCGTTCCATGGTGGTGATGGTGACGTTGCCGGTGCCCAGCGCGGCCGCGAGGTACGTCTTGTCGAGGCTGCGCTTGCCGTTGTTGTTGCCGTAGATGACCTCCTGGCCGAGCGCGGACTTGGTCGCCGTACCGGCCGCCTCGCGCTTCATGTAGTCGAAGTCGTAGACGCTCGGTACGAAGGTGGTCTTCAGGCCTGTCTTCTCGGCGTGCTTGCGGGAGATCCGCGTGAAGCGGTACCACTCCGTGGACTCGAACCAGGCGGGGTCGACGCTGTTGACGCCGAGCATCGCGCGGGCCCGCGGGAAGTAAGTGCCGTACATCTCCGCGGTGTTGACGCCGGGGAACTGCTCGGCGAAGTAGGACTGGAGCGGGGTGACCGCCATACTGCCGTTGATCAGCGAACCGCCGCCGACGCCGCGTCCGAGGTACACGGACATGTCGTCGTAGTGCACGCGGTCCAGGGCGCCGGGATAGAGGCTGATGTCCCGGTTGACGACGTCCAGCCACAGGAAGCTGGCCAGCGGCGCCTCGGTGCGGGTCTTGAACCACATGGAGCGCTTGTCGGGGGCGGCGGCGGAGCAGAAGATCTTGCCGTCCGGGCCCGCCGTGTTCCAGAGGCGGCCCATCTCGATGACGAGGGTGCGGATGCCGGCCTGGCCGAGGCGGAGGGCGGCGACGGCACCGCCGTACCCCGAACCGATGACGATCGCGGGGGCGAACTCGACGGCGGCGGGTTCGACGGCCTGGGCGGACTGGAGGCCGACGCGGGTGAAACCGAGGGCGGCGGCCGTCTGGAAGGCGGCCATGCCCAGTATGTGACGTCTCGTCAGCTGATGCTGCATCAGCTGACGGTGTATCAGCTTTTCTGTCATGGGCGCAGCATCGGCGGAATTTCGGGTTCCGCCTAGTAGGTGCGTACCAGCACAAGTCAAAAAGTGCGGACGCCCGCCGTCACAGCAGCGCCTTCAGCTCCTCCGCCAGCAGATCCCAGCGCCACTTCTCCTCGACCCAGGCGCGCCCCCGCTCCCCCATCCGGGCGCGCAGTTCGGCGTCGCCGAGCAGCACGGTGATCCGGTCGGCGGTCTCCTCCACGGAACGGCCGGACACCACCCAGCCGGTCTCACCGTCGAGGACCGCGTCCGGCGCGCCCCCCGAGTCACCGGCGACCACCGGCAGCCCCGTCGCGGACGCCTCCAGGTACACGATCCCGAGCCCCTCGACGTCCAGACCGCCCCGACGGGTCCGGCACGGCATCGCGAAGACGTCGCCGGCCCCGTAGTGGGCGGGCAGCTCGGCCCAGGGCACCGGACCGGTGAAGCGGACCGAGTCGACGACGCCGGTCTCGTGCGCGAGCTTGCGCAGCTCCCGGGCGTAGGGTCCGCCGCCGACGATCAGCAGGACCGTCTCCGGCTCGGCCGCGAGGATGCGCGGCATCGCCAGGATCAGCGTGTCCTGCCCCTTGCGCGGGACCAGCCGTGAGACGCACACGACGACGGGCCGGCCGGCGAGCCCGAGCCGGGCGCGGACCGCCGCGCCCCCCGACTCCGGGTGGAAGGTCTTCTCGTCGACCCCTGGCGGCAGCTGGACCATCCGCCGGGCCGCCCCCGGGGTCAGCGCGGCGGCGATCCGCGACCGCGTGTACTCGCCCAGGTAGGTGATCGTGTCCGTCGACTCGCCGATCCTGCGGAGCAGTTGCCGCGCCGCCGGCAGCTGCGCCCACCCCGCCTCGTGACCGTGGGTCGTCGCCACCAGCCGCTCGGCGCCCGCCTTGCGCAGGGCCGGCGCCATCAGTCCGAGCGGCGCCGCCGCCCCGAACCACACCGACGTGCACCCGTGTTCACGCAGCAGTGAGACGGCTCGCCCGGTGACCGCGGGCGTCGGCAGCAGCATCGTCGTACGGTCCCGCACGACCGTGAAGGGCTGCTCGGCGTCGAAGGCGGCGGTGGCCCGGGCACCCTCGGGGCCCCGCTTCCAGGTGGAGGCGTACACGACGAGCCGGTCGGGGTCGAGCCGTAGCGCCATGTTGTGCAGGAAGGCCTGGATGCCGCCGGGACGGGGCGGGAAGTCGTTCGTCACGATCAGGGTCTTTCGCATCGGGGCCGACCCTACCGAACCCCTCCCCACACCCTCCCGGAACCCTCACAGGTGCACGGCCCCGCTTGATGGCATTCGCACAGTCGCTCGGGAGATCATGGCCGCTCATCGGTTGACCATGGAGAACCAGCCACCCCATACCGGCCACGACGTACCGGCCGCCGGCACCACAGGGACGGACAGGAATGCACGTGGACATCGTGGACGGAGGGCGGAAGCGGCCCCCCGTGGCACTGCTGGGCACCTGGTGCCTCACCCGGCTGCTCCTGCTGCTGTTCGTGTTCAAGGTGTTCGTCTTCCCCGGCCCGGACGTCACGAGCGACGTCTCGGTGACCTACCAGGGCTGGTACGAGGTCCTGCGGAACGGCGTCTTCCCGCTGGCCGACGTCACCTGGCAGTACCCGCCCGCCGCCGCCCTCGCGATCCTCTCCCCCGCCACGCTGCCGTTCCTGGACTACGCGACGGCGTTCTTCGTCCTGGCCTTCCTCGCCGACCTGGCCGTCCTGTCCCTCCTCCTCAGCGCCGGCGCGCGCCCCGGCCGGACCAGGCGCGGCGCCTGGGTGTGGGTGGCGGGCGTCCCGCTACTGGGCCCGACCGTGTACGCCCGGTACGACGTGATGGTGACCGCTGTGGCGGTGGCCGCGCTGCTCGCCGGGGCCCGGCATCCGCGTCTCATGGGCGCCCTGGCGGGCTTCGGGGCGCTGCTGAAGGTCTGGCCCGCGCTGCTGCTCCTGGGGGCCGTACGGCGGCGGGCGTGGGCCTCGGCGGCCGTCACGGTGGCCGCGCTGGCGTCGCTGTTCGCCGTGGCCATGCCCGGCGCCTTCGCCTTCCTGACCTTCCAGGGCGAGCGGGGCACCGAGGTGGAGTCGGTGGGCTCCCTGGTCTTCCATGTGGGCCGGCAGTTCGGCTGGGCGGGCCGGGCGGCGCTGAACTACGGCTCCATCGAGTTCCTGGGCCCGTACGTGAGCACGGTGAGCACGGTGGCGCTGCTCACGAGCGTCGTCGCCTTCGGCTGGCTGGTGCTGTGGCGGCTGCGCGCCACCCGCTTCCTGCCGCACACCCTCGCGGACGCGGCCTTCGTGGCGGTGCTGCTGTTCACGGTGACCAGCCGGGTGATCAGCCCGCAGTACATGGTGTGGCTGGTCGGTCTCGCCGCCGTCTGCCTCGGTTTCCGCGCGAGCCGGATGACCCTGCCCGCCGCCCTGGTCGTCGTCGCCTGTCTGGTGACGGTCCTGGAGTTCCCTCTCGGCTTCGGACACGTGGTCGCCAGCGACGCCTACGGCATGACCCTCCTGTTCACCCGCAACGGCCTCCTGGTCGTCGCCTCCCTCACGGCTGCCCGGGAGCTGTGGCGCTCGACGGCCCCGCCCCGGGCGCCGCTCCCGCCGCTGCCCGACCAGGCCACCCGCGCCAGGGAGACTCAGCCGAGCTGAGCGCGCAGGTACTCCCGCCACAGCGCCGTGAGCTCCCGGGGTGTCGTCCCCAGCACGTCCGCCGCGGCCCCCTCGACGGCCCCCGCCCGCTGCCCGTGTGCCCCCACGGCCCGGTAGAACGCGCCGAGCCGTGCCTCGCCCCACCGGTCGGCGATCATCCGGCACGCCAGCCAGCCGCCCTCGTACGCCTGGGCCAGCTTCGCCCCGCCCCCGCCGAAGCCGAAGTCCGCGTCCTCCGGAAGCGCGTCCGGCACCTCGCCCGAGGCCACGACGCGGGCCAGTTCGGATGCCACCTGGACGGCCGTACGGCCCGTGGACCGGTAGCCGACCCAGTCCGCGTATCCCTCGGAGAGCCACAGGGGCGTGGCCGCCGAGGTGGCGGTACGGGTCGCCACGTGCGTGGTCTCGTGGGTGAGCACGACCTGCTTGCCGAAGTCGCCGAGCACGCTGTACGCCTCCGGGTTGACGATGATCCGGTCCGCGGGTGCCTGCACCGACCCGCCCGTCTCCCCGGTCGTGACGGCCGCTATCCCCCGGTACGAGGAGGCCGGCGACCCGAGCAGCCCCGCCATCCCGTCCAGCGACTTCGGTACGAGGATCACGACCCGCCGCGTCCACGCCGCGCCCCACGCCTGGGTCACGGCCGGCACGGCCCGGTCGGCGAGGCCCGCGTACTGGCGCAGGGTCCGCGTCGGCTGCCCGACCCCCAGCACGAGGCCGCGAGTGCCGCGTACGGCCTCCACGGTCCCCTGGTCCCACAGCTGCTGGCCGGTCCTGCGCGCGGGTCTGTCGGCGTCGACGTACCAGTGGCCGGCGTCCCGCTCGGTGAGGCTCAGTGTCCGGGCGGCCTCCACGGGTGCCTTGTCGATGCCCTTGACGCGGTAGCTGAGCTCCACGTCGGCGGTGGCCTCGCCGCCCCCGGTGCGGTGCAGGGCGGTGAGACGGTACGACCAGGCCGCCAGCGGGAGCGCGCGCAGCCGGGTGAACTGCGCCGGCGCACCGGTCCGCGCGTACGCCGGTGCGTCGCCGGCGAGGACGGCCGCGGCCTGCCGGTCGAGCAGCCTTCGTACGTCGGCCGACGCGGTGTCGGCGGCGGACCCGCCGCACGCCACGAGGGAGACGAGCGAGCCGACCAGCAGCCAGAGGGTCACGACCCGGACCCGCCACGCACCCCGCGTACGCCTTCGACCAACCACGCCGACGATCGTACGGGCCGACTGTCGGGAAACCGAGAAAACCAGAAAACAAGAGGAAGTGGAGAAAGGTGAGAAAGGGGGCGCTCAGACCCTGGTGACCGACGAGACCGGCATCATGCCCACCGGGTCGTAGCGCACCGGCGCGCCCGGATAGGGGGCGTGGATCACCTGGCCGTTGCCCACGTACATCCCGACATGGCTGGCGTCGGCCCGGTAGGTGACCAGGTCACCGGGTTGCGCCTGGGAGAGCGGGACCTGGTGCCCGGCGTACCGCTGGGCCTGCGAGGTGCGCGGCAGAAAGACCCCGGCCTTCGCGTACGACCACTGCATCAGGCCCGAACAGTCGAAGCCGGAGGGCCCGTTGGAGCCCCAGACGTACGGGCTGCCCAGCGCCGCCCGGGCCGCGGCGACGGCGGCTGCCGCGCGGCCGCTCGGCGCGGCGGCGTTGCCGGGGTCGGGCAGGTCGGCGCGGTCGGAACGGGAGGCCCGGTCGTAGGCGGCGCGGTCGGCGGACGGCAGTGAGTTGAGCAGGGCCCGCGCTTTCGCCAGCTTCCGTTCGACGGTCCGCTTGTGCTCGGCGACCGCCTTGCGGCTGCGCTCGAGCTCGGTGAGCCGGCCGGCGGCCTCCGAGCGCTCCTGGGCGAGCTCCCGCCCGGCCGCCTCGAGTTCCCGCAGTTCTCCGGCCTGGTGGACGTTGATCCGGTCGAGCGCGGCGGCCTTCTCGAGGTATTCGTCCGGGTTGTCGGAGAACATCAGGGCGAGCGAAGGATCCATGCCCCCGGACCGGTACTGGGCGCCCGCGAGCGAACCGAGCGCCTCCCGCATGGTGTTGACGCGCTGCTGCTGCCGGGCGATCCGGTCCTGCGCCCGGGTGACCTGCTCGCGCAGCGCGTCGGCGCGCTCGTCGGCCCGGTTGTAGGACTCGGTGGCCTTCTCGGCCTCCGCGTAGAGGCGGTCGACCTCGGCCCGGGTGCTCTCGGCCGGCGCGGCGACGGCCGACGGGACGGCGGCGCCGAGAGCGGCCACGGTGGCGGACAGGACGGTCAGGGCGGCGCCCGCGGCGCAGCCCCGGTTGAACCCGGACGGTGCAAGGCGGCGATGGAACCCCACGAGAAGCCGCACTCCTTCCGCTGACGGACGCATGTGTACCCCCGGCGTTGGGGGCGCGCCAGACAGTAGCCGTGCGACTACGCGCGGGCCAAAGACCTCGACGGCCACGCACAGTGACGCCCCGCCTATGACGCAGGTCACTGGCGGGGCGTGGGGTCAGCGGACGGTGTCGTGATTCGCCCGTTCGGGCGTCAACGTGTCCTGATCTTGAAGAGACCCGGAAGGAGTACGACGATCCGATCCGGCGAAGAGAGGATCAGATCCGTACGCCGAACTGGAACGGCATGTTGTTGATCGACTCGTAGCGGACGACCGTGCCGGTGCGGGGCGCGTGCAGGACCTGGCCGTTGCCGGCGTAGAAGCCGACGTGGTGGTGGTCGCCGTAGAAGATGACCAGGTCACCGACCTGGAGGTCGCTCTGCGAGTAGATGCGCGTACCGGCGTTGGCCTGTTCCTGCGAGGTCCGGGGGATGTGCACACCGACCTGGGCGTACGCCCACGAGGTGAGGCCCGAGCAGTCGAAGGTGGCAGTGCCGGTGGCGCCGTAGGAGTACGGCCTGCCGATCATGCTCTGGGCGGCGGCGTACGCGGAACCCGCGCGGCCCGTGACGGCCGAACCGCCACCGCCGTCGTCGAGGGCGGCGCGCTGACTGGCGCGGCTGGCGCGGGCGTCCGCGGCGGCGATGGCCGCCTTCTGCGCGGCCGTCATGGAGTTGAGGAGCTTGCGCGCCTCGGTGAGCTTGCCCTGGACTTCCTTCTTCTTCTCGGCCAGCTCGCTGCGGGTGTCCGCGAGGTCCTTGAGCTTCTCGGTGGCCTCCGAGCGCTGCTGGGCGAGCGCGCGCTGCTTCTCCGTGACCTTCTTGAGCGTCTCGACCTGCTGACCGCTCAGCTGGTCCATCGTGGACGCCTTGTCGAGGTAGTCGTCGGGGTCGGCGGAGAGGAAGAGCTGCACGGAGGGGTCGATGCTGCCGGTGCGGTACTGGGCGGCGGCGGCGAGTCCGAGGCTGTCACGCAGGTCGTTCAGGTCTCCCTGGCCGCGCGCGACGTTGTCCTGGAGGGTGGAGATCTCCTTCTCCAGCCGGGTCTGCTTCTCCTTGGCCCCGTTGAGCTTCTCGCTGGCCTGCTCGGTCTGCTCGTAGAGCTTGTCGACCTTCGCCTTGACCTCGTCCATGCTCGGCTTCTCGCTCGGAGCGGCGTTGGCGGCATTGGCACTGAGGGCCACGGCGGCAGCTGCGGCGGTGGTGAGCACGGTCACGCGGGTCCGGCTCGGCTGCTTCGGTCGACGATGGGACGCCACGGAGGCGAACTCCTTCTTCTCCCGCCGTCACTCCCATTGAGTGATCACCCGAGCGGAGGTTCGAGGCATGACCCTAGTGACCTTCCTGTGATCAGTTCAAATCCTGGCATGAAAAATGTTTGTCACTCACCGCATTTTTTACATACAACACACATACAGCGATGCTCGGTTGACGCTACGTTGCGTAACAATTCCGCGCAGTTCCATCAATTCGACCATTACGCCCAGATGTTGTCAGCCGCGCGAGAACCGCTTCAGCAGCACCACCGAAGCCACCGGCCGGGCCCCCGCCTTGGCGATCCCGTCGGCCACCTCGCGGTCCGTCGACACGACGATGACCGGCCTGCCGGGCGGCTCCGCGCGCACCAGCTGACGGATCAACTCGTCGGCGGTGACCCCCGCCTTGGAGAACAGGACCCGCACCCCGCGCGGCGGCGCCAGCAGCACCGGAGCGGCCAGCTCGGCCCCGTCGAAGACGCAGGTCACCTCGGCGCCGGTCTGGGCGGCAAGCTGCGAGAGCTGGCCCAGCAGCCTCAACCGCTGCTTCTCCAGAGGCATCTGGGGATACCCGGTCTTGGTCACGTTGTAGCCGTCGACGACCAGATGCGCCTGCGGCAGCGCGAGCAGCTGATCGAGGATGGCGGGGTCGTTCTCGGACAAAGCGCGCGTGGCGATGTCTTTCGGTGTCATACGTCCCGGTTCGACCGCTTCCACGGTCTCGGCCGGCCGCACGGACACCGGTGGCAGCGCCAGTTCGCGCCGCAGCCCCTGGGCCGCGTCGAGCACGGTGTCGAGGAGCAGCCGTACGCGCATGTCCTCGACGCTGCGCCCCTCCCGGGCGGCTCGCCTGCTGGCCTCCAGCGCGGTCTCGACCTCGCTCAGCCGCCCCTTGAGCCGCCGCGACTCGCTCTCGGCCGCGGAGACCTGGGTGTGCCCCTCGGTGCGCAGGCCCTCCATCTCGGCGTGCACCTTGCGCAGGGCCGCCTCGCCCCGCTTGACGTCACTGAGTGCCGCGCGCAGCTTGCGGTGCAGCGACTCGGCTTCCTTCCTCGCCGACTCCAGCTCCGTACGCAGCCGTTCGGTCTCGGTACGGGTGTGATCGCGGGCGGTGGCCAGTTCCTCGCGCAGCCGCTCCAGTTCGGCCCGGCTCTCGTCGTCGGCGCGCTCGGCGTCGGCGCGCTGCGCCTCCTCGCCGGCCGCGGTGACGAGCTTCACCCAGCCCGTGGGCCGCAGCACATAGGCCGCGGCGGCCACGTCCAGCGGATCGGCGGCCGGGGGCGGCGAACCGGCGTCGAGAGCACCCGCCAGCTCCGGCTGGGTCTCCCTCAGCTTCTCCCCGATGCGCTGCCGGAACAGGGTGTCGCTCTCCAGCGCGGCGGCCATCGCGTTCCCGGCGAACTTGGCCCGCCGGTTGGGCGCGAACCGCGCGTACTGCCGCAACTGGGCGGGCAGTTCGGCGACGGTGAGCCCGCCGAACCCGTCGGAGACGATCTGTACGACGCGTCTGCGCACGCTGTCGGGCAGCGGGCGGTCGAGCACCTCGGCGGCGCCGTCGCCCGGCCCCCCGCCTGTGGTCTCCACTATCCGTCACCCCAACCGATTCCGGTGCGGGGCCCGCTCCTGTCAGGAGCCGGCGCCCGGCCTGTCCACGAGTTCCACCTGATCCACGGCGTTGCACCAACGGCAGCGCACCGACTCGATGGTCTCACTGACCACCTCGCGGTCCTCCACCTTCGGTTCTCCGGCGAGATCGAGGTGCACGTACTCGACGACCTTCGAGGAGCGCGTCACGTCGAACCGCGTGAGGTTGCCGCACAGAGCACAGCGCCACCGAGTCGTGTCGGTAGGCAGAGGAACCGTCATCGTGGATATGTTCGCTTTCCTTCTAGTATCCGTGCTGCGCCAGTTTCCCTGGAGCGTGTGGCTCGTAACCCTAAGGCCTGGTGGGTACCCACCGCCTGTCCGTCCACAGCGGCGAGGCGGTCTGCACTGTTCGGTCCCGTTACGTCATGCTCTGTGTCCATGATCGGCGAGTTCGAGAATTGGCGTACGGCAGTCCACAGATCGGTCCGCGCCCAGTCGGCGCCGGTGACGTACGGGCTGATCGCCGTCTGCTGTCTGCTCTTCGTCATCGGCCCCGCCTCGGGCCTCAACCCCGGATACGGCACCGGCGACGCCCTGCTCGCCGCCCAGCGCGCCTACTTCCGCCGCTGGGGCGTGGTCCCCGCCGACCTCTTCACGGGCGCCCCGCGGGCCACGCTCACCCCCGCCACGGCACTGTTCGTGCACGGCAGCTGGGTCCACCTGCTGGGCAACATGCTCTTCCTCTACGTCTTCGGCGCGATGACCGAGGAACGCCTCGGCCACCTGGAGTTCGCCCTCTTCTACCTGGGCTGCGGCTGTCTGGCCCTGCTGGGGTACGCCGCCGCCAACGCCGGCTCGCAGCAGACGCTGGTGGGGGCGTCCGGCGCGATCTCTGCGATCCTGGGCGCGTTTTTGTACCTCTTCCCCGGCGCCCGCGTCACAAGCATCTTCCCGTTCCTGTTCTTCCTCCCGCTGCGCTTCCCGGCCTGGCTGACCCTGCCGTTCTGGGCCTCCCTCCAGTGGGTGGCGGCGGGCCGGGCGTCCTCCGGGCCCGGGGTGGCGTATCTGGCGCACGTGGTGGGCTTCGGGCTGGGCTTCGTCTACGCGTGGGTGCGTCATCGGCGTACCACTAGAGTGAGGTCCGCCCCAGCGACGGCCACCGAGGGAGAGAACCAGCCGTGATCACCGCGATCGTGCTCATCAAGACCAGCGTGGACCGGATCCCCGAGATCGCGGAGTCGATCGCCGCACTGGACAGCGTGAGCGAGGTCTTCTCGGTCACCGGTACGTACGACCTGATCGCGATGGTCCGCGTCAAGGCCCACGAGGACCTGGCGGAGATCATCCCCGGCAGCATCAGCAAGATCCCGGGCGTAGAGGGAACAGACACCCACGTGGCGTTCCGAACATACTCCCAGCACGACTTGGAGGCGGCGTTCGCACTGGGCCTGGACAGCTGAGGCTGTAGCCCGTCCGGCGTTTGAGAACGAGCGCTTTCGGCGCGGACGGGGGTCTGGGGGCAGCGCCCCCAGGGGCGGGACGGGAAGGGGCGGCGGGGGCGATTCAAACCGCCGGCACGCAGCGCCCGTCCTCGGCCCGGTACTCCCACCGAGCCCCCTCCCGCACGAGCTCCTTCACCGCCCCCACGAACCGCTCCACATGCTCCTCAGGCGTCCCCGCCCCAAAACTCACCCGAATCGCGTTGAGCGACTTCTCTCCGGGCGCGGCCTCAGGGGCGCCACACTCCCCCTGAGTCCGCGGGTCACTGCCCAGCAACGTCCGCACCAGCGGATGCGCGCAGAACAACCCGTCCCGCACCCCGATCCCGTACTCCGCGGACAACGCCGCGGCGAAGTGCGAGCTGTTCCAGCCCTCGACGACGAACGAGATGACGCCGACGCGCGGAGCGTCGTCGCCGAACAGCGAGAGCACCCTGACCTCGGGCACCTCCGCGAGCCCCGCCCGCACGGTGTCGATCAGGTACCGCTCCCGGGCCACCAGCGACTCGAACCCGGCCTCCGTGAGGGCCTTGCAGGCGGCCGCGATCGAGTAGGCACCGATGACGTTCGGCGAGCCCGCCTCGTGCCGGGCGGCGCTGTCGTGCCACTCCACGTCCACACCCCCGTCCGCGCGCCGCGTGACCTTGCGGCTGGCGCCCCCACCGGCGAGGTACGGGTCGGCGGCGCGCAGCCAGTCGGCGCGGCCGGCCAGGACGCCGGAGCCGAAGGGCGCGTACAGCTTGTGGCCGGAGAAGGCGACCCAGTCGACGTCGAGGTCCCGCACGGAGACGGGGTGGTGCGGGGCGAGTTGGGCGGCGTCCAGGACGATCCGGGCACCGTGCGCGTGGGCGGCGGCGGCCAGCTCCCGTACGGGCCACAGCTCGCCGGTGACGTTGGAGGCGCCGGTGACGCAGACGAGGGCCGGGCCCTGGGGGTCTCGGGCGGCGAGAGCCTCCCGCAGGGTGGCGACGGCCTGCTGCGGGGTGCGCGGGGCGTCGAGGTAGGTGACCTGGGCGTGCTGCCAGGGCAGCAGGGAGGCGTGGTGCTCGGTCTCGAAGACGAAGACCTGGCAGCCGTCGGGGAGGGCGGCGGCGAGCAGGTTGAGGGAGTCGGTGGTGGACCGGGTGAAGATCAGCTGGTCGTCGGCGCGGCAGTCCAGGAACTCGGTGACCGTCCTGCGGGCGTTCTCGAAGAGGTCCGTCGACAGCTGGGAGAGGTAGCCGGCACCCCGGTGCACGCTGCCGTAGTAGGGCGCGTACGCGGCCACGTCGTCCCAGACCCGCTGAAGCGCGGGGGCGCTGGCGGCGTAGTCGAGCGCGGCGTAGGTGACTTCGCCGCCGGTGACGAGCGGGACGGTGACATCGCGGCCCAGAACGGGCAGCGGCTCCGAAATGTCGCAGTGGACAGCCTGGTCGGCGGCAACGGTGGAGACAGACATGGCGAACTCCCGTGAGAGGCAAGAGGAATCGCTGTGCGAGCGGACATGGCTCAGAGACGTGACTCAGAGGCATGGCTCAGCACAGGAAAAAGGTGAAAAGGGTGCGCGGAGGCGGGGCTCGGCAGCCCTATCGCATTCGCTTGCTCACGGAAGACTCCCTCGAACGACCAGGACCCCTGATGTCGAGAGGGGTCCGCGCTTGCCGTAAGCCTTGCTGCCTACGACCTGGTCTTCATCCCGGGGCACCCCGCCACGGACGGAGGGTTGCCGGACAGTCGGCCGGGGCCTCATGACTGTCACTCATGACCTGGTACAGAACGTAACGGAGGTGATCGGCGTCCCGCAACCCGTGTCCGGATCGCGGAACGCCGACCACCAGAAAAACGCTAGGCGTTACTGGCCGCCGCCCACCGCTCCAGCGTCCGCCTCGCCGCCCCGGAGTCGATGGATTGGGCGGCTCTCGCCATCCCGGCGCCGATCTGCTCGGCCAGTGAGCCCGGTCCCGGGTCCAGCGCCACCAGCGCCGCCGCCGAGTTGAGCAGCACCGCGTCCCGTACGGGCCCTGTCTCGCCGTCCAGCAGGCGCCGGGCGACCGCCGCGTTGTAGGCGGCGTCACCGCCGCGCAGCGCCTGGACCGGGACCAGTTCGATGCCGACATCGCGCGGGTCGAAGGCCTCCTCCGTCACCTTGCCGTCCCGGACGACCCACACCCGGGACGTGGCGGTGATCGTCAGTTCGTCGAGGCCGTCGTCGCCCCGGAACACCAGGGACGAGTTGCCGCGCTCGGCGAAGACACCGGCGATGATGGGCGCCATCCGAGGGTGCGCCACGCCGACCGCCTGCGCCCTGACCCTGGCCGGGTTGGTCAGCGGCCCGAGGATGTTGAAGACGGTCCGGATGCCCAACTGGCCGCGCGCGGCGCCCACATGACGCATCGCCGGATGGAACTTGGCGGCGAAGCAGAAGGTGATCCCGGCCTCCTCCGCCACCTCGGCCACCCGCTTCGGCGTCAGCTCCAGATTGACCCCGAGCTGCCCCAGCACGTCCGACGCCCCGGAGGCCGAGGAGGCCGCCCGGTTGCCGTGCTTGACGACCTTGGCGCCCGTGCCGGCGATCACGATCGCCGACATGGTGGAGATGTTCACCGTGTTGGCGCCGTCGCCGCCGGTGCCGACGATGTCGACGGTCGGCCCCGGCACCTCGATCACGTTGGCGTGCTCGTACATGGCGTCGACGAACCCGGAGATCTCCTCGACGGTCTCGCCCTTGGCCCGCAGCGCCACCACGAAGCCGGCGATCTGCGCGTCCGTCGCCTCGCCGCGCATGATCAGGTTCATCGCCCAGGCGGTGTCGGCCGCGCTCAGGTCATGGCCGTCGAGCAGGCCGTTCAGCATGCGTGGCCAGGAACGGGCCGCCGCGGTGTCGCCTCCGGCGGGGTTCACAGCGCTCATTTGCCGCTCCTGGATCAGTCGGTGGGAATGGGCACACCCTATCCAGCCCGGGGCCATGACGAAGGGCCCCGTCCGATGTACGGACGGGGCCCTTCTGCCGTGTGTGGCGAAGCGGGGTGATCAGTGGTGGCCGTGGCCGCTCGTGATCTCCTTGTACTCCTCGGCGGTGGGCTTGGCGATCTGGCTGTCCTCGCCGTAGTAGGACTTGCTGAGCTTGGCGCGCAGCTTCTCCGTGCCCTTCACCTTGCGCTCGACACCGTTCTCGTCGACCGTCGCGCCGATCGCGGCCGGCACGTACTGCTCGTGCGCGGTGAGGGTGTGCAGGGCCTCCTGGCTGAGCGGCTCGTGCACCTCGATGAACTCACCGTGCGGCAGGCGCTTGATGATGCCGGACTCGCGGCCGTGCAGCACCTTGTCCTTGTCCCGGCGCTGGAGGCCGAGGCAGATCCGCTTGGTGGCGACGAACGCGAGGACCGGGGCGACGAAGAACGCGACACGTACGAACCAGGTGATCGCGTTGATCGACAGGTGGAAGTGCGTGGCCCAGAGGTCGTTTCCACCACCGATCAGCAGCACCATGTACCAGGTGATCCACGCGACGCCGAAGGCCGTACGGGTCGGCGCGTTGCGCGGGCGGTCCAGGATGTGGTGCTCGTTCTTGTCGCCCGTGACCCAGGACTCGATGAACGGGTAGACCGCGATCGCGACCAGGACCAGCGGGAAGATGATCAGCGGGATGAACACGCCCAGGATGAGCGTGTGGCCCCAGAGGTTGATCTCCCAGCCCGGCATGACACGGATCAGGCCTTCGGAGAAGCCCATGTACCAGTCGGGCTGCGCACCGGTCGACACCTGGTCCGGCCGGTAGGGGCCCATGGTCCAGATCGGGTTGATCGAGGCGATGGCCGCGATGACCGCGATGACACCGAAGACGAGGAAGAAGAAGCCTCCGGCCTTGGCCATGTAGACCGGCAGCAGCGGCATGCCGACGACGTTGTTGTTCGTCTTTCCGGGGCCCGCGAACTGCGTGTGCTTGTGGTAGAAGACCAGGATCAGGTGCGCCACCATCAGGCCGAGCATGATGCCCGGCAGCAGCAGTACGTGGATCGAGTAGAACCGGGCCACGAAGTCGCCGCCGGGGAACTCGCCGCCGAACAGGAAGAACGACAGGTACGTGCCCACGACCGGCACGGACAGGACCGCGCCTTCCATGAAGCGCACACCGGTGCCGGAGAGCAGGTCGTCCGGGAGCGAGTAGCCGGTGAACCCGGTGAACATGCCCAGGACGAACAGCAGGAACCCGAACAGCCAGTTGACCTCGCGGGGCTTGCGGAACGCACCCGTGAAGAACACGCGCATCATGTGCACGAACATGCCGGCGAGGAAGATCAGCGCCGCCCAGTGGTGGATCTGCCGGATCAGCAGACCACCGCGCACATCGAAGGAGATGTGCATGGTCGAGTTGAACGCCTCGGACATCAGCTGGCCCTGCAGCGGGATGTAGCTGCCGTGGTACTCCACCTCGTTCATCGACGGGTGGAAGAACAGCGTCAGATACACACCCGTGAGGATGATGATGATGAAGCTGTACATGCAGACTTCGCCGAGCATGAACGACCAGTGGTCGGGGAAGATCTTGCGCATGTTGGCCTTGGCCAGGGAGTAGATCCCCAGGCGGCCGTCAGCCCAGTCGGCGACCCGCTCACCGGCGGGTGCCTTCTCGCGCGACGAACGCGCGTCTGTGTTTGGCGTAGTGCTCATCCGCGCTCCCAGAAGGCAGGACCGACGGGCTCGGAGAAGTCGCCGAGCGCCTCAAGGTAGCCCTCGTCGTTCACGCCGATGCGCAGCTGCGGCAGGGCGTGACCGGCGGGGCCGAAGATCACCCGGGCGCCGTCGGAGAGGTCGAAGGTGGACTGGTGGCAGGGGCAGAGCACGTGGTGCGTCTGCTGCTCGTACAGGGAGATCGGGCAACCGACGTGGGTGCAGATCTTCGAGTACGCCACGATGCCCTGGTAGGACCAGTCGAGCTCGCGCTTGTCCTTGATGTTGTCCGGCTGGATGCGGACGATCATCAGGGCGGCCTTGGCGATCTGCGTCTGGAAATCCTCGTCGTGCTCCTCCAGGCCCTCGGGCTTGGCGAAGGTGAGCGAACCGACCGCGATGTCCGAGGGACGCAGCGGCTCGTTCGTGTTCATGTTCACGAGCTGCTTGCCCTTGGACCACATGGTGTGGCGGAGCTTCGTGCCGGGCAGCGGGCCGAGGTCGCGCAGCAGCATGACGCCGGAGAGCGGGAACAGGGCCAGCGCGCCGAACATCGTGTTGCGGACCAGCTTGCGCCGGCCGATCGCGGATTCCTTGGCGCCCTGCTTGAAGTCGGCCAGGACCTTCGCCTTGACCTCGGGCGGCGCGGAGATCGCGTGCCGCTCGTCGACGAGTTCCTCGTCGGACATCAGGGTACGGGCCCAGTGGACCGCGCCCGCGCCGATCAGGAAGAGCGCCACGCCGAGGGACAGCCCCAGCGCGAAGTTCAGCGCGCTGATGTGTCCGATCGGGAAGACGTAGATCGACTTGTCGGCCGGGATCGCCACGTACGAGACGATGAAGGCGACGGTGGCCACCATCGACAGCGTGAACAGGAGGGCGACCGCACGCTCGGACCGCTTGGCGGCCTCTTCGTCGATGTCCTGGACACGGTGTTCGTGAGGCGGCAGCCCCGGGTCCGCGAACGGGTGCTTCTCGTCCGCGACGCCGACGGCACCGTGCTCGGTTTCCTGCACAGCGGGCAGCTTCTCTTCTGGAGTGTCTTGGCTACTCATGACTTCTTGGCCTTTGCGGTCCGAGCGGCGACCCAGACGGCGACCGCGATGAGCGCTCCGAGCCCGAAGATCCAGGCGAACAGGCCTTCGCTGACCGGTCCGAGACCGCCCAGACCGAGGCCGCCGGGCTCCACGGTGTCTTCGCCGTTGACCGCGTCGAGGTACGCGATGATGTCCTTCTTGTTCTTCTCCGACAGCGTCGTGTCGGGGAAGGACGGCATGTTCTGCGGGCCGGTCTGCATGGCCTCGTAGATGTGCTTCGGGTCGACGCCCTCAAGGTCGGGCGCGAACTTGCCGTGCGTGAGCGCGCCGCCCTTGCCGGTGAAGTTGTGGCACTGGGCGCAGTTGGTGCGGAAGAGTTCGCCACCCTTGGCGATGTCCGCACCGTCGGGGCCGTACTGCTCGTCGGTCGGCACGGACGGACCGGCGCCGAGCGACGCGATGTACGTCGCGAGCTGGTCGATCTGGGCCTGCGAGTAGATGTTCTTCTTCTTCGGGATCTGCGCGCCCTGCGAGGTCGCGGCCGGCATACGCCCGGTCGCCACCTGGAAGTCGACCGCCGCGGCGCCCACGCCCACGAGGCTCGGACCGTCGGAGGACCCCTTACCGCCGGTGCCGTGGCAGCTGGCGCAGCCCACGGAGTACAGCCGCTGGCCCTCGGTGATGGTGAGGGACTGGGCGGTCTCATCGGCCACTGCCTTGCTCGAGGGTTCGAGCGTGCCGTACAGCCCCCCGACGGCCGCCAGCGCGATGAGTAGGACGACGACCGCCGCCAGCGGATGGCGTCGTCGTGCGGAGAGCTTTTTCACGGATTACCCCGGTGTCAGGATCTTCAGCGTCGAGTCTTCTGGAGGTATCGGGCGGACCCGATGTGAGGATCGGGCGGGCCCGGCTACTTGATCATGTAGATCGTGGCGAAGAGCCCGATCCAGACGACGTCGACGAAGTGCCAGTAGTAGGACACGACGATTGCGGCGGTCGCCTGCTCATGGGTGAACCTTCGCGCCGCGTACGTCCTGCCGAGGACGAACAGGAACGCGATCAGACCGCCCGTCACGTGCATCCCGTGGAAGCCGGTGGTCAGGTAGAACACCGAGCCATACGGGTCGGAGGAGAGCGAGAGCCCATCCTTCTTGACCAGCTCGGTGTACTCGAAGACCTGACCGCCGATGAAGATCGCACCCATCACGAAGGTGACGATGAACCACATCCGGAGCTTCTTCACGTCACCGCGCTCGGCGGCGAACACGCCGAGCTGACAGGTGAGGGAGGAGAGCACCAGGATCGTGGTGTTGGCCGCGGAGAACGGGAAGTTCAGGCTTGACGCCATTTCCTTCCAGTGATCCGGACCGGTCACCGATCGCAGGGTGAAGTACATCGCGAAGAGGGCCGCGAAGAACATCAGCTCGGAACTCAGCCAGATGATGGTTCCGACGCTGGTGAGGTTCGGCCGGTTGACCGACGGGTGCGCGTGCCCGGTTTCTACTGTCGTTGCTGTCGCCACGACCGACATTATGTCGGTCGCTTATCCCGCCCTCACCCCGGGGGGTGCCGTTCGGAGTGTCCGTGGGGTGTGTCCAGCCCGTATGGCCCATCGGACGGCCGTGTGAACGGTGTTCAGACGGAGGGTCCGAAGGAGTAGCATCCGGCCCAACGGACCCGGTCCGTCTGTCCGTACGACGCTGATGTCTCGGAGGAACAATGCAGCCGACCGCCACGGTGCTGGTCTACAGCGACGACTCCAACACCCGCGAGCAGGTGCGGTTGGCGACGGGGCGGCGGCCAGCTCCCGACGTTCCCGCCGTCGAGTTCCTCGAGTGCGCGACGCCTGCGGCCGTGCTGAAGGAACTCGACAAGGGCGGGATCGACGTCTGTGTGCTGGACGGCGAGGCCGTGCCCATGGGCGGCATGGGGATGTGCCGGCAGATCAAGGACGAGATCTTCCGGTGTCCGCCGGTGCTGTTGCTGATCGGGCGGCCGCAGGATGCGTGGCTGGCGACGTGGAGTCGGGCCGACTCGGCGGTCACCTTGCCGGTGGATCCGGTGGAGTTCGCTTCGGCGCTGGCTTCTTTGTTGCGGTCGAAGCGGGCACTCAGCGCCTAGCGGGTCGGGGGCGCGGTTGTTCGGCGGGCGCGGGTGCTTCGTGGCTTGTCGCGCCCCGCGGCGGAGCCGCAAATGTCACAGCCCCGCGCCCCTTAGGGGGGATCCGTATCCCTTGTCAGATACTCTGCGGGGTCAGTCTTACCTGCTTGGCCGGATTTGATCCCTCTGGGGAAGTGGCCATGAGGGCACTGCCGCCCTGCCACTTCTGCCAGTCCAGGTTCCAGTCGCCGAAGCCGTTGCCGAAGGTTTCCATGGTGTGGCCATCGGAGTTGACGACCTTGACGACGTCGCCCTCGCGGACGTGGTCGAAGAACCACTCGGCGTTGCTGGTGCTCATGCCGGTGCAGCCGTGGCTGACGTTGGCGGAGCCCTGGGAGCCCACGGACCAGGGGGCGGCGTGGACGTACTCGCCGCTCCAGGTCACCCGGGTGGCGTAGTAGACGGGCAGGTCGTACGAGTCGGCGCTGCCCTCGGCTATGCCGATGCTGGTGCCGCGCATCCTGACGAAGTACTCCTTGCCGAGGACGACCTTGACCCCGTTGCGGGTCTCGAAGCCGGGCTTGCCCGTGGTGACCGGGATGGTGTTGATCACCTTGTCGTTCTTGTAGACGGTCATCTCGTGGGACGACGCGTCGGTGACGGCGATGACCCGGTCGCCGATGGTGAACTTCAGCGGCTTGGCCGTGCCACCCCAGAGACGGTCGCCGATCTTGATGCCGGGCAGGTTGCTGCGGACCTGGACGGTGGCCTTGGTGGGCCAGTACTCCTTGGGGCGGTAGTGGAGTTCCTTGTCGTCCACCCAGTGCCACGCGCCCTCCGAGGTGGGGTTCGAGTCCACCTTGAGGGCGCGCTCGACTATCGCGCGCTGTGCCTTTCCCCGTACGGGTTCGCTGAGTTCGGCCGTCACCGGCTGACCCACCCCGTACGTGCCCGTCTTCGGGCCGAAGGTGACATTCAGCCGCTTCTTGGCGGTGGGCCTGCTGGTCTCGAAGGTGCGCGTCCCGCGGCCGGGGGCGCCGTCCTCGTCCTCCGTGCTCACCCGGACCGTGTAGCGGGCGCCTGCGGCCAGGGGGGAGGTGCTGTGCCAGCGGCTGCCGTCGGCGGAGAGTTCGCCCGCCACGAAGCGTCCGGCGGCGTCGACGGCGGTGACGTCCGTGATGCGGTCGTCGGAGTCGTCGGAGGTGACCTCCAGGGGCTTGTCGGGGTCGGCCTTCTTGCCGTCGCCGATGGAGCCGCCGAAGGAGATCCGCTCAGCCGCGTCGTACGGCTTCGCCGAGAGGGGATGGCCGTCCGACCCGCAGCCGGTGGCGGACGTGCCCAGGGCGGCCACCAGGAGGGTGCAGCAGGCGACCGTACGGTTACGCGGTGAGTGCCTCATGCCCTCACGCTAAGAACGTGCGTCGGGCTCGGCACGGCGGGTGATCCGTGCGGGGGAACGAGGGTGTGGCAAAAGAGGGAGCCCGGACCCTCCTGACGGAGTGTCCGGGCTCCCCTGAGCACCGTGCGTGTTACTGGGCGCGTGTTACTGCGTGCGGTTCTCACCGCGGTAGTACTCGAAGACCCAGCCCCACAGACCGATGAGCAGGATCGGGGCCGCGAAGTACGCCAGCCACCAGCCGATCGCGACGCTCAGGAACAGGAGCGCGCCACCGATGCCCAGCGAGAGCGGCTGCCAGCTGTGCGGGCTGAAGAACCCGACCTCGCCGGCGTCGTCCGCGACGTCCGCCTCCTTGTTGTCCTGGGCTCCCACGTCGACCCGCCGGGCCGTGAAGGCCAGGTAGTAGCCGACCATGATGCACAGGCCGAAAGCGAGGAAGAGCGCCGTGGTACCCGCCGGCTCCTTCGACCACACGCCGTAGACGATCGCCATGGCGAGGACGAAGACGGCGAGCCAGATGAACATCTTGCCCTGGACCTTCACTTGCCCGCCTCCTTGCCGCCGGCGAGAGCCTTCTCGCCGTGCCCGGCGTTCTCCAGCTGGTCCAGCGCTGCGATCTCAGGGTGGTGCAGGTCGAAAGCCGGGGATTCGCTGCGGATCCGCGGCAGGGTGAGGAAGTTGTGGCGCGGGGGCGGGCAGGACGTGGCCCACTCGAGCGAGCGGCCGTAGCCCCACGGGTCCTTCTTGCCGTACTTCGCGGTCTTCCACACGTTGTAGAGGAACGGGAGCACGGACAGGCCCAGCAGGAACGAGCTGATCGTCGAGATCGTGTTCAGCGCGGTGAAGCCGTCCGCCGCGAGGTAGTCGGCGTACCGGCGCGGCATGCCCTCGGCGCCCAGCCAGTGCTGGACGAGGAACGTGCCGTGGAAGCCGATGAACAGCGTCCAGAACGTGATCTTGCCGAGGCGCTCGTCGAGCATCTTGCCGGTCATCTTCGGCCACCAGAAGTGGAAACCGGAGAACATCGCGAACACGACCGTGCCGAACACCACGTAGTGGAAGTGCGCCACCACGAAGTAGGAGTCCGAGACATGGAAGTCCAGCGGCGGCGACGCCAGGATGACACCGGTCAGCCCACCGAAGGTGAAGGTGACCAGGAAGCCGGTGGCCCACAGCATCGGGGTCTCGAACGACAAGGACCCCTTCCACATGGTGCCGATCCAG